>NZ_JBEZHS010000013.1:0-146375 GCF_040650695.1 Amycolatopsis sp. NPDC048633
GCCGAAGAGGGAGTCGAAGCGCCGCAGACCGTCCGGGGCGTCGGCTGCGAGCTCACGCGGCTCTCCTTACCGGCTCTTATGGCCGGTAAGGAGGCCTTCACGGCTTTGGGTGGAGCGTCAGCCGGCGTAGCGGGCGAAGATCCTCGTGAAGTCCCACGCCTGCTGGGAAACGCCCGAACACGTGTCGTCGTTCGGGTACGCCCCGGGGCAGGGGCGGTCGCGGTTGGCCGACCAGAACGTCAACCGGGCCAGGTGGTGCTGGTTCGCGTAGGCCAGGATGGTGGTGAAGTCGTTCAACGTGACTGTCTCGCTGTTGTCCGTGATGCCGTTCATCGACGAAATGCCCATGTGCCGGTAGGCCGTGTCGTCGTCGTAGCCGTAAGCCGACTTGACGACGTTCTTGAGGCCCTCGGCCGCGCGCTGGGTGAGCGTGCCCATGTTCTGGCCGGCGCCGCCGAAGTCGAACGGCATGATCGTCCAGCCGTCGACCGTGAGCCCGGACTGCGCCGCCCGGTTGACCAGGCTGTTGTCCGGACCGGACTGCCCGGTGCCGAACGTGACGTACAGCTTGATGCCCGCGTTGTTCGCCCGGATCGTCTTCAGCGCGTCGACCGTGCGCTGCTGCACCGTCGGGTTGCTGTAGGCGTCGGCCTCGATGTCGATGTCGATCGCCTTGAGGCCGTAGGCGTTGATCACCTTCTGGTACGCCGACGCCAGCTCACCCGCGCTGCCGCACGACGACTCCAGCTTGTTGCCGGAGTAGCCGCCGAACGACGGGATGACGTCGCCACCGCCCGCGCGCACCGCGTTGACCGTGTTCTGGTCGACGCCGCCGGTGAGCGCCCGGCCACCGTCCCACTGCGGGTTGCAGTAGCCGTTGGACAGGACGAACGCCAGCGTGAACCACTTGACGCCGGTGGCGTTCTGGATCGTCTGCGGGCTCGGCGGGTTGCCCCAGCCGTTGTAGAGGTACGGCGCGACGGCCATCACGCCCGGCCCGGTCGGCGGCGGGGTCGTGCCGCCGGACGGGAGCGTCCACTGCTGGTTGGCCGTGCTCGCACACGTCCAGATCTGCAGCCGGGTGCCGTTCGCGGACGAGTTCCCGGTCGCGTCGAGGCACTTGCCCGACCCGGTGTTGACGAGGTTCTTCGCCGCGTTGGCCGTCCACTTCTGGGCGTTGGAGCCGTTGCAGTCCCAGAGCTGGATCAGGGCGCCGTTCGCCGTGCCCGCGCTGGTGACGTCGAGGCACTTGCCCAGAGCCTGCAGCGATCCGTCGCTGCCGGTCGTCCACGCTTGCGCGTTCGAGCCGTTGCAGTCGTAGAGCTGGATCGCGGTGCCGTTGGCGCTGCTGGCCGCGTTGACGTCGACGCACTTGCCGGCGATGCCGGTGATCGGCCCGGTCGCCGCCTGCGCGGCGCCGGGGAGGAGGACCACGGCGGACGCGGCGATCAGGCCGCCCACCGCTGCCAATACTCGTTTCTTCATGCGGGCACGTTCCACTTCTGGTTGGCGGCGCCGGTGCAGGTCCAGATCTGCAGCCGGGTGCCGTTCGCACTCGTGTTTCCGGTCGCGTCGAGGCACTTGCTCGACGCCGCCCCGACGATGTCCTTGGCCGCCGTTGCCGCCCATCTCTGGTTGGCTGTCCCGCCGCAGTCCCACAGCTGCAGCTGGGCACCGTCCGCTGTGGACTGTCCGGTCACGTCGAGGCACTTGCCCAGCGCGCGGAGCGTGCCGTCGGTGCCGACCGTCCACTGCTGTGCGCCCGAGCCGTTGCAGTCGTACAACTGCACGGCCGCACCGTTCGCGCCGCTGGCGTTCGCGACGTCCAGGCACTTGCCGCCGAGGCCGGTGATCGGGCCGGTCTTGCCGGTGCCACCCCCGCCGCCGGTGCCCTGGTTGCCCGCCCAGGTGAACGTCGCCGACGTGTGGCCCGGCAGGGTGTAGGTGAACGAGGAGTTGCCCCAGTTCACGCGCACGCTCTGGTTGCCCGTGCTGGTGTTGTACGCGACGAGCGCCTTCGAGCCGTCCGGGTTCTTCCAGGCGACGTTGCGGACGGTCGAGTTGTCGTTCGAGTCGATCCGGTACGCGCCCGGCTTCACGAACTTCGTCAGGTGACCCATCGTGTAGTACTCGACGGTGTAGTCGACCTGGCCGTTGCGTCCGTCTCCATTGTGGACGGTCACCAGGCCGGTGCAGGTGTCACAGCCGCCGTTGTGCGGGTTGTGCGCCTGGTCCATCGCCAGGCTCCACTTGGTGACGGAGCGGCTCCAGTTGCGCGTGTAGTCGACGATGTTCGTCATGTCCTCGGCCTGCTGGTTCGACACCCAGGTGCCGCCCGAGTGCTCGGTCGAGTACGCGTTCACGCTCGGGTACTGGTTGTGCACGGTCGTCTGCTGCGAGACGTTGCCGCCGTAGCCGTGCCACGCCATGCCGCCGAAGTTCGGGTGGCTGCGGATCGCCGCGTCGTCCATTGTGGGCGCCGCGAAGGACTGGTACTGGTCCCAGTTCCAGTCGAGTGCGAGGACCTTTGTGGACAGACCGGCGTTCTGCAGCGCGGGCAGCAGGTTGGTCTTGGTGAAGTACGCCAGCCCCGCGCCGTTCCAGTTGGTCGACGGGTAGCTCGCGCAGCACGTCGGCTCGTTCTGCACCGACAGGTAGTTGATCGGCACGCCGGCGGCCTGGTAGGCCTGGACGTACTTGACGAAGTACTGCGCGTACGCCGGGTAGAACTGCGACTCGACCCAGCCGAGCAGGTAGCTGTCGTTGTCCTTCATCCACGGCGGCGCGCTCCACGGCGACGCCATGACCTTGATCTGCGGGTTGAGCTGCAGCGCCTGCTTGGTCAGTGGCAGGACGTCGGTCTGGTCGTGCGCGATGGAGAACTTCGTCAGGTTCGGGTCGGTCTGCCCGGCGGGCACGTCGTCGAACGTGTAGCTGTAGCGTGCGATGTCCGACGCGCCGATCGGGTTGCGCAGGAAGCTGATGCCGATGCCCGCATTGGGGTCGAACAGCTTCTGCATGACCGAGTTGCGGGTGCTGGCGCTGAGCAGGTTGCTCGAGTTGAGCAGCCACGCGGCGGAGTCGGTGAACGACGCGCCGGCGCCTTCGAACTGCTGGTACGTCGTGTTTTCGTTGACGTTGATGGTCTGGCCGCCGGTGCCGGTGCCCGCGGTGAAGCTGATCGGCGTCTGCTGCTGCAGGCCGCGGGTGACGTTGACACCCTTGGCGTCGTCTGTGGTGGTGAGCCAGACGTTCACGGTTTCGCCCGCGGCCTGCGCGGGCACGGCGAAGGTGGCCGCGGCGAGCGCGGTCACGCCTAAGAGGGCTGCGAGAGAGCGTTTCCTCATGGGAGCGTCCACTTCTGGTTCGCGCCGGACCCGCAGGTCCAGATCTGGAGCCGGGTCCCGTTGGCGGAGGTGTTGCCGGTGGCGTCGAGGCACTTGCCGGAACCGGCGTTCACGAGGTTCTGCGAGCCGTTGGCCGACCACTTCTGGGCGTTGGATCCGTTACAGTCCCACAACTGGACCGTGGTGCCGTTCGTGGTGCCCGCGCTGGTGACGTCGAGGCACTTGCCGAGCGCGCGGATCGTGCCGTCGGTGCCGACCGTCCACTGTTGAGCGTTCGAGCCGTTGCAGTCGTAGAGCTGGACGGCGGTGCCGTTGGTGCTGCTGGCCGCGTTCACGTCGACGCACTTGCCGCCGATACCGGTGATCTGCCCGCCGCCGCCGGTGGGCGGCGTGGTGGTGCCGCCGGCGAACTGCGTGGCGACCTGCTCGCCGAGGCTGGTGGCGTTGGTGTGGTTCTCGATCGGGTTGACGTGCGTGTTCGGGAACACGATGTACGTCACCGGGCCCTCGGTGCCGCCGTTGCTCGGGTCGGGGTTGATGCCGAGGTTGACCGCGGTCGCGTAGGACGCCTCACCGATGATGCTCGTCGGGCCGGTGTCGCCGACCACGGCGTAGGTGACCTGGTTGTTGTAGATCACCGCCACGACCGAGCCGCCGTCGATGCCGTAGTTGCGATAGTCCCAAGTGGACGTCGGCTGCGGCAGCACGATGTAGGGCAGCTGCGCCGCGTTGAGCGGCTGGTCGGTCGAGGTGTGGAACGCGGTGTCGGGGTAGAAGCAGCAGTCGGTGTTCTCGTTGCACTGTGTGGTTCGGACACCGTCGCAGTCGATGTCCATGTCGGCCTTGAAGAACACCGCGCCGTTGGCCTGGCAGACGGGCACGGTCGCCGCGCCGCCTTCGTCGAAGGAGTACTTGCCGTTCGAGATCTGCTGGCAGGAAGTCGTCTTCGCGAGCAGCTGGCTCGCGGACGGTCCGGCCTCGACGGCGGCTTGGGCGGAGCCGGTGGTGAGGAAGGAAAGCGCTAACAGGGCACACCCCATTAGCGCGACGAGAAATCGCCGCACTTGAATTCTCCTTGTGGGGGAAGGGAATTGTGAAGGGATAGGCGAGCCGGGCGGGGCCCGCCTATCCCGGTGAGCCGACTAGGGAGTGGTCCACTTCTGGTTGGCGCCGCCGCCGCAGGTCCAGATCTGCAGACGGGTGCCGTTCGCCGAGCTGTTGCCGGTGGCGTCGAGGCACTTGTTCGCGTTGGGGTTCACGATGTCCTTGGCCCCGCTGATCGCCCATTGCTGGGCGGCGGTTCCATTGCAGTCGTAGAGCTGCACCGCTGTCCCGTCGGCGGTGCCGGCGGCGTTGACGTCCATGCACTTGCCGAGGGCGCGGATCGTGCCGTCGGTGCCGATGGTCCAGTTCTGCGCGGCGTTGCCGTTGCAGTCGGTGATCTGGATCGGCGTGAGGTTCGCGCTGCTGGCGCCCGCGACGTCGACGCACTTGCCGCCGATGCCGGTGATCCGCCCGGTGCGCCCGCTCGGCGGGGTGCCGCCGCCGACGTCGTTGGTGACGTGGACGTAGTCGACGACCAGCTGCTGCGGGAACTGCGTGCTGCTGTTGGGGTCGCCCGGCCAGTACCCGCCGACGGCGAGGTTCATGATGAGGAAGAAGCCGTGGTCGTAGACCCAGCGGTTGCCGTTCAGGTCGGACGGCGTGCGCGTCTGGTAGAGGTTGCCGTCGACGTACCACTTGATCTGGTTGGGGGCCCAGTCGATGGCGTAGGTGTGGAAGTCGTCGGAGAAGTTGGGGCCGCTGTAGCCCGCGCCGATGCCGCCGGCGCCGGAGTAGCCGGGGCCGTGGATGGTGCCGTGCACGGTGTTCGGCTCGAACCCGACGTTCTCCATGATGTCGATCTCGCCGTCGGTCGGCCAGTTGCCGCCGCCGAGCATCCAGAACGCCGGCCACATGCCCTGCCCGCGCGGGAGCTTCATGCGCGTCTCGAAGTGGCCGTAGGCCTGGGTGAACTTGCCGGCCGTGTTGAGCCGCGCGGAGGTGTACTCGCAGCGGCCGTACCAGCAGTTGTAGTTGCCGGGGTTTTCCTTCTTGGCGGTGATGACGAGGTGGCCCTGGCCGTCGAGCTGGGCGTTGTTGGTGCCCGACGTGTAGTACTGCCGCTCGTGGTTGTTGACGTTGTCGCCGGTTTCGAGCTGCCACTTCGACCCGTCGACGGCGGCGCCCGCGGGGCCGTTGAAGTCGTCGGTGAAGGTGGCCGCGGCTTCGGCGGCGGGTGCGCTCAGCGCTTGCTGTCCGACGAACAGCAGCGAGGCAGCGGCGAAGAGTGCCGCTGCTCTTCGGAACTTTCGGAACGAGGTGGACATCGTTGTCGCCTCTCTCACCGGGGGGACCGGCGTTCCGCGCGCAGCACGGAACGCGGGGAGGGGGGAGGTGGCCTCGCATGCCGGGGCGGCGGCAGGCTCGACCGGCTTCACGACCCGGGGGCGGGGGTGGGGCGTGAGGTGGTTCAGACCTTTGTTGTGCCTGGCAACAAAGTATGCATGGTCCAGACAAGCCGGGCAACCGTCGGCCGGTCATTTTTTTTCAACCCGAATTAAGGGTGGGTTGGTGGCGGAAGAGGTTCCCGATCAGCGGGGCACGGTTGGCTGGGGTGTACTCCGTGGTGTGCCTTCCGGCACCCCGAAGCTGTCATTGTGACTACGGTCGGCAACACCGGGTCAAGGCGGGAAAGATGCCTTGACCCGGCGCTGCCGGCCGTGTTGTGGCTTCGGATCGGGGTGCGCGGGGGTCTGGGTTCTCGTCGGTGCTTGTTCTCGAGGTGGCTCGCCTGTGGAGCCGCCTCAGGCCGCGTCGGAGCTCGGGGCTCCCGGCTTCGCGATCCTCGACGTCGCGCCCTGGTCGAGCAGGTCCGCCACCGGCAACGTCGCCGCTCCTGTGGCCACCGCGTCCAGCCCCAGCGATCCCAGCTGGATCGACGTCTGGCTGAACGGGTGCCGCAATGCGTGCTCGCTCGCCGCTTCGCGGATTCGCGGCAGCAGCTGCTCGCCCAGCGCCAGCCCGGCCCACCCGCCGATCACGATGCGCTCCGGGTTGAACAGGTTGATCAAGTTCGCGATCCCCGCGCCGAGGTACCCCGCCGTTTCGTCGAGCACCCGCGCCGCCGCCTTGGACTTCGGGGCCGCCTCCAGCAGGGCCGCGAACTGGGCCTGCTCGTCCTCGCCCGGGACGTCCTTGCCGCGCACCCGCCGGTACCGGGCCAGCACCCCGCCCGCGCCGATGTACGCCTCCAGGCACCCGCGCGCTCCACAGCGGCAGTCCTGCCCGCCGTACGCGATCGTCGTGTGGCCCCACTCGCCCGCGCTGCTCGTCGACCCCCGGTACGTCGTTCCGTCCGTCACCACCGCCGCGCCGACGCCCGAGCCGATCAGCGCTATCACCGCGTGCTTCGCCCCGCGGCCGGCGCCGAACCACATCTCCGCCTGGCCCTGCGTCTTCGCGCCGTTGTCGATGAACAGCGGGAGCGTGACGCCGGCGTCCTGCAGCAGCGCGACGAACGGCACCGCGTCCCAGCCGACCGTCGGCGCGTGGACCAGGACCCGCGCGCCCTGCTCGACCGTGCCCGGCACGCCGATGCCGACGCCCAATACCGCCGAGTCGTCGATGCCCGCGCTCGCGAACACCTCCCGCAGCCCGGACGTCACCTGCTCGACCGCCGTCGCCGGGTCCGGTGCCTTCGGCAGGGGGTGCTCGACCGTCGCGAGGCGGTTCATCGCCAGGTCGAACAGCTCGACCTTGACGCCCGTTTCCCCGATGTCGACGCCCGCGACGTGCCCGTACGCCGGGTCGACGCGCAGCAGCACGCGCGGCCGGCCGCCGTCGGACTCGACCTGCCCCGCCTCCGTGATGAGCCGTTCTTCGCCCAGTTCGGCGGTCACGTTGCTGACCGTCGCCGCACTCAATCCGGTGAGCTGGCTGAGTTCGTGCCGCGACAGCGGGCCGTCGAAGTACAGTTTCGACAGCAGGAGGGAACGGTTGTGCCTCCGCAGATCACGGACGGTGGTGCGCTTGCTCGCCATGGGCAACCCATCTGAACTCTTACCGGCTCCTGACAGGATGCCCGATCGCCGTAAGTTATGGCTATGTATTAAGTAGTGAACTAAGTCCCGAACTGATGGTCGCACTGTGGTGCCCGGGGGTCGAACCCCCGTACCCCCCGCCGGAGGGCTCCGCCCCCCGGACCCCCCGAAAAGCGGGGGTGGTCTGGCACAATCCCCACGGTGACCCAGGTGGTACGCCAGACGACCAGAGACCTCCGGCGGCACAACCGCGCGGCACTCCTCTCCTCCCTGTACCTCCGAGGCCCCGTCAGCAGGCTGGAGCTAGTAGCTGAATCGGGACTTTCGGCCGCCACCGTTACCAACGTCGTCTCCGAGCTCATCGCGGACGGCGTCGTCGCGGAGGCCGGCTCGGTCGAATCCGACGGCGGGCGGCCCCGGACGCTGCTGGCCGTGCGGCCCGACTTCGGCCACGTCGTGGGTGTCGACGTCAGCGAGACGCACGTCGAAGTCGGCCTGTTCGACTGCGCGCTCGGGACGCTCGGCACGGTGCGTCACCCGCTCGTCGGCACCCGGCTGGATCCGGACGAAGTGGCCGGTTTGGTGCGAACCGGCATCGCGGAAGTGCTCGAAGGCGGCGAACCGGACGCGGTGTTCGGCGTCGGCATCGGCGTGCCCGGCGCGGTCCGCGACGGCGGGATCGTGCACGCGCCCACCCTCGGCTGGCGCGGCGTGGCCTTCGCCGACCTGATCCGCCCGCACATCGAGGCGCCGCTGCACCTGGACAACCGCGCCCGCACCCTCGGTCAGGTCGAAACCTGGCGCGGCGCCGGCCGGGGCGCCGAACGCGCCATCGTCGCCCTGCTCGGCGTGGGCGTGGGGGCCGCCGTCGCGACGGCCGGGCGCTCGCACCCGGACATCACGACCAGCGAGTGGGGCCACACCGTCGTCAGGGCGGGCGGGGCGGCCTGCCGCTGCGGCTCGTACGGCTGCCTGGAGGCCTACGTCGGTACCGAGGCGGTCGTCCGCCACTACGCCGACCGGGTCGGTAAGGAACCGGTCATCGGGGACGAAAGCGACGCCGAGCTGGCCCGCATCGTCGCCGAGGCGGCTGTCGAGGGCCCGGCCGCCGACGTGCTCGCCGAGGCCGCCGAATACCTCGGGATCGGCATCGCGAACCTGATCAACCTGCTCAGCCCGGATCGGGTGGTGCTTTCCGGCGCCGCGGGGGCGATCATGGGTCCGGCGATCCTGCCCGCCGTGCGCGACGCGGTGAGCCGGCACGCCCTCGACTACCTGGCCGGACGCACCGAGGTCGTCCTCGGCAGGCTCGGGCCCGAGGCGGTCGCGCTCGGCGCGGCCACCCTGCCGGTCGCGCAGCTGCTCGCCACGGGTGGCCGGACCGGCTGAAACCCTTGCGTCGCAAGGAGTAGTGCTACCGACAGGTCCAGACCGCCAGTTCTTTTATTACTTAAACTTAGGTACAAAACGTTACCGCCGTGTTATTGACGTGACCCGAGTCACCCGGGTTGACTTCTGGGCGTCGTTCGGTCGCCGGCGGTCGGGGCTCGCTACCAGTCGACACCACGCACGTCGTCGATGACAGTAGGAGGAACCGATGCGAGCCAAGCGCGCAGTAGTCGCAGCGCTAGTGGCAGTAATGGCCCTGGGTGGCCTGACCGCGTGCGGGAGCAGCAGCTCCGACGCAGGTCAGAGCAACCCGAACGCCGTGCTCAACGTCGGGAAGCCGGACGGCCCGCAGTCGGAGAACAACAACCCGTTCCTCGAGACGTCCGCCCTGTCGAACATGGGCTACCGGTGGATGATCTACGAACCCCTGGTCATGCTCAACCGCGTCAAGCCGCAGGAGCCCGGCAAGCCGTGGCTGGCGACGAAGTGGGACTGGTCGGACAACTACAAGAAGCTCGTCCTGACCGTCCGTGACGGCGTCAAGTTCTCCGACAACCAGCCGATGACCGCCGAGGACGTCGCCTACACGTTCCAGCTCCTGCGCGACAACAAGGCGCTGAACGTCGACGCGGTCCCGTTCAAGGACATCACCGCGGCCGGCAACCAGGTCACGCTGGGCTTCGACAGCTCGCAGTTCGTCAACCAGGTCAAGATCCTGCAGACGCTCGTCGTGCCGAAGCACGCCTGGCAGGGCATCAAGGACCCGGCGCTCGACACCGTGAAGAACCCGATCGGCACCGGGCCGTACACGCTCAAGTCGGCCACGCCGCAGACGATGATCGTCACCCGGCGCGACACCGGCTACTGGCAGGAAGCGCCGAAGGTCAAGGAGATCCGCTACACCTCCTACACCGACAACAACGCGCAGGTCGCGGCGCTGGTCAGCGGGGCGTCGGAGTGGAGCTTCGTCTTCATCCCGAACTACAAGGCCGTCTACACGAACAAGGACCCGCAGCACTACAAGCTGTGGTTCCCCGCGCAGCTGGCCGTCCACGGCCTGTGGTTCAACACCGAGAAGGCCCCGTGGAACGACGCGAAGCTGCGTCAGGCGGTCAGCAAGGTGATCAACCGCGACGACATCTTCAACCAGGGTGAGGCCGGCTACTTCTACCCGAAGAACGACCAGGTCACCGGCATCCCGACGCCGGCGGGCGACCCGTTCATCGCGCCGCAGTACAAGGGCCAGACGGTCAAGGTCGACGTCCCGGCCGCCAAGGCGCAGCTCACCGGCGCGGGCTACAAGTTCACTGGCGACAAGCTGACGGACCCGGGCGGCAAGCCGGTCACCCTCAAGCTCACCGTGCCGTCGGGCTGGTCGGACTACATCACCGACCTGGAGATCATCAAGGACAACCTGTCGCAGATCGGCATCACCGCGACGGTCGAGAAGATGAACCAGGACGCGTGGATCAAGTCGGTCGACACCGGTGACTTCGAGGGTCTGATGCACTGGACCAACGACGGTGCGACGCCGTACGACATGTACCGCGACGTCATGGACGGCAGCCGCTACAAGCCGACCGGCCAGGGTGGCATCAACGGCAACTACGGCCGCTACAAGAACGACGAGGCGACCCAGGCGCTCGCGACCTACGCCAACGCCGAGGACGACGCCGCCCGCACCGCCGCCATGGCGACGCTGCAGAAGATCATGATCGACCAGCAGCCGATGATCCCGACGTCGGCGGCGAACTCGGGCGGCGAGTACAGCACGAAGAACTGGGTCGGTTGGCCGGACGAGGCCAACCCGTACGGCCCGGCGCAGCCCACGCTGCGCAACGCGCTCGACATCGTCCTGCACCTGAAGCCCGCGGCCTGACCTATGGCGGACTCGGTTGTGACGACTGAACACGGGGACGGCCGCGGCGACGCGGCCGCCCCCGCCCCCTCCGACCCCATCGCCGTCGGGTCGGAGGGGGGCCTCCCCACCTCGAGCGAGGTGGTGCTCGAGGCGGCCGGGCTCACCAAGCACTTCCCGGTCCGGCGGAAGGGCCGCGCCGCGCTGGCCGGCCCGCGGCGGGCCGTCCAGGCCGTCGACGACGTGACCCTGATGCTCCGGCGGGGCCGGGTCACCGCGCTGGTCGGCGAGTCCGGCTCGGGCAAGTCGACGGTCGCCCGCCTGCTCGCGGGGCTCTACCCGCGCACCGGCGGGGACATCCGGCTGCACGGCGAGACCGTGAACATCCGCCGTGGCCGGGCGTTCCGCGCCTACGCCCGGCGGGTGCAGATGATCTTCCAGGACCCGTTCGCGTCGCTGAACCCGGTGCACACCGTGCGCTACCACCTGACGCGGGCTCTGAAGATCCACGGCCGGGCGGGCGACGACCTCGAGAAGTCGTTGCACGAACTGCTTTCCCGCGTGCAGATGACGCCGCCGGAGCGGTACATCGACAAGTTCCCGCACGAGCTGTCCGGCGGGCAGCGCCAGCGCGTCGCGATCGCGCGGGCGCTGGGCGCCGACCCGGAGGCGCTGCTGGCCGACGAGCCGGTGTCCATGTTGGACGTCTCCATCCGGCTCGGCGTGCTGAACCTGTTGCGGGACCTCAAGGAGCGCCTGGAGCTGGCGATCCTGTACATCACGCACGACATCGCGTCGGCGCGCTACTTCGCCGACGAGACGATGGTGATGTACGCGGGCCGGATGGTCGAGGGCGGCGACAGCGAGACCATCACGCAGAACCCGGCGCACCCGTACACGCGGCTGCTCATCGACTCCGCGCCCGACCCCGACCGGCTGGCCGGCGGGAGCGACGAGCTCGACCCCGGCGAGGTGCCCGCCGAGCGCGGGGCCGGCGAGCCGCCGAGCCTGATCGACCCGCCGCCGGGCTGCCGGTTCCACCCGCGCTGCCCGGTCGCGATGGAGCGGTGCAAGACCGACCTGCCGCCGCGGTTCGAGGTCGACGACGCGCCCGGCCACTGGGCCGCGTGCTGGCTGTACGACGGAGCCGCCCGATGAGGTTCCTGCTGCAGCGGCTGGCCTTCTACGTCTTCACCGCGTGGGCCGCCGTCACCATCAACTTCTTCATCCCGCGGCTGATCCCCGGCGACCCGGTGCAGTCGCTGATCGCCAAGAACCAGGGCATGATCAGCGCGGAAGCGATGCAGTCGCTGTACACGCTCTTCGGGCTGGACAAGAACGAAAGCCTGATCTCCCAGTACTTCGACTACTGGGGCCAGCTCTTCCGCGGTGACCTCGGGATCTCGTTCACGTTCTTCCCGTCGCCGGTCTCGGAGCTGATCGGCGACAGCCTGCCGTGGACGATCATCCTGGTCGGCATCACCACGATCGTCGGCTTCGCGCTCGGCACCGGGCTCGGCGTGGTGGCCGGCTGGAAGCGCGGCTCGTGGGTCGACGGCCTGCTGCCGGTGACGACGTTCCTCTCGTCGATCCCGTACTTCTGGCTCGGCCTGATCGCGCTGGCGCTGCTGGCCGGTCCGGGCAGCTTCTTCCCGTCGTCCGGCGGCTACGACCCGGGTGTGGTGCCCGGCTGGGACGGCGGGTTCATCGGCAGCGCGATCCAGCACAGCCTGCTGCCCGCGATCACCATCCTGATCAGCTCGATGGGCAGCTGGATCCTGGGCATGCGCAACATGATGGTCACCGTCGCGTCGGAGGACTACGTCACCGTCGCGCACGCCAAGGGCCTGCCCGAGCGCCGGGTGATGGTCGGGTACGCCGCGCGCAACGCGCTGCTGCCGAGTGTGTCCGGCTTCGCGCTGGCGCTCGGGTTCATCGTCGGCGGCACGCTGCTGGTGGAGATCGTCTTCTCCTACCCCGGCGTCGGCTACCAGCTGTTCCAGGCGGTCGGCTCGCAGGACTACCCGCTGATGCAGGGCATCTTCCTGATCATCACGCTGTCGGTGCTGGTGGCGAACCTGTTCGCCGACGTCGCCTACCTCGCGCTCGACCCCCGCACCCGGAAGGAGAGCTGACATGGCCGTACCCGCGGCGGACGTCAAAGCCGCCCAAGCTCTCCCCGTCGACGCGATCGCCGGCCGGGCGAAGCGCCGCCGGTTCCGGTTCCTGACCGGTGGCAAGACCGTCACCGGGCTCGCCGTCATCGTCTTCTTCGTGGTGATCGCGGTCATCGGGGAGTGGATCGCGCCGTACGACCCGTCGGCGCGCAGCAACGACCTGCTGGAGGGGCCGTCGGGGCGGCACTGGTTCGGCACCACCCACCTCGGCCAGGACATCTTCAGCCAGGTGCTGGTCGGCACGCGCAGCGTCATGCTCGTCGGGCTGACCGCCGGGATCGTGGCGACGATCCTCGCCGTGATCGTCGGCGTGACGTCCGGCTACCTCGGCGGGACACCGGGCGAAGGACTGTCCGCACTGTCCAATGTGTTCCTCGTGATCCCGGCGCTGCCGCTGATCATCATCATCGGCAGCGCGGTGCCCACCGGCGGCGACTACCTGGTGGCGGTGATCATCGGGTTCACGTCGTGGGCGTGGGGCGCGCGAGTCCTGCGCGCACAGACACTTTCGTTGAGAGGCCGGGAATACGTCGAAGCGGCCCGGGCGACCGGCGAGTCGACGTGGCGGATCATCTTCTTCGAGATCCTGCCCAACCTGACCGCGGTGATCGCGTCCAGCTTCGTCGGCACGGTGATCTTCGCCGTGATGTCGGAGATCACGCTCGCGTTCGTCGGCGTCTCCGGACTGTCCAACTGGAACTGGGGCACGATCCTGTTCTGGGCGCAGAGCCAGCAGGCCCTCGCGCAGGGCGCGTGGTGGTGGTTCGTGCCGGCCGGGCTGGCGATCGCGATCCTCGGCACCGCGCTGTCCCTGCTCAACTTCGGCATCGACGAGTTCGTCAGCCCGCGGCTGCGCGGCAGCGGCAAGGCGCGCGTCAAGGGCGCCGACGGACGGACGCATCGCATGCGCGTGGGCTTCACGCCCGTGCTCGGGCGGGAGGAACAGTCATGATGGACCCGGTCCTGGAGATCAAGGGCCTGGACGTCGACTACGGCGTCGGCGACGAGGCCGTGCGCGCGGTCCGGGACGTGCACCTGACGCTGCACCGCGGCGAAGTCCTCGGTCTGGCCGGGGAAAGCGGCAGCGGGAAGTCCACTTTGGCCTACGGGCTGACGCGGCTGCTGGCGCCGCCGGGCGTGATCCGCGGCGGCCAGGTGCTCTACCACCCCGCCGACGGCGAGCCCTACGACGTCCTGAAGCTGACGGACAAGCAGCTGCGCGACTTCCGCTGGGCGGAGACGTCCATCGTGTTCCAGGGCGCGATGAACTCGCTGAACCCGGTGCACAAGGTCGTCACCCAGCTCGTCGACGTCATCAAGGCGCACGAACCGCGGTCGACGCGGTCGGGGCGGGTGGCCCGCGCTCGCGACCTGCTCAAGCTGGTCGGGATTTCGGCCGACCGGCTGGAGGCCTACCCGCACCAGCTCTCCGGCGGCATGCGCCAGCGCGTGATGATCGCGATGGCGCTCGCGCTGGAGCCGCGCGTGGTCATCATGGACGAGCCGACCACCGCGCTCGACGTCGTGATGCAGCGCCAGATCCTCGGCCAGCTCGTGGAACTGCGGGAGCGGCTGGGCTTCTCGGTCCTGTTCATCACGCACGACCTTTCGCTGCTGGTGGAGTTCTCGGACCGGATCGCGATCATGTACGGCGGCCGGATCGTCGAGCAGGCGCCGGCGGCCGAGCTCTACCGGGACGCGCTGCACCCGTACAGCCACGGCCTGCTGAACTCGTTCCCTGCCCTGCGGGGGCCGCGCCGAGAGCTCAGCGGCATCCCGGGTTCCCCGCCGGACACGCGCGGGATGCCGGCCGGCTGCGCGTTCCACCCGCGGTGCCCCAAGGCCTTCGAGCCGTGCGACTCGAAGGTGCCCGAGCTGGGTCTGCCGGGCGGCGACCCGTCGCGCGAAGTGGCGTGTTTCCTGCACCCCGTCGGTACCAGCGCCGCAACTCCCTGAACGCCGTCCGTCCTGTCCGGTACCACTGGAGGAGACCTGCCTTGACCGAGACCACAGCCGCGACCGCGCAGCAGCAGGCGTTGATCGACAGCCTGCCGCCGGACTTCCGCTGGGGCGTGGCCACCGCCGCGTACCAGATCGAAGGTGCGGTCTCCGAAGACGGGCGCACACCGTCCATCTGGGACACTTTCTGCCAGGTCCCGTGGGCGATCGACAACAATGACAACGGTGACATCGCGTGCGACCACTACCACCGGATGCCCGCGGACATCGGGCTCGTGGACGAGCTGGGCGCGGACACCTACCGGTTTTCCGTGGCGTGGCCCCGGGTCCAGCCGCGCGGCCGCGGCACCGTCAACGAAGCGGGGATCGGGTTCTACGACCGGCTGGTCGACGAGACGCTCGGCAAGGGCATCGCGCCGTGGCTGACGCTGTACCACTGGGACCTGCCGCAGGAGCTCGAGGACGCGGGCGGCTGGCCGGCGCGTGACACGGCGTACCGCTTCGCGGACTACTCGATGCTGGTGTTCGACCGGCTCAAGGACCGCGTCCGCCACTGGACGACGCTGAACGAGCCGTGGTGCTCGGCGATGCACGGCTACGTGCACGGCGTGATGGCGCCGGGCCGGCGTGACTACGCGGCCGGGTTGCACGCGGTGCACCACCTGCTGCTGGGCCACGGCCTGGCGACGCAGCGGATGCGTGAGGCCGCGCCGCCGGACACGGAGTTCGGCATCACGCTCAACATGTGCACGGCCGACCCGGCGACGGACTCCCCGGAGGACGTCCGCGCGGCGCGTCAGGCGGACGGCCTCGGCGTCCGGATCTACCTGGACCCGCTGGTGCGCGGGGAATACCCGGCGGACGTGGTCGACGACCTCGCGGCCCGCGGCGTCAAGCTGCCGGTGCAGGACGGCGACCTTTCGGTGATTTCGACGCCGCTGGACTTCCTGGGCGTCAACTACTACTTCGGCCAGCAGTTCTCCGGCGTCGACGAGCAGGGCAGCGCGGTGGACTCGGACGGCGTCCCGACGTCCCGGACGGTCCCGTTCGGCGAGCCGACGACGGCGATGGGCTGGGAGATCCTGCCGGACAAGTTCACCGAGCTGCTGACCCGGCTGGGTCGCGACTACCCGGGCCTGCCGATGTACATCACGGAGAACGGCTCGGCGTTCGACGACGACCCGGACTCCGACGGTTTCGTCCGCGACGAGCAGCGCACGGCGTACCTGGCCTCGCACATCGCGGCGGTGGCGGCGGCGCGCAACGCGGGTGCGGACGTCCGCGGGTACTTCGCGTGGTCCCTTTTGGACAACTTCGAGTGGGCGTACGGGTACGCGAAGCGGTTCGGCCTGATCCGGGTGGACTACGAGACGCAGGAGCGCACGATCAAGCAGAGCGGCTACTTCTACCGCGACACGGTCAGGCGGGTCCGCGGCAGCTGACGCACCACGTCACCCGTGTGGGGGTGGGGTACACCCCACCCCCGCGCCGGTGGTGCGCACCATGGTTCGCCACCCCTGAACACCCCTAACGTCGGACGGGCAAGATCCCGAGACGACTGACAGGGGGAACCATGGCGGTCCGGACAGAGGTCAGGCCGATACCCAGCACGACGACGACGGCCGGGAAGGCCTGGTGGCGACGGCCGTGGATCGGTCCGCTGGCGCTGCTCGTGCTCGCCTTCCTCTCCTTCTCGCTGCCGCCGTACCTGGCCTTCGACCCGGCGCAGTCGCGGGTGCCGCAGCCCGACGGGTTCCCCGCGCACTACTGGTTCCTGGTCGGGCACGTCATCTTCGGCTCGGTCGCGATGATCGGTGCCGTCCTGCAGATCTGGCCGTGGCTGCGCCGGACCCACCCCGTGGTCCACCGCTACGCCGGCCGCGCGTACGTCTTCGCCGGTGTGCTGCCCTCCGGGCTGATGGCCCTGACGATCGGGTCGCAGAGCCCGTTCGGCCCGACGACCCGCGTCAGCGACGTGCTCGCCGCGGTGCTGTGGATCGGGTGCACCATCGCCGGCTGGCGGGCGGTGCGCGAGCGGCGCTTCGGCGACCATCGCAAGTGGATGATCCGCAGCGTGACGCTGACCTTCTCGATCATCGTCAACCGGCTGATCTCCCCGATCGCGATGGTCGTGCTGGAACCGCAGATCCCGACCACCTTCGGCGGCAGCGAACTCGCCTACAGCCAGAGCGTCGGGGCCATCTCCGCCTGGGGCGGGCTGGCGTTCGCGCTGGTCGTCAGCCAGCTGATCCTGGAGCGCCGTCCCGCGCGCAAGACGGCAGGTGTGCGATGACGGCCACCCTGCCCGAAGCGAGACCGGGCAAGACGTGGTGGCGGCGGCCGTGGCTGGCGCCGCTGGCCCTGCTGGTCGCCGCCTTCCTCGCCTTCTCGGTGCCGCCCTACCTCACGCTGGATCCCGCGCAGTCCCGCGTCCCCGCGCCGCCGGGGTTCGCCGCGCACTACTGGTTCCTCGTGGGGCACATCCTCTTCGGCAGCATCGCCATCATCGGCGTCATCCTGCAGGTCTGGCCGTGGTTGCGGCGCACGCACCCGATCGTGCACCGCCGGGTCGGCCGCGTCTACGTCTTCGGCGGGGCGATCCCGTCCGCGCTGATGGCACTGATCGTCGCACCGTTCAACACGTTCGGGCCGGCCGCGGGCGTCTTCAACGTCGCCGGTGCGCTGCTGTGGCTCGGGTTCACCATCGCCGGCTTCCGCGCGACCCGGCAGCGCCGGTACGCCGACCATCGCAAGTGGATGATCCGCAGCTTCGCGATGACCATGAACACCTTGCTCAGCCGGGTCTACGCGCCGCTCGCGTTCCTGGGCCTCCGCCCGTTCTACCCGGACCAGGCCTCGCTCATCCAGGCCGCGTCGACGCTGTCGGGCACGATGAGCCTGCTCAGCCTGCTGCTGCTCAGCCAGTGGTGGCTCGACCGGAAGCCGAAGCCAGCCATCGCGCGATGATCGTCCGCTGGATTTCCGAGGCGCCTTCGTAGATGCGGGGCGCCCGGACTTCGCGGTAGAGGTGTTCCAGCAGGTGCCCGCGCCGGAGTGCGCGGGCACCGTGCAGCTGCACGGCCGCGTCGACGACGAACTGTGCGGCTTCGGTGGCGAACAGCTTCGCCATCGCCGCGCGGCCGCCGAGGTTCTGCTCGCCCGCGTCGTACGCGCCCGCGGCCGCGTAGACCAGGAGCCGCGCGGCTTCGGTGCGCGTGGCCATCTCGGCGAGCGCGTGCGCCACTGCCTGCTGCTTGATCAGCGGTCCACCGAAGGCTTCCCGTGCTCCGGTGTAGTCCACAGTGGCGTCGAGCGCCGCCTGGGCCATGCCGACGGCGAACGCGCCGACGCTCGGGCGGAACAGGTCGAGCGTCCGCATCGCCACCGCGAAGCCGCGGTTTTCCTCACCGAGCAGCTCCTCACGGCGGACCTCGACGCCGTCGAACGTGAGCGTGCCGATCGGGTGCGGGCTCACCAGGTCCAGGTGCTCACCGCCCAGCCCTGGCCGGTCGGCGGGGACGACGAACGCGCTGACCCCGCGGGCGCCCGCGCCGGGGGTGGTGCGCGCGAACACCGTGTAGAAGTCGGCTTCCGGCGCGTTCGAGATCCACATCTTCTCGCCCGTCAGGCGCCAGCCGTCGCCATCGGGCTCCGCGGCCAGCGACAGCGCCGCCGCGTCCGAACCGGCGTCCGGCTCGGTGAGCGCGAACGCCGCCACCGCGTCCCCGGCCGCCACGGCGGGCAGCCACTTCGCGACCTGATCGTCCTGTCCGGACTGGAGGATCGGGTAGCTTCCCAGGCCCTGCAACGCCAGCGCCGTCTCGGCCTCGGTGTTCACCGTGGCGAGGTTCTCCCGCAGGATGCACAGGTCCGTCGCGGCCGCCTGGCGCGACGGCTTTCCCTCGGCGACGCCGGGGAAGAGGCGCGCGAGCAGGCCGAGCGCGCCCATCTCCTTGAGCAGCGGGCGGTTCACCGCACCCTCCACACCGGACTCGGCGAGTGGGCGCAGCCGGTCTTCGGCCAGCCGCCGGACGTCGGCGGCGAAGGCCTGCTGGCCGGGATCGAGGGCGAAGGTCATGACGAAGCTCCCGGTCGCCAGCGGGCATGGGCAGTGCCGGTCGGGCCCGACCGGACGAGGTCGAGCCGCGGCTCGGGGCCGTCGGTGCGGCCGCCCTGCGGCTTCCGGCTGCCCGCCGCGAACGGCTTGGGCCACGGCATCGCGTAGCCCTGCTCGGCCGCCGCGTGCAGAGTCCACTGTGGATCGTAAAGGTGCGTTCGGCCCAGGGCGCAGAGGTCCGCGCGGCCGGCCAGGATCAGCGAGTTGACGTCGTCGTACGAGGAGATCGCGCCGACCGCGATCACGGCGATGCCGTACTCCTCGCCGATCTCGTTGCGGATCCGGTCCGCGTACGGCGTCTGGTAGCTGCGCCCGTACTGCGGTTTCTCGTCGCAGACGACCTGCCCGGTCGAGACGTCGATGCCCGCCGCGCCGTGTTCGGCGAAGGCGCGGGCGATCTCGACGGAGTCGTCCGCGTCGATGCCGCCGTCCGCCCAGTCGGTCGCCGAGATCCGGACGGTCATCGGCCGCTCGGCGGGCCAGACGGCACGCACCGCGTCGAAGACTTCGAGCGGGAACCGCAGCCGGTTCGCCAGTGAGCCGCCGTAGTCGTCACTCCGCTGGTTGGTCAGTGGCGAGAGGAACGACGAGAGCAGGTACCCGTGCGCGCAGTGCAGTTCGAGGACGTCGAACCCGGCGCGGGCGGCGGCCTCGGCGCAGGCGACGAACTGCTCGCGGAGCCCGGCCAGGTCCGAAGTGGACAGTTCGCGCGGGATCTGGTTCCGGTCGGAGTACGCCAGCGCGGACGGAGCGCAGACTTCCCAGTTGTCCGACGGGAGCGGCTCGTCGATGCCGTCCCACATGAGCTTCGTCGAGCCCTTGCGCCCCGAGTGTCCCAACTGGACGCCGATGCGCGCCGGGGACTGCGCGTGCACGAAGTCGACGACCCGTTTCCAGGCCGTTTCCTGCTCCGCCGTGTACAACCCGCCGCAGCCGGGCGTGATCCGGCCTTCGGGGGAGACGCAGACCATCTCGGTCATCACCAGCCCGGCCCCGCCGAGGGCCTTGCTGCCCAGGTGCACCAGGTGGAAGTCGCCGGGCACGCCGTCGACCGCCGAGTACATGTCCATCGGGGACACCACGATCCGGTTGGCCAACTCCAGGCCGCCGAGCCAGAACGGCTGGAACATCGGCGGCCGCGACGTCGTGCCGAGCGACCGCGCGAACCAGTGGTCGAGCTCGGTCGCGAACTCCGGGTCGCGCAGGCGGAGGTTGTCGTAGGTGACCCGGCGGCTGCGCGTCAGGATGTTGAACGCGAACTGCGGTGGCTCCTGGTGGGCGTACTGCGCGATGTTCTCGAACCACTCCAGGCTCGCCTGCGCCGCGCGCTGCGTCGACTGGACGACCGGACGCCGTTCCAGCTCGTACGCCTTGAGCGCCTCCGCGACGCCGTCGTTTTCGTGCAGGCACGCGGCCAGCGCGAGCGCGTCCTCCATCGCCAGCTTCGTGCCGGAGCCGATCGAGAAGTGCGCGGTGTGCGCGGCGTCGCCGAGGAGGACGACGTTGTCGTGCACCCACGTCTCGCAGCGCACGGTGCCGAACGAGACCCACTTCGAGTTGTTCGCCATGATCTTGTGCCCGCCGAGGACGTCGGCGCACAGTTCGCGGATCATCGCGATGGACTTCTCGTCGCTCTCGCCCGGTGGCAGCGACGTCGCCGCGATCGGGCCGAACGCGCGCTGCCAGACCTCGTCGTGCACCTCGAGGATGAACGTGCTGCCCTCGCGGCCGTAGGGGTAGCCGTGGACCTGCATGATCCCGGCCGGCGTTTCGAGGACGTAGAACTTGAACGCGTCGAACACCAGGTCCGTGCCGAGCCAGATGTAGTGGCACCGGCGGGTCTCGACGCTCGGCCGGAACGTCTCGGCGTGGCGGGCCCGCACCGCGGAGTTGACGCCGTCGGCGGCGATGACCAGGTCGTAGCCCGACAGGTCGGCCGGCGCCTCTTCGCGGAAGTGGAGGCCGACACCCAGCTCGGCGCAGCGGCTCTGGAGGATGCCGAGCAGGCGCTTGCGGCTCATCGCGGCGAAGCCGTGGCCGCCCGAGGTGGTGACCGTGCCGCGGTAGTGGACGTCGATGTCGTCCCAGCGCGCGAACTCGGCGCGCATCGCGTCGTGCACCGCCGCGTCGGCGTGCTCGATGCCGCCGAGCGTCTCGTCGGAGAACACGACGCCGAAGCCGAACGTGTCGTCCGGCGCGTTGCGCTCCCAGACGGTGATTTCGTGTCCGGGACCGAGCTGTTTGGCCAGCGCGGCGAAGTACAGACCCGCCGGGCCGCCACCGATGACCGCGATACGCACGTCGTCCAGGGTATGTCGTCACCGGTACGACCGTCAATAAGGCGAAAGATGGCGTACGGTGTCCGGCATGGAACGCATCAACCCGCCGGAGCTGGGCAAGCCGTCCGGGTTCTCGCATGCGGTGGTGGCCGAAGGCCGGGTCGTCTTCCTCGCCGGGCAGACCGCGCTGGACGCGTCGAACAAGATCGTCGGCGACGGCGTCGTCGAGCAGTTCGAGCGCGCGCTCGGCAACCTGCTGACGTCGCTGCGCGCGGCGGGCGGTGCCCCGGAAGACCTGTGCAGCGTGACGATCTACATCGTCGACATGGCCGACTACCGGACCCACGCGCGCGAGATCGGCGCGGTCTGGCGGCGGCTCGCCGGCACGGAGTACCCGGCGATGGCCGGCATCGGCGTCGACCGGCTCTGGGACGAAGAGGCCCTCGTCGAGGTGCAGGGCTTCGCGGTCGTCAGCCGAAGCTGATCGACCTCGAGACGAACGCCCGGGCCGGGTCCTCCAGCTGCGCGTGCAGCTCGAAGAACAGGTCGGCCGCGCGGATCCCCGACCAGTCGCGGGGGAGGAACTCCGCGGGCAGGCCCGGGTCGAGGTAGGGCATCCGCCGCCAGCCGGTCAGCACGCGGACGTAGTCGGCGAAGGCCTCTTCGCCGGCCACGGACTTGCGACGCTGCCAGCGGCGCAGCGCGGGGCCGTGCTCGTCGAGGAACGTCGTGTACAGCTCGTCCAGCCGGTCGAGGTCCCACCAGTCGCGGACCTTGGCCCGGACGTCGCCGAAGGCCAGGTGGTCGGCGCGGAACAGGTCGGCGTACCCGGCCAGGCCGAGCCGGGTCAGGGCCTCGGCGGTCGCCGCGTGCAGGTGCGCCGGGGCGATCCAGACGCCGGAGGCGGCGGTGCCGAAGCCCATCCGGGCGAGCTGGGTGCGCAGGAGGTGGCGCTTGTGCCGCTCGGTCTCCGGCACCGAGAACACCGCGAGGAGCCAGCCGTCCGCTGCGGTCGCGCGCCCGCGGCGGAAGATCCGCTCGTCGCCCTCGCGCAGGATCTCGCGCGCGTCGTCGGACAGCTCGTAGCCGGCCGTCGCGCCGCGGCGCACCGCTTCGAGGATCCCGCGCCGCTTGAGCCGGGAGATCGACGAGCGCACGGCGGGCTCGTCGACCCCGACGGCGGCCAGCAGGTCGATCAGGGAAGCGACCGAGAGCCAGCCGCCTTCGGTGCGTGAGTAGAGGCCGTACACCGTCACGATGAGCTGGCGAGGCTGGGCCACACGGCCGGAGCCGTCCAGTTCGGTTGCCTCGGGTACGGCCGTCATCGGGCCACAATAACGGCTGTGTCGGCCACCGGGGAGAGCATGTTTCGGGACGGGCGGTCGTGAAGGGGGCCGGGGCGCCTCGGTGGGTGCCCTTCCGGGGGCGGTCGTGCGAGCAGCGTTACGCGGCCGGGTTCGCGAATCGGCCGGGCCGCGACCGTGATGACGACTCCCGTGCCGATCGCTCCGCTACGATTTCGCCGCGATGCCACCAGCCACCAAGGGGATCTTCGACCGGCTCACCCGCCGCGGCCGCCTGATGACCAAGCGGACCTGCGACCGGCAGGGCCACGTGCTGCGCGACGGGCGTTTCCTCTTCCGGACGCCGACGGCGTGGGAGTACGCCGCCGCAGTCGCCTGTGGCAGCGATCCGGCCGCCCAGCGCTGGCTCGGCTGGCAGCCGGACTCGATCGTGGCCAGGTCGGCGCGGGCGGACGCGCTGCGCGTCGTGCCCGGGACCGGCCCGGACTGGGTGTCGCCCGATCCGCAGTCGATCGACCTGGTGATGATCGACGTCGAGGCCAACCGGTGCGTCGGGCTGGTGAGCGTGCACACCGGCGAGGACGGCGGCCCGGAGACCGGCGGCTACCTCGCGCCGGACTACCGCGGCCGCGGCAACGGCCGGGTGCTCTTCGCGGCCGGGCTGACGCTGGCGCACGAGCACCTCGGCCTGCCACGGGTGCGGGCCGGCGCCGAGGTCGGCAACGTCGCGAGCGCGCGGTCGCTGCAGGCCGCCGGTCTCGCCCGCGTCGCCGGGCCGCCGACGTACCGGCTGCCGGACGGCCGCGTCACCGAGGCGTGGTGGTTCCAGCACGCCGTCCCGCGGACCACGCGCTGCGGCGGTCCGCAGGCGACCTGGTTCCCGGCGTCGCTGCTGTAGAAGCTTCGGCCGACGCCGACGTTTCCCGTGGCTACCTTCACGCCATGACTTCGCTCGCTTCTCCGGTTCCACCCGTGCCGACTGACGTCCCCTTGGGCAGCGTCGCCTGGCTGCGGGCTTCCGTGGGCCGCTTCAGCAATGGCGCCGACCACGCCCGACGGCGGTCGCTGGCCGTGGACCTCCTCGCGGAGGTCGAGCCGGAAGTGTTGCGGCGCAAGGCTTTCGAGGCGGCCGGCGACGACCCTCGCCTGGTCGTCGTCGGGGTGTTGGCGGGGGAGCTGGGCCTGCCGGTGGTGGCGGCGGACGTCGTGGCGGCCGCGGCCGCGTACCACCCGCACGTGACGCCGTCCGCCGAAGCCGAGGCCGCGCTCGGACGGCTGGTCGCGGCCTGCGGCGGACCGACCGAGCTCACGGCCGCGCGGATCGGCCTGCTGATCCAGGCCTGCGAAGCCACCGCCGGGCTGATCGGCACGGCGGTTCCGTTGGTGCGGGCGGGAAAGCCGCCCGAGGAGGCGGTGGCGGAAGTGCTGCGCGCGAAGCCGCCGGTGTCGCACACCCGGCGCCGGGTGGGCGGCGAGGACGTCCTGGTGCCGCTGGCCGGGACGCCGTTCGGCGCGGGCCCGCGCGAGTGCCCGGGGCCGGCGCACGCGATCGCGCTCGCGACCGGCGTGCTCGCGGCGCTGCGGGTGACCCGCGGCTGAACCTTGATCGGGTTCTGCTAAGACTTACCGCGTTCATCTTCTTGGGGGAAGGCGCGGATAGTGCTGTATTTCGATGGTCTGGTCGGCATCGTCACGCTCGGGTTGTGGATCTTCTGCCTGGTCGACGTGATCACGACGGACGAGTCGTCCTGCCGCAACCTGCCGAAGGGGCTGTGGCTGCTTGTCGTGCTGGTGGTGCCGCTGGTGGGGTCGATCATCTGGCTGGCCGCGGGGCGGCCGCAGCAGACGATGCGGGCGCGCGGCCCGTACGAGCGGAACGCGCCGGCGTACCCGGAGTACGACCGCCCGGGCCGGTTCGCGGCCGGCAGCGCGGACGACGACGACGAGTTCCTGCGCAAGTGCCGCGAACGCGCGGAGGCGCAGCGGAAGCTGGCCCGGGACAAGAACCCCGAGGCCTGACCCCAAGGCCACATTGGGGCGCTAGCAGGTGGGGCCTTCGCAGGTCCCGTGTTCGTAGGCCTCCAGCGTCGAGATCACCAGCCGGCGCTCGGCCGGTGTCAGCGGTGCCAGCGCGTTGCTCCACGCCTGCGCGCCGCGTGCCAGCCACGCGTCCACTGCCGGGCGCCGCTCCGGCGTGATGCTCACGATCGTGCGGCGGCGGTCCGCCGGGTCCTCGTCGCGGTTCAGCACGCCCTGGCGGCTCAGGTCGCCGACCATCAGGCTCGCCGTCGTCGGGGCGACCTCCAGGCGCCCCGCCAGCTCGGTGACCGTCATCGGGCCGTCGAACAGCAGGATCGACAGCAGCGACAGGTGCCGCGGCGCGAGCGCGCAGCCGTCCAGCTCGTCGGGGACCGGTGTCCGCTTCGCGCGGCCGACCAGGCGCGGCATCAGCAGCAGGAGCCGGCGCACGCCGTCTTCGAGACTCAAACCGGCCTCAATTGACACCGCCTGCCTCCCGTCGGTAGTTTTGTTTGCAAAGCAAACGCTTCTCTGGTTCCCGAGCGTACCTCGGGCCACGAATGAGCGTACCGGCCAGAACAGGGGATTCCATGACAGCGCCAGCCGACATGAACGCATTCAACAACCAGGTCGTCGACGAGTTCCGGACCAAGGACGGCGTGGTCGGGGGCATGTTCGAGGGCAAGAACGTGCTCCTGCTCACCACGATCGGCGCGAAGAGCGGGCAAGAGCGCCTGTCGCCGCTGGTCTACACGCGCGACGGCGACAACCTCGTCATCGCCGCGTCCATGGGCGGCGCGCCGAAGAACCCGGCCTGGTTCCACAACCTCGTCGCCAACCCGAAGGTCACCGTCGAGGTCGGCACCGAGAAGTTCGAGGCCACGGCCACCGTGATCGCCGACCGCGCCGAGCGTGACCGCCTCTACGCCGGCATGATCGCGCACGCCGAGGGCTTCGCCGACTACGAGACGAAGACCACGCGGCTCATCCCGATCGTCGTCCTCGAGCGCTGACGTCCCGTCCCGCCGGCCGCGCGAGAAGCGGCCGGCGGGAGGCGGGTCAGCCGAACCGTCCCGCCGGGTCGTACTTCGTCTTCAGCTGCTTCAGCCGGGTGACGTCCGCGGCCGGGAAGGCCGCCGCCAGCTCCGCGGGTGAGTGCTCGCCGTAGAGGAACGGCAGCAGCCGGCCCGTCGACCACGGCGCCAGCGCGTCGAACAGCTTCGCGTGCGCACGGCGGATCGTCTCGACGCCGTCCTCGACCACCGACAGCGCCCGCACCACGAACTCCGCCTTCGCGTCCCAGCCGACGCCGTTCCCTTCCCGGCGCGCGAGCTCGCCGCCGAGGCGGTCGATGATCAGCACCGTTTCGACCGGCGCGCCCGGGCCCGCGTGCTCGAGGATCGACGTCAGCATCCCGTCGTTCAGCACCTCCACCGTCGCGTTCGTCCCGTGGTAGGGGTGCGGGTGCGGCGGGTCGCTCGCGATCGACCCCGAATCCGTGTACGGCAACCGCTTCAGCGTGTCCAGCAGCACCGGCGCGGCGGCCCGCAGCGGCGCCACCACCGAGTCGCCGTCCTCGCCGAGGTAGGCGATCCGGATGTTCGCGACGTGCTTCCCGCGGATCGGCTCCGGCAGGAACGGCAGGTCGGGCAGCGGGACGACGGCGATCGACGTCGTCAGCTCGTCGGGCGCGGTCATCGCCCACGTCCGCCACGCGCGCAGCACCGCCGGCAGGTCCCCGGCGTCGAAGTACAGCCCGCCGCCGTACAGCTCGGTCACCGGGACCAGGCCGAACTCGAGCGCCGTCACGATGCCGAAGCCGGCGCGGCCGCCGAGCAAGGCCCAGAACAGCTCGGACCCCGGCGTCACCGTGCGGAGCTCGCCGCCGGGGGTGACGACGTCGATCGCGCGCACGTGGTCGGCCGCGCGGCCGAACCGCCGGGCCATCAGCCCGAAGCCGCCGCTGAGCGTGTAGCCGACGACGCCGACGTCGGGCGACGAGCCGCTCAGCGGGGCCAGCCCGTGCTTCGCCGCGGCTTCGATCACCGCGCCCCAGCGGACGCCGGCGCCGACGCGCGCGGTGTCTCCGTCGATCTCGACATCGGTCAGCCGGCGCGTGCTGATCAGCAGGCCGTCGGTGCCGGTGGTCAGGCCGTGCCCGGTGGACTGGACGGAGACGGGCAGGTCGTGCTCGGCGGCGTACTTCACCGCGGCGACGACGTCCTCGGCGGTCTCGGCGGCGACGACCACCGCGGGCTGGGTGGCGATCGACGTCTGGAAGCCCGCGACCTCTTCGGCGTACCCGTCCTGACCAGGGCGAAGGGTGTTCATTCCTGACTCCTTTCGTTGCTTCCAGCTTCGGGCCGCAACGATCAGAAGTCCAAGATCTGGTTTGTCTACCTACTAGAATCAGTGCTTATGGAACTGCATCAGCTCGCGTACTTCGTCGCGGTGGCCGAGGAGGGCAACTTCACGCGCGCGGCGGAGCGGCTGCACGTCGCCCAGCCCGGGGTGAGCGCGCAGGTCCGGCGGCTGGAGCGCGAGCTGGGGCAGGAGTTGCTGGACCGGTCGGGCCGCACGGTCCGGCTCACCGACGTCGGCGCCGCCGCGCTGCCCCACGCCCGGGCCGCGCTCGCGGCGGTCAAGGGCGTGCGCGAAGCCGTCGACGAGCTGGCCGGGCTGGTCCGCGGCCAGGTCGCGATCGGCGCGGTGACGTCGGCGGGCCCGGTGAAGCTGCCGGACCTGCTCGCCCGCTTCCACGAGCGCTACCCGGCCGTCGAGATCACGCTGTCCGAAGCCAACTCGGACGCGATGCTGGCGGCGCTGCGCGAAGGCCGGCTCGACGTGGCGGTGGTCGGCCTCTCGACGGACCCGCCGCCCGGCATCGCGACGCAGGTGCTGATCGACGAGCCGTTCGTGGCGGTGACTGCGGGGTCTTCGGGGCTCCTGGCCGATCGCGCGGAGATCGTGATCGCGGACCTGGCCGGGCTCCCGCTGATGGCGCTGCCGAAGGGCACGGGCCTGCGCACGGCGTTGGACGCCGCCTTCGCGCGAGAGGGGCTGACGCCGCGGATCGCGTTCGAGGCGGCCGACCCGAACGTCCTGGTGCAGCTCGCGACGCGCGGGCTCGGGGTGGCGGTGGTGCCGGAGTCGCTGGCCCGCTACCACGAGGCGGAGCTGCGGGTCAGCACCATCGCCGGGCCGGGGCTGCGGGGCGTGCTGGCGCTGGCGTGGCGCACCGACGGGCCGTTGAGCCCGGCCGCGCGGGCCCTGATCGCGTTCGCCCGGGCGAGCTACCGCTCTTGACACCTCGTCAACAGTGTCGTTCCCTGGAAGGCGAGGAGGCGTCAAAGATGACCGATACCGCCCTCCAGGACGCCGTCGTCGGCGCCGGGCTGCTCGCCGGCAGCGCGAACGTGATCATGCAGCTCTCCCGCGCGCCCGTCGGGTACGGCGTGCTCGAGAGCAAGGTCGACAGCGGCAACCTCTTCCGGCACCCGGCGAAGCGGACGCGGACCACGTTGACCTACCTCGCCGTCGCCACGATGGGGACCGACGCCGAGCGCGCCGCCTACCGGCGCGGCGTCAACCGAGCTCACGCCCAGGTGCACTCGCGCACCGAAAGTCCCGTCGCCTACAACGCCTTCGACACCGATCTCCAGCTGTGGGTCGCGGCCTGCCTCTACAAAGGCTTCGAGGACGTCTACCTCGCGTTCGTCGGCGGCGAGCCGGCCGACTTCTACGGCGAGGCCGCGGCGCTCGGCACGACGCTGCAGGTCCATCCCGAGATGTGGCCGGCGGACCGGGAAGCCTTCGAGACGTACTGGGCGGCCGGGCTCGCCGAGGTCGGCATCGACGACACCGTCCGCCGCTACCTCACCGATATCGTCGACCTGCGCTTCCTGCACCCGGTCGTCGCCGCGCCCGGACGGCGGTTCCACCGCTTCGTCACGACGGGCTTCCTCCCGCAGCGCTTCCGCGACGAGATGCGCCTGCCGTGGACCGCCGCCGACCAGCGCCGGTTCGCCGCGCTCCTCGCCGCGCTCGGCCGGGTCACCCGCGTGCTGCCCGCCGCGGTGCGGCGGTTCCCCTTCAACTTCTGCCTCTGGGACCTGCGCCGCCGGCTGCGCACCGGACGTCCGCTGGTCTGACGCACCCCGTTAGAGTGTCGGGTCGAGCCGACCCGAGGGGATCCCATGACGGCGATCGAGGCCGACGTCGAGCCCGCAGAGACCGCGCCGGTCCGGACCACCCGCCGCGCACCGCTGATCGTGGTGTCCGTGGTCCTCCTGGCCGTCTTCCTCACCGGCGCCTGGGCCGCCTGGTTCCTCACCATCGACGACGCGTTCATCAGCTTCCGCTACTCGGCGAACCTCGCGGCCGGGCACGGCCCGGTGTGGAACGTCGACGGGCCGCGCGTCGAAGGCTTCACGAACTTCGCGTGGGTCGTCTGGTCGGGGCTCGGCGCGTGGCTCGGGCTGGCGCTGCCGCTGTTCACCAAGGTGACGTCGCTGCTGCTCGGCCTGGGGACGCTGTACCTGCTGATCCGCGAAGGCCACCGCCGCGCCGGGCTCACCGGCGTCCTGGCCGGCGCCGGCGCGTACGTCGTGTTCCTGCCGACGTACTTCCACATCACCGCCGGGCTCGAGACGGCCGCGTTCGCCGCGGTGCTGCTGCGGATCGTCGTGCTGGGGCTGCGCGTGCTCGCGAACGAGCGGGTGCGGACGTGGGAGCCGCCGGTGCTGCTGCTCCTGCTCGGCATGCTCCGGCCGGAAGGCGTGCTGGCCGCGCTGCCGGTGGTCGCTCTGTGGTTCTGGCGCGAACGCGGCCGCGTCTCGGCTCGCTGGTGGACGGTCGCTGCCGTGGTCGTCGGTGCCGCGTATTTCGTGTGGCGATGGCGCTTCTACGGCCAGCTGTTGCCGAACACCTTCTACGTCAAGTTCGGCAACCTCGACTCCGGCTGGATCTGGACGAAGCACACGACGCTGCTGCTCCTCCCGCTCCTGCTGCTGACGCTTTCGCTCGTGGTCCGCAGGGCGACGCGGGCGATGGGCGCGCTCCTGGTGGTCACCGTCGGGGTCACGTACCTGACGTACGCGGTGTCCGGCCCGACCATGGACTACCTCGACCGCTTCGCCGACCACGCGTTCCCCGTCCTCTGCCTCGGCGCCGGGCTCGCGGTCGGGACGCTGACCCAGCGTGTCGTCGGTGCCGTGCTCGGGCTGGTCGCCGTCGGCTGGTCGGCCGTCGCCGGCGCCACCGCACCCGACCTCGGCGTGATCGCGAACTACGGGCCCGACCTGCAGCGCGCGCACGTCGCGATCGGCCAGGGCCTCGCCGAGGCCGACGTCCCGGTGCCGGCCCGCAGCCTCGCCGTCACCGACGCCGGCGCGATGCCGTACTACAGCGGCTGGACGTCGATCGACTACATCGGCCTCAACGACGCGGCGATCGCCCGCGGCGCCGACCCGACCCAGGTGGTCATGCGGGCGCGGCCGACGGTGATCGTCGTGACCGCGAACGGCCCCGAGCCGGCCGGCAAGCGGTACGGCTTCGACTTCGCCCAGGCGACGGCGGGCTACGAGAAGGTGGCGGCGGTCGAGATGCGGGCCGGGTACTGGCAGGACGTCTACGCGCTGCCGCAGTACGCGTCGACGATCGGCGAGCACGTCCGGCAGCGCGCCGACGCCGCCCGGCAGGTCAACGACCCGGCGCGGACCGAGGACACCGTCGACCGCTGGCTCGACCGGCTCCGCGGCCAGCTGCCCTTCTGAGAGTTGACCGCGTCGCGCGCGGGCGCGAAGGTGGGCCGATGAGCAGCGACGAGGTACGGCACGGCGTCAAGCTGAGCAGTCTCGACCAGGAGGTCTTCCCCGAAGCCGGGGTGACCAAGCGGGAGTGGCTGGACTACCTCGAAGCCGTCGCCGACCGGATGCTCCCGGAGCTGCGCGACCGGCTGCTGACGGTGCTGCGGGTGCTGCGCGGGCAGGGCCCGTTCATGCAGAAGAACCTGCCGAAGTACACCCCGGAGTGGGTCGAGCGGGTCTCGGTGTGGGCCGAGACGTCCAAGCGGGACGTCTCGTACGCGCTGTGCAACGACCTCCGCACGCTGATCTGGTTCGGCAACCAGCGGGCGATCGAGTTCCACACGTCGCTCTACCGCGGCGACCCGTCGCAAGGCCCGACCCATCTGATCCTCGACCTCGACCCGCCCGCCGACGGGCCGTTCACCTTGGCCATCGGGGCCGCGAAGCTGGTTCGCGAAGCGCTGCGCGCGGACGGGCTCGACGGCGCGGTGAAGACGAGCGGCTCCAAGGGCGTCCACGTCTTCGTGCCGCTGGCGCCGGGCCAGTCGACGGAGGACATCGCGGCGGCGACGCGGGCGGTCGCGGCCCGCGCCGAGCGCATCGACCCGTCGCTGGGGACGACGGAGTTCGTCAAGGACCGCCGCGAGGGCAAGGTGTTCCTGGATTCGACCCGGGCGGGCGGCGCGACGGTGGTGTCGGTGTACAGCCCCCGCCACCGCCCGGGCGCGCCGGTGTCGTTCCCGGTCCGCTGGGCCGACCTGGACGGCGTCAAGCCGGGCGACTTCACGGTGCACACGGCACCCGGTCTGCTGGGCGACGGCGCCGACGCGTGGACCGAGGAGATGCCCTCGCCGTTCGTGCTGCCGGCGGACCTGGTGGCGGAGGGGCACACGATCCCGATCGCCCGGGTGGTGGCGATGCACGAGGGCAAACGCCGAGCCCGGGCGGCTCGCGAGTCCAGCTAGCTTGGGCCGGGGCTAAGCCGCCTGGTTGTGGCCGCGCAAGACCGTGCCGTGCGGGCGCCGCAGCGTCGCGCGGGTGATCTCCACGATCCGGCCCGGCTCCGACGTCGCCACGCGGTGGCGGGCCAGCCACACCGTGTCGCGGCCGAACGACCACACCAGCGACGCCAGCGCGGCCACCACGAAACCGAACGAAACCGTCCACGGCAGCAGCCCGGAAACGGCCACCACCAGCACCACGCCCTGCACCGCGGCCACGGTCTTGCGGGCCATGCTCGGGTACAGCGGCGCCGTCAACCAGGGCAGTGCCCACGAAGCCGCCACGAACGCGTACCGCATCAGGCCGATCGCCAGCACCCACAGCCCCAGCGTGCGGGACACCTGGATGCACAGCAGCAGGATCAGGAACGCGTCGACCTCCATGTCGAACCGCGCGCCGAACTCGGACGCCGTGCCCGTGCGGCGGGCGACCTGGCCGTCGAAACCGTCCATGGCCAGTGCCACCGCGACCAGCCCGACCAGCAGCCAGAGCGGGTGGCCGCCGTCGGCGATCAGCTCGGCCGCGCAGCCCACCAGCACCGCCCGGGCGAACGTGATCCAGTCCGCCGGGCCGAACTTCCCGCGGCCGCTCTGCCGCAGGCCCCAGCCCGTCAGCAGCACCAGCGCGAGGCCGTACACAGCCCCGGTCGTCCAGGCGATCGGGGAAAGGAAACCGGCCCCTGCGGCGAGTGCCCACGCCGGGACCGCCGAGCGTAGGAAGAGTCCGTTCTTGATCATCGTTTACTCCGCGAATCGGCACGGGTGCTCATAGGGTGGCGGCGACACCAGCCTCCGGTCGCCTGCAGAGGAGAACACGTGGAACAGGCTTTCTGGGTTCAAAGCCCCGACGAGGGCGCGCTCCGGTCTGTGACACTTCGTGAGCCGGAACACGGCGAAGTCCTCGTCCGCACGCTCTTCTCCGGCGTCTCCCGCGGCACCGAAACCCTGGTCTTCCGCGGCGGTGTCCCGGCGAGCCAGCACGACGTCATGCGCGCGCCGTTCCAGGAGGGCGAGTTCCCCGGCCCGGTCAAGTACGGCTACCTCAACGTCGGCGTCGTCGAGCAGGGCCCGGCCGACCTCAACGGCCGGACCGTCTTCTGCCTCTACCCGCACCAGACCGCGTACGTCGTCCCCGCGAGCGCCGTGACGCCGGTGCCGGACGACGTCCCGCCCGGCCGCGCGATCCTCGCCGGCACCGTCGAGACCGCGGTCAACGCCGTCTGGGACGCGAAGCCGAAGCTCGGCGACCGGATCGCGGTGATCGGCGCCGGCATGGTCGGCTGCAGCGTCGCGAAACTGCTCCAGGGTTTCCCGGCCACTCGGGTTCAGCTGATCGACGTCGATCCCGGCAAGGCCGACATCGCGAAAGCCCTCGGCGTCGACTTCTCGACTCCCGAGGAAGCAAACCCCGACTGCGACCTCGTCGTGCACGCCAGCGCGTCCGAACAAGGACTCGCGAAAGCCCTCGAGCTCCTCGCGCCGGAAGGCGAGGTCGTCGAGCTGTCCTGGTACGGCGACCGCCGGGTGAGCGTGCCGCTCGGCGAAAACTTCCATTCGCGACGGCTCACGATCCGCAGCAGCCAGGTCGGGACGGTCGCGCGGCCCGACCGCGACTACGCCCAGCGGCTCGGCCTCGCCCTCGAGCTGCTGGCCGATCCGGCCTTCGAAGCGCTGGTCAGCGGCGAGTGCATGTTTGAAGATCTTCCGTCCGTGCTACCCCGGCTCTCCGCGAATGAACTTTCCGCCCTCTGCCTCCGTGTCATGTATCAGCCGCAGTGACCACGTCCACCCGAACGCATCGGAGGTCTTGGTGTTCAGCATCACCGTCCGTGACCACGTGATGGTCGCCCACAGCTTCCGCGGAGAAGTCTTCGGACCCGCGCAACGCCTGCACGGCGCGACCTTCGTGGTGGATGCCACCTTCCGCCGGACCGACCTCGACGAGGACAACATCGTCGTCGACATCGGCAAGGCCACGGAAGAGCTCGGGGCGGTGCTGAGCGACCTGAACTACCGCAACCTCGACGACGAGCCGGTGTTCAAGGGCATCAACACCTCCACCGAGTACCTCGCGAAGGTCATCGCCGACCGCCTCGCCGACGCCGTCCACGCCGGACGTCTCGGCGAAGGCGCGCGTGGCCTCGAAGGCATCGCCGTCTCGCTGAAGGAATCGCACGTCGCCTGGGCGAGTTACGAGCGTGCGCTGTGAACAGCCTTTACGTCGTGCTGCCCGGGGACGTCGACGACGCGTCCGTCCCCTCCGGCGGCAACACCTACGACCGCCGGATGTGCGATCGGCTCGCCGAGACCGGCCTCGACGTCCACGAGATCGCCGTCTCCGGCACCTGGCCGCGCCCGGACACCGAGGCCCGCGCGGTCCTGGGCCACCTCCTCTCCGCGCTGCCCACCGGGTCCGCGGTACTGCTCGACGGCCTGGTCGCGTGCGGCGTGCCCGAGGTGATCGTCCCGCAGGCGCGCCGGCTGTCGCTCTCGGTGCTCGTGCACCTGCCGCTGGCCGACGAGACCGGCCTGCCGCCCGCGCTGGCCGCCGAGCTCGACGCGCTCGAGCGCGAGACGCTGCGGGCCGCGAGCTCGGTCGTCGCGACCAGCGAGTGGGCCGCGCGCCGGCTGGTGAGCCACCACGGTCTCGCCCCGCACCGCGTGCACGCCGTGCCGCCCGGCGTCGACCCGGCGCCGCCCGCCATCGGCACCGACGGCATGTCCCGCCTGGTCTGCGTGGCCAACGTGACCCCGCGCAAGGGCCAGGGCGTGCTCGCCCAGGCCCTGGAAACCGTCGCCGACCTGCGCTGGACCTGCGAGTGCGTCGGCGGGATCCGGCGCGAGACGAAGTACGTCGAGCGGCTGCGCGAGCACCGGCTCGGCGCCCGCTTCACGCTCACCGGCCCCCGCACGGGTGCGGCGCTGGCCGCGACCTACCACTCCGCCGACCTCCTCGTGCTGCCCTCGCGCGCCGAGACCTTCGGCATGGTCGTCACCGAGGCCCTCGCCCGCGGCGTGCCGGTGCTGACCACCGACGTCGACGCGCTGCCCGACACCGTCGGCGTCGCGCCGGACGGCTCGGTCCCGGGGATGCTCGTGCCCGGCGACGACGTCGAAGCGCTCGGCGCCGCCCTGCGCCGCTGGCTCACCGAGTCCGACCTGCGGACGCGGCTGCGCGCCTCGGCCCAGCTGCGCCGCGAAGCCCTGACCGGCTGGGACGACACCGCCCGCCGGATCGCCGAAGTCCTGCAGCGGCAGGAGGCGGCGGCATGACCGCGTTCGCGCCGGACTGGCTGTACCTGCGGGAACCCGCCGACGCCGCGGCCCGCGCCACCGAACTCGTCGACACGCTGCGCGAGAACCTGCCGGAAGGCGACCTGGTCATCCGCGACCTCGGCTGCGGCACCGGCTCGCTCGGCCGCTGGCTGGCCGCGCGCCTGCCCGGCACGCAGCGCTGGATCCTGCACGACGAGGACGCCGAGCTGCTCACCCACGCCCGCGCCTCGCTGCCGGCCACCGCGCTGGACGGCAGCCCCGTCGACGTCGTCGCCGAGCAGCGGGACGTCACCGCGCTGCGCGCCGCCGACCTCGCCGGGACGTCGCTGGTCACCGCGTCCGCGCTGCTCGACCTGCTGACCAAGGACGAGGTCGCGGCGCTCGCCACGGCCATCGTCGAAGCGGGCTGCGCGGCGCTGCTGATGCTCTCGGTCACCGGCCGGGTGGAGCTCTCGCCCGCCGACCCGCTCGACTCCAGCCTCTCCTCTTCGTTCAACGCCCACCAGCGCCGGCTCACCGGCGGCCGGCGGCTCCTCGGCCCCACCGCGGTGGACGTCGCCGCGACCGCGTTCGGCCGGCTCGGCGCCTCGGTCGTCCGCGCCGAGAGCGCCTGGCGGCTCGGACCCGATCAGGCCGAACTGCAGCGGCAGTGGCTGGAGGGGTGGGTCGGCGCCGCCGTCGAGCAGCTGCCCGAGCTGCGCCCGGCCGCCGACGTCTACCTGCAGCGGCGGATCGAGATGGCCCAGGCCGGCGAGCTGCACGCGGTGATCCACCACGGCGACCTGCTGGTCCTGCCGCCGAGCCGGGAGGTGGCGGCGTGAAGCGCGCACTGGCCTGGCTGCGGATCCTCGGCGCCTTCGCCATCCTCGGCGTCCTCGTCTGGCAGCTCGGCAGCGACGCGTTCCTCGACGGCCTCGGCCGGATCAGCGCGCCCGGCGTGCTCGCCGCCCTGGTCATCGGCTTCGCGACGACGCTGTTCAGCGCGGGCCGCTGGCAGATCGTCGCCACTCGGCTCGGCCTGCGGCTTTCCCTGCGCACCGCGGTCGCCGACTACTACCGCGCGCTGTTCCTCAACGGCGTGCTGCCCGCGGGCGTCCTCGGCGACGTCCACCGCGCGGTGCAGCACGGCCGCGACTCCGGCGACGTGCCGCGCGGCGTGCGCGCCGTCGTCCTGGAGCGCACCGCCGGCCAGCTCGTGCTGATCGCGTCCGCGGTCACCGTCGTGCTGGTGTCACCGGACGTCGTGCCCGGCGCGTTCCGCGAGGTCGTGACGATCACGGGAGTGGTCGTCGTGCTGGCCGCCGTCGCCGGGCTCGTCGCCGGCCGGCGGTTCGGCGGACGCTGGATCCACAGCCCGTCGAAGGTGCGGCGCGGCTTCGCCGTCACCCTCGCCGACCTGCGGCTCGGCCTGTTCACCCGCGAGACCTGGCCCGGCGTGGGCTTCCTGTCGGTCGCGACGCTGGCCGGGCACCTGGCGCTGTTCGTCGTCGCCGCCCGCGTCGCCGGGGTCGACGCGCCGGTCGGGCAGCTCGTGCCGCTGATGGTCCTCGCGCTGCTCGCGATGGGCCTCCCGCTCAACGTCGGCGGCTTCGGCCCGCGCGAGGGCGTCTGCGCCCTGCTCTTCGGCGCGGCCGGTCTGGGAGCCGCCCAAGGTGTCACCGTCGCCGTCGTCTACGGCGTGCTCACGCTGGTCGCGAGCCTGCCCGGCGCCGGTGTCCTGCTCGTCCGGAGCGTCGCCGGGTTCCGCGTGACCCGCGCTCCGCACACCGGTGTCCGGTCCGCTCCGCGCACGGCGGCGGGCACCGGGATCGAATCGGAGATGGGGATCAGATCATGACCGCAAGCGAAGTCGTCGGAGACCTGCCGCACCGGCCCGTGGTCGAGCGGGTGGTCGAGACCCGGCTGCCGACCCGGCACGGCCTCTTCCGCGCGGTCGGCTACCTCGACCGCAGCGGCACCGAGCAGGTCGCGCTGGTCTACGGCGAGATCGCCGAGCTGGGGACCCTGACCCGCGTGCACAGCGAATGCCTCACCGGCGACGTCTTCGCCTCGACGCACTGCGAGTGCGGCGAACAGCTGGCGGCGGCCCTCGATCGGATCGTCGAAGAGGGCTCCGGCGTGCTGGTCTACGTCCAGGGCCACGAGGGCCGCGGCATCGGCCTGCTCGCGAAGCTCAAGGCGATGCGGCTGCAGGACGAGGGCCTCGACACGGTCGACGCGAACGTGGCGCTCGGCCTGCCGGTCGACGCCCGCGACTACCACGCGGCGGCCGCCATCCTGCAGGACCTGGGGGTCCGGTCGGTGCGGCTGCTGTCGAACAACCCGCAGAAGGTCGAACAGCTCACCCGCTACGGAATCCGGATCAGCGAACAGGTTCCACTGCTGGTTCCGCCGAATCCGGAGAGCCTGCGGTACCTCCGGACGAAGGCCGAGCGGATGGACCACCTGCTCCCGCACCTGGGACAGGCGTTCTCAGGCGCCTAAGACCTCGAGAACGCCGGCGAAGCGCTGGACCAGCGTGTCCAGCACGACGTGCCCCTTCGCGGCGCTCGCCAGCGAAGGCTGGCCGACCACCCCCGACTCCGTGTACGCCCGCAGGCCCAGCGTCAGCAGGTGGTCCCGGTCGGTGACGTGGTCGGCCGTCTCGTGGCCGGGCCGCACCAGGTGCGGGTGCGCGTGCAGGAGGACCGACGTCTCCAGCTCGCCGGCGTGCATGTCGTCGTCCAGCGACGTGCGCAGGCCGGCCGCCGTGTGCGCCGCCTGCCAGTCCGCGACGCCGGGGAACAGCGCCATCGCGCCGGCGGCTTCCTGGACCACATTGGACAGTACGTAGTTGCCGCCGTGCCCGTTGACCAGCACCAGCCGGCCGACGCCGGACGCGCTCAGCGAGGCGGCGACGTCGGTGACCACGGCGTGGAGCGTGCGGGCCGAGATGCTCACCGTACCGGCCCACGCCGCGTGCTCGTGGGAGCAGGAGATCGTGATCGGTGGCAGATGGAGTACGGGGTGAGCGTCGGCGATCGCGCGAGCGAGGGTCGCCGCGATGATCGTGTCGGTCGCCAGGGGCAGGTGCGCGCCGTGCTGCTCGAAGCTGCCGATCGGCAGCACCGCGACCTCCGCGCCCCGCTGCTGCTCGTCGACACTGGTGGCGAGCGGGAAGAGGTCGGTCATGAGCACGTCCCTTCACTAGGTTGGAAGTCATGAGCGAGCATGCCGCACTACTCGACGTCGCGCGCGAAGCCGTGGCGAAGGCGACGGAGATCGTCCGGTCGCGCCCGACTTTTTCCGTTTCGGCGAAAGGTGATCGCGACCTGGTGACCGACGTCGACACGGCGGTCGAGGACGCGCTGCGGGAGTTCCTCACGGCCGAGACGCCGGAGATCGGCGTCCTCGGCGAGGAGCGTGGCCGCAGCGGCGACGGCGGCGGCCGCTGGTGGGCCCTCGACCCGATCGACGGCACCGCGAACTTCGCCCGCGGGATTCCGCTCTGCGGGATTTCCCTGGCGCTGGTCGACGGCGAGCACAGCACGGTCGCGGCGATCGCCTTGCCGTACCTGGGCGTCACGTACACCGCCGCGCGCGGCGAAGGCACCTTCGCGAACGGAGAGCGCGTCAGCGCATCTGCCGCAACGGAGATGTCGGACGCCATGATCGCCGTCGGCGACTTCGCGATCGGCCGGCTCGCCGAGGAGAAGAACGAGACGCGCCTGCGGCTGCTGTCGGACCTCGGCGCGCGGGCGCAGAAGATCCGGATGCTCGGCACCGCGGCGATCGACCTCGCGTGGGTGGCGGACGGAAAGCTCGACGCCGCACTGATCCTGTCCAACAACCCGTGGGACACCATGGCCGGTGTGCTGCTCGTGCGCGAGGCGGGCGGGGCCGTCCTGGACCGCGACGGCAGCGAGCACACGGTCGGTTCGTCGTCGACGATCGCCGTCGGTGCCGGGCTGCGCAAAGAGATTCTGGACGCACTTGATCGGGCCCACGGGGTTGTTCGTTAGGATTCCGGGTACCCGGTGGGCAGCGCCACAGCGCGCGATTGCGCTGCCCGTCCGAGGTTTTCGGTTACGTTGGTACCGGCCGGCGGATGATCCTGGCATGCTGGCCGGATCTCGTCAGCACGTACGGAGAATGGTGGATGCTCGTGGAAAGTCGCCGGATCCGCGATCGGTACCGGCTGATCGAGCCGATCGGCGGCGGCGCGATGGGCACGGTGTGGCGCGCGCAGGACGAACGGCTCGACCGCACGGTGGCGATCAAGGAACTCCTGCTGCCGCACGACCACGACGAGACCCGCACCGAGGAAGCGAAGAACCGCGCGATGCGCGAGGCGCGGATCGCCGCCCGGTTGCAGCATTCCCACGCGATCACCGTGTTCGCCGTCCTCGAAGAAGAGGACCGGCCGTGGCTGGTCATGGAGTACCTGGCGTCGAAGAGCTTCGCCGTCCTGATCGGTGAGGAACCGACCTCGGTCGACGACGCCATCCGCATCGGCGCGCAGATCAGCTCGGCGCTGGCCGGCGCGCACCGCGCCGGGATCGTGCACCGCGACGTGAAGCCGGCGAACATCCTGGTCTCCGACGACGGCACGGCGAAGATCACCGACTTCGGCATCTCCCGCGCGATCGGTGACGTCAAGCTGACGGCCACCGGGGAGATCGCCGGCACGCCCGCGTACCTGGCGCCCGAGGTGGCCCGCGGCGAGGACGCGGACTTCGCCGCCGACGTCTTCTCGCTCGGCGCCACGCTGTACGCCGCCGTCGAGGGCCAGCCGCCGTACGGCAAGGCGGACAACCCGATCGCCTTGCTCTACAAGGCGTCCAGCGGAGAGATCGAACCGCCCACCAAGGCGGAGCGGCTGACCCCGCTGCTGCTGCGGATGCTCGCGAGCGACCCGGCCGAGCGGCCGTCGATGGACGAGGTCGAGCGGGAGCTGCGGGCGTTGCTGCCGGACGCGGAGCCGGGTGAGTCGGTCCTCGCGGCGACGCTGCCGGATGCCGAGGCCGCCGCGGTGGCGGCCGTGCCGACCATGCCGGCCACGGTCGCCGTCCCGCCGCCCGGTGAGGTCGCCACCGTGTCACCGGGCGCGCGCAAGGGCATGATCGCCGTCGGGGCGGGCGCGGCGCTGCTGTGCGTCGCGGTCGTCGTCGCGATCCTGCTGGTCGTGCGGCAGAAGGCGCCGCAGGACAACGCCGCCCCGCCGGCCGCGCCCCAGACGTCGGCCTCGGCGTCCGTGACACCTTCACCCTCGGCGTCACCTACCCCGGCGCCCTCGACGACCCCGGCGACCTCGGCGCCGCCCAGCTCGCCGCCGGTTTCGCCGGTGTCGGCCACGACGACCGCAGCCCAGGCGGTCGAGGGCTACTACGGGCTGTTGCCGGGCAACCCGGCGAAGGCGTGGACGCTCCTGACCGACCACTTCAAGTCGTCGCGCGGCCAGACGTACGAGACGTACCGGAGCTTCTGGTCGCGGTACAAGGCGGTGCAGGTGAGCAACGTCAAGGAGGCCGGGCCGAACAAGGTCACGGCGCACGTCACCTACGACGGCGGGAACGCCGAAAACGACACCTTCACGATGGTCCAGGTGGGCGGCGTCTGGATGATCGACACACAGAGCTGAACCGACTCGCCACCAGCCGCGTGTGACAGATGAGGCGTCACCGTCGTCGACCGCGCTGGAGGTAGCCGTGTCCCTTTCCGCCGCCCTGCTCCGGCGCTCGCGATGAGGCCCGCCGACCCGATGGTGTTCATCCTCCCGGCCGCGCCGCCGGGAAGTGACACGTACGACAAGCGGATGTGCCAGAACCTGCCCGCCGTCGGCCAGCCGGTGCTGGAGCTGCCGGTCGCCGGCGACTGGCCGGAGCCCGACGCGACGGCTCGCCGTCGCCTGGCCAGATCCCTGGCCGCGCTGCCGGACCGGACGGTGGTGCTGCTCGACGGCGTGATCGCCTCGGGCGTACCCGAGATCGTCGTCCCGCACTCGCGTCGGCTGCGGCTGGCGGTGCTGGTCCACCAGGCCCTCGCCGACGAGCCGGGCCTCGACCCGGCGCACGCGGCGGAGCTGGACGCGTGTGAGCGCGAGACGCTGCGGATGGCCGGCATGGTCGTCGCGACCAGCCCGTGGCTGGCCCGGCTGCTGATCGACCGCCACGACCTGGACCCCGGCCGCGTCTACGTCGCCAAGCCCGGCACCGACGCGGCCCCGCTCGCGGCGGGAGCCGACGGCGTCTCCCGACTGCTGTGCGTCGGCGACGTGACCCGCCGCAACGGCCAGGACCTGCTGGTCCAGGCCCTCGGCGAGGTCGACCACTTGGCGCTGTCCTGCGTCATGACGGGCTCGCTGGACGTGGACCCGGGGTACGTCGACGAGCTCGGCTGGTCGATCGAGCGCCTCGGCCTCGGCGGCCGCATCACGCTCGCGGGCGACGCGGTCGACCTGGGAGCCGCGTACAACGCGACGGATCTGCTGGTCATCCCGGCCCGCGCGGCGACGTCCGGCATGTTCGTGGCGCAGGCGCTGGCCCGCGGCATCCCGGTACTGGCCACCGAGGTCGGCGGGGTCTACGAAGCACTGGGCGTCGACGCGGACGGCGAGATGCCGGGGCTGCTGGTCGAGCCGAACAACCCGTTTTCCCTGGCTGACGCGCTGCACCGCTGGTATGCGGACCCGGAGTTGCGCCGGTCGTTGAGGACGGCGGCGCTGGGCCGGGGTAGTGCGCTGGAGGAGTGGGCGGTCGCGGCGCGCCGGCTCACGCACGCGCTGTCGAGGCTGGCTTCCGAGCCCCGCATCGTCGCCTGACGCTTGCCGCGGGGGGCGGGACTCCGCCAACCTGGCCCGATGTGGCCCCGACGCCGGACCTCGTCGCAGACCGAACTCACGTCCGAGCGAGGCTACCTGGAGCTGGTCGGGCGGCAGCCCGATCTCTCGCTCCGGGATGCCTTCCTCGGTTTTCGCGATCTGGTCTCCGCGGACATCGACTGGATCGACTCCCGGAAGAAGCGGTTCAAGAGGCCCGCTTCGCGGGTGCGGGTTGCCACGCTGGTGCTCACCGCGTTGTCGACCGTCGTGCTCGGCATCCCGGAGATTCCGGCGAGGGCGTCGATCGCCCTGCCGCTGGTCGCGGCGGTCACGCTGCTGGCCGGGCTGGAAACCTTCTTCACCTGGCGCTCGCGCTGGCTGCTCATGGAGGAAACGCAGTACCGCATGAATCGGCTGCGGGACGACATGGACTACTACCTGGTCACCACCCCTGCCGCGGAGCTGCGGCGGGACGAGCTCGATCGCTTCTACTCCGAGCAACAGGAGCTGTGGGCCGACGTCAGCCGCCGGTGGGTCGAGTTCCGGAAACACGACCGGGCGCCGCAACCGGAAGTCCGGCCGTCCTGACCGATTCCTTTCGCCGCTTTCGCCGGTCAGCAAGAGGGTGACCATGGATTTCGAGGCCTACCGGCGTGAGCTGCTGGCCCACTGCTACCGCATGCTCGGCACGCCCGACGAGGCCGAGGACGTCGTCCAGGAGACGTACCTGCGCGCGTGGCGGGCGTACGACCGCTTCGAAGGCCGCGCGTCCCTTCGCTCCTGGCTCTACCGGATCGCGACGAACGCCTGCCTCACCGCCCTGGAGCAACGGGGACGGCGGCCGCTGCCGTCCGGGCTCGGCGCGCCCGCGACCGATCCGGACGCCCCGCCGGTCCAGGCCGACCCCGCCGACCTGTGGCCGCGGCCGATCCCGGACGCCCTGGTCACGTCCGACGAGGACGACCCGGCGGCGATCGCCGTGGCCCGCGACGGCGTCCGGCTCGCGTTGATCGCCGGGCTGCAGCTGCTGCCACCGCGGCAACGCGCGGTGCTGATCCTGCGGGAGGTGCTGGCCCTCCCGGCGGCCGAGGTCGCGGAGATGCTGGGCACGAGCGTCGCGGCGGTGAAGAGCACCCTCCAGCGCGCCCGCGCGACCCTCCACGACGCTCCGGAGGCCGACCTCGTCACCGAGCCCGAGCAGCGCGAACTCCTCGACCGCTACATGAGCGCGTTCATGAACTCGGACTTGGCGGCGCTCGAGAGCGTCCTGCGCGACGACGCGGTGATCGAGCCGGTCCCGTCGCGGACGTGGTTCGCCGGAAAGCGGACTTGTGTCGCATTCCTGCGACACGTAATGGGCGAGCCGGGCGAGTGGTCCATGACGCCGACCCGAGCGAACGGCCAGCCCGCGGCGGTGACCCACTTCCGCGGCGAGCCGTTCGGCCTGGCGGTGCTGACCCCCGGCAAGGGCGGCATCGCGCGGATCACGGTGTTCGGCTTCCCTGACCTGGTGGAGCGGTTCGCCGGGACGGACCCGGCGAACCGGACCATCACGCCAGGGTGAGCGCGTAGATCTCGACCCGCGGGTCGTTCGGCAGGCTCACCGACTGCAGCGTCTTACCGCCGTCCAGCGCGGCCGAGACTCCGAACAACCGCACCGAAGGACCGTCGACGCCGCTGCCCGCCTTGATGCGGTGCGGCATGTCGAGCACGATCGGCGAACCCGAGCCGGCCCAGTCGCCGAACGTTGCGGCGAGGTCGGCGCTCGTGCCGTCCGTGTAGTGCGCCGTCAGCGTCGTTGTCACCGGTCCGTTGTGCGACGACCCGACGAGCCTCAGCGAACCGTGCGCACCCGCCGGGAGCAGCAGCGACTGCCCTCGCGCCTCGACGAAGTTCGCCGCGGTCCCCGAAGCGTCCGGTGCCGCGTACGTGACGCCGTCCCAGGTCACCGGCCCGGCGGCCGGCAGCAGCGAAGCGTCGTAGCTCCAGCCGCCGCCGTCGAAGTTGCCCTCCGTCGACGCCGCGACCGTCGCCGTGCCGTCGTGGTTGTAGTCGCGGCCGAGGTCGACCGCGCACTGCGTCCCGGACGAAACGCACGCCGACGGCGTCCGCACCTCGATCGACACCGACCGGGTCACCGTGTTCGCGCCCAGCCCGGCCACCTTGACCTGCACCGGGTACGTCCCGGCGGCAGTCCCAGCAGGCACGGTCACCGTGATCGGCACGGTCTTCTGCACCGGCAGCCGTCCGGACCAGATCAGGTCGACCGGCTGGACCTTGGTCTTCCACCCGGCCGGCGCGGTCGCGGAGATCGTCACCGGCTGCAGCAGCGGGTTCTGCGCGACGACGTTCAGGTCGAGGTGCACCTGCTGCGCCGCGCCCGCCGGAATCACGACGGACGTCTGCCGCAGCGACGCGTCGACGTGCCGCCGCAGGTCACCGACAGCGTTGTTCACCGACGGCGGCTCCGCGGCGGCCGAGGTGCCCCACGAAGAGGGCTTCGACCCGAGTTTGTGCGAAAGCGTCCCGCCGTGCGCGATCGCGGACCAGTCCAGGGACGTCTGCCGGACGTCCCGGCCGTTGAGCGACACGCTCTGGACGTACCGGTTGGTGTCGCTCGCCCCCGGCGCGTTCACGGTCAGCGTGCCGCCCTGCGAACGGCCGTACTGTCCGATCCGGACGGTCGCCGACTCGAACTGCGGGCTCGACAGCGCGAGGAAGTTCGCGCCGCTCATCGTCGGGTACAGCCCGAGCGAGGAGAAGACGTACCAGGCTGACATCGTGCCGAGGTCGTCGTTGCCGGTCATGCCGTCCGGGCCGGTGGTGAACAGCGTCATCGCCGCGCGGACGACGGTCGCGGTCTTCGCCGGCGCGCCGACCCAGTTGTACATGTACGGCGCGAGCAGGTCGGGCTCGTTGTTCGGGTTGTACGTCGGCTTGCCGTAGTAGTCGTACGGGCTGGCGATCCAGTCGTTGCGCGCGGTCCCCGCCGGGTCGGTGAGCAGCTTGTCGTAGGCGAAGAAGGAGTCGAGCCGCTTCTGCGTCGCGGGCTTGCCGCCCATCAGCGAGACGAGCCCGGCCGGGTCCTGCGGCACGAGCCACTGGTACTGGTAGGCGCCGCCTTCGTGGAACTGGTGGTCGGCGTCGACCGGGTTGTACGGCGTGAGGAAGGTGCCCTCGGTGGTGCGCGGCCGGAACTGCTGCGTCGAGGAGTCCCAGAGGTTCTTGTACCGCTGGCCGCGATCGGCGAACATCCGCGCGTCGGCCTGGTGGTTCAACCCCTTCGCCATCATCGCGAGTGCCGCGTCGGCCGCCGAGTACTCCATCGTCGCGGACGCGGGGTGCTCGCAGTCGTTGTCGCCGCCCTTGGCCGCGCAGTCCTTGCCGAGCTCCAGTCCGCTCGGGATGTACCCGCGGTCGTTGTAGTAGTTGACGCCGGAACGTCCGTTGTACGGCGAATCGGCGGGCGGCGTGCTCGTCGCGTTCTTCTTGAGCAGCGCGTACGCCTCTTCTTCGTGCTCGGCGAGCAGCCCCTTCGACCACGCTTCGACGAGGAACGGCGTCACCGGGTCGCCGGTCATGATGTTCGTTTCACTCTCGGCCAACGCCCAGCGTGGCAGCCACCCGCCGTCCCGGCCGATGGCGACGACCGACAACGCGACGTCTCGCGCGACCTGCGGTTCGAGCATTTCGAGCAGCTGGTTCTGCGGCCGGTAGGTGTCCCAGAGCGAGAAGTTCTGGTACGGCGTGTAACCGCTCGCCGTGTGCACCTTGGCGTCGAAGCCGGTGTACGCGCCGTCGGTGTCGCCGGCCAGGTTCGGGTGCAACTGCGAGTGGTAGAGAGCGGTGTAGAACGCCGTCTGCCGCTCGGTCGTGCCGCCGGCGATCTTCACGGCGCCGAGCCGGTCGGCCCACTGCTGGTGCAGCGCGGCGCGGGTGGCGTCGAAGTCGTAGCTGTCGTTCGTCTCGGCGGTGAGGTTCTTCCGCGCGCCGTCGAGCCCGGTGTAGGACAGGCCGACCTTGAGCACGACGTCGCGGTCGGTGCTCGCGTCGAAGCTCGCCCAGGCGCCGTTGCCGCCGGTGCCCGCGGCGTCGCGGCTGCCGTCGGTGCGCGTCGAGCCGCGCCAGGTGCCGTAGGAGCTGAACGGCCGGTCGAAGGTGGCCGTGAAGTAGACGGTGTGCTCGTCGTGCCCGGCGCAGAACCCGCCGGCGCGGACGCGGCCTTCGAGCGTCCGGTCGCCGACGACGTGGATCTCGGAGTCCTTGACGGACTGGTTGGCCTGGCCGGTGTTGAACAGGACGTTCGCCTGGCCGGTCGAGGGGAACGCGTAGCGCTGCCAGCCGGTGCGCGCCGTCGCCGTCAGCTCGGCGTTGATGTCGTACTTCTTGAGGCCGACGCGGTAGTAGCCCGGCTCGGCGTGCTCGTCGTCGTGGCTGTACTCGGACTTGTAGGCGTCTTTGTCAACGTTGTCGACAGCGCCGGTGGTCGGCATGATCGGCAGCTCGCCCATCACGCCGCAGCCGACGCCGGACAGGTGCGTCTGGCTGAAGCCGTAGATCGCGTTCTGCAGGTAGTCGTAGCCGCCCTGGCCGCCGGTGTCCGGGCTGACCTGCACCATTCCGAAGGGTGCGCTCGCGCCGGGGAACGTGTTGCCGAAGTTCTGCGTGCCGACGAAGGGGTTGACCAGGCTCACCGGATCCGCTGGGGCCGGCGCGGCCTGCGCCGCGGCGGGCGCCAGGCCGACGACCACCACCCCCGCGGCCACCGCGGCGGCCAACCGTCTGCTCTGCGACCACATGGGCGCACCTCCCAGGAGATGACAACGTTGTCAAAAGCGGACCTTCGGTCAGGCCCTCGGTTCGGTGAGCAGCTTTCCACCTCGATGGGCGTTTGAGAAGACCTCAACCGGCCGCTTCGCGCAGTAACCGGGCAGCGTTGTCGGCGAGGTCGACCACCTTGACGTCGCGTTCCCACGCCTGCCGGACGACGTCTTTCGCGTCCCGATCGAGGTGCGGGACGAAGGGAGTGATCCCCCTGATCGGCCCGCGCACGTAAGAGCGCTACGAGTCGATCGCACCGGCGTTCACCTCGGAGCTCTCGGACGAACATATGTCCACATTGGACAATGTCTAGTCGAGCAGCCGCTGCTCCTTGGCCACCGCGACCGCGCCGGCCCGGGTGTCCACCTCGAGCTTCGCGTAGATCCGGCTCAGGTGGGTCTTGACCGTCGCTTCGCTGATGAACAGCGCGCGGGCGATCTCCTTGTTGCCCAGCCCCTGGGCGAGCTGGCGGAGGATGTCGCGTTCGCGGCCGGTCAGCGTGGGCCGCGGGGCGCGCAGCTGCGCCATCATCCGGTCGGCGACCGGCGGGGACACCGCGGTGCGCCCGTCCGCGGCGGCCTCGATCGCCGCGTACAGCTCGGTGGCGGAGCCGGCTTTCAGCAGGTAGCCGGTGGCACCGGCGGCGATCGCGCGGCTGATGTCCGCGTCGGTGTCGTAGGTCGTCAGGACGAGGATCCGGGGCGCGCTGGGGGTGCTCCGGATCCGTCGGGTGGCTTCGATCCCGTCGATGCCGGCGCCGAGCTGGATGTCCATCAGGACGACGTCCGGGTGCACGGCGGTGGCGGTCGCGACAGCTTCCTCCCCGGTCGCCGCCTCGGCGACGACCTCGATGCCGTCCGCGCCGGACAGGAGGGCGTGCAGTCCGGCGCGGACGACGGCGTGGTCGTCACAAACCAAGACGCGAATGCTCTTCGGGGGTTCCGGGTGGCGGAGCCCCCGGCCCAGGGCGGAGCCCTGGTTGTCACCGATGCTCACAAGGCCTCCAGGGGGATCGCGGCCGAAATCACGGTGCCTTGGCCAGGGGCGGACTCCACGGTCAGCCTGCCACCGAGCTGCTGGGCGCGGACCCGCATGGCGGGTAGCCCGTGACCGCGTTCGCCCTCGGGAGCCGATTCGAGAAAGCCTCGCCCGTCGTCGGCGACGTCCAGCACGACCTGGTCGTCAAGGTAGGTGAGCGTGAGCACGACGTTGCCCGCCTCGGCGTGCTCACGAGCGTTGGCCAGCGCGCCCTGGGCGATCCGGACCACAGCGGACTGGACGCGCTCCGGCAGCGGCCGCTCGTCGCCGTCGATGCGGACGTCGACCGGTAGCCCGGCCCGGCCGGCCACGGCGCGCAACGCCTCTTCGAGCGTCGCGTCGGCAAGGTCGGCGGGGGCGAGGTCCTGCACGAGCCGGCGTGCCTCCGACAGGTTCCCGGCGCCGACGCGCTGCGCGGCGCGGAGGTGTTCGCGGGCCAGTTCGGGCTGCTCCCAGGCCTGGTCGGCGGCCTGCAGCAGCATCGCCTGGCTGGACAGGCCCTGCGCGAGGGCGTCGTGGAGCTCCCGGGACACGCGGTGCCGCTCGGCCAGCACGCCCGCGCGGCGCTCGGACTCCCGCAGCCGTTCGGCTTGCCGCCGCATGAAGGTGATGACCGCGGCCGTGACCGCCGCGATCGCGATCGGCACGATGGTGAGGTTCGGGTCGAAGCCGTCGGCCAGCCGGTTCTGCGAGACGACCACCAGCGCCGTGATCACGCCGACCAGGGCGAGAGCCTGCCCGGTCGGCAGCGTCCGCAGGCCGATGACCAGCAGGGGGATGGCCGACCAGGCGAAGCTGGGGGCGAGCACCACCAGGACGATCCAGAGCGCCAGGACGACGGTCAGCCAGAGCAGGTTGCCCGGCCGGAAGACCAGGCCCACGCCGTACGCGAGGACGAGCGCCGCGGTGAACACGATCACCCAGGGTTGCAGCGGGTTGCCGTCGTGCCGCGTCAGGAACCGGACCGCCGAAGCGAGCACCAGCAGGACGAACGCCGAGTGCATGACCGCGGCGAGCCACCGCGCGTCGGAATCGGCCGTCATGGTCTCCATGCTCGCTCCCTTCCGGTCCGACACCAGCGTCAGCCCGGCTGAACGGCCGCGCATCAGCCGATCGGATGACCAGGTTGTCAGCCGGGACGACGACCGGATCGACCTCGCGGCGGGCTGAAGCTGGAGTCATCGCACTTCCGAACCCGAGGAGCACACCATGATCTCGACCCGTACCCGGATCGCCGCCGCCGTCGCCGGCCTCGCCGCTGTCGGCGCCACGACCGTCGGCGCCGTGTCGGCCACCGCGGCCCCGGCCCCGCCCAGGGGCGTCATCCAGACGTCGCACCTGTCGATCGCCGCCGCGCAGAAGGCCGCCCAGGCCGCGCTGGACGCCGCCGGCAAGGCCGGCCAGCGCGTGTCGGTCGCCGTCGTGGACCGCGACGGGAACACGATGCTGACCCTGCGCGGCGACGGCGCGGGCCCGCAGTCCTACAGCTCGGCCCAGCAGAAGGCGTTCACGGCGGTGTCCTGGAACGCGAAGACGTCCGAGCTGGTCGGCCGCCTGCAGCAGGCCCCGACGTTGAAGGACATCGACGGCACCCTGTTCCTGGCCGGCGCGGTCCCGGTGACCGCGGGGACCGCCCCGATCGCCGCGGTCGGGGTCGCCGGCGCGCCGTCCGGTGCGCAGGACGAGTCGTTCGCGCAGGCCGGCGTGGAAGCGCTCGGCAAGTGACTACCGTGGCTCCTGTGGTGATCCGAGACGTCCGCCCCTGGGGCGGCGAGCGCAGCGACGTCGAGCTGGCCGGCGACCGGATCGCGGCGGTCCGCCCGCACGATCCGGCTGCCTCGGTTGCCACGGTCGAGGGCCGTGGCCGGCTGCTGTTCCCGGCCTTCAGCGACGTCCACGTGCACCTCGATTCAACGCGGATCGGGCTGCCGTTCCGGCCGCACACGGGCGGTCCCGGGGTGGTGGCGATGATGACGAACGACCGGGAGAACTGGCGCACGGCCGAGGTCCCGCTGCCTTCGCGGGTCGCGGGGACCCTCGAGCGGATGATCGCCCACGGCACCACGCGAGTCCGCAGCTACGCGCAGGTCGACGTCGACTGCGGGCTGGAGAAGCTCGACGCCGTGCTGGCCGCGCGCGAGAAGTTCGCGGCGCAGGCCGAGGTGCATGTCATGGCGTTCGCCCAGGCCGGCATCCTGCGGGAACCGGGCACACTGGACGTCCTCGACGCGGCGATGCGCTCCGGCGCGACGGTGATCGGCGGCATCGATCCGTGCACGCTGGACAAGGACCCCAAGGGGCACCTGGACGCGGTGTTCGGCCTGGCGGAGAAGCACCAGGCGGAGATCGACATCCACCTGCACGAGCCGGGGCACCTCGGCCTGTTCTCCACGGACCTGGTGCTCGAGCGCGTCCGCGCGCTGGACATGCGGGGCAAGGTGACGATGTCCCACGCGTACGACCTGGGCTCGATCTCCGAGTCGGTGAGCCGCCGGGTGATCGACGACTTCGCCGAGCTGGACATCGCGATGACCACGGTGGCGCCGTCCGCCGCCGGTCAGTTGTCCTTGTTGGACCTGGTTTCCGCCGGCGTCCGGATCGGTCTGGGCGAGGACGGGCAGCGCGATTACTGGAGCCCGTACGGCAACTGCGACCTGCTGGACCGGACGTGGCAGCTGGCCTTCACCCGCGGGTTCCGCCGTGACTCGCACGTGGAGCTCGCGCTGGCGGTCGCGACGATGGGCGGCGCGTCGATCATGAGCCACGACGTCCCCCGGCTGGCCGGGCTCGACGACCGGCCGGGCCTGGCCGTGGGCGACCGCGCGGACCTGGTCCTGGTGGACGGCGAAACGCCGACGAGCGCGGTGATGGACCGCGGCCGCGACCGCACTGTCCTGCACGACGGTGTCGTGGTGGCCGACGGGCTCGCGGTGCTCAAACCCTGACGTCTCCCCTGGCGGTGGCGAGCAGCGCGGCGACGCTCGGCTTGTGCTCGTCGCGCCGCCGCCAGGTCATGGTGACCTCGGTCGTCTGCCCGGCGAGGGGGACGGCGACCGCGCCGGGGTGGTCGACCATCGCGGGCACGATCCCGCACCCCATCCCGGCGGCCACGCACCGCCCGAGGGCGGCGAGGCTGCCGACCTCGGTGTCGACGACGGGTCCGTCGATCCGGTCCAGCATCTCGCGGAAGCCGCAGCCCTTGGGGGTGGCGAGGAACCCGACGCCGCGGAGGTCGTCAGTCCGGATTTCTTCCTTGTGCGCCAACGGATGCCCGGGCGGCGCGATGACGACGAGCGGCTCGGCTTTCAGTGTCCGGCTGGCGAACGCGGGATCGTCCGGCGGCGTGCCGAAGGTGAAGCAAACGTCCATTTCGGACTCCCGGACGCCGCGGTACAGCTCGCCGCGGCCCCCTTCTTGCAAGGACATCCGCACGCGCGGCCACCGCGTCCGGTAAGCGCCGAGGATCGGCGGAACCCAGTGGGTGCACAGGGTTTCGAGGGCGCCGATGGTGAGTTCGCCCTCGGGTTCGCCGCGTTCTTCGTCGACGGCGGCCTTGGCTTCCTCGACGAGTTCGAGCACCTGATCCGCGTAGCCGACGAGCCGTTCCCCGGCGGCGGTGAGCTTCCGGGTGGCGCGGTCGAAGAGCTGCGACCCGAGTTCGGCTTCCAGGGCCTGGATCTGTTCGGTGACACTGGACTGCGCGTAGTGCAGCTCGGCGGCGGCATGGGTGAAGTTGAGCGTCCGCGCGACGACGCGGAAGGTGCGCAGGTGACGCAGTTCCATGAAGGCCCCCATCGGCGTTCCCGATACCTGCCATCGTAACTCCCTGCTTCCGTCGATGTCACGGAGCGTCCAGAGTTGCCGGTGTGGCAAGACTCCTCACCGGCCTCTCGCTGGGCTACTTCCTGGTCATGCTGGACACGACGATCGTGACTGTCGCGCTCCCGTCCCTTTCCTCTTCTTTGTCCGACCAGCAATGGATTTCGAACGGCTACACGCTGACGTTCGCGGCCTTCCTCTTGACGGCCGGCGCCTGGTCGGACCGCTTCGGCGCCCGCCGGGTGTTCTTCGCGGGGCTGACTTCGTTCGCGGTGTTGTCCTTGTTGTCGGCTTTCGCGTTCTCCCCGGCTGTGCTGATCACGTTCCGCGCACTGCTCGGAGTGGCGGGCGCGCTGCTGGTGCCGTCATCGCTATCCCTGATCGCGACGGCCTACCCGTCGGCGGCCGCCCGCGCGAAGGCGATGGGGGTGTGGGCGGCGGTGAGCGGAACGGGCCTGGTGGCCGGCCCGCTCCTGGGCGGCCTCCTGACGCAGACCTTCGGCTGGCGCGCGATCTTCTTGGTGAACGTTCCGGTGGCGGCGGTGGCCCTGGCACTGTCCCGCTCGGCCCCGGCGACGCCGCCCAAGCCGGGCCGGGTCGATCTGGTCGGCCAGATCTCGGCGGTAGTCGCTTTGTCGACATTGACGTACGCGCTGGTCGAGAGTGCTTTTTGGCTCCTGCTGGTGTCTGTGGTCGCGGCCGCGGTGTTCGTCGTGTCGCAGCGTCGCCCGGACGCAATGCTCCCGCGACGCCTGCTGTCCCGCGGCCTCCTGGCGGGCGCGATCGTGAACTTCGGCTTGTCGGGCGTGTTGTTCGTGCTGTCGCTGTACTTCCAGGAGACGCGAGGTTATTCGCCGTCATCTACGGGCCTGGCCTTCCTGCCACTGACGATCCCGACGGCGTTCAACCCGATCTTCACGGGCCGTTTGGTGGCCCGCATCGGCCCGCGCATCCCGGCGGTATCGGGCTTCGTGCTGATGGCATCGGGAACGCTCCTCCAGGCGTTGTCGTCGGCACCGGCGTTGTCGGTGGTGGCGTTGGCACTGCTGGGTTTCGGAGTGTCCTTGGCAATCCCCTCACTGCTGACGTCGGTGGTCGGCTCAGCCCCACCCGAGCTGGCGGGCATCGCGGGCGGAGCATTGAACGCATCCCGCCAGACGGGCGCCGTCCTCGGCGTCGCGATCCTGGGTGCCCTGCTGAGCGCGACGACGACGTCCACCGCGCTCGTCGTGGCCGGCGTGGTGCTGCTCGCCGGCGCATTTCTGTTTCCCAAGAGTTGACTGTTTCCTATTCGCTCAGGCAACAGGAAACGCCTTGTTGTCCGATCCCGCGTGACGAATCCTGGTTGCAGGGCCCGGAAATCCTCCGGAATCCCTGAAAAACCACCATTCCCTTGGAGGATTCGTCATGTCCATGCCCAAGAAGCTGGCCAAATTTGGTGGGCCCGTGCTCGCGCTCTGCATCGTCGCGGCGGCGCCGCTGATCGGTTCCACCACGGCGTTCGCCGACGGTGACGGTGGTACCCCGCCGCCGCCGGTCACGACCACCAGCCCGCCGCCCGCGGGCACCGACGGCAACCCCTGGCACGGTTGATGTGCGCCGGGCCGGCCGTGCCCCGGCCGGCCCGGAATGCGTCATCGCGACGCGCAGGCGCATTCCCAGGAAGCCCGTTCGTCACGCACTTCACCGGCTTCCGGTAAATCGAGCGCGTCGAATTCGGCTTCGGCGGCGTCCCAGTGCGTCACCGCCCCGGAGTGCTCGCCCATCGCGTGCAGCGTTTCGGCGACACCGCGATGAGCGCGGGCCCGGTAGGCGCGGTTTCCGCTGCCGTCAGCCAGGTCCAAAGCTGCTTTGCACGCCGTCAAAGCGTCCCGCCGCGCGCCTTGGGCGAGCGCGGTCGCGCCGCGGTCGAGGTAGAGCTGGGTGCGCAGGTCGGCATCCGGTACGTTCGCCGCCACCTCACGAGCCTTGTCGTGGTAGCGCACGGCCTGGGGGTACCGGCCCTGTTGCCGGTGCACGTTGCCGATGTTGTTCAGCGCGTAAGCCTCGACGCAGTGGTCCCCGATCTCGGCGGCGTGCGCGTGCGCCTCCGTGTAACTGGTCAGCGCCTCCGGAAGCAGTCCCAGGTTCTCCTGCACGGACCCGAGGTTGTTGAGCGCGTGCGCCACACCCTGGACGTGACCGATTTCGCGCAGCATCCGCGCGGCCGCCGAGTGCTGGCCGAGCGCGACGTCGAGGTTGCCGTGCAGCTCGTTGAGGTAGCCGAGCATGCTCAGCGCGTGGGCCTCGCCTCGCCGGTCCTCGCTCTGCTCGTACTTCGCCAGCGCGACTTCGAGGTGGGCGATCGCCTGCTCGTGCTTGCCCAGCTCCATCGTCGGGATCGCGAGCGCGCACAACGTCGCCGCTTCGCCCCGCGTGTCACCGAGGCGACGCCATTTCGGCAGCGCCTGGGCGGCCAGCTCCAGCGCCTCCGCGAGCTGCCCGCGCCGGTCGTGCGCGGTGGCCAGCCGCAGCAGCACGTGCGCCTGGCCGTAGTCGTTGCCCGGGGTGGCGGACACGGTCTTCCACGCCAGCTCGAGGGTGCCGATCCAGTCCTCGAACTGGTTGGTCGTGTTGAAGTACCGCCACAGCAGCACGGCCAGCCGCCACGTGTGCTCGGGCAGGTCGTGCCGGGCGGCGTAGTGGATCGCGGCGACGAGGTTGTCGCGCTCGGCGGCGATCCACCGCAGTCCCGCGCCGGCGTCGGCGAAGTCCGGAGTCACCGCGCAGGACCGGTCGGAGGCGGGCAGCTGCGCCCGGTCGAAGGGGTATGCGGCGCCGACCGCGGCCGCCAGCGTGACGAGGTAGAAGTCGAGCAGCCGCACCAGCGCGCGGCCGGGCGCCGGATCGGCGGCGGCGAACTCCTTGAGCGGGTCCAGCATCTGGTACCGCTCCGGCGCGGCCTCCTCCAGCAGGCTGACTTCGTGCAGGTCGTCGAGCAGCAGCCGGGCCTCGGCGACGTCACAGCCGGCCAGCGCGGCGCCGCCCACGACGTCGACGTCCGGCCCGGGAAGGCTGCCGAGCAGCCGGAACATTGCGCGCTGCGCCGCGCCGAGCTGCTGGTAGGACACGCGGACGGCGGCGGTGCCGTCGGCGTCGTCCGTGCCCCACGGCCCGTTCTCTTCGAGCAGGTGCAGCAGGTGCTCCAGCGGCCACCGGTCGTGCCGCCGGAAGAGCGCGGCCGCCACCCGGACCGGCATCGGCAGGAAGCCGCACCGCTTGACGATCAGCGCCACCTCGGCCGCCCGGCCGCGCACCCGCGGCGGGTCGGTCAGCGCGTGGAACAGCTCGGCCGCTTCTTCCGGCGCCAACGGCGAAAGCCGGAGGTTCTCCCCGGTGTCCGCGTCGCCCATCCGCCGGCTGGTGACGACGGCGAGGCAGCCGTCGGCCTCGGGCAGCAGCGGCCGGATCTGCTCCGGCGACGCGGCGTTGTCCAGCACGACCAGCGTGCGCGTGCCCCACAACGTCGTCTGGTAGAGCGTGGCCTTCCGGCCCACGGTGGCCGGGATCTGTTCGGCCGGCACGCCGAGCTCGACCAGCAGCTCGGTGAGCGCGTCGCCGACGCTGGTCTCGGAGACGCCGGGGGTGAACCCGTTCAGGCGGGCGAGGAGCTGGCCGTCGGGGAAGCGGTCACGCAGGCGGTGCGCCGCTTCGACGGCCAGGCCGGTCTTGCCGACGCCCGGCGCGCCGCTCACCCAGACGGCACGACGTCCCTTCGCGGCGGCCGTCTCGATCGTGGCGATTTCGGTGGCGCGGCCGGTGAACCCACCGGGCCGCGACGGCAGTGAGCTGGGCGGTTCCCCGTGTTCGGCGCGCGCGGCGAGGTTGCGCAGCACCGGCCCCGGTTCCATGCGCAGCTCGGCGAGGGCGTCGCGGGTGCTGTTGAAGACGCGCAGCGCGCCGACCCGGTCGCCGCCGGCGATCAGGGCGCGCATCAGGAGTTCGGCGTGCTTCTGGCCGGCCGGGTCGGACCGGACGAACGGGCGCAGCCGGTCGCGCGCCGAGCGGTGGTCGCCGGTGTCCAGCTCCAGTTCGGCGAGGTCGCCGACGGCGTCGGGCAGGCTCTCCTCCGGGAGTACGACCTCGGGCCCGCCGACGCGGTCGATGTCGATGTCCTCGAGGAACCGCCCGCGCCACAGGCCGACGGCCTCCCGCAGCAGCTCGATCTTCCGACGCGCGTCGTCGGTCCGGCCGGCCTCGGCGCGCAGCCGGCCGAACCGGATGGTGTCCAGCTGGTCGTCGCCGAGCCGCAGGAGGTAGCCGGTCGGGGTCGTCTCGATGCCGACGCCGACGTCGCGCAGCCGCTTGATGTAACCGCGGATCAGGGTGGGCTTGGCTTCGCGGTCGGCCCAGACGATCTCGGCGAGCCGGGGGCTCGAGACCGGCTTGTTCGCGTTCAGGAGCAGCACGACGAGGACGAACCGTTGCTGCTGGTCACCCAGCTGCACCGGGGCGCCGTTGTGCCACGCCTCCAGCGGGCCGAGCATCCGAAACTCCACGCGGCCTCCCCGGCGTCAGCTTGCTGTCCCCGATTGGTGTCGCGCAATCGGCCGTTGGAGTTTCGGTAATCCGCATTTCTTGCACGTTCGATACACGCCGGGTTGCCAGACTCCGCCGGTCGTATCAGGGGTGAAGGAGAAACCGGTATGGGGTCCGACGTGTTGCCGTGTTACGTGGCATGCGACGTATCGCTTTCGATGGCCGACCACATAGGGGAGTTGAACAAGGGACTACGCGAGTTCCGCGGGGCGGTGCACGCGGACGCGTCGATCGCCGACCGGGTGCTGTGCAGCGTGATCGGCTTCGGGGAGGAGCCGAAGGTGATGCACGGGCTCTACCTCGCGGGGGAGGTCGCGGAGCTGCCTCCGCCGGGGCCGTGCGCGGGCACCAACTTCGGGCCGGTGTTCACCTGCCTGCGCTCGGCCATCGAGGAGGACTTCCGACTTTTGGATGCGCACCGGGTGCGGGTCCACCGGCCCCTGGTGTTCTTCCTGTCCGACGGCCAGCCGACGGACCCGGTGACCTGGCCGGCGGCGTTCTCGTCCCTGTGCGATCCGGCTTGGGTGCGCCGCCCACGGGTCGTGGCCTTCGGAGTCGGCGACGCGGACGAAGAGGCACTGGGCCGCATCGGCACGTTCCGCACGTACCTGAGCCGCGACGGCGTCCGCCTGGGGACGGCGCTGATCGCCTCGGTGATGCACGTTCTGTCCACTTCCGGTCCACCGCCCGGCCGCACTCTGTCCTGAAGGGGGTGCTGACCATGGAAACGCACTGAAGGAGAAGGACCGTGGAGCGTTCCGAGCTGGTCCGGGAGTTGAAGACGCTGCGCAAGGGCCGAGGGTTGGCGGGCCGAGTCGAGGATCGGATCGGCCCTCTTCTGAGATCGGCCTGTTCGGTGGCCGACGGCGACGGGATGGTGGCGATCCGGGAGAAGGTGTCGGACCGCTTGACCGGCCTGGCGGCGGACCTCCCTGAGGACCTGCGGGTGGCGGCGCTGGCGGCCTTCGCGATTTGCGCGGAGGCCCGCCAGCCGCTCTACCAGGACCGGGTCCGCTGGGCAGCTCACCGTTTGGACCGCGACCCCCGGACGGTCCGCCGCCGCGTGGACGAGGCGATCGACCTGCTGGCGGAGCTGGCTTCATCGCCTTCGTCGTCGCCGGCTGCTTCTGGGGACCAGTGGCACACGTCGTCGCTGGCTATCGCTTGTGTAGTGGACCCGCCTTTGATCCTCGAGCGGCGTCGGATCGTGGCCGATCAGGAGGGTCTTCAGTCGCTCGAGCTGGCGGTGTCCCTCCCGGCGGGACGCCCCTCGGCCACGGTTCTCTATGGAGGGACTTTGGTGGACCGGGGGATGGAGACGTCCTCGCGCTGGGGATATGGGCTGGAGCTACCTCGTCCGATGTCCCGTGGCGAGTCGTGGGAGGTGGGGATCCTGTTCCAGCCGCCGTCGCTGCGGCCGTACATGGTGACGGTGCCTCGCCAGCCGTGCGACGAGTTCGACCTGCGGGTCCGGTTCGGCCGGGTGCCCCCTCCGGAAGTCTGGGTGTTGAACGGCGCGTTCCAGCGGGACGTGTCGGACCCGGGCTACCGCGGCCGTCCATCGCAGATGGATTCGTCAGGGGAGGTGCACCTGCGATTCCGCGGCCTCATGCCCGGCCTGGCATACGGAGCGCGGTGGGAGTCGTCAGATCATCTGGCAAAGTCGGGACAGTGAGCGAGTACCAGTACTACGAGTTCCTGGCCGTCGACCACGAACTCGACGACGACCAGCAGGCGGAACTGCGGGCTCTGTCGACGCGCGCGGACATCACCGCGACGAGGTTCACGAACGAGTACCACTGGGGCAGTTTCGGCGGTAACCCGATGACCATGATGGAGCGCTACTTCGACGCCCATCTGTATGTCGCCAACTGGGGCATTCGCAGCCTCATGATCAAGCTTCCGGAACAGCTTCTCGACCTCGAAACAGCCCAGCGCTACTGCCCCGCCGACTCGGCGAGCGCTTGGCAGCACGGCGCGCACGTCATCCTCAGCCTCTACTCCGACGACGAGGACGGCGGAGATTGGGACGAGTCCGACGAGACTCGCCTCGGCGAGCTGATCCCGGTCCGCGTGGATCTCGCCGCCGGCGACCACCGTGCGCTCTATCTTTGCTGGCTGCTCGCCGCTCAAACCGAACTCGACGAAGAAGAACTCGAACCACCCGTGCCGCCGGGACTGAACCGCCTGACCGACACGCTGCGCGCGCTGGCAGAGTTTCTCCGGATCGACGACGACCTGCTGGCCATCGCCGCCCAAGCCAGTGGCCGGCCGGGCGATGTCGGCGAGCTCGCCGAGTTCGTCAAGGGGTTGCCGCAGCGGGGAAAAGACGCGCTGCTCGTGCGGTCGGTGACCGGTGACCCACACGTGGCGGCGGAGGTGCGCCGGCGCTTTCGCCGCCAGTTCGCCGACATCCCCGCCGCTGGTACCCGCACGGTGGGCGAACTGCTGCAGGCAGCGACGACCAAGCGGACCGAGCGGGAGGGAGTGGCCACCGCTCGTGCCGCGGCGGAAGCGTTGCTGAAGGAACGGGCGCGTGCCGAGGCGCGGGAGCTGCGACTCGAAGCACTGGCCGCGGACGAGGAGAACGCGTGGCGCGAGGTCGCCGCTTTGATCGAGTCCAAGCGGCCCGCCGGCTATGACGACGCGGTCGTGCTGCTCGCAGACCTCAAGGCCGTCAGCGCTCGAACCAGTGAAAGCGCGACATTCGCCGAGCGCTTCGCCGGCCTACGTGCCGAACACCGTCGCAAGCCGAGCCTGCTGGAGCGATTCGAGCGGTCCGGCCTCTGATCGGTGCACTCATGGCAAGTCGGGATCGGGAAGTTCGGCGGCGAACCCGGCGGCGGCGTCGCGGTCGACGAGTGCCTTGTCGGCAAGCCATTCGACTGCACGGCGTCGGGCCCGGACATCGCTGAACGCGTGCCAGGCGGGAAGAAGCTTCGGGTGTTCCTCGTACAACTCGTCCTTGAAGCGGCGAAAGGCGCCCTTGCCTTGGATGGCCCTCGCCAGCCGCCGGCGGGCCCGCTCGTCACCGATACCTTCGGCGAAGTCCGCCATGTCCCGGTACCAGACGTAGGACGGCAGTGGCTCAATCGCGATCAGATCCAGCTCGTCCAGGTCGACCGGGTGCTCGCCGTCGATCCCGCCGTCCGTGGTCCAAAACCCCATCTCACCGGTCCGAGGGTCGACCAGGTGGAAGTACTCGAAGTCGGTCTGGTCCTGCAGGGCCGTCCCGATTTCTTCGAGGTCGAACTTGTCCAGGCCGAGCATGCGGAAAGGGTAGCTGTACTGATCCGCTGACCCTGGTGCGACCGATGCGCTGCTGGTCGGCGCGGCCACCAGGTCTGGTGCACCTCCTCGGTGAGGAGCCGCCGCGCCGTTTGAATGTCATACTGCCTGCATTCGAACGACTACGGAGGGGAGTTGTCGATGGCGTTCACAGTGGACACCTTCCAGATCGGCCTGTACGGCGGCATCCTGCGGAACCACCACGACGACGCGAAGACCGCGGAGGGCTTCGTGCAGGCGAACCTGCAGATCGGTGCGCAACCCGGGTTGATCGCCGAACTGGTCGGCAGCCACGAACAGGCCAAGGGCGAAATCGTCAACGCGCTGACGGCGCTGACAGAGGTGTGTGAGGCGAGCAGCGCCGAACTCGATCGCACCTGGCAGATGTACGACCGCGTCGACGGACGCTCGGCCGAGCGGCTGGATCAGACATATCCCGACCCCGGACGCCCGCCGCAGATGCCGTCGGTGCCGGGGCTGCCCGCGGATACCAGCACCCAGGCCGTCCAGCAGATCGCTTTTCCGGCAGAACGGCTGAAGCCTCCGCAGGCCGCCGACTTCACCAATCCCATCCAGCTCGTCAACGACCTGGGAAACCTGATCAGCGCGGGCTATTGGACGCAGCAGTTCCTGGACGCGACGATCCAAGTGAACCCCGTCGAGGAGTTCTCGAACTGGGTGGCAGGCGATTGGGAGCAGTTCGCGAAGGCGTCGGATGCCCTGAACTCCTTGTCCTTCTTCTGCGCGGATCTCGCCCAGGACCTGAAGACGAACATCACCACCCTCTTGACGAGCTGGACCGGCAACGCTGCCAACGAAGCCTTCCAGTACTTCAGCGGGCTGGCCGACACGGTGAACGGCTACGCGGCGGGCCTCGGAGCTTTGCGCGACAAGTACCGTGAAGCGGCTCAGGGAGTGTGGGAGTTCTCGGAAACGATCAACGACATCATCCAGGACATCTTCGACAGCATCTTCTGGGGCGCTGTCGAGTTGGCCGCGGGCGGTGTTCTCGCCGAAACGGTCGTCGGCCCGGCCGTTCTCTGGAGCCTGGCCGCGCTGGAGTGCAAGAACGTGGTCGACGGCTGGAAACAGATGACCAACCTGCTGATGAACGTGCAGAACACGGTCCGCGTCATCCACGGCGGCGTCCTCGACGTCATCGGCTCCGGCGGAAGCTTCGAAGCCCACCCCCTGCCCGCCGGCTACAACCACCCGGGGGCTTGAGCATGTCCCAGGAATTCTCCCCGGACCCGGTGAAGAATCGCGCCCGTCAGGTGCTCTTGACCAAGCTGGCGGCCAACACGACCAACCCGGCGGCGGCCGAACTGGCACGAGAGCTCTTGGCCGGCAACGTAACGCCGCGCGGGGTACTGCGCTCGTCCCTATACGCCGACGTGCTCGGCGGAAGCACAGCCGGTTTCGCCGAGTGGTACGGCAATTTGTCGGAGTCCGAGAAGGACGCGCAGGCGGAAGCCGGGCGGAATGCGTTGTCACAGCTGGCATCCGACGAGAAGCCCGCTCCGTCCCACCGAGGGCGCCAAGACTCCGTCGACGACGAGGACTTCTCCGAGGTGGACTGGCTCGATGGCTGACCCGTTGTTCGATACCGACGCCATCCTCCGTAAGGCGTATTTCGGCGTTTGGCTCCTCGGCCTGGCCTTCGCTGGTTTCGCTATTTGGGGTGTGTTCCGCTATCCCCATTGGTCGTGGACGCTGCCCATCGTCGCGGCCGTGGTCGCACTGGCCGCGAACCACCGCCTGCGCAACGCAGATCGCCGGGGCGAAACGGTGCTGCTCGGTGCGGTGACCCTGGTGTTCGTCGTGGGGTCCGGGGTAATGCTCGGCGTGGCGCTTCGCCTCGCCAGAGCTTGAATGTGCCCCCGGCAGGATTCGAACCTGCGACACCCGCTTTTGTGGATCATGCCTGCCGTTGATCGTCGATAGTGATCGACATGGTCCGCCACCTGGCGATCTTTCGGCTACGGCGAGCCTGTACCTGTGGTCATTTGTGGTTATCTCGCAACCATTGGCGAGGGTAAAGCGTGGGCGACGGGCGGGGTGTTCGGTCACGACAGAACGCCGAACACCTGACCCGATGGCCCCTTGCTCTGATTCGGTGGTCATCAGACCTGCGGGCTGGGCGTCGAGATGTCCGTTGACCAGGGCAAGTCCGGGGCGTCGTTGGCCATCGTTGGGTGTTCCTCGGTAGTGCGGTGTGGCATGGATGTGACACGGGTGGAGCTCGCCCCTCGAGGGCTGGGTTGCAACACCCACTCTTGTGAATATGCCCTCCACTGATCGCCGACAGAGATCAACATTGTCCGCCGCCTGGCGATCTGCTGGTAGCAGTAGCCGGCCCGGGCGATGTGTGCTGCCATCGGTTCGCATTGGTCGTCCCGTGCTGGTGTGGTGTGGCATGGATGCGTCTCTGGGTCTCTTGGCTTGATAGTAGAATTAGATCTTGGTTGATGTCGGCGGCCGATGATCATTATACCCCTGCGCCTGCGGTCTTAACGTTAGCAAATGGGCGTTGATGGCCGTCCTTGGTGTTGTTGGTCGGTGTCCGATGAGAGTGTTAAGCAGGTTGACTTTAGGCGGGGAGGGTTGCTCGTTATCGGTCGGTTGGGCGGGGTATGATGCAAGATTTCCGGAGGGTGGCTGTGCGCGGGGAGGTGGGGCTCGTTGAAGAACGAGTTGACAAGGATGGTTGCGCAGCGGCATACGGTAAATCCGCGCACTGTTCTGGGGTTTTATGCAACGATTATATCGGTTGTGTTTGCCGGAGTTTTGGCGTCGGTTACAACGCTTGCGATAAATGATGTCGCCACCTGGCTGATTCCATGGATTTTAGGGGTAGGATTCATGATTGTTATCAGCGTTATAGGAGTGGTTGCATTCATCAATATCAAAAAGCCTGCAAACCTAATGCTTGGTCAGATATCTGGTCGGGAGTATGCGGAGATAAGCCGGGTAACCCTTGGTGATGACCAGTCTGGCGAGAGGGTTGTTCAGGTTGAGGGCGTAATTGAACGCGGGGTGAACATTTCGGTTTCGGAACCTGCGGCGCGGTTGGATGTTGAGCAGGCTGCAGCTGCCGAACTGGACTCAGGGGGGAGCGAAGATGGCAAGTAGGGCTCTAATTGTATTGACTGAAGGGCTCGACGGTACTCAGCGCGCCCTGGTGCAGCAGGCTATAAAAGATCATGCCAAGAAGTGGTGGCATGAATTCTTAGATGCATGGATAGTGATCACGGATGATGATGTGCTGGTTTGGCGAGACCGACTAAAGCTTATTACCGCTCTTCCTGGTGGAAAGCTGCTTGTCCTGAGGCTTCCTGAGGTTGGAGCGCGAATCTGGGCGGGCTCTGCAAGTGCGAAAACCCTTGAGTGGCTTCCTGGAAACTTGAACGTGGAACCTGACGAGGAAAGCGATGCGTCCGAAGAAGTAGGTTTTGCGGATGAGCCGCCTTTTTAGAGAATCATGATAATATGAATTCCTTGTCGACCTATGCGGGCGCGGCTCGTCCGTCAGGCTCAGTGGGGCGTGAATTCTCGACTCCCTGAGCTTTCTTGGTGCTTTCAGATCTGCGAACTTGTCTTATTTGGCGTGTGGGAAATCGCAGCTCTTGATTATGGACGGTGGCCGTCGTCTGCTGGTGTGATGTGCCGAGTGTGGTCCGTCGCCTACTGGTTCAGGGGCGGCTAGCGCGCACTCCTGGGATGATTACTTACCGTGATCTCCTGGTGGTTGGTCCGCGCGTCCGCTTCCCCTTCGGTAGAGGATGCTACTAAGTTGATCAGATGCTGTACTTACTGTTGCCCGATCTCGGGATGAAGTGGATTGATCTGCCTGCGCGGATGGTGCTTGAGGGCGCGCGGAAGAGGAAGTTGGACTTAGGTGGACTGAACTGGGAGCTGAGCGAACGCCGCGCAGATGACGCCATCGTGGGGTTGGCGTTGCGGAGTGGCCTGCCCTGTTCGATTGGGGTGATCCTGGATGCGGGAGAAGTCAGTGTTCTGGATCATCCAGGCGACATCAGGCGTGCTCACGCGGCCTCCGCTGCCGCTCAGGAGAAGCTTCGTGTGTCAACGGGTGCGATGATGGAGAACATCATGCCTGGATGGACAGCCGATACCGCTCGCCTTGATGAGCTTGTTGCCGAAAGCGCAGAGTCTGCGATTGCGAGGGCGGAGCAGGAACGAGCCGAGTTGCTGGCGTTGCCGATTAAGGAAGAGGTGCTTGAGCACTGGCGAAAGATCGGTGGAAAAGCCCCAATAGGAAGTTAATTCCTGCCATCTATGCAAGTGGGTGGCCTTTCGGCATCTCGTCGACCTGGCTCAGCCCGATCACGCTGTGTCAAGGGGGCGCTTACCGTCTGACCGCCGCCGACCTGCTCGGCTGCCCCCTTGACGCGGCGTGATAGCCCTCCGGGAGGTCGTCGAGATGCCGTTCGGCCGCACACGGACGCAACCGTCGCGCTCGACTCGGCCATCTCGGAGACCTGCCCGTCCGGCGAGGACATTCTCTTCTTCTTGAGCTGCGGTCCCCGGTGCAGCCGCCGGCCGGTCGCGTGGGTGCCGGAGGCGGGCCCCGCGCGTGCCGGCCGATAGCGGCGCGGCCCCGGAGGGGCCGCCTTGAACAAGAAAAGAAACTCTGAACACGTACTAAGCGGTGGGGATCAGGCGGCTGTCGTAGCCAGCGGTGATCAGCCGGTCGTAGGCGCCTGTAACGTCGGCAGGGATCTCCTGCGGGATGGCGTACCCGGCATCTGCGTAGACGGTCAGCCGCTGGGTGTCTCCAACGAGCATGTCGATCACGCGCTTGTGGTCGCCGATGCTCTCGACGTAGTCAGTTAGAGGCTGCTGGATCGCGGAGCAAAGGAAGTCGACCTCGGGCCATAGCTTCTTGGCCGTGGCGTACGCCCTGCGCTGCTGATAGGGGCGACTCAAGATCAAGGCCGTAGCAACCGGCGTGCCATGCTCCTGGAGCAGCTCGCGTGTGAACTCGAAGTTCTCGGCGGTGTTCGTCGCCTTCGGTTCGACCAGGATTGCGCTGTCAGGGACGCCTGCATCGATCGCGATCTCGCGGTAGTGCACGGCCTCGCCTCGGGGAAACCGCTCGACGGTCGTCGGCGCATTGGCTCCTGTGAACGCGACCAAGGGGAACAGGCCCTTGGTGTAGAGCTGAGCTGCATAGACGGCAACACTCGGATCGTGGCTCCCGAGTCCGATCGCGACGTCGACAGGCCTGAGCGGGTCGTCGATGCGATGGAAGTTCCACAGCGTCTCGACGTCTTCGCGAAGGTCGTCGGGGATGGTCGACGTCGGCACGGGCGTCTCCTCGGGTTGGGGCTACTCGGGGATCTTGAACGTGTAGGTCCAGGCGAACCGCGACGCGGCATGGACGCCACGGGCGAACTCGACGGCGGTCCCGTCGGCGGTCCTGGTGGTCCGATGGAGGATCATCACCGGCTCGCCAGCGGGGAGCTCCAGTTCGTCGATTTCCTCAGGCGTCGGCATCCGAGCTGAGATCGTCTCCGTCATGGTGTCGGGTTCGAGTCCCTGCATGGTGAGGACCGCGAACCCGCCTCCAGGTGAGGCGTTGCCGGGCTTCGGATCGACGATCGGCGTGTTCTCGACGTCGTCCGGCCGGTAGTAGCTCGCCAGGTTGTGAGTCGGCCGGCCATCCTGCTTGACCAGTCGGGCCCGCTCGTAGACCGGGCTCCCCACCTCGACGCCGAGGGCCTGGGCGATCTCCGTGTCGGCCTCGACCAGCGTGACGCGGTTGGTCTGGTCCGAGCGGTTCCAGGTTGCCCCGGACGCTTCACGGTCCGCCGCGAACGCCACGAGCCCGAACTTCCACTTGCTCTTGGCGTACCTCTCCATGCCAAGTCGCTTGAGGGCGGGCCGACTGCGGACGACGGTGCCCTTGCGCCGCACCGGAGTTACCAGGCCCTCGGCCTCAAGAACACCGATCGCCTTGCGCACCGTGTTGACGTTGACGTCGTACTGCGTCGCGAGTTCGTTCTGCTTCGGCAGCGTGGTCTCTGGCGCGTACTCCCCGCCCTTGATCGCCTCCCGTAGGACGGCGGCGAGGTCTCTGTATCCGATGGTCACACGACGTCCCTTCGCAGGTCGATAACGCTATCTCTACCGCCAGTCTACCGCTACGGCGACCTGATAGAGATAGTTCTATTGACACATGGCGTCGCCGGTGGTTTTATAGAGATAGTTCTATTGGAGACCTTGGGAGGCAGACATGCAGGACATCCCGTTCGTCAGCTCGGGCTACCGATTCATGGTCACCGAAGCGCCGACCATGAAGATGCGCGAGGTTAAGGGGGAGCTGACCCCGGCGGTGGACCGCGAGGGCAACCAGGCGTTCGTGGTCATGCTGTTCGCGAAGCCGCGTCCGGTGGAGGGGCGACGGCCGGGCAAGGGCGAGGAAATCAAGGTGACGCTCGCGTCGGACCCGGGGGAGGGGTTCGAGGAGGGCTCCTACGTCGAGTTGATCAACCCGGTGTTGAACACGTGGCAGACGACCGGCGATGACGGCCGGATCTCTGGTTCGGGTCTGTGGTTCAAGGCTCTCGGTTTGAAGCCTGTCGGGTCGGGTGCTGCGCAGCGCGCCGCCTGAGCCTGACCTCATGACCGGTGGGTGACCGGTTCGCGCGGCTACCTCCCCGGCCGTCGCGTGATCACCACCCTGGAGCCCTTCCCAAGTCGGTTGGCGGCCCGTTTCGAGTCGGGCAAGGGCACTTCTCGTTCTTTGACAAATACAGAGTGGGCCGATCCATGCCTAAAACCGCGCTGTTTGTGGTGGCGCGCCTCGATTCCCGGCCGGACTGTTCGTCCGGGGGTCCTGGGGTTCTACCACGGAGTTTCGAGCGGAAGGAGTAGGCGGATGGGTGGCGCATTGAACGCGGTTCGGGGTGGGTTGTCGTCGTACGACCCGCACGGCCCGAAGCGGGGTTCCTGAGACCAACCACGTCTGTTCGGCAAGTTTCTGGCTGTCACCGACACGAGTTGCCACGTGCACCGTGTGCGGCCGCCAGTGGCACATGTAAGGGAGGAGAAAGCGGTGTTCACGTACTTGGTGTGGCTCGTGCTGGTCGGGCTGCTGATCGTGGCGGCCCCGGTGTTCGGGGTGCTGGCGTTGGTCTCCGGGCTGGCGCTGGCGTGGAAGGCGGGCCGGTGATGGGCATCTGGATCACGGCGGAGAAGTGGATGACCTCGGATGTGACCGACCACCAGGCGGAGGTCACGCCGGACGGTTGGACGGTGACGTTGTTGCCGGGCCGGTTCCTGGACCGAAACGACGCGATCACCGCCTTGACGCTCGCGGAGGTCTACGCACAGGATCCGCCGGCGGATTCGGATCTGTGGGTGCACGCCCGGTCCTGGGAACGGGAACTGGGCCTCGACGGGTGGGATCACCGGTGAGCCGCCCGGTGAAGGTCGGCGTGGTGATCCGGATGCTTGCGGCTCGGCTGGAGCAGGAACGGGCCGCCGCGCTGGCGGAGACGACCGATGACCTGTCCTGGCAGGCGGGGTTCTGCGAAGGCATCGAACACGCTCGACACGTGATCCGGAACGGGGGCTGACATGCCGGAAATCCTGGCGATCATCACGGCGGCACACGAGGCGTACCGCGCGTTCGCCGCCACCGAACCGGACAAGGACATCAAGGTCGCGGTCGGAAACGCGGTGCGCTTCCTCACGGCAGACCTCACCTCGGCGGCCGAACTGGTCGCCACGACACGCGAAGGGTAAGCGGCAAATGCAGCACGACATCCGAGACATGATCGACGGCTTGACCATCGCATTCCACAAGTTCCGGAGCGCTGACGTGCCGGATGAGGCGAAGGTGCAGGCCGGTCGGTCGATCCGCGCGCTGGTCGGTGACCTGTCCGGCTTGGCGTGGTCGCTGGAGCACAACCCGGAGAGGTGGAGCTGAGATGCAGCTCAAGACGCTGAACCGGCGTGCGCAGCAGCGTTACGCCACGTTCGTGAACACCTTGGACATGGTGGCCGAAGTCCTCGGCGAGGTCGACAAGCTCATCGACCGCTACGACGACAAGGCCATGTCCGAGTCCTGGACCATCGCCAGCCAAGACGAACTGAAAGCGTTCCGCACCAAGGCGTTCGACGAACTCGACCGCCTACGGACGCTCGGCAAGAAGCACGAGGCCGAGCTGGTCTCGCGGGACTGGAGGTTCTGATCATGGCGCACCAGGTCGACCGGGTCGTCGACGACCTCGACACAGCGCTCCTGCAGCTTCGCGAGTCGATGAAGGGCATGCCGTTGAACCGCAACGGCTTCAAGGCCGCACACGCCCGCGCGGCCCGCGCGATGGGCACGCTCACCACCGAGCTGACCGACGCCCGCGCGGCCATCACCCTCTGACCAACCACACATGATCCGTTTCGCACGAGACCGGCCCCGCCACCTCCCACCACGGGACGCGGGGCCGGTCTCGTGCTGTTCGAGAGGACCACCAAGCCATGAACACCCCCAAGTCGTCCCGCCAGACCGGGACCGAAGTCAAGGCGCTCAAGTGGCTCGTCCGCCACCCCGGCGCCACCGCCGGACCGGGCGCCATCCTCGGGGCCGGTCTCGAGCTCGGCTGGACCGCCACCGGCGGCATCACGGGCGGAACGGCCGGCGCCTTGCTCTGCTGGTACCGAGCGCACCCGGACACCTTCGACCACTACGCCGCCCCGCGGCTTCGAGCCTGGCGCCGCCGCTGGTCGGTCTACGTCGGGCCGCGCTTCACCCGCGCGCTGCGGGCCTGCGACATGTACGTCACCGACCGCAAGACCGGCGAGGACCTCTTCCCGCGCATCACCCGGCTGCGGTCCTACTCCCCGTCCGTGGACGTGGTCACGCTGGCGTTGGCGCGTGGGCAGGCTCGCCGCTCGATCGAGGAGAACCTCGAACGACTGGCGGACACGCTGAGGGTGCAGCGGATCGCGTTCGAGCACCCGAAGCCCGGCTTCGTCGCGCTGATCATCGAACGCTCGGAGCCGTTCACCGAGACCATCCCGGCTCCGGAGATGCCGGACACGGCCGAGTCGGTCGACCTGGATGACATCTATGTCGGGGACACCGAGTACGGCACGGACTGGCGGCTGCGGCTGCGTTCGCACCTGTTCATCGCGGGCGCGACCGGCGCAGGCAAGAACTCGATCGTCCTCTCCGAGCTGCGCGGGCTGGCTCCGCTGATCCGCGACGGGCTGGTCCGGTTGTGGATCTGCGACCCGAAGCAACTGGAGTTCCGCAAGTTCGGCGACGCCCACGCCGCCTACCGCTACGCCGACACCGAGGAGACCTGCGCGGCACTGGTCGACGAGTACATCGCGGACCTACGCACAGTGCAGCAGTCCTTCGCCGCCACGGGCCGCCGCAAGATCGAGGTCTCGGCCGAGACGCCGCTGAACCTGCTGATCATCGACGAGATCGGGGCGCTGCTGGCCTACGGCGACGGCTCGATCGCCCGCACGTTGCGCAAGCAGCTCGCCATCGTCGGCTCGCAGGGCCGTGCCACGGGGCATTTCATGACGGCGTTGGTGCAGGAACCGACCAAGGACACGGTGCCGGTGCGGGAGCTGTTCCCGACTCGGGTGTGCTTGCGGGTCACGGCTCAGTCGCACGTGGACATGGTCCTCGGGGACGGTGCCCGGCTGCGGGGCGCGCTGGCGGACGAGATCCCGAATGTCCCGGACACTGCCGGTATCGGCTACGTGATCCGGCAACGCACCCGCGTCCCGCAACGCGTCCGCGCCGCCTACGTCGATGACCGGGAGATCGACGAACTGATCGCCTTCATCCGCTCCGGCCGGCCGATGCCGGGGCTGTCGGTGGTGGCGTGATGACCACGGTCAACTACCCGGCCGTGGTCCACGCGCCGCACTTCGCGATCGAGAAGGTTACCTTCGAGACCGGGCTGCAGCGGCTCAGCGATCGCCTGTATTCCTCCCGCGAGGACGCCGAAACGTGGGCGAGCGTGCTGCGGGGACCGGGCGACAAGGTCCTCATCGCGGAGTACAGCGTCGCCTACTACGCCCGCTGCGTCGTCTGCGGCGAGTACCCCAACGACGACCGGATGTGCTTCGGCGACTGGCACGAGCTGGGCCAGTACCTCACCCACGAGCCCGGCTGGCGCTGGACGTCCGAACAGCTCGTGTTCTGCCCGACCCACCGACCGACCAAGGAGGACTGACCATGTGGCGTCTCGGCTTCTATGTGTGGCGAGTCTGGCTCTACGCCAAGTACGGCGTCCCGGCCGCGCTCGTGCTGTGGCTGATCTACCTCGGACAGGGCGCCTCGGTGCTGTTCTGGATCGTGGCCGCCGTGTTCGCCTGCGTCGGGCTCGGCCTGGTGCTCGGGATCACCGAGTTCCGCAACCGGGAGTTCGGCGACGTCGGGCGGGAGCGCGTCCGATGAGCCGCCGCGCCGACTCTGGACAGCTCGGTCTGTTCGGCAGTCCCACTTCGGCCCCCGCACCGGCGGCCGGTCGCGCGTGTCCTCCGGCTCGGGGACGCCGCAAGCCGCTCGGCTCGCCCGGCAACCCGCTGGTGGCCAAAGACGTGCTCACGGACGTCCGGGACGGCAAGTTCGGGCTCCTGGACGACACCGACCGCGTGATGGTCCTCGACGGCGAGGGCCACTGCCGGGCCGCGCAAGAGGACGACGTCGTCATGCACCTGGTGTCCATCGGCTACGTCGACCGCAGCCCGGCCAGGGAAGCGATCTCGTGCCTGCACGGCGTGGTCCGCAAACCCGTCCTACCGCTGCGACTGACTCGACGCGGCCGGGACATGCTCCAACGCTGGTCCAACCTCACTCCGTTCTGAGAGGAGAACATCATGTCCACTGCGGACAGTACGAACAGGACTCGTCGGCTGGTGGACGTCATCCGAACACTGGTCGCCGTCGTCCTCGGCACGATCGGCGCGGCGGCCGGGTTCACCCACACTCACGACTGGGCTGTGCACCACGGGCAGCTCGGCTGGATCGCCTGGGCCGACGCGGTGGTGATCGAGGGCATCGTCATCGTCGCCGGGTTCGAGATCCAGCGCGACCACCGCACCGGAGGGTCCCGCAAGCTCACGTTCCCGGTGGCGGTGCTCGTGGCCGGGTTCGGGGTGCAGATGGCCGCCCAAGTCGCGCTCGCCGAACCGACCCCGGCCGGGTGGCTCGTGGCCGCGATGCCGGCACTCGGGTTCCTCGTGGTCGTCAAGCTCCTCATGCGCCGCACCCCGGCCCCCGAGGACCCGGAACCCGCCACCGAGTCCGGCTCGGTCACCGTGACCGCGTCCCGGACCGACGTTGTCGCAAAACCGGCACCGGTCGCGGTGGCCACTGCTGACCGACCTCGGCTCAAGCTCCCCGCCGAGCTGACCAGCCGGATCAACACCGCCGCCGAAACCGCCCGCAACGAAGGGCGGGAGCTGACCATCGAGGAGATCCGCCGTGTCGTCCGCGTCCCGGAGCCGATGGCCGCGCAGATCCTGCAAGACCTCACGACCGCCTGAATCACTCCCCACACACACGCCCACGGCGCGGGAGCCCGGCCACCAACCGGCTCCCGCGCCGTTTTTCATGCCCGCCAACCGAAAGGCTCCAACATGCTGACGTTGGAAGACCGCCTCGCCGCCCGCGTGAAGGCCCGCGACTACCAGGACTGGCGCGCCAAGGTCCGCGCCGTCAACGGCTGCGCCCGCCCCATCCGCCTCTCCGGCGCACACCAGCTCCAGGACGCCGCCACCGGCGCCGTGCTGCATCACCACGGCGGGGACATCTTCGCCCCGTGCGGCAACCGGCGCTCCGGGGTCTGCCCGGCCTGCTCCGACCGCTACGCCGCCGATGCCTTCCACCTCATCCGCGCCGGACTCATCGGCGGTCACAAAGGCATCCCGACCTCCGTGGGCGACCGGCCGCGCGCGTTCGTCACCCTTACCGCCCCGTCCTTCGGGCCCGTCCACACCGCCCACATCACCCGTAACGGGAAGCGGCGGCCGTGCGGCTGCGGGGAGTACCACCACGACGACGACACCCGCCTCGGTGCCCCGCTCGACCCCGAGACCTACGACTACGTCGGGTCGGTGCTCTGGCAGGCCCACGCCGGGGTCCTGTGGCAGCGGTTCACGATGCGCCTGCGGCGGGAGCTCGCCAAACGGGCCGGGCTCAAGGCCCGCGAGTTCGCCGAACAAGCCCGGCTCTCCTACGGCAAGGTCGCCGAATACCAGCGGCGCGGGCTCGTGCACTTCCACGCCGTGGTCCGCCTCGACGGTCCCGATGGGGCGGTGTCACCGGCTCCCCGGTGGGCGCACCCGGACTTGCTCGAAGACGCCGTCTACGCGGCTGCTGGAGCTGTGCTCGTGCGCACCTGCTACCCGGACGGCACGGAGCTGCCGCTCACCTGGGGGACTCAGGTCGACGTCCGCCGCATCGAACCGGCCGCGTCGGCTGAGCTGGAAGACGATGCCGGCCAGATCTCCGAGGCCCGGCTCGCCGCGTACATCGCGAAGTACGCCACCAAAGGGACCGGCAAGAGCGAAGCCGCCGACCGGCCGATCCGCTCCCAGCTCGACATCGACCACCTGCAGGTGACCCCGCACCACCGCCGGATCATCCAAACCGCCTGGGACCTCGGGGACCTGTTCGCCTATGAGGACCTGAAGCTCCGCCGGTGGGCGCACATGCTCGCCTTCCGGGGCCACTTCCTCACCAAGTCGCTGGCCTACTCCACGACGTTCAAGGCCATCCGAGGGGACCGCCAGGCGTTCCGGCTCGCCGAAACCCTCGAACGCCTGGGCCTCGACGACCGCGCCGACACCATCGCCGTGGTCAACGACTGGTGCTTCGACGGCGCTGGTTACCGCGACGACGCCGAACGCGAACTCGCCGCAGGCATCGCCGAACGCATCCGAGACGACCGAAAACTCAAATACAGCAAGGAAAACGACCATGAATAGCAAGCTGCTCAGCGTCGAAGACGTCGCCGACTACCTCGGCATTCCGAAGAACACCCTCTACCAATGGCGTACCAAGGGCTACGGTCCGGCCGGCCGCCGCATCGGCAAGTACGTCCGCTACCGCTCCGAGGACGTCGACTCGTGGGTCGAACAGCAGGGGGTGGTCTGATGGGCAGGCCATCGCTCCCGCTGGGAACCTGGGGCAAGATCCGCACGTACGAACTGCCACACGGCGGATCGCGAGCTGTGGCGAATTACAAGGACTACGACGGCGTCACGCGTCCGGTGGAACGGGTCGGCACGACGAAGGCCAAGGCGATCAATAACCTGCTTGAAGCCCTGCGTGACCGGGCGCGACGGTCCGGTGATGGCGAGATCAAGGCTGAGACCAAGGTGGCCGTCGCGGCGGACATGTGGTTGAAGTCGATCGATGAATCAAGCAAGGCCGCGCGTACCAAGCGGGAATATCGCGACACGTGGAACCGATACCTGGCAACGCCTATGGGACATCTTCGGGTCCGAGACATCCGTGTCTCGACAGTGAATCGCCTGATCACTGAGACGCGGGATCGCAACGGCCGTGGTGCTGCGTCGCATGTCAAAGTCGTGCTGTCCGGCATCTTCGCTCTGGTCGTCCGGCACGACGCGCTCGACAAGAACCCGGTCCGTGAGATCGAGAGTTTGGGCGCCAAGAAACGCAAGAAGGAACGCATGGTCAACGCGAAGACCATCGGCCCGATTCTCGGTGTGTTCCACGCGGGCGAGGACTCGAAGCGGTGGGACCTGGTTGACATGGTCGACGTGCTTTCCGGGCTCGGCTGCCGCATCGGCGAACTGCTCGCGCTCGACTGGGATACCTCGGTCAACTTCGACGCCGGGACGATCCGGTTCCACGGGACCGCGATTCGGGTGACCGGGCGCGGCCTGTTCGTGCAGGACCACACCAAGAGCCGTGCCGGCATGCGCACGATCCGGCCGCCTGGCTGGGTGATGGACATCCTCAAACGTCGTCGGGCGGAGGCTGAGACGCCGTGGGTGTTCCCGTCGGCGACCGGCACCTTGCGGGATCCGGACAACACCCGGGCTCGGTTCCGGATGGTCGTTGAGAAGACGCCGTACAAGGGCCTGCACCCGCACGACTTCCGGCACTACGTCGCCGGCGTTCTCGATGACGCTGGGCTGACCGCTCGCGAGATCGCCGACTACCTCGGCCACGAGCGCATCAGTACAACGCAAGAGGACTACATGGAACGGGGCGTTGTGGGCGAGGACGTCGGTCCGGCGCTGGCTGAGCGCCCGAAGATCGAGCTTCCCAAAGATGAGGGTTAAGCAAGGGTTGGCCTAGTCCGAAGCCCCTGGTCATCTCACCGACCAGGGGCTTTGTGCCCCCGGCAGGATTCGAACCTGCGACACCCGCTTTAGGAGAGCGGTGCTCTATCCCCTGAGCTACGAGGGCCTGCTACTGCCGACGCAAGCTTAGCCTGCCGAAGCACGACTCAGCAGCAGGGGCACGGATGGCGTAGCCCGACCTACGTCGTCACCCAGGTGAGTGGTTCTTACCCGCAGCCGACCGTCTGGATACACCCAGCCGGACGGCCCACCGCACCTGACCTGGACGGACCAGTCGGTCACCTGGTCGTGTCTGGTTTCGAACTGCTGAACAACAGTAGGTAACCTTCGTTAACGGGACGCGGGGAGCCGCCTCCTACTGGCTGTTGCGGAGGGCTTCGTTGATCAAGCTCATGTTCGCCGACGACGAGGAACTGGTGCGCTCGGGGTTGCGCGCGATGATGTCCGGGGCTCAGGACATCGAGATCGTGGGCGAGGCCTCCGACGGCAGATCCGCAGTGGAAGTCGCCCGGCGGTACCACCCCGACGTTGCCCTGCTCGACATCAAGATGCGGGCTCCCGACGATGGCATCCGGGCGCTGCGGGCCATCCTCGCGCTCCCCGATCCGCCCACTGTGGCCATGCTGACCACCTTCGACATCGACGAGTACGTCAGCCTCGCGCTGCGGCTCGGCGCCAACGGCTTCCTCCTCAAGGACATCGACCCCGCGGCCCTGCTGCGGGCGGTTCGGGACCTGGCGCGAGGTGGGGCGGTCCTCGACCCGGGCGTCGCCGCGCGGATGGTTCAGTCCCACCGGGACGAACAACGCGCTGCTCAGCCCGCCCGGAAGCTGCTCGCCTCACTGTCCGAACGCGAACGTGAGGTCGTCGCGCTCATCGGGCAGGGCCTCTCCAACGCCGAGATCGGCGGGCGGCTTCACCTGTCCGAGGCCACCGTCAAGGGGTACGTCTCCGCCGTGCTCTCCAAGATCGGGGCGGCGAACCGCGTGCAGGCCGCCCTGCTGGCCTACCGCGGTGGCCTGCTCGACCAGTAGATGCTGCTCACGGCGCTGGAGTTCCTCGGGCTCGTCGCCTTCGCGGCGTCCGGGGCGCTCGCCGCCGTGCGGGCCCGGCTCGACGTCTTCGGTGTGGTCGTCGTCGGGCTCACCACCGCGCTCGGGGGCGGCGTCATCCGGGACGTCCTGCTCGGCATCCACCCGCCCACGACGCTGCGGAACTGGCCCTACCTCGCCGTCTGCGCGGTGACCGCCCTGGTCGTCTTCGCCTTCCACCCGCAGGTCGCGCGGCTGCGGCGGGGCGTGCTGCTCGCCGACGCGCTCGGGCTCGGCGTCTTCGCCACCGCCGGGACGACCATCGCGCTGAACGCCGGCGCGACCGTCTACGCCGCGTGCCTGATCGGCATGACCACCGGCATCGGCGGCGGTGCCGTGCGCGATCTCCTGCTCCGGGAAATCCCCATGGTCCTGCGGAAGGAGATCTACGCCGTGGCCGCGCTGGCCGGCTCGGTGCTCGTCGTCGTCGGTCACGCTGTGCGACTGCCGGAGGGGCCGGTCACCGTGGTCGCGGCCGCCGGCGTGGTCACGATCAGGATGGTCGCGCTCTGGCGGCACTGGAACGCGCCGGTCGTGCGAGCGCCGGAGTGAGAGATTCTCTTTGTCAGTTCTGTGTGTGTTCTTAGGCGAGTCTCAGCACGCTGAGTAAAACTATCGCCATGCGCATCCTTGTGGTGGACGACGACCGCGCCGTCCGTGAGTCGCTTCGGCGGTCCCTGGAGTTCAACGGCTACCAGGTCCAGCTGGCCAGCGACGGTGCGCAGGCCCTGGAAGCGATCATCGCCGACCGGCCGGACGCCATGGTCCTGGACGTCATGATGCCCCGGCTCGACGGCCTCGAGGTGGCCCGCCGCCTGCGCAGCACCGGCGACGACCTGCCGATCCTCGTGCTCACCGCGCGCGACACCGTCTCCGACCGGGTGTCCGGGCTGGACGCCGGCGCCGACGACTACCTGCCGAAGCCGTTCGCACTGGAAGAGCTGCTCGCCCGGCTCCGGGCGCTGCTGCGCCGCGCCAGCCCGGAGGCCCAGAACGGCCAGGCCTCGGAGATGCTGTCCTTCGCGGACCTGACACTCGACCCTGGCACGCGCGAGGTTCGCCGCGGCGGCCGCGAGATCAGCCTGACCCGGACCGAGTTCGCACTGCTGGAACTGTTCCTTTCCTACCCGAAGCACGTCCTCACGCGGGGCCGGATCCTGGAGGAAGTATGGGGTTACGACTTCCCGACGTCCGGCAACGCGCTGGAGGTCTACGTCGGCTACTTGCGCCGCAAGACGGAGGCCGAGGGGGAGCCGAGGCTGATCCACACGGTGCGGGGGGTGGGGTACGTCCTGAGGGAAACCCCGCCGTGACCGAACCCGGCGACCCCCGCGGCACGCGCTGGGGGACGCGCCGGTTCTCGCTCCGCGGCCGAGTGACGCTGCTCGCCGCGGCCTGTGTCGCCGGCGCCGTCGCGCTGGTGTCGATCGGCGCGTTCATGGTCGTGCGCAGCAACCTCTACCAGCAGCTGGACGACGGCCTGATGGCGCGGGCACAGGCCGCGGTCGACTCCCCGCAGGTGGGGACCGAGCTGCGGCAGGTGCCGGGCGCGTTCCTCGCCAGTGCCGACCTGCAGATCGGGCAGCTCGCCGCCGCGCCCGACATCCAGCACGCCGTGATGACCTACCCGCTGTCGAGCTCGCCGCCGCCGTTCGACCAGCGGGAGCTGGACGTCGCCAACGGCGATTCGCCGGAGTCGATGCGGACGGACCTGCGCACCGACAGCCGCGTGGTCGCCCTGCCGTCCGGCCACGGCGAGGCCATCGTGCTCGCCCAGTCGATGAGCCCGACGAAACGCACGCTGAACGAGCTCGCGCTGGTGCTGTTCCTCATCGGCGGCGCCGGCATCCTGGTCGCCGCGGCCGCGGGCACCGCCGTCGCGCGGACCGGTCTGCGGCCCGTCGACCGGCTGACCTCGGCCGCGGAGCGCGTCGCCAAGACAGGCGACCTGCGGCCCATCCCGGTCAGCGGTGACGACGAGCTGGCGCGCCTCACCCAGACCTTCAACACCATGCTCGGCACCGTCGCGGACTCGCAGGAACGCCAGCGCCAGCTGGTCGCGGACGCGGGACACGAGCTGCGGACGCCGCTGACGTCGCTGCGCACCAACCTCGAGCTGCTGCTTGCCGCGAGCAAGCCGGGCGCGCCGCCGCTGCCGAACGAGGACCGGATCGACATCGTCGCGGACATCAGCGGCCAGCTCGACGAGCTGACGCAGCTCATCGGCGACCTCGTCGAGCTCGCGCGCCAGGACGAGCCGCGCGAGCGCTTCGAGCGCGTCGACCTGCTGGACGTCGTCGAGCGGGCGCTCGACCGGGCGCGGCGGCGCGCGGGCGAGATCAACTTCGACGTCTCGCTGCAGCCGTGGGTGCTCACCGGCGACAACAGCTCGATCGAACGCGCGGTGCTGAACCTGCTGGACAACGCGGTGAAGTTCTCGCCGCCGGACGCGACGGTCTGGGTGCGGCTGTACCCGCTCGGCGACGGCACCGCCGTGGTCGAGGTGGCCGACGCCGGCCCGGGCATCGCCGAGGAGGATCTGCCCAAGGTGTTCGACCGCTTCTACCGCTCGCCGGAGGCCCGGACGCTGCCCGGTTCCGGCCTCGGCCTGGCGATCGTGAAGCACGCGGCCGAGCGGCACGGCGGCGCGGTGTACGCCTCGCAGGCGCCCGAGGGCGGCGCGTTGATGACGATCCGGTTGCCGGGGGCGCCCGGCTGAGCCGTTCGCGAGACGCCGCCGGCGAAGTCGGCCAGGATCGACGCATGTCGCTCGTCCGTCGTTGCCTCGTCGCGGCGGCGAGCGGGCTGCTCGCGACGCTGGCCCTGAGGGCGCTGCCGGACCTGGACCTGTGCACCGGCTCGGCGTGCTTTCTCGTCGGGCTGCTCGTCGTACCCCTCGTGCTGGTCGGCGGGGCGCTGCTGGCGTATGTGCTCATGGCGCTGGCTCGCCTCCGCCCGGCCTGGCCCGTCGCCCTGGCCGGGCCTTTCGTGGTCCTGGCGCTGATCACCACGGTGATCGACGCGGGGACGTGGCCGTTCCCGCCGTTCGCCGCCGTGGTCGCCGCTTCTTACGCGCTGGCTTCGCTCGTCACCGCGGATGAGCTGCCGCGCGCGTGGCGGGTTGCGCTCGGATCGCCCGCGGTGGTGTTGTTCGCCTGGGGCGTGGTTCGGCCGATCCTGCTGTGACCTGGTCTTTCGAAAGTTCACCCACGTCGCCCCTGCGGATACCGTGTTGAATCGTGTAGGATTTTGTGTGGTTGGGGTGTGACGGGGACGGAGTTGAGCGGGTGCTGGCGCGTCAGCGACAGGCGGTGATCCTGGAAGAGGCACGCCGGACCGGGGCGGTCCGGGTCAGTGATCTCGTGACCAGGCTGGGTGTCTCCGACATGACGGTGCGTCGCGATCTCGACGTCCTCGCCGGGCGTGGGCTCGTCGAGAAGGTCTACGGCGGCGCCACTTCGATCGTCGGCAAGAGCACCGACGAACCCGGCTTCGAGGCGAAGTCCGTGCGCCAGCGCGCGCAGAAGGAGGCCATCGCCGAGCTCGCCGCGACACTCGTGCGGCCCGGCACCGCGATCGGCATCTCCGCCGGCACGACCACCTGGACGCTCGCCCGCGCGCTCGACGCCATCCCGGGGCTCACCATCGTGACCAACTCGATCCAGGTCGCCGACGTGCTTCGCGGGTCGACGCAGCCGGAGCGCACCGTCGTGCTCACCGGCGGGGTGCGGACGCCGTCGGACGCGCTGGTCGGGCCGGTCGCCGTGCACAGCCTGCGGTCGCTGCATCTGGACGTCGTCTTCCTCGGCGTGCACGGGATGGCCGACGGGCCCGGGTTCACGACGCCGAACCTCACCGAGAGCGAGACCGACCGTGCGCTGGTCGAGGCCGGGCGCAAGCTCGTCGTGCTCGCCGACCACACCAAGTGGGGCACCGTCGGGATCTCCACGATCGCCGACCTGGACGAGGCCGACGTCGTCGTCACGGATGACGGAATCACCAACGAGGCCAAGGAAATACTCGCCGAAAGGGCAACGGAACTCATGATCGCCGAGACGGCGGAGACAGTCGAGGCCGAAGAAGCGTGAAGCGCACCGTACGACACCTGGCCGACGGCCGGGAGATCATCTACTTCGACCAGCCCGGCGCCCCCGACCGCGTCGCCGAGGACACCCGCGACCTGCCGCCGGTCGCGGCCGCGTCGGAGATCCGGCTGGACCCGCTGACCGGCGAGTGGGTCGCGATGGCCGCGCACCGGCAGACGCGGACCTACAAGCCGCCCGCGGACCTCTGTCCGCTGTGTCCGAGCAAGCCCGGCAAGCCGAGCGAAATCCCCGAAAGCGACTACGACGTCGTCGTCTTCGAGAACCGGTTTCCCTCCTTCGCCGAGGACGTCATCGGCGAGCCGTCCACTGTGGATGGTCTTGGTCTGGTGCCCGTGCGGCCCGGCCGCGGGCGCTGTGAGGTCGTCTGCTTCACGAGCGACCATGACGGCGCCTTCTCGCGGCTGAGCGCGAAGCAGGTGCGCGCCGTCGTCGACGCGTGGTCCGACCGCACCGCCGCGCTGTCCGAAGTGCCCGGTGTGGAGCAGGTCTTCCCGTTCGAGAACCGTGGCGAGGAAATCGGCGTCACGCTGTCGCACCCGCACGGGCAGATCTACGGCTACCCGTTCGTCACGCCGAAGACCGAGCGGATGCTCGACGTCGCCCGCGCCTACCAGGCCGAACACGGCCGCCCGGTGCTCGGCGACGTGCTGGCCGCCGAGCAGAAGTCCGGTGCGCGCGTGGTGGCGTCCGGCGAGCACTGGACGGCGTACGTGCCGCCGGCGGCCCGGTGGCCGATCGAGGTCCACGTCGTGCCGCACCGGCAGGTGCCGGACATCCCCGCCCTGACCGACGCCGAGCGCGACGACTTCGCCGACGTCTACCTGGACGTCCTGCGCCGGTGCGACGCGCTGTACGACCGGCCGCTGCCCTACATCGCGGCGTGGCACCAGGCGCCGGTGCGCCGCGACCGCGAGCTCGGCTGGCTCCACCTGGAACTGTTCTCCGTGTTGCGCGCCAAGGACAAGCTGAAGTACCTGGCGGGGTCCGAATCGGGCATGGCGGTGTGGGTCAACGACGCGACGCCGGAGCAAATCGCCGAACGGCTCCGCGCGGCGGGCTGATCCGGCCATACTCATCTCCGATGCACAGGTTCGACTCAGGAACCTCTCAGGACCATCGCGCAAGGTGAGGGCATGACCGAGAACGACTCCAGCGCGCACGACCCCGCGGCGCCGCGGCACCCCGAGACCGGCCAGCAGGCCGCTCAGGGCGGTTGGGCGGGGAGCCCGTACGGCGACCAGGCCGCCACGCCCGAGTCCGGTGGTACGCCGCAGTACCCGACGCCGGAGCCGTCCTACCACGCGGTGACCGGGGCCGACCCGTCCTACGGGGCGCCGAGCTCGAACCCCTGGTCCGCGCAGGGGACCGCGTCCGGCCAGACCCAGCAGAGCGTCTACCCGCCGCCGAACCCCAACCCGTACGCGCAGCCCGGCACGTCCGTCTACGGCGTGCCGCCGGCGCCGCCCGCGCAGCCGAAGCGCTCCGGCGGGAAGCTGCTCGCCGGCGTCGCGCTGGTCGCGCTGCTCGTCGGCGGCATCGCGGGCGGGGCGGTCGGGTACTTCACCGGCGGCACGTCCAACGGTCCGGCGAGCAACGCGCTCGACGCGCCGAAGCCGGCCCAGCAGACCGGCAACGCGCCCGCCGGCTCGGTCGAGGCGGTCGCGCAGAAGCTGTCGCCGAGCGTCGTCGAGCTGCAGGTGAGCGGGCAGCAGGGGGCCGGCGAGGGCTCCGGGTTCGTCATCAGCACCGACGGCTACATCCTGACCAACAACCACGTCGTCGAGGTCGCCGCGAACGGCGGTCAGATCCAGGCGGTGTTCCAGGACGGCAGGAAGTCCGTCGCCAAGGTCGTCGGCCGCGACCCGACCACCGACATCGCGGTGGTCAAGGTCGACGGCGTCAACAACCTGACGCCGGTGGAGATCGGCCGGTCCGACGACCTGAAGGTCGGCCAGTCGGTCGTCGCCATCGGCTCGCCGTTCGAGCTGGCCGGCACGGTCACCTCGGGCATCGTCAGCTCGCTGCACCGGCCGGTGCGCGCCGGCGGCGGGCAGGGCGGCCAGGAGACGGTGATGGACGCCGTCCAGACCGACGCGGCGATCAACCCGGGCAACTCGGGTGGTCCGCTGTCCAACATGTCCGGCCAGGTCATCGGCATCAACTCGGCGATCTACAGCCCGCAGTCGGCGTCCGGCCAGGGCCAGGGGGGCTCCGAGAGCGGTAACGTCGGCATCGGGTTCGCCATCCCGATCGACCAGGCCCGCCGCACCGCGGACACGATCATCAAGACCGGCCAGGCCGTGCAGACCTACATCGGCGCGCAGGTCACGGACGCCCCGCAGGGCGGCGCGAAGCTCGGCGCCATCACCGCGGGCAGCCCGGCGGAGAAGGCCGGTCTCAAGGCGGGCGACATCGTGACGAAGATCGACGACCGGAACATCGACAAGTCCGACACGCTGGTCGCCGCGATCCGCACCCGCGCCCCGGAGGAGAAGGCGACGTTCACCCTCTCCGACGGCCGCACGGTCGAGGTGACGCTCGGCGGCCAGCCCGTCCCGGCCAACTGATCCGCATCCGACGCTCGGCCGCCGTGGTGCGGCCGAGACCAGCACTGGCTCGACCCCCGCATCTCGGGGCCGGACCCGCAAGGCCACGCGCGACCGGGCACTCCATGCCGGTCGCGCGTGGCCGTATTCGTGGCCGGTTCAGGTTCAGGTACCGGGACGGTCGGTTCGCGTACCTGGAGGGTCGGCTGGCGTTCCTGGAGGGTCGGTTCGCGTGTCCGGAGGGGCATCTCGCGTGATTGGGCGGGCTTCTCGCGTGATTGGAGGGGCATCACGTGTGTTTGGCGGGACGACACGGCGGAGCAGGGCGGTCAGGACCACCAGGAGCCAGACCGCGGCCAGCGTCAGGGCCAGGCCCAGGGCCGGGTTTCCGTCGTGGAGGCCGGGCATCGGCGGGGTTCCGTACGGGCGCCAGAGCAGCGGGAACGCCAGGATCAGCAGGACTCCGGTGATGACCGTGCCCGTGACCACCGGAACCCGCCACGGGTGCGGGAGGACGCGGGCCAGGATGATGCCGAGCACCGCTGTCAGCGGGACGACGACGCCGTCGTTGAGGAGTGGGCCCGCGACGATCCAGCTCACCGTGCCGATCACGTCCGGCCGCAGCGGGAACGCGTATTCGACGAACAGCACCACGCCCCACGCCAGCGCCGCGAGGCCCGGCAGGGCGAGCAGAGCGCGAGCGGTCTTCACAGCGCCTCCAGCTTCGTGACCCACTTCGTCTGCAGCACGCCGGGCCGGTTCGGGGCGATGATCCGGCACGGGAAGCCGTGGTCGAGGTCGAGCACCTCGCCGTTCAGCTCCAGCGCGAGCAGCGTCAGCTCGTCGGCCGTGTGCTCGCCGGGCAGGACGCTGACGCCGTACAGCCCGGAACGCTCCGAAGAGGACACTCGCACGGCCGTGCCCGGTGCCGCGCCGACGGCTTTCAGCAGCGCCGGCAGGGAAATCCCGCGCCAGGTCGCCGACTGGCTCCAGCCCTCGACGCACGCGATCGGCAGCTCGGCCGTCGTCTGCGGCAGTGCGCGCAGCTCGTCGAGCGAGAACTTCGTCGTGCCGCGCGGGGTCACCACCGAGAGCCGCCACGCCGTCGACCACGTGATGCCCGCGGCCGCCGCCGTCCGGTTCACCGGGAGGTTCTGCGTGCCTTTGCTCGTCTTCCAGGCGAGGCCCGAAACGCCGCGCAGGAACGGGACCGTCGCGCCGGCGGTGGCGACGACGGCGACGCCCGTCGCGAGCCCGGTGGTGCGCAGGAACCCGCGCCGGGACAGCCCGGCGGCCGGCGGCTCCTCAGCGGGTGTTCCGCGGCTCAGCGCCCGCCGGATGACCGGCAGCTTCACCGCGACGTGCACCAGGATCGACCCGATCGCCAGCCACGCGACCGCGTAGTGCACCTGCGGGAAGTAGAAGCCCCACGGGTAGTTCTGCGCGACGTTCAGCAGCCCGGTCGTCAGCTCGAAGAACGCCGCACCCGAGAGGACCAGGATCGAGAGGCGTTCCAGGGCGTGCGGCAGCGAGCGGACGAGCGGCCGGCCGAACAGCTTCGGGTAGACGCTCCACAGCTTCGCCAGCAGCAGCGGGATCGACGCCACGCCGGAGATCACGTGCAACCCCTGCGTGACGCGGTAGAGCCCGACCGGACGGCTGGGCCAGAAGAACCACTCCGGCGGGTGCTGGATCAGGTGGCTGATCAGGCCGGTCACGAAGCAGGTCGTGAACGTGACCGCCAGCGCCAGGCCGATCTTCGACGTCACGCGCTCGTCGTGCGCCGGCGCCTTGAAGTGTTCTTCCTTCGGGATCGGCAGTTTCACGCCCGCTCCAATCGCGCGAACCAGCGGTGGCCGTGGCGGGTGGTCCAGCCGACGCGCAACCCGGCGCGCACGGCCACTTCGGCGATCGCGTCCACGCCGACCCACGCCCAGGTGAACCAGGCACTGTCGGCGTGCCCGGGCCGCAGCCGGACGCGCTCGTGCCGCAGCCCGCGGCCGGGCGGCTCCAGCTCGACGAGGACGTCACCGTCGCCGGCGATCAGCTGCGCCGCGCGCCGCAGCAGGACCACCGGGTCGCCGCCGATACCGATGTTGCCGTCGGCGAGCAGGGCGTGCCGCCATCGTCCTCCGCCGGGCACGTGGTCGAACACGTTGCGGTGCAACGCACTCCCGCCGCGACGGCGCGTCAGCCGGACGGCCGTGCGAGAGCTGTCCACGCCCAGCGCGACGACTCCGCGCCCGGCCAGGGCCGCGGTGAACCGGCCCGGACCGCAGCCGATGTCGAGGGTCGGGCCGGCGCAGGCGTCGAGCAGAACCTCGTCGCCCTCGGACGGCGCGGTCCACCGCTCGACCGGCAGCTCGACCCGCTCGCCGTCGGCCAGTTCGAGCCAGCACTGGTGGCCCAGCAGGCCGCGGTCGAACTCGTTGCCGATGAGTGCCGTCCTCATGCGACCGCCCGCCCCCGGACCGCTGCGACGGCGCGGGCGAACCGGCCGTCCGGGCACGCCGCCGCCACCGCGCGAGCGTCCGCCATGGTGTCCACATCGGACAGTCGCGCGGCCGGCCGGGGCCGCAGTCCGCACGCGGCGAGCGCACGCGCCGTGCGTTCGCCCGTGTCGTCGCGCGACATCGGGACACCAGCCAAGACCTGCGCGTGCCGCGGGTCGGCCAGGCCCAGCGCCCACCAGCCGCCGTCCTCGGCCGGGCCGAGCACCGAGTCGTGCCCGTCGTGCACGACCGGCGCGGCCGCCGCGGCGAGCGACTCCGGCGTGACCTGCGGGGTGTCCATGCCGATCTGCAGGATCGGGAGGCCCGCGTGCACCGCGGCGGCGTCCGCGTGGGCGTTCGCCAGCCGGGCGCCGAAGTCCCAGCCCCGCTGCGAGATCATGGTGACGCGGCGCAGCGCCAGGCCGATTTCGGTGGCCAGGGCGGCGGCGCCGAGGTCGCCGGTCATCGCGACGACGGGCGCGGCACCGGGCACCGCGCACACGACGTCGAGCGTGTCGAGCAGCGCGGCCGCGGCGATCTGCGCCGCCTGCGCCGGCGTCGCCGGCGGGCTGAGCCGGGTCTTGGCGAGCCCCGGCACCGGCGCTTTGGCCACGACCAGCAGGACGAACCGGGCTGTCATCGCGCCAGCACCCGCCCGAAGTCGCGGACCGCGCGCAGCGTGCCCCGCACCGAGCCGGACACCTTCGACTTCGTTCCCTTGGCGCGCTCGCCGTAACGGACGTCGAACTCGCGCACCCGCCACCCGGCGCGCTGGGCCTTGATCAGCAGCTCGAGCGGGTAGCCGAACGCGCGGTCGGTGACGCCGAGGCCGAGCAGCGCCCGCCGGTCCGCGGCCCGCAGCGGCGCGATGTCCCGCACCGGCAGCCTGCGGCGGCGGAGCAGGTGCGCCAGCACGACGTTGCCGGCTCGCGCGTGCCACGGCCACACCCCGGGTCCGGTCGGCACCCGCCGCCCCACGGCCAGGTCGGCGCCGCCTTCGACGGCGGTCACCAGCCGCGGCAGGTCGCCGAGGTCCAGGGACCCGTCGGCGTCGGCGAAGCACACGATGTCCGCGGTGGCGGCCTCCAGTCCCGTGTGCACGGCCGCGCCGTACCCGCGGCGCGGCTCGTGGACGACCTTCGCGCCGAGCGAGGCCGCCACTTCGGGCGAGCCGTCGGCCGAACCGTTGTCGACCACGATCGCGCGGTAGCCCGGGGGCAGCCCGGCCAGTACGCCGGGCAGGGCGCCCGCTTCATCGAGGCAAGGGAGGACGACGTCCACTCCTGAGTCAGTCACGGCGCCGACCGTAAGTCCAGGATGGACTGTGGAGAACCCTTGTGCTCCTTACTGAATCATGACGAGTGACGAGTTCTTACCGGGTCGTTACGGCTGCCTCCGCCGCCACGCGGATCCGGGCACGCGGACTTAAGGTGGACAGCGATGAGCGAGCCGAACCCGGCAGCGCGGCTCGCCGAGCCGCCTGCCCGCGAACCCGAACTCTCGGCGCCTGATCGGCCCGGGCGCCGCGCCCACCGGGCCGATCTCCTCGCCGTCGCGGCGGCCGCGGTGCTCGTGGCCGCGGCCGCCGCGGTCGGCTCGTACTACAACCGGCCGCATTCCGGCGTCGTCATCTTCGTGTCGTCGCCGCCGTTGTTCGCCGACTGGCTGCCGCACGTCGGCCCCGGCTCGGTGTTCGCCGTGCTCATCGCCGTCGCGGTGGTGCTCCACGGCCCCACGCTGGCCGCCCGGCTGCCGTGGCGCCGGGCGCTCGCCGTCGGCTATTCGGCTTCTCTCGCCTGGATCTTCTCGCTGGCCATGGTCGACGGCTGGGCGCGCGGGTTCGCCGGCCGGCTGACCATCCCGCAGGAGTACCTCCACGAGGTGCCCGGCATCGCCGACATCCCGCGGATGCTGCGCGAGTTCTCCTCCCGCATCCTCGACTTCCGGCCGGACTCGTGGACGACGCACGTGTCCGGGCACCCGCCGGGCGCGACGCTCGTCTTCGTCTGGCTGGACCGCCTCGGCCTGCACGGCGGCGCGTGGGCCGCGACGGCCGTCGTGCTCGTCGGCAGCCTGGTCGCGGTGGCCGTGCCCGCCACGGTCGCCCTGCTCGGCCGGCCTGACGCGGCTCGCGCGGTGCTGCCCTTCGCCGTCCTGACGCCCGGCGCGGTGTGGATCGGCGTGTCGGCGGACGGCCTGTTCGCCGGGGCGACCGCCACCGGGCTGGCGCTGCTCGCGTTGTCCGCCAAGGGATTCACCCACGGCCGCCGGTACGCCGTCCCGGCCGGGCTGGCGGCCGGCGTGCTGCTCGGCTTCGGGATCTTCCTTTCGTACGGCCTGGTGCTGCTGGGCCTGCTCGCGCTGGCCGTGGCCGTCCTCGGCCGGCAGTGGCGGGCCGCCGCCCTGGCCGTCGCGGCGGCGCTGGCGGTCGTCGGCGTCTTCGCGTGGGCGGGCTTCTGGTGGCTCGACGGCTACCACCTGGTCGTCGAGCGTTACTACCAGGGCGTCGCGCTGGTCCGGCCCTACTCGTACTGGGTCTGGGCCGACCTGGCGGCGGTGGTCGTCGCGCTCGGTCCCGCCGTGGTGGCCGCCGTCCGGCGGGGGCTCGCCGGAGCGGGTCGTGGCCTGCTTTCCGACCCGGTGCTGCTCCTCGGCGTCGCCGCCCTGGTCACCATCGTGTTCGCCGACGTCTCGGGCCTGTCGAAGGCCGAGACCGAACGGATCTGGCTACCGTTCGGGGTGTGGTTGCTGCCGATGACGGCCCTGCTGCCGCGGCCCGGGCGACGCTGGTGGCTCGCCGCTCAAGCCGTGACGGCGCTGGTGGTCAACCATCTGCTGCTGACCGGCTGGTGAGGGAGACGTGATGAACGATCAGGCCGGGCGCGTGCTCGTGGTCGACGACGACGAGACGGTCCGCGATGTCGTGCGCCGCTACCTCGAGGTGGCCGGGTTCACCGTCGACCAGGCCGGTGACGGCGCCGAGGGGCTGGCCCAGTTCGCCGCCCACGAGCCGGATCTGGTCGTCCTCGACGTCATGATGCCGGGGATCAACGGGCTCGAGGTGTGCAAGCGGCTGCGCCAGGTCAGCCAGGTGCCGATCGTCATGCTCACCGCCCTCGGCGAGGAGGAGAACCGGATCGCCGGGCTCCAGCTCGGCGCCGACGACTACGTCACGAAACCCTTCAGCCCCAAGGAACTCGCCCTCCGCGTCGCCTCGGTGCTGCGCCGCGCGCGGATGCCGCGTCCGCAACCGGCCGCCGCCGAGCTGGCGGACGGCGACCTGCGCCTGCAGATGACCGCGCGCACCGCGACGCTCGCCGGCCGCGAACTGCCGTTGACTTCCCGGGAGTTCGACCTGCTCGCGTTTTTCCTGGCCCACCCGGGATTCGCCTACTCGCGCGCGGACCTGCTCGAGAAGGTGTGGGGCTGGGACTTCGGCGACCAGTCGACCGTGACCGTCCATGTGCGACGGTTGCGCGAGAAGATCGAACGTGACCCGGCCAAGCCGACTCGGGTGGCGACGGTGTGGGGTGTCGGCTATCGCTATGACCGGGAGCAGCCATGATCGAACCCGGCGAGTCCTTCGCGGAGACGCTGACGCACCTCTGGCACATCCTGCCGTTGGCGTTGCTCTTCTCCTTGCCGATCGCCGCGCTCGGCGGAGTCGTGCTCTACTTCCTCCGTCGCGGCTCCTTGGCCACCACGCTGACCGTGCTGGTGCTGATCCCGGTGCTCTCGACGCTGGTCGGCGTCCTGGGCGTCAGCGGGTTCATGTTCACCCCGGCGCTGACCACGATGCTGCTGGTCTGCCTGCTCGTCGCCGTGGTCACCGTGCCGGCGGCGATCATCCTCGGCCGGGCCATCGCGCGGCGCAGCGTGTGGGAGCGCGAGGCACGCAATCGCGAGCGCGCGGCCGAGGCGTCGCGGCGCGAGCTGGTCGCGTGGATCAGCCACGACCTGCGCAGCCCCTTGGCCGGCATCCAGGCGATGGCCGAGGCACTGGCCGACGGCGTGGTGTCCGAACGCGACGAGGTCGCCGACTACGCCCAGCGGATCGGCGGCGAGACCAGACGGCTGTCCGCGATGGTCGGCGACCTGTTCGAGCTCTCGCGCATCACCGCCGGCGCCCTCGACCTCACGATGTCCGCGGTGCCGCTGCGCGACGTCGTCAGCGACGCCGTCGCCGCCCAGTCGCCGGTCGCCGAGCGCAAGCGCGTCCGCGTGCTCGCCAACGCGTCGACCTGGCCGGTCGTCACCGGGAGCGACCCGGAACTGGCCCGGATCGTGCGCAACCTGGTGTCCAACGCCATCCGGCACACCCCGCCCGACGGGACGGTCGCGGTGCAGATCGGCGTCGACGGCGACGAAGCCCTTCTCGCCGTCGACGACTCCTGCGGCGGCATCCCCGACGACGAGATCAGCCGGGTCTTCGACGTCGCCTTCCGCGGGACGCAGGCCCGCACGCCCGAGCGCGGCGGGACGACCAGCGGGGGCGGGCTCGGCCTGGCCATCACCAAGGGGCTCGTGGAGGCCCACCGCGGGAAGATCGGCGTCCACAACCACGGGCCCGGGTGCCGGTTCGAGGTCCGGTTGCCGCTGGCGATGTCCTAGGCACTGTCCTGCAAGTCTCGCTCGCGGTCTTCGAGCAGACTCACAGGACAGCGCCTAGACGCCGTAGGCGCGGTTCATCGCGCGCAGCGTCCGGACGACCTCCGCCCGGAGCGCCTCCGGTGCGACGACTTCGACGTCGGCGCCGAACTTGAGGAGTTCGGGCACGGCTGCCTCGATCGATTCGATGGGGATCTCGATCTCGGTCCGGCCCGCCGCGTCCGGCCCGGCCGTGATCTTCCGGGCGGCGACGGCCGCCGGTTCCAGCAGCTGCGGCAGGCGGTCGAGACCGCGACGGGTGACCCGGAGGACCGCGGTGTCCCGGTGCCGACGCCGGTCGAAGTGGTCGAGGTAGGTCTCCCAGTGGCCGGCCAGGTCGAACCCTTCGGCGCGGTCGAACGGCTGGGGGAGGACGTCCACCTCGAGGATCCGCGAGATCCGGTAGGTGCGGAACCGTCCCTCGCCGCGGGCCACGAGGTACCAGTTGCCCGCCTTCAGGACCAGCCCGTGCGGCTGCACGGTGCGCGTGATCTCGTGCGGCTCCGCCCAGCGCAGGTAGCGGATCTTCACGGCGTGCTGGTTCCAGGTGGCGTCCGCGATCGGCGCCAGGTGCGGCGTCCGCTCGGTGCCGAGGTACCACGGTGGCAGGTCGAGGTGGAACCGCCCGGCGGCGCGGCCGGCGCGGTCGCGCAGTTCGGCGGGCAGCGCGGCCATGAGCTTGAGCTGCGCGGTGGTCGTCGCGGCGGTCAGGCCCAGCTGGGCGGCCGCCGCCGGGAGCCCGGTCAGGAACAGCGCTTCGGCTTCGCCCGCGGTGAGCCCGGTCAGCCGGGTCCGGTAGCCGTCGAGCAGCCGGTAGCCACCGTCGTGACCGGGCTCCCCGTACACCGGCACGCCCGCGGCGCCGAGCGAGTCGACGTCGCGGTAGATCGTCCGGACCGACACCTCCAGGGCGTCCGCCAGTTCCTGGGCGGTCATCCGGTCCCTCGACTGCAGCAGCAACAGCAGGGACACGAGCCGGGTCGCGCGCATGCTCGCGAGTCTGCCGGGATCCACTGACAGAAGGTGTCAGGGAACCCGGGTTAGCGTCCGGCCATGACGATCACAACCGACACCGGCACCCTGATCAGCCGCTACGTGTCCGTGTGGAACGAGCCGGACCCGGCGGCCCGGCGCCAGGCCGTCACCGAGCTGTGGGCCGAGGACGGGGTGGAGTACACCGAAACCGCCGAACATCGAGGGCAAGCCGCCCTCCAAGCCCGGATCACCGGCGCTCACAACCAGTTCGTGGCGACGGGAGCGTTCGTCTTCGTCGCGGCGGACGACGTCGTGGCCCACCACGACGCGGTCACGTTCACCACCCACATGGTTCCCGCGACGGGCGGCGTACCGGTGTGGAGCGGCACCGTCTTCGTCGTTCTCGGCCCGGACGGCCGGATCCGGCACGACTACCAGTTCACCGGTGCGGAGGCGGGCACCCGGGCGGTGGTGACCGAGTTCCTCGGCCGGCTGGCCGGAGGGGATCCGGCCCGGCTCGCCGAACTGTTCGCCGACGTCGTCGACTGGCAGCTCGACTGGCCCGCGGAGGGACACCCCGCGGTGCCGTGGATCCGGCCGCGGTCTACGCGTGCCGACGTCGCCGACCACTTCCGCGCGCTGAACGACTTCCACGTCCCCGGGGCGCGCGGCGGGATGACGCCGAGGGTCCTGGTCGACGGCCGGGACGCGGTGGTGCTCGGGGACATCCGTCAGCCGGTGAAGGCCACCGGGCGGCCGTACACCGCCCGCTGCGCACTCCACCTGACCGTCGACGGCGGGGTGATCACCCGCTACCACGTCTACGAAGACAGCCTCGCCGTCGCGCAGGCGTTCACGGGCTGACGTCAGACCGGGGCGCGCAGTTCCGCCGTCGCGAAGTCGGCGATTCCCTTTTCGAAGCCGATCTCCGCGGTGAAGCCCAGCAGGTCGCGGGCGCGGGCCGGGTCGGCGACGACGTGGCGGACGTCGGCCGGGCGGGCGCCGCCGGCCACCTTCGGCGCGGGCCCGGCGCAGGCGCGCGCCAGTTCCGCCGCCAGTTCGCCGACCGTGTGCGGGGTGCCGGAGCAGACGTTGAGCGGCGTGATGCCGCCCTCTGGGCCGGCTGTCCGAAGAGCCAGGACGTTCGCCCTGGCGACGTCGTGGACGTGTACGAAGTCGCGCTGCTGGCGACCGTCCTCCAGCACCAGCGGTGCTTCGCCGCGCACCAGCGCCGAGCGGAACAGCGACGCCACCCCGGCGTACGGCGTGTTCTGCGGCATCCGCGGGCCGTAGACGTTGTGGTAGCGCATCGCCCACACGCTGCCGCCCGTCTGGCGCGCCCACGCGCCGGCCAGGTGCTCCTGCGCGAGCTTCGTCGCCGCGTACGTGCTGCGGGGGTTCAGCGGCGCGTCCTCGGGCACCAGCCGCCAGCTGAGCCCGGTGCCGCAGGCCGGGCACCGCGGCTCGAACCGGCCGGCGTCCACATCGGACGCGCGCCGCGGCGACGGCGGGACGACGTCGTGGTCCGGGCACGCGTACCGGCCTTCGCCGTAGACGACCATCGACGACGCCAGCACCAGCTTCCGCACGCCGGCCGCGTGCATCCCGGCCAGCAGGACCGCCGTGCCGTAGTCGTTGTGCAGGGCGTACGACGGCGCGTCCGACGGGTCGACGCCGTGCCCGACCACCGCCGCCTGGTGGCAGACCGCGTCGACGCCGTCCAGCAGTTCGGCGACGATCTCGGCGTCGGTGACGTCGCCGCGCAGGAACCGGTGCCGGCCGGTGTACGCCGGTGGCGTGCGGGAGCCGTGGGCCGTGGGGAGGAGGTTGTCGAGCACGACGACCTCGTCGCCCCCGTCCGCCAGCAGATCGGCGATGTGAGACCCGATGAACCCGGCTCCGCCGGTGACCAGTACGCGCACACCGGTCACGCTAGGGGGCCGTGGACCGGCGTGCCCGGCCGTGCGCGGGCACGTCACGGAATCGTCAGAACTCACCCGGCACCTCCCGCCGCCGGGTGGCCGAAACCGACTACGGTGGGCGCCATGGAACGGAGTGCACAACGGCTGGGCCGGGCCCTCGTGGTCATCGTGGACGATCGCGTGGCGCACGGCGAGCACGAGGACACCACTGGCCCGCTGGTCACGGAACTGCTCGAAGAAGCGGGTTTCATCGTCGACGGTGTCGTGGTCGTCGAGGCCGAGACCGCGGGTATTCGCAACGCGCTCAACACCGCCGTGATCGGCGGCGCCGACCTGGTGATCACGGTCGGCGGCACCGGCGTGCTGCCGCGTGACCGCACGCCGGACGCCACCGCCGGAGTGCTCGACCGGCCGATTCCGGGCATCAGCGAGGCCATCCGGGCCTCCGGATTGGCGGCCGGGGCGGTGGACGCCGGGATCTCGCGCGGGCTCGCCGGGGTGTCGGGGAGCACGCTGGTCGTCAACCTCGCCGGGTCGCGCTCCGCGGTGCGCGACGGGATGGCGACGCTGACCTCGCTCGTGCCGCACGTGATCGACGAGCTTTCGGGCCTCGAAGAGGTCTGATCCCTTCGAACTTCCGGATCGGCGGAGACCTGGAGGTGCGCCGCCTCGGCTTCGGGGCGATGCACCTGCCGGTGGACTCCGCGCGAGACCAGGCGATCGCGGTCGCGCGGCGGGCCGTCGAGCTGGGCGTCACGCTGATCGACACCGCCCACCTCTACGGTGGCGGAGCCAACGAGGAGCTGCTCGCCTCGGCGTTGTACCCCTACCCGGACGAGCTGGTGATCACCACGAAGGTGGGGGTCGCGCGCACCGGACCCGGCGGTGAGTGGCGGCTCGACGCCCGGCCCTCGATCTTGCGCGAGCAGGTGGAGCAAGCGCTGCGCCGGCTTCGGGTGGAGCGGATCGAACTGCTCCAGCTGCACCGCATCGACCCGGAGACGCCGCTCGCCGACCAGCTCGGCACGCTGCGGGAGCTCCAGGTCGCCGGGAAGGTCGGGCGGATCGGGCTGTCCGAGGTGACCGTCGACGAGCTGACCCGCGCCCGGGAGCTCGCCGAGATCGTCAGCGTGCAGAACCGGTACAGCGTGCTCGACCGGGAGCACGAGCCGGTGCTGCGGGTTTGTGCCGAGGCGGGTATCGCGTTCCTGCCCTGGCGGCCGGTGGCTCCGGCGACGGCCAGTCGTGAACTCGCCGGTGTTGCCGCCGAGCTGGGTGCCACCGCCGCGCAGGTCGCCCTCGCCTGGCTGCTGGCGCGTTCGCCGGTGATCCTGCCGATTCCGGGGACGGGCCGGATCGCGCACCTGGAGGAGAACGTCGCCGCGGCCGAGGTCCGGCTGAGCCGGGAGCAGGGGGAGCGGCTCGACGCCCTCGTCGAGGGCGGGACGTCGTGAACGGACCGGACCTCGGCGAGATCGAGGCCTGGTTCGACGGTGTTCTCTCCGGACGGGTCAGCCGCGACGCGGCCGATCGCTGGGCCATGCGGTGGCTCGCGGACGACTTCGCCGGTCGGGTCGATCTCGGCGCGGATCAGTTGTGGGCGCTCGAGCTGCTCGGGGGCATCGACCTCCCCGGTTGGCCGGACACCGGGTTCCTGCACGACGACGACCAGATCCGCGGATGGCGCGACGAGGTGCGGGCGCGCCGCCGCCTTCGACGTTCACTCTGAAGTTGTCAATCAGCACGTGGGAGACTGGGGGCATGTCCGGTCAGCAGCGCGATCCCAAGGCCAGCAGCGAGCAACGCCGCCGGGTCGATGAGATCTTCGGGGACGTCCTGCCCGAGACGACCTCCGACGAGCGCGACCCCGAGCGGCGTACCGGGCTCCCGGATGACTGGTACCGGGAGAACCGGCCGCCGCACCACGATCGCTGACGCCACTCAGCCGCGGCCGTTGTCGCGCTGGGCCTGGGCGCGCAGCAGGTCGCGGATCTCGATCAGCAGCTCGACGTCGGTCGGCTCCGACGGGCCGGGCTCCTGGCCACGCTTGCGGCGCTCCTGCACGTGCTTCACCGGCAGCACGATCACGAAGTAGACCACCGCCGCGACCAGCACGAAGTTGATCGCCGCGTTGATCACGCCGCCGAAGTCCAGGAACGTGGCCTCGTTGTTGTCGAAGATCTGGTAGCCGAGGCCCTTCGCGGCGTCCGTGCCGCCGATCGTGCTGATCAGCGGCTTGATGAGGCCGGTGGTGAACGCCGTGACGATCGACGTGAACGCCGCGCCGATGACCACCGCGACGGCGAGGTCGACGACGTTGCCGCGCATCAGGAAGTCCTTGAAACCCTTGAACAACTTGCTCTCCTCACGAACAGGGGGTGGGCTAGCGGAGAGTAACCGTTACCGGACGCTCCAGTGAAATCGCCGCCACCCTCGTCGCGATCGCGTCCGGGAGCCGGAGCAGCACCAACGGTCCCTTCGCCGCGGACGCCTCCTTGTGCCCGACCGCCACCACCGTCGCCCCGCCGGCCAGCACGGACGCGGGCACGCCCGGTTCCGGCGCCGCGACGACGTCGACGCGCCGGCCGGGCTCCAGCAACTCGGCGACGCCGGCGTCGGCCAGGCGCACCGGCACCGTCGCCGTCGCGGGATCACCCGAGCCGGGGAGGGTCGTCGCCAAGCGGACGTCGGTCAGGGGTTCGCCGGCACGGACGGCGCCCGCCAGCAGGCGGCCGTCGACGCCGTCCAGCGTGCTCAGCACACCCGCGGGACGCGCGGAATCAGGGAGGTCGGCCAGCCGGACGTCGAGAGCGCGCAAAGCCGTGCCGGAAGGAAGGTCGTGCGCCGCGACGACGGTCGGAGTCGTCGGCGCTCCCCGCGCGGAGCCGGGATGTGCGAACAGCAGCGCGCCGGCCAGCAGCAGGCCGGCGGCGAGCCAGCGGCGGATGAGCCGCGTCCGCCGGCCCTGCAGCCGGGTCAGATCAGGAGTGCGGAACTTCGCCGCCACGTCCACGGTGCCCCCTCGGTCGGATCCGGTGCGGCGGTGTGCCGCACGAGATCGACGTTAGGGAAGCCGGGCGGGCCGCCGGAAGGGCCGCGTCCGGCATCTGTGGACAACCGGGGTGTTGTGGACAACTCCGGGCGTCAGGAGGCCGCGGCGGTCGTTTTCGTCGTACCCGAGGAGGAGGATGTCGAGCTCGTTTCGGACTTGGACTCCGACTTCGACTCGGTCTTGGTCTCGGTCTTCGCCGGCGTCGCGGTGGTGCTCGACTTGCTCGACTCCCGCGAGTCGGTGCGGTAGAACCCGCTGCCCTTGAAGACCACGCCGACCGAGCTGAACACCTTGCGCAACGTGCCGGAGCACTGCGGGCACACGGTCAGGCTGGGGTCCGAGAACGACTGCACGGCTTCGAACCGGTGGTCGCATTCTTTGCAGGCGTACTGGTACGTAGGCACTGAGGGCTCCTTTGCTGGCACTCATCCGACCAGAGTGCCAACTCGATTGTGCTGGAAAACATTCCCCGAAAGCAATTCCTGCTTGCTCACAGCGGCAGGTCGAGCACACCGCGAGCAGGGGTCAGGACCCCGCTCATGCGCACGTCGTGGGGCTCCCCGGGCAGCCGTTCGACCAGCTCTTCGTCCCGGACGACGGCCAGCAGCGTCACACCGGCCGCGGCGAACACCAGCGAGCGATCGTAGTGGCCGGCACCCCTACCGAGCCGGACGCCCCGGTGGTCGACGGCCAGCGCGGGCACCAGGACCAGCCCGGCCGCCCCCACGGCGTCGGTACCCAGGCGTTTTCCGCCGGGTTCGCGGATCCCGCGGAACCGGCTGGGCACGAGATCGGCCTCGCCGGTGTACTCGGCCCAGTCGAGAGGACCCGGCTCCGGCAGGATGACCGGCAGCAGCACCCGCGCGCCGCCGGCCGCGAGCGCGTCGACGAGCGCCGTCGTGCCCGGTTCGGTGCCGAACGGCAGGTACGCGCACACCGTGCGGGATGTGACCTTCGACACCGCGCTGACCAGCGCCGACGCCTCCTGGGCATGCGATTCGGCGGTCTGGTCCGCTCGCGCGCGCGTCAGCCGGGTGCGCCACTCCGCCTTGCTCAGGTGCTCATTGCCCAGCGCGTGCATGACCTCACGTTAGGCTCTGCGCCCATGACGGGCGCCGCAACCACCCAGACGTTCAGAACCGCCATCGTGCCGGCTGCCGGCCTCGGGACGCGCTTCCTGCCGGCGACGAAGGCCGTGCCGAAGGAACTGCTGCCGGTTGTGGACACACCGGGGATCGAGCTGGTCGCGGCCGAGGCCGCCGCCGCGGGGGCGGAACGCCTGATCATCGTCACCTCGCCGGGCAAGGAAGCGGTCGTCAAGTACTTCGAAACCCAGCCTGAGCTGGAGCGGAACCTCGAGGACAAGGGCAAGACGGAGCTGCTCGACAAGGTCCGGCGCGGGCCCGCCCTGCTCGCCGTCGAGACCGCGATCCAGGAGCAGGCGCTCGGCCTCGGCCACGCCGTCGCCCAGGCCGAGCCGAACCTGAACCCGGACGACGAGGCCGTCGCGGTGCTGCTCCCGGACGACCTCGTGCTGCCCACCGGCGTGCTCGAGCGGATGAGCGCGGTACGGGCGCAGTACGGCGGCAGCGTGCTCTGCGCGTTCGACATCCCCAAGGCCGAGATCTCGCCGTACGGCGTCTTCGACGTCACCGACACCGACGACGAAGACGTCAAGCGCGTGCACGGGATGGTCGAGAAGCCGAAGCCGGAGGACGCGCCGTCGACCTACGCCGCGGCCGGGCGCTACCTGCTCGATCGGGCGATCTTCGACGCGCTGAAGCGGATCACCCCGGGCAGCGGTGGCGAGCTGCAGCTGACCGACGCGGTCGCGCTGCTGATCACCGAAGGACACCCGGTTCACGTCGTCGTGCACCGTGGCGGACGTCACGACCTGGGGAATCCGGGTGGTTTCCTGCGCGCCGCGGTCGATTTCGCGCTTGAAACGCCCGAGTACGGTCCATCTTTACGGGCGTGGCTGACGGAACGGATCGGGACAGAACGCCCATGACGGAATCCCTCGACGCGGCACCGCCCGAAGTGGCCGGGGACGAGACCGAGCTGCGCTCGGTCGACGCGCAGATCTCGATGACCTTGGACGCCGCCGTCCGGCCTCAGCCGGTGCGCGTGGCGATCTCCGAGGCCCAGGGGCTGCTCTGCGCCGAGGAGGTGGTCGCCGAGCACGCGCTGCCCGGGTTCGACCAGGCGGCGGTCGACGGGTACGCGGTGCGCAGCGTCGACGTGCGCACGGCCGGGCAGGAGCCGGTGCAGCTGCCGGTGGTCGGCGAGATCGCGGCGGGCTCGCGCCAGCCGCGGCGGCTGCAGCCCGGCCAGGCGGTGCGCGTCGACACCGGCGCGCCGCTGCCGACGCTGGCCGACGCCGTCGTGCCCGTGGCCTACACCGACGGGCACCAGGCCCGGGTCACCGTGCACCGCTCGGTGCCGTCGGCGGGATACGTGCGCCGTGCCGGTGAAGACGTTCAGATCGGCGACGTCGCGGTGCGCAACGGCGACACGATCGGCTCGGCGCAGGTCGGCCTGCTCGCCGCGGTCGGCCGGGCGAAGGTCCTCGTCTACCCGCGGCCGCGGGTCTCGATCGTGTCGGTGGGCGACGAGCTGGTCGACATCGACCGGACGCCGTCGGTCGGGCAGGTCTACGACGTCAACTCCTACGCGCTGGCCGCGGCCGCGCGGGACGCGGGCGCCGAGGTCAGCCGGGTCGGCATCGTGGCGAGCGAGCCGAAGCGGCTGCGGGAGATCGTCGAGGCCCGGCTGCTGATGTCGGAGATCGTCGTGGTCGCGGGCGGCGCCGGGGGCTCCAGCGGCGACGAGGTCCACGCGGCGCTGTCCGACCTCGGCCGGATCGACATGACGCGGGTCGCGATGCACCCGGGCTCGGTGCAGGGGTTCGGCAGGCTCGGGCCGGACTCGGTGCCGACGTTCCTCATCCCGGGCAACCCGATGAGCGCGCTGGTCGTGTTCGAGGTGCTGGTGCGGCCGCTGATCCGGGCGGCGCGCGGGACGCGCAACCCGCACCGGCGGATCGTCGGGGCGCGGCTGCTGTCGCCGATCACGTCGACCGAGGGCCGGCGCGGCTACCTCCGCGGCCAGCTCCTGCGCGACGAGTCAAACGGTGAGTACCTGGTCCAGCCGCTCGGCCAGTCGGGGGCGCACCTGCTCGCGTCGCTGGCCGAGGCGAACTGCCTGATCAACGTGCCGGAGGAGCTGACCGACGTCCCCGCGGGCGAGCAGGTCCAGGTCACCTTCCTGGCACAACGGGCCTGATGAACTCCGTGTCGGGCGTGTCCTACCCGGTCGAAAGCCGGCACCCGGGCTGGCCGGCCCGGCTCGGCCCGCTGCGGGTGCCCGCCGGGGAGGTCGCGATCCGGCCGGTGCGGCTGCGCGACGCCGGCGAGTGGAGCCGGATCCGGCTCCGGGACCGGGCGCACCTCGAGATGTGGGAGCCGACCGGCGTCGGCCCGTGGCCCGAACGCAACGCCTTCTGGTCATGGCCGTCGCAGTGGGCGGCGTTGCGCTCGCTCGCGCGGCGTGGTCAGTGCCTGCCGTTCACGATCACCCTCGATGGTCGGCTCGCGGGGCAGATCACTGTGGGTAACGTCATCCGGGCGTCGCTGCGGTCGGCCTGGATCGGCTACTGGGTGTCGTCCGACGTGGTCCGCGGCGGGGTCGCGACGGCGGCCGTCGCCCTGGTCACCGACCACGCGTTCGGGCTGGCCGGGCTGCACCGGCTGGAGGCCACCGTGCGGCCGGAAAACGTCGCCAGCCTGCGGGTTCTCACCAAGGCGGGCTACCGGCAGGAGGGCCTGTTCGAGCGCTACCTCGACGTCGCGGGCGCCTGGCGGGACCACTACTGCTTCGCCGTCACGCGCGAGGAGACCGGGGCCGGGCTGGTGTCACGGCTGGTCGCGTCGGGCCGCGCCGACTACGCCTGACGGTCATTACCCACCCGGGTCCGTGAGCGCGTTACCACATGCTGTGAGATTCACCTAATCCGGTGAGGCATTTCCGTGATCCAACCCGGCGAGCCTCCGTCCGATCTGTTACTCCTGTGACTAGCGTGATTTCAGGTGAAGGATCGGGGGAGGTGACGGGAGATGCCCAGCTCCGTGATCATCGTCGCGCTCGCGGCGGCATGGCTCGTCGTTCTCGTGCCCATGGTCGCGCGTCGGCGGCAGCAGGTGGCCCGTACGGCCGACTCCGCGCTGGCGGCCAGGGTCGTGCGCAGTGGACGCAACGAAGACCGGGAGGAATTCGCCATGTCCGAGGAAACCGTCAAGTCCCGGCCTTCGGTCGAGGACGACCTCGCGGAGCTGGAAGCAGACCTCGAACTCGAAGACGACTTCGAGGACGAGGAGCCCGAGCCGCTCCCACAGCCGTCCCGCGCCGAGCGGGCGGAACGGGCCGAGCGCGAGCGCGCCGGCTACCGCCCGGGCCGCGGCGGCTTCGACCCCGAAGCGGCGGAGATCGCGGCGCGCGCGAAGTACAGCTTCCGGCAGCGCATCGTCGTCATCCTGCTCGCGATCGCGGTGATCACGGCCGCCGTCGCCGGCTTCGTCATGCCGCTGGTCTGGTGGGGCCACGCGGCGGTCGACGTCGTGCTCGTCGGCTACCTCGTGTACCTGCGCCGCCAGGTGCGGATCGAGGAGGAGATCCGGCAGCGTCGCCTGGCTCGCTTCAACAGCACTCGCGCGCCTCGCCGCCCGGCGCCGCCGCGCGAGGAGATCGACTCCTTCGAGGAAGAGGAGCCGGTCGAGGACGCCGAGGACGTGGACGTCGTCGAGCCGGCCCGCCGCGAGGTGGTCGAGCGCCGTCCGTCGCCGACTTCGCGGGTTCGCCGGAGCGCGGTGGTCGTGGATCTGGACGACGAAGACCCGGCTTTCGAGGAGCTCGACGAGCCCGGGACCGGGCCTTATCGGCGGGCTGTCGGAGAGTGACCCCCCTGCACGGTGTGCTCGTAGGGCACTGCTAAGCTCTACGAGCACAACCAAGGGGCTGTAGCGCAGTTGGTAGCGCGTCTCGTTCGCATCGAGAAGGTCAGGGGTTCGATTCCCCTCAGCTCCACCAGAAGGTCTTTATTCAAACACCGCCCGGACGCGATACGCGTGCCGGGCGTGTTGTTTTGTGTACGTGGTGTCACCGACGTAGTGGCGCGCCCGGTCTGGGCGGCATCGCCAAAGTCGACCAGCCGGGTGGTGATAGTCGTGGCAGCAACGTCGGCGAGGGCGGCGAACGGTTCCGTCAGTTCGGAGTGTTCAACGGAGCCGTCCTCGTTGATGTACAGCTTCTCGAAGAACCCTTGGTTGATCTGCCGCTTCACGTGGTCAGGTGCAATGAGATAAGCCCGCTCGCAGTGGCTGGCGGCCACGAGGGCCCGACGCAGTGTCTCGGCGATGTCTGCCGTACTGACTCGCGCAGCTTGGATTGCAGACTCTGCCTCAGCAAGCTCGCGGGTAAGGCGCCTCATCTCGGTGGCAAGAAGGTCTTGCGGGATTGCTCCGGCGTAGTGAGCCTGGAGAAGCTTCTCTCGCTCGTCTTGAACTTGGCGCTTGCGGGAGGTCGCGTGCTCCAGGCTGCGGGATGCCTCAGCTTGCTGCGCCGCCAGCTCCTCGTGAACCGCTGCGCGAATCTGCTCGGCGTGCTGCGGCGCGATGTGGAACGTGCCGTAGAAGCGGGACACGGCATCTTCCACGCGTTCGGCTCGGATGGCCCGGCGAACGCAGTTGTTGGACTTGGTCTTCTTCTTGACGCACATGAAGTAGTCGTATGCTTCACCGCTCTTGCCTCGGTTGCGGGAGAAGATGAGCCGTCCACCGCAGGCTGAACAGTAGATAGTGGACCGTAGATAGTGGTTGTGCACGCGTTCCTTGTCTCCAGCGTGGTTGTGGGCAGCCAAGATCGCTTGGTTGGCGAGCCAGGTGTCAGGTTCGATGAGCGGCTTGTGCTTGCCCTCATAGTGAATGCCCTGGTAGCTGACCACGCCCATGTAGTACGGGTTAGCCCTGGGCAGCGAGCGTCAAGTCGATGGCGCTCCACTGGCCCTTTGAGTACTCCTCAAGGCACCAACGGATGATCTCGGCACGTTCGGGATCTAGCTGTACCCACGAGAACTCCACGCTTCCCTGCGTCTCGCGCCGGTTCAGGTAGCCGAGCGGTGCACGGAACGGTGTGCCGCCCTCCTGAGCCTTGCGTACGAGGCCCTTCATGACTTCCTGGGCGAGGTTGCCCGAGTAGAACTGGGCGATCTCGGCCATGAGGCCATACAACAGCCGGCCGCTCGGCGTGTCGTCGATGTTCTCGGTACAGGAGATCAGCTTGACGCCGTGCTTGCGGAGCATGAGGTTGATCGCGATGTCGTCTTCGCGGTTGCGCGCCAGCCGGTCGATCTTGTGCACGATCACGCACTCCGGCCGAACGGTCTTGATGTCTTTGAGGAGCTTCTGGAGCTGCTCGCGATCCGCGGACCGGGCCGACTCGCCCGCGTCCACGTATTCGTCGTGCACGCTGACGCCGAGCTGCTGGGCCCACCTGGGTGTCACCACCTCCGAACCGGCGACATCCTCGCCATCCACACCGACGAGTACGGCATCCACCAGTACGGCACCTGGCTGCTGGACAACGTCGCCGCCCTGTTCGACGACGGCCTCGCCATCGGCTCCGCCGGGCTGCTGCGCGACCGCAAGCAAGCCTGGGTCAGCGTCGAAGTCCCCGACAACATCTCCACCCCGAAGGGGTGGAGTTCCGGCCCAACCTGCTCGCCTGCTCCAGCCACACGGCAGCCTCAAGTCCCGCTACAAGCGGGTCGTCACCAACGTCGTCTGCGACAACACCATGAACCTGGGCCTGCGCGAAGACGGCCAAGAAGTCGCCGTCGTCCACAAGCGCAACAGCAACCTGCAACTCCTCAACGCCCGCGAAGCCCTGCAGATCGTGCACACCGTCGCCGACGACTTCGCCGCCGAAGTCAAGAAACTGTGCCAGACCACGGTCACCGACCGGGCCTGGAATGCCTTCCTCGACGCCCACACGCCCATCCCCGAGCAGCCGGGCCGGGGGCGGACCAACGCCGTCAATAAGCGCTCGGCGCTGACCTGGCTGTGGACCAGCGACAGCCGGGTCAGCCCGTGGAAGAACACCGGGTGGGGTGTGATGCAGGCCGTCAACACCCACCTCAACCACGAGGCCGTCATCCGCGGTGCCAGCCACGCCGAACGGAACATGACCCGGGTGATGACCGGTGAGCTGGGCAAGCACGACCGCACCGCGACCCTGCACAAGGTCCTCGCCGCCGTCTGAGCGCGCTCCGGTCCCCGCCCTCGCATGGACCGCCGATCGCGAACCCGCACCCGATGCCGTGGCTCCCGGCCACGCGTGACCTCGCGGTGTCGTGCGGCCTCAACCACGCGACCAGGTCCCGCGACACCGGTCAAGGCCACACCTCGACACATCGACGTCCGGCCGCAGGCACGGGGCCTTGACCGGCGCCACGGCGGGACCTGGGTGACCGCGGTCGTCCGCACTGCTGTTCGGCGCCGGGGTGCGGCTGTTCGACGGGGCCGTCGGCGAACACGTGCGGCTGGAGCGCACCGGCGTCCAGGAGACGCCGATCGCGACGCACCTGACCTTCCGGGTGCTGTCTTAGGGCATGTGCACCGTGCGCAGGAACGCCGCCAGCCGCCACGGCCGGCGGCCGCCGACGCGGACCTTGCCGCTCGCCACCGCCTTCAGCGGGGAGATCCGGCCGAACATCATCGGCACCAGCACGGCCGGGTCGAACGTCAGCCGGGCGTCGGCCGTGCCGTCGGGTTCCTCCACCCGCACGCCGCCGTGCTGCAGGACCATCACCACCGGGGCGGTGTAGTCCGAGCGGAACTCCACCGCGATCCGGCGCGGCGACGGCGTCGCGTAGTCGAGCAGCTTGCCGACGTCGTTGCGGACCATGCCGACGAAGAACAGCTCCAGGAACCGGCCCTCGTTCGCCGGGTCGATCCGCCACGGCTGCCCGCTCGCGCGGGCGATGTCGCTGCCGTGGATTTCGAGCTCGTTGACCAGGTGCGCGAGCATGCCCGCGACCGGGATGCGGCTGCCGCCGAGCCACCAGATCGGCTTCTCCGGGTCGTAGTCGCGGCTCACCTGCAACACTTCCGCGATGTCCGCGCGCAGCCGTTCGGCCAGGCGGTGCGGGTCGCGTTCGGGGTAGGCGGTCATCGCGACGGCGTTCATCGCCGACACGGTCTCGATGTTCGCCGACGCCATCGGCTCTTCCAGCTCCGGCAGCGGCAGCGGGCCGCCGTCGCCCTTCACCATGGCCGTGTAGACGAGCGCGATCCAGCCGACGTGCGCGGCGGTTTCGACCACCGACCAGTCCCCGACGGCCTTCGCGTGCGGGTCCGGCGCGTTCTCCACGGCGTCCGCGAACCGGTCACCGGCCTCCGCGAAGGCCGCTCGCACCGCATCCCACTGCGCAGGCTGGATCGTCATGGCTTCGATGGTAAGGCGCCGGTGGCCCGTCCCGGATCTCTTCGGTTGCCTTCTTCGCCGGTATGTTCGCCGCATGGTCCGGCTCCTGCCCCGGTCGACCCGGGTGCGGGTCGCTGCCGCCGGCCGATCTTGACCCGCAGCGAATGGAGCAACTGTGGATGGCCCTCTTCCGCGGCAGCACCGATCACAACGCTCGGGCTCGGCTGGCGACGTTGATCGCCGCCAGCGCCGTGCGCCGCGGCGACCACCACCTCACCGCCTGTGCTCTGGTGCACGCCCACGGCGCGCCGGGCGCATCCACCGTCGGGCTGCTGTTCCAGCAGCACGCCAGCGCCGACGTCGTTGAGCACGAGTTGGACGAGATCGCCGGCCGGGTCGGCGCGACGCGCTGGTAGCCGACGTCCCTGACATTCAGCTGGTCCGCGGTGTCCCGGGCGTCGTTGCACCGCTCCGGGGCGCCGCGACCCTTCCTCTGCAGGAGGTCCTGTCATGCGCCACGTGGTCCAGTGGTCTGGCGGCATCGGCTCCTGGGCCGTCACCGAACTCGTCCGCCGGGATCACCCCGACGACCCGATCACTCTGCTGTTTGCCGACACGAAAATCGAGGACAGCGATCTCTACCGGTTCAACGCCGCTGCCTCCATACGGCTGGGGATCCCGATCACCCGGGTCTGCGACGGCCGGACACCATTCGAGCTGTTCGTGCAGCGCAGCTATCTCGGCAACGCCCGGATTGCTCCGTGCTCGCAGCTGCTCAAGCAGAAGCCCTGTCGGCGGTGGCTGACCGAGCATACCGAGCCCGCCGACACCGTCCTCTACGTCGAGCTTGAGCCCGGCGAGCAGCGCCGGGCTCCGGCGATCACTGCCGGGTGGCGGCCGTGGCGGGTCGAGTACCCGCTGATGCAGCATCCCCTTCTGACCAAAGACGATCTGCTGGGCTGGTGTCGCAACGCCGGGCTGGAGCCGCCGCGGCTGTACCGCTTCGGCTTCAGTCACAACAATTTTTTCTGGACTAACTCGCGCAGGACTGAAGCCCAGGTCAGTACGACGGCCCGGCCTTGCGTGGCGACGAAGACGTTGGTGACGAGCACGCCCAGGATCAGGCCTGTGATGCCGCCGACGACATCAACCTCGGCACCACCTGTCCGCCCCGTGTCCCTGGCGCGACGAAGATCTGCTTGCGCGGTGCCTAATCGGTCTTCCCGCACCACCTCGCGGGCCTCTCAGTGTTCGCTGCTGAAGAACCGCAGCAACAGTGGGCCGATGGTCTGTGGGTCGACGACGTGATCCGGCCCGTCGAGGGTCTCCCGTTGAGCGTGGGGTAGTAGGTCTGCGAGCTCGTCGGCTACGCGGTCGAAGAAGTCCGAGGGCAGGCCTGCCATGTAGGGGACCGTGATCGGTCCTCCGGTGGTGACCAGGACCGGTTGGGTGACCGTTGCCAGTCGATCGGTCGGCAATTGGTAGCGGTTGTGGAAGACGCTGTCGTGGACCAGCGTGGGCGCCAGGGCGACCGAATCCGCCCAATGCGACGTCTGCTTGCCTGCCGCTTTCCTGGCCGCGATGTTGTCGTCGGAAGCGCCGGACAGGCGCATGAACAGTTCGAGAACCTCCTCGTCTCGCCCGGCGTCGAAGGCGCGTCGGGTGTCCGCGACGTACTCCTCGAATCGCGGGCGTATGTCGTCCCCGACCGCGTAGGGCACCTCCCACACGGCGATCGTGTCGATGGCTGACCCGGCCGCGGCGGCTTCCAGCGCCAGCGCGCCACCAGAGGACGCCCCGAACAGGTGTGCCGAGCCACCCGCCTCCGCGATCAACGCATCCAGGTCCTCGATCTCTCTTTCCACGGCGTAGGGCTTGGTGAAGCCGCTCGCGCCGCGTCCCCGACGGGCATAGTTGTAGACCGTGAAGTGCTCGGCGAGAGCAGGTACCAAGGGAGCGTTCTCGGCTCCGTCGTCCAGCGCGCCGCCTACCAGGACGACAGCCGGGCCGCTTCCCTTCCGGTCGTAGGCGATGGTGGTGCCATCGTTTGATGTCACGCGAAAGTCCATCTCGTTCATCTCACATTCTCCGTTCGAGAGGTTTGTCTCAGCGCCTGAGCAGCGTGCCGACGACGGCCTCGGTGCGCGACCACCGCGCCCTTGCGATCACGGCCGCCACGACGCGACAGGCGAGCGGTAGCCAAGGGCTCTGCAGTTCGGACCGCACCTGGTAGCCATGCGCGCCGCCGGAGAGGTGCACGATACCGAGCACCAGGAGCTTCGTCGCCGACATGCGCCCCCTCCGCTCAATCTGCTCGGACTCGCTCCGCTTGCGCGCCCGCCAGGGTGGTGTCAACTCCCACCAATACTAGGGTGCCCTCCTGGTCCGGGTGGTGTCAGCACTGACCTGCAAAGGGTGCTGGTGGAGACCTCCAAAGCCAATGGCTGCGTGGATCGCGCTGCAACTCCTGCGCGGAACCAGCGTACGCAACAGGATGAATGAGATGGCGTCACATGCCCTGCTGCTGGAGGTGATCCTCGGCGGGCGGACAAGGCTGCGCGAAGTGCTCAGCGCGGCGGGAGAGCCCGTTGGCGAAGAAGCGGTGAACCGCGAGTGGATTGGCTTCTTCAAGAATCCAATTCGGGCGGAGGTCAGAGCAAACCATCACATGCAGCACCTCGCCAACATGCTGCCTCGAGTCGCACAATCTCTCCTCGATCGTTCGTGGTTGCTGACGGTGTTCGAGCGCAAGACGCTTGCGACATGCGACCACCCAGTCCACGTCGTCCCGAACGAGGACCTGACGCAGACGGGTAGGGGGACGGGAATCGAGAACGCGCCGGTCATCTACGTTCCCTTGACTCACCGACACTCGCTGGCCATGTATCTCCCATCTGAGGTTGCGGTCAACGCGCAGTTGGGGGCTGGCTTGACGAAGACGACCGCCAAGTGCTCCTCGACGCCGGGTTCGGTCCTGACGACCTCGACGCTCTCCTGGAGCAGTAGCAGAATCACAGCTCCACTCCCAGCTGAGGCAATGGCGTCAGCACCGCGATGGACCAGTTCGCCGCCGGGATCACTGCGCACGGTGCTCACGAATTGGCGCGGACGGTAACTGTTGGCATCGGCAGATCGACCGAACTCTTTGTGTGGCGGTCACGGGTGCGGTCCATGCTTACGAGCTTGCGGGTGGCCGCGTCGAGGCTGACCTGAAGTCCTTGAACTTCTCCTAGCCAGCCGTTCATCCGCGCCTCTTCGACGCGGTCACGCAGGTTGGCGATGATCTCGATGAGTCTCGGGCGGCTGCGTTCTTCTAGATGCGTCCGCCCGTCCAGCGGCGGTAGCAGCCGCGTTCCGGCCGTGGACACGGGCTCGCCGGCGGCCTCGGCCAGCTCGCGGATCTCGGCTACGGGGCGCCGCAGCAGGTCACTCATCGACGCCACCGCGAGCGGTCGCAGCTGCTCACCGGTGAGCAGGCCGACGCGGACCGCGCCGGTTCCGTCGGCGAACCGCACCGGATGGCTCATCCGGACCTCCTTCGTTCAGGGACGAACCTACGGAGTGCCGAGCGTGGCGGCCAACGAGTGCCGAACCGCCGGGAGCCGGGGCAGGCGGACGCGCCCGCCTGCCCCACGTGCCCACCCGTCAGGGAACGATCTCCATCTGCGCCATCATGCCGAGGGTCGAGTGGTCGAGGAAGTGACAGTGGTACACGTACCGGCCGACGTAGTCGGTGAAGGTGGTCTGCAGCCGGACCCACTCACCCGGACCGAGGAAGACCGTGTCCTTGCGGCCCACGTCGTCCGGTCCCGGCGGGCCGCCGTTGCGGTCGAGCACGCGGAATTGCTCGAGGTGCAGGTGGAACGAGTGGGGCGCACCGAAGACGGTGTCGGTGTTGCGGACGGTCCAGATCTCGGTGGCGCCGCGCTTGACCTTGATGTCCACCCGGTTGGGGTCGTAGACCTGCTCGTTGACCAGGCCGGTGAAGTTCGTCTCGTCGAACCGCATGGTGATTTCCCGCTGGACGGTCGCCGTCCCCGGCGCGGGCAACGGCCGCAACGTGGCGGGCACGCGGCTGCTGTCGAGCGCGAGGCGCGTCACGTCGAACCGGAGCAGCGGTCCCGAGATGTCCTTGAGCACCAGGTGCGAACCCAGGGGCACCTGCGAGAAGTCGACCACGATGTCGACCCGCTCCGCGGATCCGAGCAGGACTTCCGACCGCGGCACCGGCGCAGGCAGGAGCCCGCCGTCGGAGGCGATCTGCGTCATCTGGACGCCGCCCAGGGTGAGGCGGAACTGCCGCTCGTTGGAGGTGTTGAGCAGCCGGAACCGGTACTTGCGGGCCGCGACCTGGAAGTACGGGTTCACCACACCGTTGGCGAGGATGGTGGTGCGGTCCGGGGGGAAGTTCGGGTAGACCATGGCCCCGTTGGCGTCGAGCTGGATGTCGCGGAGCATGATCGGCACGTCGTACTGCCCCGAAGGCAGGTTCAGGCCGCGCTCCGCCTCGTCGTCGAGGATGTAGAAGCCGTGGAGTCCCCGGTAGACGTTCTCGGCCTCGAGGTGGTGGGCGTGGTCGTGGTACCAGAGGGTCGCGCCCTGCTGGCGGTTCGGGTAGTGGTAGGTCCGGCTCTGCCCCGGGTCGAGCAGGTCCATCGGGTAGCCGTCGTCGGCCTGGGCGTTGTGCCCGCCGTGCAGGTGCACGTTGGACGGGACGTCCAGCTGGTTGGTGAACGTCACCTCCACCGGCGTGCCGGTCCTGGCGCGGATCGTGGGCCCGACGAACTGGCCGCCGAACGAGCGCACCGGCCCCGGCTTGCCGGGCAGGAAGGCGTGCTGCGCCGCCTTGATCGGGATCTTGTAAACGTCGACGCCGTCGCCGCGCCGCATCGGCGTCAGCTGCTGCGGTATCGGCAGCCGCTGGGAGAACCAAACCCCCAGCCCCGCCGCCGGACGGCCCCCGCCCGCCGCGGAGCCCGCGGCCGGGGCATGCCCGGCGTGTTCTGCGGCGATCGGTTCCCGGGTCAGGGCCGAGGGCAGCAGCGCCGCCCCACCGACCACGCCTCCGGCCGTCGCCCACCCCAGTAGTTTTCTTCGGTTCAACATCACCGCTCCTCGGAGCTCACTGTTTGTTTCGGCACCGGATTCCGGCGCTTCTCCCTCCAGCGATACTCTGTCGTGAGGAGCGAGCGGGCATCTCCGTAAATGCGAAGTCTTCACCGCAAGGGTGAGAGTCCAAAGAAGGAATAGATCGGCTCGCCGACCGGGCGTGATGTTTCGGTCACTGCGCCGAACGGCCGATCCACCTTTTGGTCGCGGGTAATTTTCCCACCGGCGCGACCCGCTTGCCAAACCGATCATTCAGTCAAAAGGGACAACCACTGAATGTTGATGCGCCCCGGGTTCTGTGCAGGCTCTGATCTCAGGGAGGATGCAGAGCATGCCGGCACCGAAGAAGTGCAGCGACGAGCTGCATGAGCGGGCGACCCGGATGGCGTTGGACGCGACCGCGGCCGAGGGTCAGCGGATGGCGGCGATCCGCCGGGTCGCGGGCCAGTTGGACGTGCACCCGGAGGCGTTGTGGACGTGGGTCAAGCGGGCCGAGATCGACGCCGGCACGGCACCCGGCCGCACCAGCGATGATGCGGCACGGATCGCCGAGCTGGAACGCGAGGTGCGTGAGTTGCGGCGGGCAAATGAGATCCTGAAGACGGCCTCGGCGTTTTTCGCCGCCGCGAGCGGGTTGTCGAGGGGAAGAAGCTCGGGGTCGAGTCGATCTGCGCAGTCTTGAACGATGCGGATGTGCGGATCGCCCCGAGAACCTTCTGGGCGGCCAAGAAGCGCACGCCGTCGAAACGTGCCGTGCGGGACGCCGAACTGCTCGCTGAGATCGAGCGTGTGTTCCGCGAGAATTACGGTGTTTACGGAGCGCGGAAAGTGCATGCGCAACTCAACCGTGCGGGAATCCGCGTGGCTCGCTGCACGGTCGAGCGGCTGATGCGCCAGAAGGGCCTGCAGGGACTACGGCGAGGCAGGCAGGCCAGGACCACCATCGCTGCCGCCTCGCCTTCGCCGGCGGACCTGGTCGACCGCCGCTTCACTGCCGACCAGCCGAACCAGCTCTGGATAGCGGACATCACCTATATCCGGACGTTTTCGGGATGGGTGTATGCCGCGTTCGTCATCGATGTGTTCTCGAGAATGGTCGTGGGCTGGCAGGTGTCGACCTCGTTGCACACGAATCTCGCCCTCGACGCGCTGGAGATGGGGATCTGGGCCCGGCAACGAGCCGGACAAGACGTGACCGGACTTGTCCATCATTCCGACCGCGGAGTTCAATATCGAGCCATTCGTTATACCGAGCGTTTGGTGGAAGCGGCAGTGGTCGCCTCGGTCGGTTCGCGCGGAGATTCCTACGCACGGCGTAGACGGCCAGCTTGGTGAACGCGCCCTGGCTGGATCTGGTGTGCAGGGTGCCCATGCTGCCGTCGTTGCCCATGGACATCGCGTTGGTCAGCGGGATGACCTCCGGGCCGCGGACCTCGCCGACGATGACCCGGTCCGGCGACATCCGCAGGGACTGCCAGAGCAGGTCCGACAGGGAGATCTCGCCCTGGCCCTCGATGTTCGGTTCGCGGGCCTGCAGTGGGACCACGTCCGGGTGGGCGTCGGCGTCCTCGCCGAGGCCGAGCTCGAAGACGTCCTCGATGGTGATCAGTCGCTCCCACGGGGGGATGGCCGAGGCCAGGCCGCGGAGCAGTGTGGTCTTGCCGATCGCCGTGCCGCCGGTGACCAGGACGTCGCGTTTGGCCCGCACCAGGGCTTTCAGGAAGCTCTCCAGGGCGAGGTCGAAGGTGCCGTTTTCGCGCAGCTCGGCGAGGGTGACCTTGGCGAACCGGTGTCGGCGGATCGACACCGTCGGTCGCGTGGTGACCGCCATGACCGCCGAGACGCGCTCGCCACCGGGCAGCTGAAAGTTCACGATGGGCGAACCGCGGTCGAAGCGGCGCTCCTCCACCCCGGAGCGGGTGGCCAGGTCGCGGATGAGCTCGATCAGCTCGGTATCCGAGCCGACGACCGGCGGCAAAGGTTGCGGCGGCCGTCGGCGTACTTGACGAAGACGCGGTCGCCGTTGATGTTGATGTTCTCGATGTCGGTGTCGGCCAGCAGTGGTTCCAGGCCGGCCAGGCCGAAGACCTCGTCGAGGACCTGGCGGATCAGCCGCTGCTCGACCTCGAGTGCCACCAGCATCCCGCCGGTGGCGGAATTGCGCAGCTCGGCCTGGGCGTGTGCCTCGGCCGCGTCGGTCAGGATCGCCTCGGCCAATCGGCGGCGTGCTGGGGCGTCCATCGGCGGGCGGCCGGCGGTCTCGTCGGCCCGAATGCGCCTGCTGAGATGGGTCGACAATTCGTCGCGCAAGTGCTGCCGCAGCCGTTCCACCGCCGCTGCCTCTTCCGCGGGCCGGTGGGGAAGCTCCGACGGTCCAGGCATGTGCTGGGCAGCAACCAGGTTCGGACCAGCGCCGTTGGTCGACGCCGTCAGGCGCGGATCGCCGAGCTCAGGCCGGGTCATGACGTCGCCCCGTTACGGGTCTGCGGCCCGAGCGGTTGCAGAGCGGCGCCAGAGGCCGGTTCACCCGGAACTGCCAGCCGCAGGTGCGGTGCACGGGCGCCGTTGGTGGCCGGCTGGTGGCCGTGTGAGTAGAGGTTGAGCGCGATCCTGGCGGCGGCCCGCCCCAGCGGGGACTTGTCGGGCCCATGTCGGCCGGTGCCCTGACCGCACAGCACCGCGGCGCCCTTGTCGTCGCGCGGCACGCGACCCATCACCGGGATGCGCAGCGCCTGGGAGACCTCCGCGGTCGGGTAGCCGTCGCCGACCAGGACGAAGCACGGGCGGCGCGACCACTGCTGGGCGGCCTGCAGTTTGAGCGCGACGTGGGCGAGCTCGTCGTCATGCGGGCGGGCGACCAGCAGCATCGCGGCTGCGCTGCGGATGATCGGGAACGCGGGTGAGTCCGGATCGACTCGGCCGCGCGCATATCGAAAGGGTGGTGCTGGAGGCCTTCGTCGCGGCCATCGACCGCTGCGGCGATCCGGCCGCCCGCACCCTGCTCGGCCGCGTCTGCGATCTGCGCGTGCTGGCGGGCGTCGAGGCGGACCGGGCGTGGTTGCTCGAACACGGGCGGCTGAGCGCGAGCAGCGGCAAGGCCGTGGTCGCCGCCGTCAACCAACTGTGCAAGCAACTCCGCCCCGCACGCCCGCACGCTGGTTGACGCGTTCGCCATCCCGGAGCAGTTCCTGGCCGCGCCGATGGTGACCGAACAGTGAAGGCGGCCAGGGTCAGCGGACGGCGAGGCCCTCCACCGGGGCCGGGGGCGCCGGGATGTGGAAGAGGTCGACGAACCGGTCCAGCAGGGTGAGGTCGCCGCTCGCCCGCAGGATCCCGGCCTCGATCGCCGCCAGCGGGCTCAGCCTGCCGCTCAGCAGCTGCTGGATCGAGCCGACCGGCTCGATGACGAGGTCGGCCCCGGGAAGGGCGCCCTCGGCGACCTTGAGCGCGCCGTCGTCCACGAAGGCGTGCACGATCAGGTCGCCATAGCGGATCTCGAAGCTGACGTTGACGCCCGCCGCGTGCTCCGGCCGGAACGTCGTGTACAGCGAAAGGATCGCGGAGTCCATGGTGAACAGGTCGTCCGGCGCGGGGTCGAGCAGTGCCCTCGCGCCCCACAGCCCCAGCTGCAACAGCACCGGTTCCAGCTCGCGGCCGTACTCGGTGAGTTCGTAGACCACGGCCGCGTCCAGTTTCGGCAGCACGCGCCGCCGGAGCACGCCTGCCTTTTCCAGTTCGTTGAGCCTGCCGGAAAGCACGCTCGGTGGCAGCTTCGGCAGGGTCTGCCGCAGGTCCGAGTATCGCTTCGGGCCGAGCAACAGGTCTCGCACGACGAGCAGCGACCATCGCTCGCCGACGAGCTCGAGGGCGCGGGCGAGGCCACAGAATTGCCCGTAGGTTCGACCGGTCATGATGTGCGTCCCTTCTACGCCGGTGTGGGCGGAGTAGGTGTTGTGGTTTGCGTTCGAAAGCTGGTCTGTTCGCGTGGCCCCTTCAGCGGTGCGACTGGTCCGAGAGCAGGACGTGGTGCAGCTCCTGGAGCTCGTTGCACGGCTCGAGGCCGAGCTCGCCGCTCAGCCTTGCCCGGAACTGCCGGTAGAGCTCCAGCGCCTCGATCCGCCTGCCGCTGAGGTTGAGCACCCGCATCAGTTGGCCGTTGAGGCCCTCGTCAAGGGGCTGGCGGTGATCAGCGACCGCAACTCGCCAATCAGGATGCGCAGGCGCTGCGTGTTTCGTCGCTGTTCCTCCAGGTCGGTCGCATACACCGAGAGCACAGGGCCGCATGTCACGTTGGCCAGCGGCGGCCCGCCCCACAGGTCCAGTGCCTTGCGCAGGACGGTGGCGGCTTCGGCGTAGTGCTGCCGGTCGAACAGCGCCCTGCCCTCCCTGGCCAGCCGCTGGAACACGGCGACGTCGACCTGGCCAGGGTCGACGCGCAGCAGATAGCCGGGTGCCCTGGTCACGATGATCTGGTCGCCGTCGCTGGCGAATCCGTTGGCTTCGATGTACCTGCGCAGTTGCCAGACGTGTGTCTGCATGGTGGTCCGGCCGCCGCGGGGCGGGTCGCCCGCCCACAGCTCCTTGATGATCAGGTCACCCTGCACGACCTTGCCGGGACGCATGAGCAGCATCGCCAGCACCTGGAGCACCTTCGGTGCCGTCGGCGCGTGGTCCTCGCCGTCCTTGCGGACCTCCAAGGGGCCGAGCAGGGTGAAGTGCGGCCCACCGTTGGGCTGGCCGGCGAACCCGGCCGAGACGTCGTCAGATCGGTCCCATAACGCCAGGTCGGAATCCAACACACGTGGCTCCCATCGGTGACTTCCGTCGCTGGTTGACGTCCACCCAGTTCGATGTCGATCCAAGCGACGGTCGATTCCTGAACACTGGCAGATCGATCGTGGCCGCGGCAGTGCACCGGCCACGAATACCGATTTGAATCCGGCCCGCCGCGCCTATGGTCAACGCATATGCGGTTCATGGATTGTGCACTGGTGATATCGGCGACACGAAACCAGAATTTCTAGCACAGCACTGACTTTCCTGGACCACCAGGAGTCTGTTGGTTAGTCACGTGCTGCACAATACTGAGGGGTAATGATGGCTAATCGGGTCCAGCAAAGTACGCAAGATGGCAGCAAACACTACTCCGAACAGTCCAGCAATGTCTACTCCATCGATCTCCAAATAGACGAATTCGACCAGTGGAGCAACCCTCGCCGGTTGCGGCTGGGTCCGACCGGTTGGACCAAGGCCGAGGCGTGTGAGGAAGCTGCCTGATGGACCACGGTGCCGATAGAGCGCAGTTGATCGGGTTCAAGCGCAACTATGAGCCGAGATCAGCCCCGAGGGTGGCGCGTTCCTGTTCTCCGAACGAGGCGTAATGGCGCTGCGCGGAGCACAGGTAGGCGCCGTGGTCGCCCTGCTCGACGGCACCAACGACATCGCGGCCGTGCTGCGGGCCAGGCCGGGGAAGATGGAGGCCGAGCAGACCATCAGGGTGCTGGAGCGGCTGGTGCAGGCAGGCCTCGTCGTGCTTCGCACGCCGGGTGCGACCAGCACCAGCGAGCCCGCGCTCACGCTCTGGGACGCCTGCGACGTCGACCCCGGCGGTTCCGCGGCCCGGCCTGCCGCCAGCGCCGTCGGCCTGCTCGCCGTGACCACCGTGTCCGAACGCGATCAGGCGGCGCCTTCCCTCGCCGAGGCGCTGGACCGGGGCCTGCTTCCCGACTACGAGACGAGCATCGCACTGGAAGCGACGTTATGAACGCGCGTACGTGGACCGTGTGCAACGAACGGGCGATCTACCGCAGCCCGTGGGTCGATCTCGCACTGTCCGAGGTGGAGCTTCCCACCGGGGTCACGTTCGAGCACCATCTGGTCAGGGTGCCGCCCTCGGTTGCCGTCGCGGTGACCGAGGCGGACCGGGTGTTGATGCTGTGGCGGCACCGATTTATAACCGACACGTGGAGCTGGGAACTCCCGGGTGGAGCCATCGAGGCAGGTGAGACACCGGTGGAAGCCGCCGTGCGTGAGGTGGTGGAGGAGACGGGTTGGCGACCGCACCGGCTCTCCGAGCTGTCGTATGTCCAGCCGATGGCCGGTATCGCCAATGCGGAGCATTTCGTGCTCCGTGGCCACGGGGCCAGCTATGTCGGTCCGCCAGTCGACTGCCACGAGTCCCAGCACATCGCCTGGGTTCCGTTGGCCGAGGCGGAAGAGCTGCTCGAACGAAGGCGGATCGTCGCGGCAGCCTCGGTGGCGGGAGTGCAGCGGCTCCTGCTCGCCAGCCGAGCATAGCTGCGGGTGATGCCACCGTTGCTTTCGGACTTGCGTGCGGTCATCGGAGCGACCGGCGACCTCGGCAGGTGCCGACGATCAGCAGAGGCGCCCCACCCCTGTGCGAGCTGTGCTGCTCGGAACGAGGTCGGCTCCATCCACGAGTACGGGTCCGCGCCCTTCGGCACCACGATCGACGAGACGACGCAGCCCGGCCGACCCCGGACGCGCCGGACAACCCCGCAAAGGCCATCCGGGTGCTTGCAGAACCACGAGTTCACCCCAGGATGAAACGGGGGAGTGTGCACTCGAAGAGAGGACGACCTCCGATAGGCGGCCGTACCGTCGTTCTCGTGGACCTCCGCACTGTGATCGTGCTCGGCGCAGGCACGATCGGCACGTCGATCGGACTCGCGCTGACCCGCAGCGGTGTGCGCGTCCGGCTGGCCGACCCGACGCCGACGCGCTCGCCGCCGCGGTGAGTCGCGGCGCGGGCGTTCCGCTCACCCCGGGGGCGGGAGCCCGGGGCCTTGGCACCGCGTACACGGACGTCGCCGCGGTCAAGAGCGACATGTGGCCGCTGTCTCGGCCGTAGGCTGTGACCTGAGTGCCTACGTTCCAGGGCATCCCGTGGTCGCCGGGGACCTTGGTGATCCGGCGACTGTCGATGCGGGACTGGCGGGCCATGAAGCGGACGCACTGAGGCATCACCCGCAAGATCATCGGCGAGGTTCCGGGCAAGCACCAACCGGTTCGACATGGGGCGGAACGGTCTACGAACTGGTGGATCGCGGGGGTCTTCAGTCCCTCCAATCGACGTCGGCGCCGCAGAGCTCGGGGATGAATATTTCTACAAGCGATTATTGATTGGGACTGGAGGACTAATGATGGGGAGTCGGAACTCCGACGTAGTCTTCGTCAGGTGGCCCGCGCAGGCGGACCTGCGGAACCGCTATCAGCTTGAGGGGATACCTCGATTACTTGTCATAGAAGGAGGCGCGGTACCGCCGATCAGCAACGATCCGATTGAAGATTGGGCTCGCCAACCGATATCTCGGGTTGACCTGGATGCGAGGGTCAATGCCTTGCAGAACCGGTTCGACAGCCGCCGGGCGCCGAGGATCGACTCAGCGGGAACTCTAAGTTTCGGAAGTCACTCGATCACGATCTCGACCACTCAGGCCCACCTCATGGCCCTGCTCGTCGAACGCTTCGGCGAGGTAGTGTACCGCAACGAGTTGACGAACTATTTGGCAACGCAGGTAACGACCCTTACAAGGAACTCGCTCGACCTGCATATTATGCGGCTCCGCCGAAGACTTCAGTCGATCGATCTGTCGATCCGCACCGCGTGGGGCCGAGGATACATCCTGGAGGCTATGAACTCCTGAAGCAAAGCCTCTGGTGCGGACTTCTCGTTGGATCACGTGATCGCGATCGCTGCCACGTGCGCATCGCCGATACGGCCAGCTTCGACCACGCGGCACTGTGCCCGCTCGTTACCCGATGCACGCCGGGGAGCGCTGTCGGCTGGCTGCCGACCGCTCGCAATGCTCAACTGTTGCTGGTTAGCAGTCGAACCAAGGTGCTGCCGACAGGTGTGTCCGGGTTGGCGAGGTCGAACGGCAGGTCGAAGTGATTTCGGTGCGCGAGGACCATTTCCTCGACGGCGATTCCGTTCGCACGTAGGGCAGCGACGTAGTTGTCGTGCTGACGGGCGTACTCCGGTGTCTCGAGTCCGCCACGGGCGACGGTGATCGGTGGCGCCGTGACTGGGGCGTGCTGGATGGGGCTGTTGCGGCGAGCCGATTCCTCCGTGAGGCTCAGTGCATCGTTGACGTAACTGTGCCGGACTGGGTCGAGGTCGTAGATGCCGCTGAGCAGTGTGGCCGAGCCGAACACTTCGGCTGGTGTCCGCCCGTCGGGCAGCCAGCCGTCGGTCAGGGCCATGGCGACCAGGTGCGCACCCGCTGAGCTGCCGCTGAGGTGGATCCGGCCCGGCGCGATGCCATAGGTGTCCGCGTTGTCCACCAGCCACAGCAGGCCACGGCGCACCATTGCCACAATCACGTCGAGGTCGTAGTTCGGTGCGAGACCGTAGCCCAGGGCAGCGAAGGCCGCGCCAGCGTGCAAGGCGGCAGGCGCGGCGAAGCTGGACTCGTTCTTGCTGAGCTGCTGCCAGTTGCCGCCGTGCACGTAGACCAGCAGTGTGTTGCCGTCGTAATGCGGAAAGAGGTCAAGCTGCTCGACATCGGAATGCCCATAGTGCACGGTATGATGCCGGTATGTGGCTCGGGCGCCTGCGCTACGTGTGGCGTACTCGTGTAGGTAGTACTCGATGTCGGTAATGCACGAGCTGGGCGAGTACTGTTGGTCCAAGTCGCCCCAGGTGGTCGTCATTATCATAACCCCCAACTAGTACGGTGTCACACGCTAACATTTGTCTTGGCAACGTTTCGACTGCTTAACAGAATTCTGAAAGACCGATCTAAGAGCGTGTCTCATGTGGCCGCTTTGCGGAGTTTCTTGTAGCAGGTGAGAGCGGCGGCGAGGGTGAGGAATGCCAAGAAGTGGCTGGCTTTGCGTTCGTAGCGGATGGTGAGTCGACGGTATCCGGTGAGCCACGAGATCGTCCGCTCGATCACCCAGCGGTGGCGGCCGAGCTTCTCGCTGGTCTCGATGCCCTTTTCGCACGTACCGATGCCGCATCAACGATGACGCGGGACCAGTCGATCAACCCACGGCTGTCCAACTCCTCCAGTACCGCATGGTGAAGTTGACGCGACAACCCAGCCTTGGTCCACTGGCCGAAACGTCGGTGCGCGGTCTGAAACGGTACCCCGAACGACGGCGGCAGATCCCGCCACGAACACCCACTGATCAACACGTACACAATCGCGGTGAACACCGAACGAGCCGGCAACGGCGCCGTCCCGCCACCCTGCCGACGAGCCCGGAACTCCGGAACCAACGACTCCACCAGCACCCACAACTCGTCCGGCACCAACCGCATCGACAACCGATCAACCACGACCCAAGATCATGGACACAAGATCATAAAATCCACGTGAGACACGGTCTAAGCATCTTTCAAGGGACTGTTCCAAGATCGGTGTTTCTGGCCCGACACGCCGGGCTGAGGTCCGGCGGGATGGGCACTGTGAGTGATGACATCGGACCTTGTGAGTCCACGTAAGAGTGAGTCCGAGCCGGCGCGGGAGCTGTCGCCGGAGCAGGCCGCCGCGGCGGCGATGGTGGCCGCGGCGAAGGCCCGGGGGCTGGCGTTGACCGGCCCGGACGGGTTGCTGAAGCTGTTCACCAAGACCGTGCTGGAAACCGCGCTCAACGAGGACATGACCGAGCACCTCGGCCATGAGAAGAACCAGGCCGACCCCGGCCGGGGGTCGACGAACGTGCGCAACGGCACCCGGCCCAAAACGGTGATCTCGGACGCCGCCGGCGAAGTTCAGATCGAGGTTCCGCGGGACCGGGAGAGCACGTTCGAGCCGCAGATCGTGAAGAAACGGCAACGGCGGCTGGCGGATGTGGACGAGGTCGTGCTGTCGCTGTATGCGAATGGGATAACCACCGGTGAGATTTCCGCGCATTTCGCCGAAATCTACGGAGCATCGGTCAGCAAGGAGACGATCTCACGGATCACTGACAAGGTCGTCGCCGAAATGAATGACTGGGCCAACCGCCCGCTCGACGCCGTGTACGCAGCGGTGTTCATCGATGCAATCCACGTCAAGGTCCGTGACGGCCAGGTCGCCAACCGGCCCGTCTATGCCGCCATCGGCGTCACCGTGGACGGTCACAAGGATGTCCTGGGCCTGTGGATGGGCACCGGCGGCGAGGGCGCGAAGTTCTGGGTGAGCGTGCTGATAGACCTGAAGAACCGCGGCGTCCGGGACGTGTTCTTTCTCGTCTGACGGCCTCAAGGGCCTGCCTGAGGTCGTGGCGAAGTGGCGCAACGCGTGGAATGAGTTCACACCGTTCCTCGACTACGACGTCGGGATCCGGACGATGATCTGCTCCACGAACGCGATCGAATCCCTGAACGCCCGCTACCGTCGGGCGATCCGCGCACGCGGGCATTTCCCGACCGAGCAGGCCGCGATGAAGTGCCTGTACCTTGTGACCCGCAGCCTGGACCCCACCGGCACAGGCCGCGCCCGATGGACGATGCGCTGGAAACCCGTGATCAACGCCTTCGCCATCACCTTCGGTGACCGCTGGCCGGGAGCCGAAACCTACTGATCAACAACGCCGGAAACACCGATCACGGGATAGCCCCTCTTTCAAAGACATTTCGTAGGTGTGGTCGGTGTCGTGGGGCACGTGTAGCGTCTGGTGCCGTCAGCATGCGGCCAGCTGTCGGCGAAGCGTCGTGGAAACTGCAAGTGAGGAGCGTACGCGGATGAGCTTGTCCGGCAGAACTGTAGTCGTGACCGGCGCCGGTTCGGGGATCGGCCGTGCGACGTGTGCAAGGTTGTGCCGGGCAGGCGCGCGGGTAGGCGCGATCGGTCGGCGCAAGGAACCACTGCTGGCTCTGCGCGATGACCTCAGCGACGAGCCCGGTGACGTGGTAACGCTGCCCGCCGACGTCGGTTCGGCAGCCGAGGTCGAGCACGCGGTACGGACTCTGACGGATCGGTGCGGTCCGGTGAGCGGAGTCGTCAACAATGCCGGCCTGGCGCGCTTCGCGCCGATCGAGTTTTCCTCGCCGTCCGATCTGGACGACATGTTCGCGGTGCACCTCCGTGGACCGGTGAACGTGCTGCGGGCCTGCTTACCGGACCTGCGTAAGCATCATGGCGCGGTGGTGAACGTGTCGTCGGTCGGTGGCCTTCTGGCGATGCCGAACCGATCCCTCTACGGCGCGACGAAGGCCGCTGTGAACAGCCTGACCCGGTCGTGGGCACGGGAGCTGGCGCCACAGGTCCGGGTGAACGCGGTCCTGCCCGGCCCGGTCGACACGCCGATGTACGACGACCTGGGGCTTACCGGTCCACAGACCCAGACCCTCCGTGCGGACTTGCTGGCGTCGACCCCGTTGGAGAGGTTCGGCGAACCCGATGAGATCGCCCGGTGGGTCACCCTGCTCCTCGATGACGACACGTCGGGGTGGGTCACCGGTGTGCTCTTCCCGGTCGACGGCGGCCGGACCAGTTGATCCGGCTGCATGCCAGGTGACGGGCACGTTCTTTCGTGATCAGGCCTGGCTCTAGCGCAGGTGGACTGCCACTCCATCAGCGAACGCGGCCAGCGCTACCGCCGCAGTCTCCGCTTTACTGGTACGGCCGTCACCGCGTGCGCATCCTCCGCAATCCGGCGGCGGAGGGATCAGCGGCGGTGGGGTGAGTGCTATATGCGGGGGGTTGATGCTGGATGGCAAGCGTAAGTCGATCCAGCCGATGGCCGCGCGTCTGCCGGATGGCAATGAGCAGGCGTTGCAATAGTTCATGTCGACCTCGCCGTGGGATCCGGTGCCGGTGCGGGAGCGGATGGCTGCCGAGTTGGCGCCGGAGGCGGTGATCTTTGATGACGCCGGGTATCTGAAGTCGGGGAGGTCGTCGCCGTGTGTGGCACGCCAGTACACCGGCACCGCGGGCAAGGTGACCAACTGCCAGGTCGCGGTGAGTCTGCACCTGGCCACTGAGACGGCCTCTTGAGCACACCGCATCACAACGGCAGGACCGAAAGCGTCAACACCCGTACCATTCTGTGGAATCTGATCTGTCAAGTTTATTCCTGGTTGCCCTGCTTCACCGAGACGATCGGCAGCAAGGTCGCGGTCGCCGGGACACCGATGTCGCGTGGCGTGCTCCCCGATGGTGTGTCAGTTGATCTGACACTCCCGAGTCGGATGAGTCGAGAGGTTCAGGTCCGGTTCTGTGAGAGCCGGGCGGTGCGATCCCGCCCCGGCTACTCACCAGCTTCTCGTCGGACCGAAGACCGAGGCCGAGGTGATCCCTTCGGCTGCCGTTGTAGCGAGGCGGTGTCGATCATGCGAAGGTCGTCGCTCCCCACTCGGTGGCGGGGACGTTACGGACGTGCTCGGTGAACTCCCACAGGTGGTTCTCGTGGTCGAGGGCGAGGTACTGCCGTAGGCCCCAGGGTTTGTCGCGGGGTTCGTGGAGGGTTCGGGCGCCCTCTGCGCGCGAGTGGGCGTAGTGCTTGTCGACGTCATCGACCCAGACGATCAGCTGAGCAACGGCTGGCACACCGGTGGGCGGGATGGTGAGCCGCTCGCCGACCTTGGCGAGCATGACGACGCCAGCACCGGTGTGTAGGTCGGCGTGGCAGACAGTGCCGTCGACGGTTTGGCGGAGTAGCTCGCGGAAGCCGAAGACCCGGGCGAGCCAGGCTGCGGCGGCCGGTACGTCGGTGTAGCCAAGTTCGACCACTACTCCGGGGAATCCAGCGTCGGGGTTGTACACCGGCACCTCCGGGGCTAGGAAGGGGTGACGGCCCCTGGCCGACACCTTGGGCCCAGCAAGTCACTGGGAGTCGCAGGCACGTGGCCGCGGATGGAGTAGGGGTCGAGTACGTCGTCGGGGTGACTCTCGATGGAGACCTTGGTGCCGGCCAGGTGCTGGCATTCGCCTTCGTTGCGGGCCTGTTCGCGGTGATCCACGCAGACCAGCGCTCGTCGCAACAGGCTGACCGGGAGCTCGGTCTTGCCGGCAATCCCCTGGAACCGTCGAGACGTGAACTTCGTGGATCTTTCCTTTGGGTTCGCTCTCGGTCCGCTTGCTGTTGGGCGCACGCCCGCAGGAGGGGTCAAGGCTGGCCGGAGGCCACCCGGAGGGCTTGGCCTTGACCCCGGCGAGGACGACGCCCATGCTTGCGCGGCGAGGGGCGAGCCGAACTCGGAGCCCGGCGCGGGGGTGTTTCATGCCGCCTGTCTGCTGGCGCCGGGCGGGGTGAGGGCGGCCAGGGCGCGCAGTGCGACCTTGTCTGCCTTACCTACCGGCGTGCGGGGCAGTTCGGAGACGGACACGAGCTTGTCCGGGATCTTGTAGGTCGCGAGACCTCGATCTCGCAGGAATACCTTCAGGGCTTGGAGCTCGACGCTCTCGTCTCGCAATACGACGAATGCGTAGGTGCGCTCACCCAGTACTGCGTCCTCGACCCCCACGACCGCCGCGTCCCGGACGCCGGGATGCGCCACGAGCTGTTCCTCCACGTCCTCGACGGGAATCTTGTCGCCAGCCCGGTTGATCACGTCCTTGAGCCGGCCGACGACGACGATGTTGCCGTCCGACCTACGTCGCACCAGGTCCCCGGTCCGGAAGAACCCATCCGACGTGAAGGAGTCGGTGTTCTCCTGTTCGGCACGGTAGTAGCCGCGTATGGTGTACGGACCTCGCGTCAGTAGCTCACCTTCGACGTTGTCCGGTACGTCGTGGCCGGCGTCGTCTACAACCCGGATTTCGTCGTCGGGAGCCATTGGACGGCCCTCGGTGTTGAACCTCACCTCATCCGGGTCGCCAAGCCGAGTGTAGGTGAGGAGCCCTTCGCCGACACCGAACCACTGACTCAGGTCGCAGTTCAGGACCTTGCGCGCTTCCTCGGCCTGCACTGGTGTCAGCTTGGAACTGCCGATCTGCAAGTGGACGCCGGAAAGGTCGACAGGCGTCCGCTGCGCGTAGTCGATCCAAAGCCGCACGGTTCCCGGTACCAACGTCGTGAACGTGACCTGCTCCGCACGGATGAGCCCGACTAGCTCCCCCAGCCGAGAAGTCGGGGCGAGTACGACCTTGCCACCGACGAGCAGCGTTCCGAACAGCCCAGGGCAACCGAGCGCGGCGTTGTGGGCGACCGGGTTCACGGCTAGGTACGTCGACGTGCTGTCGACCCGGAGCGCGTCCGCGGTAGCCAGCATGTTGTACGCGTAGTCGTTGTGCGTGCGGGGGATCAGTTTCGGCCGACCAGTCGTCCCGCCGGAGAGCAGAAAGAAAGCCGGCTCGGACGGATCGACCTGCGAATACCGCGTCTCCGGCGCGCTGTCGGCGAGCTCGTTCGCAATCAGCACATGCTCGACCCCTGGGACGTCTTGCTGCACTTCATGGGCGAGTTGCCGGTAGTCGAAGCCTCGGAACTCGCTCATCACGATCAGTGCGACGGCGCCGGACTGCGAGGCCAGGTGAACGAGCTCGTGCTTGCGATGCCCCGGCAGAGCCAGCACCGGAATGGCACCCAGCCGGAACAACGCGAAAACCACGGTCGCGAACTCCGGCACGTTTGGCAACTGCACGACGACCCGATCGAGCGGGCCAATCCCACGAGCTACGAACTGCCGGGCTACGAGGTCGGAGCGGGCTGCGAGGTCCGCGTACGTGAGCCGCTGCTCGCCGTACACGACAGCCACCTTGGTGGCATGTTCGGCGCAGGCCGCCTCCAGGAGCTCGCCCAGCGATCGCCCTTGCCAATAACCCTGGCGGCGATACTGCTCGGCGAGTTCGTCGGGCCAGGAAACGCAGCCTTCGAGCATCTCGGCTCCCGATCAGACTAGATATCGAACTGAGGATCAGCGGTACGACAGGCCAACGGTCTTCACCATCTGGCATCCGCCGCCGTCAGGCAATCGTGCTGACAGAGACGCGACAGGAGTCCCGTGTGGGTTTGACGAATTGGCCCGGCGCTGTCCTGTCTCTGTCAGTTCGATGGTCGTCATCGGCCTGGGCTTCTAGGATCCGCAGCAGGTGAGGTGTCCCTTCCATGAGTCGGCTGATCCAAGGAGTTGAACCTTGTCCACGGTTCCGGAGTTGTTCGAGTCGACTGTTGCCTGCTTCCCCGACCAGCCCGCGGTCATCTTCGGTGACACTTGTTTGAGCTACGCCGAGCTGAACACCTACGCGAACCAGCTGGCCAGGCGCTTGGTGGCCCTAGGAGTCGGGCCGGATTCCTTGGTGGCGGTTGCTATACCGCGTTCGGAAGATCTGATCATCGTGCTGCTGGCCGTGCTGAAGGCTGGCGGCGCGTATCTTCCGCTGGACCCGACCTACCCTGATGAGCGGCTGGCGCACATTATCGACGACGCGGGCCCCGTCCTGGTGATCCGGTCGAGCCAGGTTCCCTGCCTAAGTGACGAGGTGGGCGACTACGTGATAGACGACCCTGACCTGCAGGCGGACATCCGAGGTGAGGCGACCGGCGACCTGACTGACGCCGAGCGGCTGTCTCCGTTGTACATATCCCATTTAATGTACGTGATATACACGTCAGGCTCCACTGGTACGCCGAAGGGCGTGGCGGTGACTCATGCAGGTACGGGCGATATGCTCGCAACTCACGCGCACCGAATCGGTCCGGGCCCTGGTGACCGGGTGCTGCAGTGGGCGTCGATCAGCTTCGACGCCGCATTTTGGGACATCACCCTCGCACTTCTGTCCGGAGCCGCGCTGGTCATGGTGTCCTCAGACGACGTCCTGCCGGGAGATCCGTTGCGGGACACCCTGTTAAGGCACCGGATCACCCACGCGACCTTGCCGCCGGTGGCCTTGAGTGCCACTGACGCCGATGGCGTTCTGCTAGGCGGTACGGTGATGTCGACGGGCGATACATGTACGCCGACCTTGGTCCGCAAGTGGGCACCCGGTCGACGGCTCTTCAACGGTTACGGTCCGACCGAGGTGACTGTCGGCTCCACCCTTAGCGGACCGGTCGATCCGGCTGTCGACGAGATCACCATCGGGACGCCCTGGCTCGGCGAGACCGTCCAAGTGCTCGACGAGCGTATGCAAGAAGTTGCCGACGGCGCCGAAGGGGAGCTGTACCTGGCCGGGCCCGGGCTAGCCCGCGGTTATCTCAACCGTCCGAGCATCACTGCCACCCGTTTTGTTGCCGATCCACAGGGAGCACCCGGCAGCCGGATGTACCGCTCCGGCGACCGCGGCTCGCGTCGGACTGATGGAGAGCTCCTTTTCTCGGGTCGCGCCGATGCACAGGTAAAGGTTCGTGGCTTCCGGGTCGAGCTTGCTGAGGTCGAGGCAGTCTTAGCCGGTCACGCCGCGGTCAAACTCGCCGTCGCTGCGGTGGAAGGGGAACTGGCAGACGCCCGTGTGGTTGCGTACGTGACGACGTCGCCGGGGGAGGAAGTGACCGAGTCGGAGCTGCGCCACCATGTCCGCCATAAGTTGCCGGATCACATGGTGCCGTCGACAGTCACCCTGCTCGACCAACTTCCGACGACGCACAACGGAAAGATCGACCGGAAGGCGTTGCGACCGCGCCCCGCCAAGCCCCCTACCGAACAGCTCAGGTGGCAGGAGGGTATGCCGTACGCCGATGTGCTGTGCGCGATCGTCGCCGAGCTCCTGGGCCTGTCGGTGGTCACCCCAGATCAGAACTTCTTCGAGATCGGTGGGCACTCCGTGCTGGCGACGAAGCTGGCCGCCCGGATCCGACAGGACCTCGGCATCAAGATCCCGCTACGCTCACTCTTCGAGGCCGACAGTATCTCGGAGTTGGCGCTAGTGTTGGAGAGGGCCGTCTCACCGGGGTCTCTCAAACGAGCGGTGTAACTCGGGGTTGAAGAGGTCTACTTGCGTCCGGCGGCCAGGCGGCCGTCGAAGGCGATCTCGAAGGCGTTGAGGGCAGGTTTCCAGCGCATGGTCCAGCGTTTGCGGCCGGTGCCGGTCGGGTCGAGGCTCATGATCGCCATGTAGACGCACTTGAGCGCGGCCTGCTCGTTGGGGAAGTGCCCGCGGGCCTTCACGGCTCGGCGGATGCGGGCGTTGACGCTCTCGATCGCGTTGGTCGAGCAGATCACCCGCCGGATCTCCGGATCGAACGCCAGGAACGGCACGAACTCTGCCCAGGCGTTGTCCCACAACCGCACGATCGCCGGATACCGGGCTCCCCACTCCTGCGTGAACTCGGTGAACCGCTCCCGGGCCGTGGCCTCGGTCGCTGCGGTGTAGACGGGTTTGGGCGCCTTGGCGATCGCGTCCCAGTGCTGACGGCCGGCATAGCGGAAGCTGTTGCGCAGCAGGTGCACGACGCACGTTTGGGTGATCGTGGCCGGCCAGACGGTGGTGATCGCGTCCGGCAGGCCGGTGAGGCCGTCGCAGACGACCATGAGCACGTCGGCGACTCCGCGGTTCTTGAGTTCGGAGAGTACGTGCAGCCAGGCTTGCGGTTTCTCTTGATCTCCCGATACACGCTCTGGTAGCTCTTGCCGATCCGAGCGGCGATCAGCTTGACCGCCTCGCCCCGCAGCAGCCCGTCAGCAATCTCGATCCGGTCATCCTGGCTCAAGAACCGCGGGCTGATCGGCTTCTCCACGAAGGTCACCCGGCCAGCGTCGATGAACCACAACGACCCGCAGCTGAGCGACACACCCACCCGCTCGGCGGCCGCCGCACCCGACATCCCCGTCCGGATCAGCTGAAAGTAGCGGCGCTTGACCGCAACCGGCATCTTGTTCGGCGCGTACCTCGGCATGCGAATCCCATCTCATCAGGATTCGCAACGACCACTGGAAATCAAGCCGGGGTCGAGTGGACGGTTCTGCCACTCGACCATGCCCTCGATGACCTTGTCAATGATGGTGCAGATAGTTTGCCGGGACACCTCAGCGCCATAGACCTCGGCCAGGTGCGCGGAGATCTCGCCGGTCGTGAGGCCCTTCGCGGCCAGGGAGATCATCATCTCATCCACGCCGCCCAGGCGTTTCTGCCGCTTGGCCACGATCTTGGGCTCGAAGCTGGCGTCCCGGTCCCGCGGCACGTCGATCTGGACCGGGCCGACATCGGTGAGCACGATCTTGGCGCGGGTGCCGTTGCGCGAGTTGCCGGTCCCGCGGCCGGCCGGGTCGTGCTTGTCATAGCCGAGGTGGTCGGTGATCTCGCCCTCGAGCGCCGACTCCAGCAGCCGCTTGGTCAGCTGCGCCAGCACCCCACCCTCACCGGTCAGCGCCAGCCCACCAGCCTTCACACGGCTCATCAGCTCTGCGACGAGCTGCTCGTCCAAGCCGTCCAGGCCGCTCTCTGGCATCGAGTCCTCAGCGTTCTCCACGCCGGACATCATGTCGGTCATCAGGTGCACTTCCATGATCGGGAGTTACACCGCTCGTTTTACAGTCCCTCTCACCGACGACTGAGACGGTCCGCTCACCGAAAGTTGATGGGCAAACTACTGTAGCCGAACAAGAAGTTCGAGTAGATCCGCGAGGGCGTGCCATCCAGCTCGATTGAACGCACCGACTCTGCGAGCGAGGATAACAGAGCGCGCAGTTCCGCCCGGCCCAGAAACGCACCGACACAGAAGTGGGGCCCGTGGCCGAAGGTGAGGTGCTTGTTGGGCTTGCGTGCCAGGTCCAAGGTTCGCGGATCGGGAAACACTGCCTCATCGTCGTTAGCCGAGGTGTTCCACAAAGTGACGATGTCCCCGGCCCGGATCTTCTGACCGGCGATCTCCAGGTCGATGAGCGCGGTCCGGGCAAAGTGCATAGCGGGCGTGACCCAGCGCAGTACCTCCTCGACCGCGTCGTCGAGGGAGGCGACGCCGGCCCGCAGCGCGGCCCACTGCCCAGGGTTCTCGGCCAGCGCTTTGACCCCTCCGATCGCTGACATCCGGGACGATTCATCGCCGCCCAGGATGAGGCTGTAGCAGTTCAGGGCGACCTCCTCGTCACTGAGCAGCTCGCCGTCGACCTGCGTGCTCGCGATCATGGTGATGACGTCATCGCCTGGGTTCTCCCGGCGATGCTTGGCGAGATCCATGAAGTAGGAAACGATGTCGTTGCGGGCGATCAGCGAGTCGAGGTCGTCAACCTCCTCGCTGTCCGCGGACAGGGCCAGCTTGTTCCACCTGAGCAGCTCGGCGCGGTCGCCGTCGGGGATTGACAGGAGATCGCAGATCGTCGTCATCGGGATGTGCTCGGCGACCTCGGCGGCGAAGTCGAACGTGCCCACACCAACCACGCTGCCGATCAGACTCCGGGTGCGTTGTTCGACCCGCTCGACCACCGGTCCGAGGACCTTGGGGGAGAACGCCCGCAGCATCAGGTTCCGCAACTGCTGGTGGCGGGGGCGATCGGTGACGGCGAGCATCTTGTCGCTTGCGGAGTCGTTGCCGTGCAGTAGTACGTCGAGCACGGTGCCGCGCGCCGAGCTCAGGAATCTGGCGTTGCGGTACGCCGTCTGTATGTCGCTGAACCTGGTGACTACCCAGAATCCCGGCAGATCGCCGGGGGAGTCGTGCCAGTAGATGGGATGCTGCGACCGAATCACCTGCCAGTAGTCACGGGGTTCGTGCCGGACAAACGTCGCCGGATCCGTGAGATCGAGAAACTCGCCAGCACTCACCTGCGACTCCTTCAGCCGGACCTTCGTGCGGACAGCAATTGCCAGCGTGACTAGGCGATTCGTCGAGTCCGGAATGTCTTGCGTAGTTCCTTCACCGGTGACTGAGAGCCGAAAGATTCAAGCCTGGCCACCCGCAGAGGTGCAAGACTCCGATTGGGCATGTCTGCTTGAGCGTTAGGTGGAGGTCATGACTCCTACCGGGGACCGAGGTTGGCTACGGTGGCCGAACGTCATCCCGCGGCCGGCGATCCGACTCGTCTGCTTTCCGCACGCCGGTGGTGCGGCCGCGAGCTATGCTGGCTTTGCAAACGAGCTGCCCGCCCAGGCCGAACTGGTGGTGGTCCAGTACCCGGGTCGTGGCGACAGGTTCGCCGAATCCGCCGTGGAGGATGTCCGGCGGATGGCGTCGTCCGTGAGCGCGGAACTCCTGACTCTCGAGCCCCACGCCCCCCTGCTGTTGTTCGGGCACAGTTTCGGCGCTTTAGTGACCTACGAGACCGCGCTCGCGTTGCAGCGCAGCGGAGTACGACCGGTGCAGCTCGTTATCTCGGCGTCGCCTCCGCCGCGGCTGGCCGGTGGGGGGGAAACCCATCTCCATGACGACGACGAACTGTGGTCGATCGTTTGCGGCTACGGTGGAGTTGAGCCGGAGATTGCCGCCGACGCCGACTTGCGTGGGGTTCTGCTGCCGATTCTGCGCTCGGATATCAGGGCCAACGAGCTCTACGAACCGCAGGTGAACCCACCCTCGCTCGACTGTCCGGTGATCTGTTACCACGGCATCGGCGATCCACTCGTGAACGAGTCCGAGCTGGTTGAGTGGGGCGAAGTCACCACTGGGTCATTCTCCGTACGTCGTCGCCCGGGTGGGCACTTCCACGTCTTCTCAGCAGTCGGTGACCTGCTCGAGGACGTCTTCGCCGACGTAGCGATCGATGGTCTGCGGCGACGGGCGGTGTCGTGAGCATCGCCGAGCGCTCCGTCATCATCGTTGCCGTCCCCATCGAACGGTTCGGCCGGCTAGATGGCCTGGTCAACCTCTCGATGGCCGGCCGCTACTACTACGGCGCAGGCAAAGGCGGCGACGAACAGTCTCACCCGTTCGCTGGCACGCGAGCTCGTGCCCGACGAGCGGGTCAACGCCGTCCTGCCGGGCCCGGTCGACGCACCCATGTGGCGGGACGTGGGTGCGTCGGACGAGGAGCAGCCCGGGACGTCACGCGCCGACCTGCTCACCGGTACCCCCTATGGGCCGGTTCGCGAAGACGACGGAGTGGCCCGCCTACTCGACCCGGACTTCGCCGGCTGGATCATCGGTGCAGCTACCCGTGGTGCGTGGCCGCACGACTTTATCCGCCTAGCAGCAGTGTCTCGACCTGACAGTGACCGCGCAGCTGACCATGAATTGGGGACCGAAACGATGAGCCATCCACCTATTGCCACAGCGATTCCGTCGTCGTCGCTGCACGAGATCTTTCGTGCCGCCGACGCCCGCGCGCTGGCCACCGGGTCACCGGTGACCAGACTTCACGTCGGAGAGCCGTACTTCACATCCCCTCCCGAGGTCGCCGAGGCGATCGCGGAAGCTCAGCGGGCCGGCCGGACGTCGTACACCGATGTCGAAGGTCTTCCGGAACTGCGGCGCGCGTTGACTGCGAAGCTGGATCGGGAGAACGGCATCGACGCGTCGATCTCGCGGATCTTCGTTACGCCGGGCTCCTGTCAAGGACTGCAGGCGCTGTTGCTGTCGCTGGCCGAACCGGGGACCGAGATCCTGCTTCCTGAGCTGCACTGGCCGATCCATGTGCAGCAGAGCCTGCTCGCGGGTCTGCGCCCGGTGTTCTACTCACTCGACGACAGGTACTTCCCGGACCTCGAATCGATCGCCGAGAGGTCGGGACCCAACAGCCGGATCCTTCTGGTGAACTCGCCAGCTAATCCCACCGGCGCGGTACTGGACGCGGACCGGATAGAGGGTCTGCTCACACTCGCGCGCGATCGTGGATGGCAGGTGATCAGCGACGAGGCGTACGAGCACTTCGTGTACGAGGGCGACCATCTGTCCCTGGCGGCAAGTGAACGCCACCTGCCCGTGGAGAAGCGGATTGTGCACAGCGTCTTTACGTTCTCCAAGAGCCTGGCGATGACGGGCTACCGGCTCGGCTACGTCGTGCCGGCGACGGACGAGGCAGCCGCCGGGATGAGGGTGGTGCAAGAGGCTGGCATCATCGCTCCGCCGACACCAGTGCAGTACGGCGGAATCGCGGCGCTGCAGATGCCCGATGTTGCAGCGGCGAACCGCAAGTTGGTACAGCAGAACAGAGACACCGTGTTACCCGCACTTCGAGACGCTGGCCTGATCCGCGAGCTACCACCCGGCGGGTGGTACACGATGGCGGATATCAGTAGCACCGGTCTGGGAGCAGAGGCCTTCTCAGCGCAGTTGCTCGCGGAACGTAGTGTGGCCGTTGTTCCCGGCTCGGGGTTCGGGTTACGCCCGCAGCTTGATGACCGAGGCGCTCTGGTAGCGATGGACACTGATTCCCATGCGGACAACCTTGTGCGGATCGCCTTCTGCGTGAATCCAGAGGTTCTCAAGTCGGGTGTGGATGAACTTCTTGCCTTCGTTGACGAGCGGAAGGCGCGGTGACTTCATGAGCTGCTGTTCCAGGTGATGTTCGCGTGGCAGAACAACGTGTAGCCTGAGCTGGATCTCCCGGGTCTGGCGTCGAATACGCGACCGACCTCTTCGACACGTCGACCGTGGAGGCGATCGCGGCATGCTTCGCCAGGGTCGTCGGGCAGATCGTGGCCGATCCGGTGAAGCGGATCGGTCCTGCCGCTTCTCCGGGGTCTGCGATCGAGCAGCGCGTCGAAGAAAGAAATGTACTGGCCCGACAATGCGGCTGAGATCAGTCGCATTGTCGACGGGCTGTTGACCAACCTCAACTCGGGAGCTGACTCATGACTGTGAACCCCTTCGATGACGACAACGGTGAGTTCTTCGTACTGGTCAATGACGAGGGCCAGCACTCACTGTGGCCGACGTTCGCCGACGTTCCGGCCGGCTGGCAGGTCAAGTTCGGTCCGGCGGCGCGAGCCGAGAGCCTCGCCTATGTCGATGAGAACTGGACCGACATGCGGCCGCGAAGTCTGCAGGAAGCGATGGCGGCCGACAAGGCGTAACGCGGCGAGCAGCCGCGCTGCTCCGGACCGTGGTTGATCGGTTGTCGATGCGGTTGGTGCCGGACGAGTTGTGGGTGCTGGTGGAGCCGTTGGTTCCGGAGTTCCGGGCTCGTCGGTAGGGTGGCGGGACGGCGCCGTTGCCGGCTCGTTCGGTGTTCACCGCGATTGTGTACGTGTTGATCAGTGGGTGTTCGTGGCGGGATCTGCCGCCGTCGTTCGGGGTACCGTTTCAGACCGCGCACCGACGTTTCGGCCAGTGGACCAAGGCTGGGTTGTCGCGTCGACTTCACGGGTCGAAGGACGTGCTCGGTGGCATCGACCTTCAGGTGCAGGCGGGGTGAAGTGCTGGCGCTGCTCGGTCCGAACGGGGCGGGAAGACGTCGACGATCGAGATTCTCGAAGGCTTCCGTCTGCGTTCGGCTGGCGAGGTCGAGGTCCTGGGCGTCGACCCTGCACACGCGGACGAGCGGTGGCGGGCCAGGATCGGCATCGTCCTACAGTCCTGGTGCGACCACGGGACCTGGCAGGTGCGAGAACTGCTGAACCACCTGCGTGGTCTTGTCCCACAGGTCGGCCATGATCCGGCGGACGACCACTTTACGGTAGCGTCTTCAAGAAGGCCACCAGGCTACGGGCCTGAACGTTGACGTAATGGCTGTGCCTCAGCAGTTCGGCGAGCTGGCCCGCGGCGACCCAGGTGTAGTCGGCAGGCAGTAGCTTGGGGAGCGTCTCGTCCGCCTCGATTATCATGTACTGGCTCGCCGCGTTCCGGAACCGGCCACCTTCTTCCGAATGGAAGGCGGCGTAGCGAATCCGCTCAGGGCCGGCTGCCATGACGTAGTCCAACAGAAACGGTGCGTTGCCCGGAGCGTAGTTGGCGGGAACGCATTGCACGGTTGGGCCGAGCTCGATGGCGCCGAGGAAGCCTGCCTCCATCGTCGCGCGGACCAGAACGTGCAGGACGCCGCGGAACTCCTTGACGACGAAAGCCACGATCCCGTAACCGTGCTGCTCGATCAGCGGTTGGTGCCAGTTCGACACCTCGCGGGTACCCGCGCGAACCGACACCCCCACGACACTGAAGAACCTGCCGTCACCTCGCGAGATTTCCCAGTCGGTGCGGATCCACTCGGGGAGGTTGGTCAGGCGCACCCGTTGTGCGTCGAGTTCGCTGTCGACCTGCTGTTCGGTGAGCCACCTCAGCAACGCGTGCGTGCTTCGGTGCGCGCCGGGCAGGGCGGCGTCACGCGACCACGCGGGCACCGAACTCGCCGGCAGGCAGGACAGCACCGTCCGCGAGTCCATGTTGACGACGTAGTCGCGAGCCAGAAGTTCGTTGATCTGGCCGAGAGTCAGCCAGCAGAAGTCGCGTCCGACCTCGACGTGCTCAGCTACCTCGACAACCATGTTGCGATTGCGCTTGCGGTAGAACCACGAACCGTGCTCGGACTGAAGCACGTCGACGATCACCTTGCCGCGTCGCGGGCCGATGAAGTGGTGCAGGTAGGCCACCTCGTTGCCGCCGTGCGCCCTGCGGTAATTGCTCTTCGTGGCCTGCACCGTCGGCGACAGTTGCACGAGGTTGACGTTCCCCGGTTCCATTTTCGCCTGCATGAGGAAGTGCAGGACGCCGCCGAACCTCTTTGCGACGATGCCAAGGATGCCGATCTCCGGCTGGTTGATGATCGGCTGATGCCACTCCGGCACCGCTCCGTCCGTCGCCCGCACCCGCAACCCTTCGACCGTGAAGAACCGGCCGCTGCGGTGGGTCAGATTTCCACTGTCGTCGGCGAACGTCCAGTGGTCGAGTTCGTCGAACGGGACACGCGAGACCTCGAAATCGTAGGCCACACAACGTTCTGCCAGCCAGTCGTCGAACTCGACAGTGGACAGGTGGAATCCACGCGTCGTGGCCGCCGACACGGCGAGGTCCGCGACGATGTCGGCCTCCGATCCCCCCTGCTCCAGCGGGCTCGCCATCACCGCTCCCGACCGTCGGTGCGCTCCCGCACGCCGGCGTACAGCGCGCGCTTGCTCAGCGGGCTGGCGATGTGCCACGCGGGGGAGCCGACGCTGGCGAAGGCGTCGAGGTACTCCTGCTCGGTCGGCAGCACCACCTCGGTCTGCGGACCGGCGCCGACGAGTTGCATCGACACGAAGACGCCTTCCGAACAGGAGCCGGCCGAGGTCATCCGCTCCCGGTCGACCCACGAAGAGGCGAAAACGTCGCCGACTGCGGCAAGTTCGTCCGCACCCAATGTCGGCCGGAGGATAGTGATCACGCTGTGCGCCTCCCTGAGCACGGAGCCAGTCGATCCGGTGCCCAGAGTGTGCGCTCGGGCGTTTGGCAAAGTCGTCTTCCCGAATGCGTCGCGTGACCCGAGCCGCACATGGTCATCGTCGCGTCATCCGCTCGACGGCCGCGTCGAGCGGATTTCGCGGGTCGCCCAATCCGAACGGCAGATCGAAGTGGTCGTGGCCGGGAACCGCCACTTCGGTGACCGCGACCCCGGTGCGAACAACCTTGCCGCTGCGGCCGTGGACGCCGCCGGGCGCCAGAAGATCGCGGTCCCTGGCCAGGCGCGGATCGCGCAGTTCGTGCGCGAATACATGGAGCGTTTCCCCACCGGCGATGCTCTCGCGGCCGCCTCTGGGCTTGCGCCGGCACTTCAACAGTCCGGCAAGGTGCAGATCGCGCTCGCCTGACGACGCGTCAACGTCCTGCACGCAATACTCCGGACACGACGGCGCCCACCACACCAGGGCCACTGTCTCCTCGGGAGCGATCAGCCGCCCTTTCGGCAGGCTGGCTTCCAGTGCTCGACGCTGCGTCGTCGTGAGGCCGTCGAGCGTGCTCTCCTCGAGCATGCTTGTCTCCACAGCGCCAGGACACAGCGCGAACACGTCCACCGGCTCATGCACCAGCTCTGTCTTGCCCCATGAAGGGCGCCGTCCGTATCGCGTTCTACGGTCTTCGTGCCGACAGCGGCATTGTTCACCAGGACATCGACCGGCCCGGGTAGCGCCGCCAGCAGTCGTTGGTGACTACGCCAATCTCCCTGCGCGAATTCGAGTGCCACCGGCGTCGTCGCGGCGTGGTCGTCGCTCACTTCGGCGACGACCACGTTCGCGCGGTCCCGGCCCGATGGTATGTCATCCAAACCTGGTCGCATCCACGACGATCGACGAGTACAAAGTCCCACACGGCCCGTGGCGGATCTTCTTGCGGTTTGCCTGAGTTCCACGCCTCGGTGGACCGGATTGCTTCACCATTGCTCTCGTTGTTCACCGTGCTGTCGCGAATCGTCCCGGCGTGTCTAACCTTGAATCGTGGAAGAGACGACGGAGTATCACGCCTACCTGGCACTCGACGAACTACTGTCGATCCAGCGTACGCGGACGGGCGAGCACGACGAGCTGCTCTTTCTCGTGACGCACCAGGTCCACGAACTTTGGTTCAAACTGATCCTCCACGAACTCGCCAGGCTCCAGGACCACCTGGCCGACGGCGCCGACGGCGCCGCCCTGCGCACGCTGCAGCGCACCGCGGCGCTGGTTCGCACCGTGGTCGCCAACGCCGACGTGATGGCGACGTTGACGCCGCGCCAGTTCAACAGCTTCCGGCACGCACTCGGCGGCGGGAGCGGGGCGCAGTCCACACAGTTCAGGCGTATCGAAGCCGTGCTCGGCAGGCGAGATCCGCAGATGTTCGAGTACTACCAGGTCGGTGCTGGTGAGCGCGCCGAGCTCGAGCAGGTTCTACGTCGACCGACCGTCTTCGACTCGCTCGCCCGTTTCCTCGCCGACCGTGGGTATCCCATGCCGGACTCCCTGCTGGACCGCGACGTGTCCAAACCGCCTGCTCCGTCCGAGGACGTGCAGGTGGCCCTCCAGAAGGCCTACCTCGAAGACGGCGTGATAGCGCAGATCTGCGACGCGCTCATCGAGGTCGACCAGTGCTTCCAGCAGTGGCGCTACCAGCACGTGAAGTTCGTCGCGGCGATCATCGGCGACAAGACCGGCACCGGCGGATCGTCGGGAATCCCGTACCTGCGTTCGACCTTGTTCCACCAGATGTTCCCCGACCTGTGGGCGATGCGCAGCAAGCTGTGACCGGCCGGAGAACCGTTCGCAATGTAGGAGACGCGACCGGGAGCGACACCGGAAACGATGCCTGAATAGACGTGCACTTTCAATTCTTCCCAGGCCGAGGCCACCGAGGAGCCCATGGTGACGACGCTACAGCCCCCCACCCGAGACGAACTCGTCGATCGGGCGACGAAGCTCGTTCCGCTGCTCCGCGATCACGCCCAGTGGAACGACGAGAACCGGCGCCTGCACGAGGAGACGATCGAGGCCCTCGCCGGCGCGGGTGTCTTCAAGATGCGGATCCCGGCCCGCTACGGCGGTTACGAGTGCGACACCCGCACCGTGGTCGACGTCGCGGCCGAACTCGGCCGCGGTGACGGCGCCGTCGGCTGGATCGCTTCGGTGTGGTGGATCCCCGGGTGGATGGTGGGCATGTTCCCCGACGCCGTCCAGGACGAGGTCTACACCACCGAGAACGTCCGGGTCTGCGGGACGCTCAGCCCCACCGCCATGGCCGCGAAGGCGCCCGGCGGTTATGTCGTCAACGGACAGTGGGGGTTCATCAGCGGCGCGCTGCACAGCCACTGGCAGATCGCGATCGCGGTGACCCCGAACGCGAGCGGCGAGATGGAACCGATCGTCGCCCTGATCCCGATGGCAGACCTGGGAATCGTGGACGACTGGAACACCACCGGCCTGCGCGGCTCCGGCAGTGTCACCACGGTCGCCGAAGACGTCTTCGTCCCCGCGGAGCGCACGCTGCCGCTGATGGCGTTGCTGACCAACCAGTCCGCCTCGGTCCTCAACGCGGACATCGACATGTACCGCGCCCCGCTCGCCGCACTGGCCTCCGCGTGTTCGGTCGGCAACGTGGTCGGCATGGCCCGTGCGGCGTGGGACTGCTTCACCGACCGGATGCCGGGCCGCAAGATCACCTACACCGACTACACCGACCAGCGCGAAGCCACGATGACGCACCTGCAGGTGGCGGAGGCCAAGGTCGCGATCGACGAGGCCGCCTTCCACGCCTACCGGGTCGCCGACCTCGTCGACGCGAAGGTCGCCGACCACAGCGAGTGGTCCACCGAGGACCGGGCCCTGGCCCGGATCGCCATGGGCGCCACCTGCAAGCGCGCGCTGGAGGCGGTCGACACGCTCTACGTCGGCAGCGGCGGCTCGGCGATCTTCTCCAGCGTGCCCATCCAGCGCACCTGGCGCGACCTGCACGCGCTCACCCAGCACGCCCTGAACACGCCGCACATCCTCTACGAGATCTACGGCCGGGTGCTGTGCGGCCTCGCCCCGAACACGCAGTTCTTCTGATCAGCCAAGGAGCGATATGTACGACTACATCATCGTCGGTGCGGGATCGGCAGGCTGCGTCCTGGCGGCGCGGCTGACGGAGGACCCGGACATCCGGGTCTGCCTGGTCGAGGCGGGCCCGACGGACAGCCATCCGAACATCCAGGTGCCCGCCGCGTTCGCCAAGCTGTTCCGGACCCAGGTCGACTGGGACTACGACACGCACGACGAGGCCCAGCTGAACCGCAGGCGGGTGTTCCTGCCCCGTGGCCGGGTGCTCGGCGGGACCAGCTCGATGAACGCGATGGCCTACGCGCGGGGCAACCCGTACGACTACGACTCGTGGAACCAGCCGGGCTGGGCCTACGCGGACCTGCTGCCGTACTTCAAGCGGTCCGAGGACAACGAGCGTGGCGCGTCGGCCTACCACGGCGCGGGCGGGCCGCTGTCGGTGTCGGAGAACCGGTCCAAGAACCCCAGCACGGCGGCGTTCATCGCGGCGGCGACGGAGGCCGGGTTCGCGGCCAACGACGACTTCAACGGCCCGGAGCAGGACGGTTTCGGCTTCTACCAGGTCACCCAGCGCAACGGGCGTCGCTGCAGCACGGCGGCGGCGTTCCTGCACCCGGTGATCGACCGGCCCAACCTCACCGTCGAGACCAACCTCCAGGTGCACCGGGTGCTCATCGAGGACGGCCGGGCGACCGGCGTCGTCGGGTACCGGCTGGAGGACGAGATCGTCCTGCGGGCCGAACGCGAGGTGCTGCTCTCCGGCGGCGTGTACAACTCCCCGCAGCTGCTCATGCTTTCCGGTGTCGGCCCCGCCGACACGCTGCGGAAACTCGGCATTCCGGTGGTCGCCGACAACGAGGAGGTCGGCGCGAACCTGCAGGATCACGCGCTGGTGCCGCTCATCCTCACGCATTCCCAGCCGATCAGCCTGCTGGCCGCCGGCGAGCCCGCCAATGTCGAGCTGTACCAGCGCGAGGGCCGCGGGCCGCTCGCGTCCAACGGGCCCGAGGCGGGCGGCTTCGTGCGCACCGACAGCACCTTGCCCGCCCCCGACCTGCAGTTCTTCGCGGCGCCGGGCATGCTGGCCGACAGCGGCCTCGGGCCGCCGACCGCGCACGCGATCTCGTTCGGTCCCGCGGTCGCCACCCCGCAAAGCCGCGGCCGGGTGCACCTGGCGTCCGCCGATCCCACGGCCAAGCCCCGGATCGTGCACGGCTACTACTCCGACCCGGCGGACATGGAACGCACCCTGGTCGCGCTGCGCATGGCGATGGACATCAGCCGGCAGCCCGCGATGCGGCTCTACAACGAAGGCGTGTTCCGCTACCCGGACTCGGAGTCGGACGCGGACCTGGCGTCCTACGCCCGGAAGTACACCCAGTCGATCTTCCACCCGACGAGCACCTGTGCCATGGGCACGGTGGTCGACGCCGACCTGCGGGTCCGTGGCATCGACGGGCTGCGGGTGGTCGACGTGTCCGTCATGCCGGAGGTCGGCCGCGGGATCCCCAACGCGACGGCGATCGTCGTCGCGGAGAAGGCGGCCGACCTGATCCGCGGCATCCCCGCCCCGGAAGCGGCGGAGTTGCCGGAGGCGAGGGCGCTGGCCGCCGCCGACCGGGGTCGCTGACCGTACGCCAAGCTACTCCGGGCCTGGCCGAACGAGCAGCCGGGAACGAGGTGGTCACCGCGAAAGCCGTGGCCGGCGCGGACCGCGCCGGCCACGGCTTTCGCGCCAGGATCCCCGCGGCACGGAGCCTGCTCCAGGTGGGTGCGGCACCGGCACGCTGCTGCGACGGCTGGCCGGCGAGTTCGAGCACGTCGAGGGGTTCGGTAGGTGGCGTGGTCGTCGTGGTGCTGTCGCCGCACCGGGTGTCCACGGAGTACCCGGAGTACACCGAGGCGCTCGGCCGGGCGGGCCCGCATGCCGAGTTCGTGCCGAGCACGGCGGCAGCTGGTTCCGGTTTCGTCATCGGGTCCCGGCCGACTTGATCGACCGCGCCGGAACCGGACCCGCGGTCATTCTGGTCGGCGGTGGTGGAGCGGTGGACCGCAGTGAGAACGCGCCGCTTGCTGCGGAGCTGTCAACCACTTCACCGTTTACAGCTACGACCGCCGCGGTCGAGGCGAGAGCGGCGACACCGCGCCGTACGCGATCGAGCGCGAGTTCGAGGACATTGCCGCGCTGATCGAGGACGCGGGCGGGTCGGCGTGCCTGTACGGGGTCTCCTCCTGCGGCGCGCTCGCCCTGGAGGCCGCGGCCGCGGGACTGCCCGTCACCAAGGTCGGCGCGTTCGAGGTTCTCCACGACGTTTATCCCGGCGCGCAGGAGCGGCACAGCACCTACTGCAGGGAACTGGGCGCGCTGCTTGCCGAGGATCGCCGGGAAGCGGCGTTCGAGCTGTTCATGCGGCTGGTGGGCACGCCGGAGGAGATGATCGCTCAGGCGCCCAGCTCGCCGCGTGGCGGGGACTGATCGCCAACGCCCGATCCTGGCCTACGACGCCGCCTGCCTGCACGACGGTGGGCCGCCGAAGGACCGGCTCGCCACGATCAAGCAGCCGGTGCTGGTCCTGACCGGGAAGACGATCGACAGCGCGATGGCCGGGCTGGCGTCCGGGTTCTTCGACGACGCCGCCGACGCGCTCGTTGCGGCCGTGCGCGGGCCGAGCGCGATGTCATCCAGCAGGAGGGCCACGTCGCCGACCCCAAGGCGGTTGCGCCGATACTCCAGCGGTTCTTCGGCGTCTGACCCCCGGCGGTACGTCGGGGTGCCGCCATCAGCGGCGACCGCGCCACGACTCCCACGCCATAAACCTGTGAGCGGCGGGAAATGACCTCCCGATCCACAATCACTGTTTCGGCGACGATGCCGAGGAAGTGGCGTCGAGCCGCGCTATCCTGCGCTGGGCCTGACCCGTTTTGACGGACATCCAAGATCAGGGCTGACGCCCTTGGGAAGGATGTTCCATCATGGAGACCATGGGCAGGAAGAAGCCTCGGCCTCGTCGTTCGTTCACACCTGAGTTCAAGGCCGAGATCGTCGAGCTGTGCCAGCGGGGTCAGGTCGCGAAGGACTTCGACCTGACCGAGACCGGCGTGCGCGAGTGGGTCAAGCAGGCCGAACGTGACGCCGGGACCCGCACCGACGGCGGGTTGACCAGCGACGAGCGGGAAGAGCTGGCCCGGCTGCGGCGGGAGAACCGCCGCCTGTCCGAGGACGTGGAGATCCTCAAACGAGCGACGGCTTTCTTCGCGAAGGAGACCCGGTGAACGTGTACCCGTTCATCGAGGCGGAGAACGCCGGCAGAGGCAACGTCAAACGTGCCTGCGAACTGCTCAAGGTCTCCCGGGCCGCCTACTGCACCCACCACGCCGCCAACCCCTCCCAGCACGAACGCGACGACGCGGAGCTGACCGCCGAGATCGTCGCGATCCACAACGCGTCGAACGGCACCTACGGAACACCCCGGGTTCACGCCGAACTCCGCGCCCGCGGCCGGCGGCATTCCCGCAAGCGGGTCGCCCGGCTCCTGCACACCGCGGGCCTGGCCGGACGGACCCCGAAACGGTGGCGGACCACAACCACTCCCGCCCCGGCAGCAACCATGCCCACCGACCTCATCAAGCGGGATTTCTCCTGCACCGCAACGAACATCAACACCCGCTGGTGCGGGGACATCACTTACATCCGCACCTGGGAAGGCTGGCTTTATCTGGCCACCGTCATCGACCTTGACTCCCTCCGCGTCGTCGGCTGGGCCACCGCGGATCACCTGCGCACCGACCTGGTCGCCGACGCCCTGCGCAACGCTGTCGCTCGGCGCGGTCCCGAGCTCGGAGTGATCTTCCACTCCGACCGCGGCTGCCAATACACCTCCGCCCAGTTCAACACGCTCGCTGACGAGCAAGGCGTGCGGTTATCGTTGGGACGCAAGGGACAATGCTGGGACAACGCAGTCGCCGAGTCCTTCTTCGCCACCATCAAAGCCGAACTGCTCGACCGGCAAGCCTGGCCCGCTCGCACCACCGCGCGCAAAGCGATCTTCGAGTACATCGAAGGCTGGTACAACACCCGCCGCCTGCACTCCAGCCTCGGCTACCTCAGCCCCGCCAGCTACGAAACAACCACACTTCACGTAGCCGGACCTCACCTCAACGACCCTGTCCGTCAAAACGGGGCAACCCCAGCGCAGCCGCGATGTGCCATCCCGCGAACTTGGATGACCCGGCATAGCGGATCATTCCCTGCGTCACCAGGGTTCCATCGCCTGCCTGATCTCGTCCCACGTGACGGTCGGATCCGGGTTGCGCATGTGGAACACGTCGATCCAATCGGTCCGCAGCCGGCGCAACGAATCTTCGCACGAAGCGATGATGTGGCGTGCGGACAGGCCGCTGTCATTCACGCGGTCGTAGACCCGCCAACCTTAGTTGAGCGAGCCGAGGCAGAGGCAATTCACCCGCAGTGCGGTCCGCCGAGTTGAACGTGTTCCACTTCGTGCTCCTTAAGCCATAGCGTTCCTCGCCTCTCCCGTCGAACGTGTAGGAGATGGCCCCGATAAGCTCACAGGTACGGATACGGGCCAGTTTGTCCGCCAGGTCCGCGTCCACCTCGAGCGCAGTACAGCGGTGGTCAGCGGAAGACCCGCCGACCTCGGTCGGTCTGCCGGCATCGCGAGCGTCTCCGCTCCGCGCACCTTGTCCCGCCAGAAATCGTGGGACGGCATGATCGCACCGACCATCCGTCGGCTCGGTCGTCCGAGGAGACATCGCGCAGGTCTCGCGCCTTCAGGCACCACCTGAGACGGCGCATGCGCTGGTCGGGTCGCGGACGATCAGCGGACGTGCCAGCCGTGCACGACGTGATGGCGGGCCCGAAGTGGCGATCCACTGACATCCTCGATCGTCGTCATGGCAGGTCCTCCACGTCAGTACACCTCGAGCCGCGCTGGGGTCGAGGGGACCGGCCGCAGGCAGGCGGCGTTGTGCTCATCCAGGAGACGCTGTGCCTCCTCGGTCGCCTGCTCGAACCTCGGACCGGGGTCCGCGCCTGACAACAAAACGTCCTTCATTGCCCTGGTCATGGCGTGCTGGACGCCCGCGAAGTCACCCAACAACGCACCGGACGTCGCGGCGCACTGCGCCGACGTGCGGAGCTGGTCACTGGCCACTCGATGATGTGGATTGGCTGCGAACCAGCCCTCGCTCTCCAGCGTGTCGTAAGCCTCGTTGGTGATCGGGAGGAATCCGTGCGCCCGGTGCCATCGAATGATGCTCGACGGCTTGATCAGGTGCTGGATGAACGCGAGCGCGCCGTCCCGCTTGGCTTCGTCGAGACCGTCCCGCAGGAACAGGGAGTACCCCGACACCAGGCTCCCCACGTAGGGCACCGACGAGTTGAACGGCATCGGGCTCGCGGTCACCTCGAAGCCGTTCTCCTCGCCGGAACGGACGAACTCCTCGGCCTGCTTCGACGAGCTCAGCGCGAACACCGCATCCTGCCGGGCGAATGTCTCGAACGCGCTCCAAAAGGCACCCTCTGAGTAGACGTAGTGACCGGCCGCATGCAAGTCTCGCACCCACTCGACCCACGAGATCATTTCCTTGGAGGCCAGGTCGACCACGGTAGCTCTGGCTTCCCTGCCGTTGCCGTTGTTTGCGATGAGACCGCCCTGCTGCGCCAGTGCCTGCTGGAAGATCCAGCCGTTGTTGGGCCAGGCCGCCCCGTAGGCTGGAGCTTCGTCGAGCCGCGCGACCGCCTCGCACGCCGTAACGAGCTCATCCCAGGTCTTGGGGGGAGTGTCGATCCCGGCCTTGCGCAGGATCGTCATGTTCGAGTACAGCAGGGGAGTGGTGGCCGTCATGGGCACGGAGAACTGGTCGCCCTGATACGTGTAGAAGTTCCGTGAGAGCGGTTCGATGTCGTCGATCAGCACACGCTCGCCCAGTACTTCCTTGCGGCCGCCGAGAGCCCTCTCGATGGACGTAAACACCGGCTTACCGTCTGGCGTGTAGGTATCGTAGGCGAGTTGGGTCGCGGTGGCGTAGTACTCGGCGATGTCCGGTGCCTCCCCGCGCTCGGCGGCGCGCGCGACTTCTTCCGCCATCGTCCAGGGATCGTGACCCTCGACGCGCACCGCGTACTCTGGGTGGGCCCGCTCGAACTCGCGGGCCATTTCCAGAATCGGTTGGAGGTATTCTTCACCGTCGTAGGTTCCGGACGGGCGAGCTTCACCACCGGGCGGAGTGAATTGATGTTCGATGATCCACGCGGTAATTTCGGTCACGCCTGCCCCGGTCATATCCTTCTCCGTTCTCGCCTACGTGAACTGCCAGTCCAGACGCCGCCTGCGCGAGGATGCGTCGCTATTGTTTCGGCGGCCGGACGGATCCGGCGTCTTCTCAAGTGCGACGTGACTTGCCTTGGGTCGAGGCATACGGCAATACAGAAGACGCCCCCCGGCTGTGTCTTCGCGCCGCTGTGTGCGGATCGCGAAGGCGGACCTGGTCCCTACCGACACGAACCTGCTCGAGGCCTACCACAGCTTCGGCGACCTGGAGGCCGCCTGCCGCGAGTTCTGCGAGCAGGTCAACGAGCGGCCGCACCGCGAGACGAACCGCCGCCCCGTCGAAGCACTCGCGGAAGAACAAACACGGCTGCCAAACCCTGTGATTCGACTTTGCGATCGATGCTTGGTTGCTCGGACTCAGAGCAGGCCATTGCGCCAGATGCTAACGACCCAATCGACGTCAGCAATGGCCGCTGCGCACGCGAGCCTCGACGCCACTCTTACGCGAATCGAAGCCGATCGTGGCGTTCAGGTCGGAGTCCGGGTGATCAATCCCGCGACTGGTGACGAGTACTCGCACAACGCCGACGAGCGTTTTGCGCTGTGCTCGACGTTCAAGACCTAGGCGGCCGCACGAGCTCTCGAGATGGCCGCGGATCACGAGCTGTCGTTGGAAGATCCGATCGAGATCCGCCCTGAGGACATCGTGGAGAATTCGGTTGCACTCGACCCGAAGGTGGAAACGGTCATGCCGCTGCGTGAGGTTGCTGTACGGAATCGTCAACGATGCCGGGCGCTCGTCGTCGTGATTCTGTCGAAGGGCCAGTCCGCGAATCCTGATGCGAAGAATGACAACGAGGCCATCGCTGAAACCACCGAGGCGATTGTGGACGCGATGGGGTGATTCCTGAGTGGACACGCGGCAGCTCCGGATCGAAGCTGCCGCGTGACGACCTCCTAGAGGGTCTCTATCCAGAACCGGCCGACAGCAACGAACGCCGCGAGCAACCCGAGCACGAGCGGCGAAACGAACTGTTCCTTGCGCCGGATGTGCACGACTATCGCGCCGATCATCGTCAGGAGCAGGCCTGTTGCGGCGGTAGGGACGAGCCAGGTAGTCCCCGAGATGAACGCGGGCGCAATGAGGCCGATCGCGCCAAGGATTTCGAGCGTGCCGATGGTCTTGATCTGGGCGTCGGAGAAGTCCTCGACGTATGTCATGCCCTTCTCGTACAGCTTCTTCTTCGGTGTGACGAGCTTGCTGGCTCCCGCCCCCAGGAAGGTCAACGCGAGCAGTCCGGCCACGATCCACAGTGCGATGTTCATTGCGATTCCTCTCGAACTTGATGCTTCAAGAAAGTAGCTGACCGCCGGTTCAGCTCGTCATCGCCGCACCGACATCGAACTCCGTGCCGAACGGGTCCGTGATGTTCGCGACCCGCCCGTAGATCGTGTCGTAGGGCTCGGCCGAGGTCCCACCCGCGTCGACCGCTCGCCGCGCCGCCGCATCGGCGTCGTCCACCTGGAACAAGGTCCCCCAACGGGACTTCGTGGCCTTTGGGTCACCGGCGATGCCACCGATCTCGTGGCCATCCGGTCTGCGCAGGAACGTGAAGTCGAGCTCAGGCATGTCCGGGTTGGCATCCAACGTGTAGCCGAAGACCGTGACGTAGAAGTCGCGCGCGGGCCCGGACTCCGCGGTGACCAGGTCGTTGCGGAGCAGGGTGTTCGGCTCGTTGACGATCTCGCAGCCGACGTGGGCACCGGCCTGCCACAGTCCACACTGCGCACCGGTGGTGTCCTTGATGATCGCCGTCCGGCCCTGGTCCAGCACGTCCATCGGGCCGGTGATGATCGAGCCGCCCGAGTCCCGCGCTCGGGCGGCCGCGGCGTCACAGTCATCCGTCGCGAAGTAGACGTTCCACCAGAAGTCCGTGGCGTCGGGATCGGGGTTCGGCCTGATGGCCGCAACGGGTCTGCCCCGTAGCAAGCACTGGGTGTAGTGGCCGAACTCCGCCGGTCCCACATCGAACTCCCAACCGAACAACGCGCCGTAGAAGGTCATCGCGCGGTCGAGATCCGGGATGCCCAGGTCGATCCAGGTCGGTGTGCCAGCCGGCTGCGTGGTGGTCACCTCGCTCATCGGCTCTCCTTGTCGTGTCCGGGCCTGGTACCGGTGATTGCGTTGGCCGAGTGGGCCGGGTTGTCGGAGTTGATTTCGACCAGTGCTCGCGGTAGCGGCATCTACTTCTTGTTGCGGTAGAGGACCATGGTGAGGGGGCCGAAGACCGCGACGAGAAGTATGGACGAGACGAGCACCCAGCCGATTTCCCCGGCGGGGACCGAGCCGTGCATCAGGCCGCGTACCACGGTCGCCAGGTGGGTGATCGGGTTGACGTCGATGACCGCCTGCATCCACCCGGGCATCGTCTTCGGGTCCACGAAGATGTTGCTCACGAACGTCAGCGGGAACATCACCATCATGCTGACCCCCGCGACCGAGTTCGGCGTGCTCAGGATCAGGCTGAGCATCGTCCACAGCCACGACAGGCAGAACGAGAACACCAGCAGTAGCGCGACCGAGAGCACCACGCCGGCGGCGCCACCCTCCGGCCGGAACCCTAGGACCAGGCCGAGCGTGATGACGACCACCGACCCGATCGAGTAGCGCACCAGATCGCCGAGCAGGGCGCCGACCAGCGGGGATGGTCGCCACACCGGAAGTGACCTGAACCTGTCGAACACCCCCTTCTGGATGTCGGTGTTCAGCGTGATGCCGGTGTTCATGGTGATCATGACGTTCGCCTGCACCAGGATGCCCGGCACCAGGAACTGCAGGTAATCCTGTGTCGACCCGGCGAGCGCGCCACCGAACAGGTAGGTGAACATCAGCGTGAACATGATCGGGAACATGGTCACGTCGACGAGCTGCTCCGGGAGGTGTTTGATCTTCAGCAGAGCGCGCCAGCCGAATGTCAATGAGGTGCGCACCGGGCCGGGGCGAGACGGCCGCTCACCGGCCAACAGCACACTGCGCAGCGCGTCCTCGGTGACTGGCGCCGACGCCTGCTCGGCGGACGTGGTGGTCATGCGGCATCCTCCTTGGGTGTCTGTTCGGCGGCGTGTCCGGTCAGGGTGAGGAACACCTCGTCCAGGCTCGGCTGACCGAGCGCGAACTCGGTGACGTCGATGCCGCTGCGGGATAGTTCGGCGAGGGAACGGGCGACCCGCTCGGGGTCGGAGATCCTTGCGGACAGCGCGGCCGGGTCGGCGGAGGGCTCGGCCGGCACCTCGAGGACGCCAGCGAGGACCCGTTCGGCCTCGGCCCGCTGCTCGGGACTACGGAGGCGTACGTGCAGCGAGCCGGCGCCGACCGATGCCTTGAGCTCGCCGCTTGAGCCCTCGGCGATCACCTTTCCGTGGTCGATCACCGCGATGCGGTCGGCCAGCTGGTCGGCCTCGTCGAGGTACTGCGTGGTCAGCAACACGGTGGTGCCCTCGGCGACCATGCCCCTGACGATCTCCCAGACCTGGTTCCTGCTGCGCGGGTCGAGCCCGGTCGTGGGCTCGTCGAGGAAGATCAGTTCGGGGGTGATGACCAGGCTCGCCGCGATGTCGATGCGCCGGCGCATCCCGCCGGAGTACTTCTTCACCTGCTGGTCGGCCGCCTCGGCAAGGCCGAACGCGTCGAGCAGGTCGGCCGCCCGCTCCCTGCCTCGGTGGCGTGAGAAGCCGAGCAGCCTGGCGAGCAGCAACAGGTTCTCCGCCCCGGTGAGGTCCTCGTCGACCGACGCGAACTGCCCGGTGAGGCTCACCCTGCTTTGCACCGCCTGGGCGTCACGCACGACGTCGTAGCCGAGCACTTGCGCCTCTCCGGCGTCGGGCTGCAGGAGCGTGGCCAGCATGCGGATCGTGGTGGTTTTGCCCGCCCCGTTCGGACCGAGCAGGCCGTACACGCCCCCGGCGCTCACGGCCAGGTCGACACCGGCGACCGCGTGGGTCTTGCCGAAGCTCTTCTGCAACCCTCTCGTCTCGATCGCGAGCTTTCCCATGGGTTCGAGTCCTTCTCTCGGTGTTGCGAACGGATTAGTTGAGCCTAGTCAAGTTTGATTACTTGGTCAGAGTGCCACGCGGAGGAGCGTCTAGTCAAGTTTGATTAGAAGTGCATCTTGAGGGGATCGGGGACCGTTC
>NZ_JBEZHS010000013.1:146473-226306 GCF_040650695.1 Amycolatopsis sp. NPDC048633
CAGCTCTGCAGTTCGGACCGCACCTGGTAGCCATGCGCGCCGCCGGAGAGGTGCACGATACCGAGTACCAGGAGCTTCGTCGCCGACATGCGCCCACCTCCGCTCAATCTGCTCGGACTCGCTCCGCGCTGCTCAACAAGTTCAATCGCCTCGGCAGCCAGCGCAAGCGCTGCCCGCGCTCGGTTCACTCACTTGCAGGCTCCAGCATATGAGCATCCCGGTACTGACCGCGGTGAGCACGCCGAACCCGATGCGGGCTGACCGTGCCGGAGGCGGCGACATCGCGCGATCTGGTGTTCGCCGGTGCGGCGCTGCACAACGCCGTCGAGCGGGCAGACACCGAGGTGGCGGGCGATACCGCGCGGCTCGCTGCACTGCTGCGCTGCTTTCCCGCAGCCGTGCGGTATCCGGCGCCACAGGACCCCGGGCCGCCGGATCCCGTGTCGCCGGGCCCCGTTTCACCTGGCCCCGGGTCACCGAACGCCGAACTCCCGGATACCGCCGTCAGCGCAGGAAGTCGTCGGGGGTGAGCGGCAGTCCGCGGACCCCGGACACCGGTGGCGAGGTTACGCCGGCCGACAGTTCAGCCTCCGCGGGCTCGCGGAACTCATCGCCGAGACGACGACGCACCACTTGGATAGCCACCCGCAGCTCAACGCCTGGCGCTGGTCCACGACCGAGCATGATCGACTTGTTGCAGTAGCCCACCCCCAACCGGACACCATCAGCTCGTGCTGAGCGGAGTCCGTGTGCGTATTGGTCGTGTCCGGAGGGGTGTGGTAACTCAGGACATCGGAATGGGGTGTCGCACGACATCGGAATAGGTGGCTGTGACCAGGCTGGGGGATGTCGAAACGTCGTCTGGTCGTCACTGCCGTGCTTGCCGGGGCTAGCCAGTCGCAGGCCGCTCGGGACCACGGTGTTTCGCAGGGCTGGATCAGCCGGGTCATGGCTCGCTACCACCTTGAGGGCGAGGCCGCGTTCCAGCCGCGCTCGCGCCGCCCCCACACCACACCGACAGCCACCCCGGCCGAGACCGTGGAGAAGGTGCTGCGGCTACGCAAACAACTCGTCGAGGACGGCCTGGACGGCGGCGCGGACACCATCCGACGTCAGCCTAATCCACGGGTCTCGCTGGAAGGATGTCGTTATGCCCAAGCCGTATCCGCGGGAGTTCCGTGACGATGTGGTCGCGATCGCCCGCAAGGGCACCTCGCCCCTCGATCGACTCGGCGTCTCAGACTGCCGCAACCACCTGGCGTGCCCTGACGACCCACAACGCGGAACGCCTCTTTCCGCGACTGCGAGCGGCGTGAGGCGGCCTTCTGTCCCGCGCGATCTGAACGCGCGGGACAGAAGTGATGCGCGAATGTGCCGTCAGGCCACGCAGTTCGCCAGCTCGGGACTCGGCGCGGGAACCCCCTGCGGCCCGAAGAACAGCTTGGCGCAGGCGCTCAGGAACGCCGTGTTCTCCTCGGCGATCCAGTGTCCGCTGTCCGGCGCGACGACGCCGCGAACGTCGTCGCCCACCTGCCTGAACGAGTCGGCGACGACCGTGCCGAAGGAGAACTCCGCGCCCATCGCCAGTACCGGCATCCGCAGGCGCTTGTGTGCGTTGGCACGGTTGTCGGCGGCGTCGCCCGCGAACGCCCGGTAGTACCCGTAGCCCGCGGTCCGGCGCGCCGGACTCGCGTAGGCCTCGAAGGAGGCCGCCTGGTCGATGCGGTCGGGATGCCGTGCGCTGCTGAAGAGGAAGCCGAGGTACGTCGACACGTCGTCGTTGTCGATCAGCCTCTCCGGGACCGGAGCGGCGGTCTGGTTCAGGCCGAGGTGGAAGCTGACCCCGTAGAGTTCTTCGAGGCCGAACCCGGACAGCGGCGTCGACAGCGCGGCCATCCGGACGACCTCGGTCGGATAGTCGCGGGCGTACGGGTAGGCCACGAGCGAACCGACGTCGTGGGCGAGAAGGGAAACCTGACTGAAGCCCAGCTTGTGGACACCCTCGCGAATGCGCTTGGCGGTGGTCACCTTGTCATAGCCGCCTGCCGGAATTTTCGAGTCGCCCAGTCCAGGCAGGTCGAACGCGATGACGGTGTGGTTCTGGGCGAGGGACGGCATGACCTTCGCCCACGAGCGCCAGGTCTGCGGCCAGCCGTGCAACAGCACCAACGGCGGTCCGGACCCGCCGCGGACGTAGTACAGCGTGGTGCCCTCCACGGCAACGGTTCCGTGGCTGAAACCCGGGAGATCCCCGGACCCCGACCGGTCGGCCACCGGCGGCTCGGCACTGGCGGCCGAACCGGCCAAGAGGACGACCGCGGCCAGGGCGGCGTAGACGCTTCGGCTCGCACGCCGAAAAGCGCTGGTTTTTCGAAACACTCGACTCTCCTTGGATTAGGCAGCACGTAGTGATTTTTTTGCGCGGACACCGTCACCTGGCACCTATCGTCGAGCTGTTCGAGGGCGGTGGTCATCTCGGTGCACAGCTGGTCGATGAACACACTCGGGTCCAACAGCTTGCGCAACTCGCGATAGTGCTCCTGACGGCGCTGGGCGAAGTCGGCCGGCAGATCCTGTTCGGGGTTGCGCCACGCCTCAGCGCCGGCCACCCAGATCTCCTTGCACCGCAACAGCTCCCGCAGCGCCTGGAACGTGGCAACCTCGTACACCGTCCGGGCCACCCGCTGTCGCGTACCGGCGGATCAGCGCCAACGCCTCGATACTCCAGCATATCCAGCAGCGGGACCAGTCCGCGTCGGCAGTGCCCGGGTAGGAGGCGCGCAGCGTGGTCCGCACGGTGCGCCGATACACCGCGCCCTTGGTCTTGAACTCGTGTACCAACTCTCGTATCGTCGTCTCGCCGCCGGGAACACCACCTCTCGGACCGCGTCATCGGGACGCTGCAGAGAGCATCGGCAATCTGAAAGAGGACGTTCTCCTTACCGGTCACCTTCTGCACTACGACGGGCGCGGGGTCTGCCGTGCCTACGAGATGGCGATGAGCGATCACGAATGGAAGCTCTGGCGCAACGCTGACCCGCACCCGCAGCGCTTTATGGCGACGATCAGCCCGGATGGCAACACGATCACAGGTCGCTGGGAGAAGGCCACCGATGGTGAGACCTGGGAAACCGACCTTGATCTGATTTATCGCCGAGCGACCTGAATGCAGAGCTCACCCCCAGGTGCGAGCGCGCCGTGAGGCGCTGATGCTCAGGCGGACTTGAGATCCTCGCTGTCGCCCTCTCGCCGCAGCTCGGCGTCGAGCTGGACGCACCGGTCGTACTCGGGCAACAGTCCTTGCCGGGCGGCGTCCTCGAGCGAGATGGCGTCCCGGTCCCGGGGCGAGAGGATCATCTCCACCCCGTCCGGGATCGGCAGCGCCAATCGAGGGTCCAGCGCCGAGACTGCGAGTTCGTTCTCGGGGACGTAGCTGCCATTCAGCATGTAGGACATCACCGTATCGTCCTCGAGGGCGATGAAGGCGTGTCCGACCCCCACAGGGAAGTACACCGACCGGAACGATTCCTGGTTCATCTCGACGCACTCCCACCGTCCGTAGGTCGGTGAGCCCACGCGCAGATCGACGACGATGTCCAGGGCGCTACCGTGGGCGCAGCTCACATACTTCGCGACTCCGGGCGGCGTTCGGGTGTAGTGGATCCCGCGGAGCGCCCCGCGCCGGGACCGGCTCTGGTTGGCCTGTCGCACGGGAAACGTGTGCTGGCCCCGCGCCTGGGCGAGTGCGGGTCCCTGGAACGGTGCCACGAAGAGCCCCCGCTCGTCGGGGTACGCCGAGGGCGTGAACTCGAGCGCACCCTCGACAGCCAGTTCTCGGATCTCCACGTGTCTACTCCTCTTTCGTCGAGCCGTCTCAGATTCTGCCCAGCACGTCACGAAGGGCGTCGACGGTGCGGTCCTGGTCGTCGCGCCGCAGCGAAGCAAACATCGGCAGGGAAAAGATCTCGCCCGCGAGTTTCTCCGTTACCGGTAGCGAGCCCTCTCGGTACCCGAGATGGGCGAATCCCGTCATCAGGTGAACCGGCCACCGGTAGCTGACGTTCAGCTGAACATCATGCTCCCGCATCGCCGCGATGATCGAATCGCGTGCCGGGTGCCTCACCACGTAGACGTAGTAGACGTGCTCGTTTCCCTTCACGGTCGACGGCAGCGTCAGCGCGGTATCGCCAAGATCGCGCTCGTAGCGCGCTGCGACCGCGCGTCGTTGGTCGATGTAGCGATCCAGCCGGGTGAGCTTCTTCCGCAAAATCTCGGCGTGCACTTCGTCGAGTCGACTGTTGTGCGCCGGCGTCGCGACGGTGTGGTATTCGGACTCCATGCCGTAGAAGCGCAAGCGGCGCAGTGCACGGTCGGTCTCCTCGTGCGGCGTCAGCACCGCACCGCCGTCGCCGTACGCACCGAGGACCTTGGTCGGGTAGAACGAGAAGCTGGAGGCATCCCCCCAAGTACCGGCAACATTGTTATGCTGGCGGGCGCCGTGGGCCTGGGCGCAGTCCTCGACCACGACCAGTCCGTGCTCACGGGCGATCGCGCCCACAGCGGCCATGTCGACGCACTGTCCGTATAGATGGACCGGGACGATCGCCTTGGTCCGAGCCGTGATCGCAGCACTGATGAGGGTCGTGTCCATCAGGAAGTCATCCTCGCGGACGTCGACGAAGACCGGTGTCGCACCTGTCGACACGATTGCGACAACGGTGGGAGCCGCGGTATTGGACACGGTGATGACTTCGTCTCCCGGACCGATCCCAAACGCCTCCAGCGCAAGCTTGATGGCGTTCGTGCCGTTGTCGACGCCTACGCAGTGTGCGACGCGATGGTAATCGGCGAACTCCTGCTCGAAATTGTGCACGCTCTTACCGAGGATGAGCTTTCCGGAGCTGAAGACCGTGTCGACACACTCGAGTATCTCCTCGCGCTCCCGCTGGTACTCGTCGAGATAGCCCCATACGTGGACCGTCATCGTCAACTCCATTTCTGCTTTCGGTCGCGGGGCGTCTTATCGCGGGTTCCCGGAGGCCGACGACACCGCATTGCGGAACTCCGCGGCAATGCGTTCTACGTCAGCGTCGGTCAGCGCCTGGTGCAGGGGCAGGCAGAGCGTCCGGTCGACAGCGCGCTCGGCGCGGGGCAGGCTCGCCGCCGATCCGTAAGCCCGGACACGGTGCAGTGCCGGGTAGCGGAATGTGGTGTAGATGCCGCGTTCGAGGAGCGTTCGCGCCACCCGGTCGCGCACCTCGGTCTCCATCTGGACCCAATACAAGTAATAGGACGACCTGTGGTCGGCGGGGAGCGGCGGGGGAGTGCGAACACCGGTCAAGTCGACGAGTTCGCGGTCGTAGAATTCGGCGACCGCCCTGCGGCGCTTGACGAATGCCTCCACCTTGGGGAGCTGCACCAGCCCCATCGCCGCCTGCATGTCATTCATGACCGAGCGGCCGGAGAACGACGAGACCTCGAACTCCCACCAGCGCGACTCGACCAGGGGGGCTTGCGACAGCCCGCTGAACTGTTCCAGCCCCAGGTACGCCAGCTTCCTGGCGCGCGCGGCCATCTCGGGGTCGCGGGCCCACAGGATGCCACCGTCGCCGGTGACCAGAATCTTCATGCTGTCGAAGCTCCACAGCCCGATATCGCCCACGGTTCCACACGCCTGCTCGCCTACGCGCGACGCGACCGAGCAGGCCGAATCCTCGATGAGCAGGATGCCGCGCTCCCGGCACAGACGGGCGATCTCGACGACATCGCCCGGGTAGCCTCCGTAGTGGAGAAGGACCACTGCCCGGGTCCGCGGGGTCAGTGCTGCCTCGACGTCGTCCACGGTCGGGTTCAGAGTCCGCTCGTCGACATCGCAGAAGACAGGACGCGCACCCGTCGCGGCCACTGCATTGCCCGCGGCGACGTAGCTGACGGTCGGCAGCACTGCCTCACAGTCCGGGCCGAGGTCGGCGAGCTTCGCAGCCATGAACAGGCCTGCCGTGCACGAACTGATCGAGGTCACCTGTTCGGCGTCGACACCGAGGTGCCCAGCGAACGCCTGCTCGAAAGCATCCGCCCGAGGACCCTTGCCCAACCAGGACGAGTCGAAGACCTCTGCGAGCGCGGCAAGTTCGTCCTCGCCCACTGTCGGCTGGAAGATTCTGATCACCAAGGCCTCCTGTGCTCCGACGTCTCCAGCCGGTGGCTGGTCCTTTTCGTCTGTGTAGAATGAGTATGCAGATCACCGTTGCCCGTGACCAGGCTGCCGTGCACTCGCCGACTATGAGAATCTCACGAAACCGGTGGGATCGGTCCAGGTTCGATCCGTGGATTCATCCGTTTCGCCGTCCGATGGACCGTGATACTCTTTTTAACAATCATTTGAGGGAACAGCCTTTCGACGTGGCACGATGCGAATCGACCAACGTCCGACTTGACGCCTCACAAAAACTCGCACAAACAAGGTGAGCTATCGGAGGAGTACTCGTGGCCGAAGTAACCCCAAGCGAGCACGGGAAACGAGCGGTTATCGGGCTCGTCATCCTGGCGCTGCCGACGCTGATGATGGCCATGGATCTCAGCATTCTGTACGTGGCGGTGCCGGCTCTGTCGGTAGATCTCGGTGCAAACTCGACGGAGCAGTTGTGGGCTCTGGACCTCTACGGTTTCGTGGTCGCCGCACTCCTGATCACCATGGGGAATCTCGGTGATCGCATCGGACGTCGGCGCCTGCTTCTGATTGGGGCGAGCGCGTTCGCCGTGGTGTCGGCGGTGGCCGCGTACTCGCCGAGCATTGAGGTGCTGATCGCGGCGCGTGGTGTACTCGGTGTCGCCGGAGCGACTCTCATGCCTTCGACGCTGGCGCTCCTCAACAGCCTGTTCACTGACAAGCGGCACCATGCCATGGCCATCGGCGCCTATATGAGCTGCTTCATGGGCGGTATCGCGCTCGGCCCGGTCGTCGGCGGCGTACTGCTCGAGCACTTCTGGTGGGGCTCAACGCTCCTCCTCCCAGTACCTGTGATGGTCCTACTGGTGGTGGCCGCTCCTTTCCTGCTGCCCGAGGCGCGGGGCGGCGAGATCCGCGGCCGCATTGACCTGCGCAGCGTCGTACTCTCGCTCGTCGCGATCCTCCCGTTCGTCTACGGCGTGAAGGAGATCGCCAAGAATGGCCTCACGGGCGTCGCCGTCCTTGCCCTCGTCGTCGGGGTACTCGCGGGCGTAATATTCGTGCGGCGGCAGAGTCGTCTCGCCGAGCCGCTACTCGACGTCTCGCTGTTCCGCAACCGGGTCTTTGCCTCGGCAGCGACCCTCATGTTGTTGATGGGGATCATGTCCGGGTACGCCTTCCTCGTCGCGCTGTACCTCCAATCGGTGGCCGGTTACTCCCCGCTCACGACGGGCTTGTGGCTGATCGCCCCCACGTTCGCAGGCATGGTCGGGTCCATGCTGGCCCCGGCGTTCACGCGCCGCATCCCGCCGGGCAAAGTGATCGTTTCGGGCATGATCATCTCGGTGCTCGGGCTCGTCGCAGTGACCCAGGTTGGCCCGGAGAGCGGCGTGGCCCTGCTCATGTCCGGGTTCATGGTGGCGTCGCTGGGAGCCGGTCCGGCGGGCGCATTGGGAGCCGGGCTCATCATGACTTCGGCTCCGCAGGAGAAGGCGGGCTCGGCGGCTGCTGTCTCAGAGACCAGTGGCGACTTCGGTGTCTCCCTCGGCATTGCCTTGACAGGCAGCATCGCCGCGGCCATTTACCGCAGCGCCTTCAGTGACCCTGTTCCGGGCGTCGACGCCGCATCGACCGCACGGGAGAGCGTCGCCGGCGCGATGTCGGTGGCCCAGGGTATCCCAGGGCCGGCCGGCGAGGAGCTGGCGCGTAGGGCGGCCGAGGCATTCACCGATGGGCTCAACGTGGCCGCCGCTTTCGGGGGTGTAGTCGCGCTCGTTCTCGCAGTCGTCGCGGGCATCTCGCTGCGCCACGTCCCGGCCCACGGGGACGGCAAGGACGGGGCCGACGACGCCGGCACCGCCTCGCCCACGGATACGGATGCGTCGACCGACGACCGCGGCACTATTCGCGACCTCGTGGACGAGCAGGGCATCAACGGCGCTGAAGACACCGGGCATTCGCGGACGAGCCGATGACGTACGGAGCCGATTTCGTCGAGATCTACGAGACGGTCTACGAGGCCCGTGGCAAGGACTGGGTGCGTGAGGCCGAGGCGGTCGTCGCGCTCGTGCGCGAGCGGTATCCGCAAGCCGGATCGTTGCTCGACGTGGCCTGCGGGACAGCAGCCCACCTGGAGACGTTCGCACAGCTGGTGGGTGACGTCGAGGGGCTTGAGCTCTCCGAGCCGATGTTGCGGCGCGCATGGGACCGCTTCCCGTCCCGGGTGCACCGCGGCGACATGCGCAACTTCCGGCTGCCGCGCCGGTTCGACGCCGTCACCTGCCTGTTCCATGCCATTGGGTACGTTGAGAGCCGCGAGGAACTCCATGCGGCGATCCAGGCGATGGCCCAACACTTGGTTCTCGGCGGCGTGCTCGTCATCGAGCCCTGGTGGTTCCCCGAAAATTTCCTCGACGGGTACCTCGCCGCCGACGCGGCGCATGTCGAGGGGAGTGCAATCGCTCGGGTATCGCACACCTCGAGCCAAGGTCGTCACTCGCGGCTCGAGTCCCGGTACCTGATCGCCCGCGCCGAAGGGATCCGGGAGGTCACCCAGGTCCACGAACTCATGCTCTTCACCCGGGATGAGTACATGCAGGCCTTCGATGAAGCCGGCTGCCCCGCAACGTACTACGCCGAAGGCATCAACGGGCGGGGCATCTTCGTCGGAGTCAAGGGTTCCAGCACCGAAACCCGCCCTGTGCGGAGCCGGGACGGTGGAGCGAGCCCGGAGCCGTCGCGCACTCAGGCCTCGCGCCAAGGCGAGGGGGAGCCGTCATGAGACACCCTCTGACAACCTCAGGCCGCCGAAGGCGGCTGCAGGGCCTGGCGGCGGTTGGCCAGGGTGCGCAGGGCCGTGTGGTGGCTCTTGCCCGCCGCGATTTTCCCGTCGTAGAACTGGCGCGCCCAGATGCTGCGGGTCAGGCTGCAGAAGGTCCACTGGTGCACGGCGGTGCCCAGGTAGTGGTTGTGCGCCAGGCGGCGGGCGATGACGAATTCGCTGCGGCCGGAGCGGCGGGTGTAAGCACCGAGAGCGTTCCCCGGAGGTTCCAGCCATGAAAGAAGGTAGTCCTATCAGTACCTTCGGTTCAGTGCGCTCCCTGGACGGGACGCAGATCGCGTACGAGCGCTTCGGCAGTGGTCCCGCCGTGGTGCTCGTGTGTGGGGCGATGGACGACGGCACCGAGAACGCTCCGCTCGGTCTCGAACTCGCGTCGCGGTTCACCGTTTACAACTACGCGCGGCGCGGCCGGGGCGACAGCGGGGACGTCGCACCGTACGCCGTTCGCCGCGAGATCGAGGACTTGGCCGCGGTGATCGACGAAGCCGGCGGATCGCCACATGTCTTCGGGGCGTGCTCAGGTGGGGCGCTGGCGTTGGAAGCGGCGGCGGCTGGTGTCGCGATGAACAGGCTGGTCGTCTACGACTTGCCCTACGACATGGGTGCGGACGCGGCGGTTCAGCATAGTCGGTACATACAGCGCGTACGAGCCCTGCTCGACGAGGGCCGGCGGGCCGAGGCATTCGAGCTCTCGATGCGCGCTTGGGGCTCGCCGGAGGAGTCGGTGCGGCGAGCAAGGAAGCATCCGAAGTGGTCACACCTGATCAGTCTGGCTCATACGCTACCTTACGACGCCGCCTGCATGGGGACCACCAATCAGCCACCGGCCGAGCGATTCTCACGGATCGGCGTGCCCACGCTCGTGCTCAACGGCAGCGCGTCGCAGGACCACCCGACAATGAGCGAGCTCCGACCGAACTTCTTTGGTGAGGCGGCCGACGCCGTCGCCGCCTGTGTCCCCTCGGCACAGCGCGGCGTCGTCGCCGAAGGACCGCACGTCATCGACGCCGAGAGGCTGAAGGGCCCGATCGGCGACTTCCTGCTCGACGAGTCCCCTGCCCGCACAACCATGTGAATGGAGAGTCCATGCGTGTCATGATCACGTGCTTTCCGGCGCCCGCTCACTTCTGGCCGCTCGTACCCTACGCGTGGGCGTTGCAGAGCGCGGGTCACGACGTGCGTGTGGTGGCGCCGTCCGGGTTCCCCTCCCCCACCGGCATCATATCCACGGACTTCGCGCAGCGCGTAACCGAGTCCGGCATCGCCGCTGTGTCCTGTGGGCCGCCGACACCGCTGGCGGTACACGATTGCGACGACCCGGGCTTCGCCGACGTGCTCCCGAACCCGGACGAGACCGAGCGGTACGTGCGGGCGTTATCCGTGCACGAGCGCGTCGAGCGTGACATGTGGGACGTCTTCTACCACTACGCGATCCTCGCCATCCGGAACTACCAACCGCCGCGGCCGCGCGAAGACATCGACGAGATCGTCGCTTTCGCGAAAGACTGGCGCCCGGATCTCGTGCTGTGGGAGCCGTGGTTCCCCTGCGGCGCGGTCGCAGCCAAGGCGAGCGGAGCGGCCCATGTCCGTACCCTCATCTCTCCCGACTACACAGCGTGGGCTCACGAGCGGTTCGTGAGCAGGGGACTGCCGAGCATGCTGGCGGAGGCGATGCAACCGCTGGCCGAGCACCACGGCGTGACGGTCGACAACGAGCTGTTGCTGGGGCAGGCGACGCTCGATCCGATCCCCGCGGGCATGCGGCTACCCACCCGGACTCCCACCGTTCCCGTCCGGTACCTGCCCTACAGTGGCGCGAGCGTGTCCGAGCACTGGTTGCGGGACGAACCACAGCGACCGCGAGTGGCGATCAGTCTCGGGGTCTCCGCCCGGGCCGTCGACAAGGGCGACAGCACGGGCCGGATCCCGGCGCTGCTCGAGGCGGTGGACGGGCTGGACGTCGAGGTAATCGCAACCCTCAACAAGGACCAGCTCTCCGACCAGGTCGAGACGCTGCCGGACAACGTTCGCGCCGTGGACTACGTCCCTTTGTCACAACTGCTGCCGACCTGCTCCGCGCTGGTCAACCACGGGAGCTTCGGGACCGTCATAGCTGGTCTCTCCCATGCCGTACCGCAGATAGTGTGCGACACCGACGAGCCGACGAGGTTGTTCGGCCGCGCGACCCCGGACGGCGTCGAGTGGGATCGAACGTCGCCCAAACAAGGCTACTCGACCCTCACAGCGAACTACCTGGCCGACCGGGGTGCGGGGAGCCGACTCGACCACCAGAAGCAGTCAATCTCCGAGATCCGCTCGATGCTGCGTCGCGTCGTCGAGGACCCCGGAGTGCGCGACGCTGCGCTCCGACTTCGGGAGGAGGAGTGGGCGTCGACACCGACTCCCGCACAACTCGTGCCGTGGCTCGAGAAACTCGCCCAGGAAGGCTGATTGTGGATCTCGACTCCCGGAGTGAGTAGACATCGGTGTCTGGCAGATTCCGCCGTAACCTGACTTGGCTCGCGGATTGCGTGCTGGCGGGGTCGTGGGTCGCTGACCTGCGGTTCGGTGGCGTGGCCGGTGAAATTGGGGCTCTAAGCCTCGATCCACCGACCAGGTCGGTCGGTTGAGCGCGCCGTTGAACGAGAAAGCCCTTGCGGGGCGGGAGAATCGGAGTTCTTCAGGCAACGATTCGACTGAAACGCAAGGGCATCTCGGCGGCGCATTCGGACTGGCGCTGCTGGTCACTCTGGCCGTCCGATCAGTCCGGGCGCGGGAGAACCCCAGGACCTGGCGCACCGCCGAGCGCAGGTTGTCGTAGCGGACCTTGCCGGTCGGAATCCCGCCCAGCACGCTGAAGGCGTGCACGTGTCCCTCCAGGAACGCCTCCTGCCCGCAGGAGGCGAACACCCGGTGCACCGCCTTGCCGGAGAACGACAACCGGAAGGTGAACAGATAAGAGCAGGTGGACCGGCCGGCCAGCCGCACCCAGACCTCGCCGAAGTCGACCTCGGCGTCCGCGTCCGGCCGATGAGCCTGCGGGATGAACACCTCGGTCGGCTCCCGGCCCGCCTCGCGCCGGACCTCGGCGCTGCGCAGCCCACGTAGTCCGACACCGTCGCATACGAGATGCCTTCCATCTCGTGCTCAGCGACCAGCCGATCGAAGATCCGCCTCGCGGTATGCCGCTGCTTGCGAGGAGCGTCCAGATCCGCACGCAACATCGCGTCAACCGCCGGCTTGAACGGATCCAGCCGAGACCGACGCGGCGGCTGCTTCTTCCGCGGCTTCGGAAACGCCGAGGTCAACGCTTCGCGCACCGGATGGCGATACACCTGATACTTGCGCGCCAGAGCCCGAACCGACAAGCCCTCGATCCTCGAGTCCCGCCGGATCGCCGCGAACAACTCGACCTTGCTCCGTTGCACGCTGCGCCTCCACGGTCAACAGCGACGGCATCCTCCTTCGATGACCTTGGTGGGGCCAGAACTCACCCTTCAAACCACGCTGGGTGTGTTGGCCTGGTCGCAATATCGAAGACGCAGCCTTCGTTGGCGGCTGGAAGACTCAGAGGGTAGGGCAGGCCGGAGCGGCATGGACTTGTGCAGGCCGGCAGTCCTGCCGCGCCGGGAAATATTCCGATGGGAGCTTCGATATGGCCTCTACACTGGCAGAGACCTTTTTGAATCAGGTTCGCCGGCGGCCCGAAGCGGTTGCCGTGCGGTCAGCCGACGGGTTTCTGACCTTCGATGAACTGAACCGCCGGGCCAATCGCTTAGCCAACCTTCTGATCGAGCGTGGAGTGGAAGCAGAGCAGCCCGTAGCGGTGTGTTCCGGCCGGTCCTTCGACCTGGTCGTTGCGACACTCGCGGTGATCAAGGCGGGCGCCACGTATGTGCCCCTGGCCACAACGATGCCGACGGAGCGACTGCGGTCCATCAGCGACCAACTCAAGGTGCGGATGGTAATCACCGACGGTTCGACGCCCGCGGCCACGCTGTCCAGCTTCGGCGAGGTGATCACGGCCGGTGACGCTGAACAAACGCAAGAGTCCGAACCGGTGGTTTCGGTAGCTGAGGACCAGCTTGCCTACGTTCTCTTCACTTCAGGATCGGGTGGCGCGCCTAAAGGTGTCGGAGTTTCTCACCGCAGTGTGATCGGGCTCATCGAAGACCAGACCTGGAACGATCCAGTGTTTAGTCGGATTCTCATGATCGCGCCGTATGCATTCGGAATGTCAACGTTTGAATTGTGGGCACCGTTATTGCGCGGTGGACAAATTGTCCTGGCACACCCGGGCGAGTTCGACATCGATGCGCTGCGCGACGATCTCAAGCGGGGCGACGCGACCGCAGTTCACTTGACATCGGGGCTCTTCAGGCTCGTTGCCGAGGAGGATCCTGCCTGTCTTTCATCCGTGCGTGAAGTCATGACCGGTGGTGACGTCGTCTCGCCAGAGGCGGTGCGTCGGATCCTTTCCGCAAATCCGGATATCCGGGTTAGAGTGATGTACGGACAGACTGAGACCACTCTGTTCGCCACCCAGTTGCCGTTGACGCAGCACGCGCAGGTCGGTGCTTTCGTCCCGCTCGGTCAGGCTCTCGATGACAAGCGACTTCACGTGCTCGATGAGAGCTTGAACCGAGTGGCCGAAGGTGGGGTCGGCGAACTGTACGTTGCGGGCGGCTGCCTGGCGCGGGGGTATGTCGGCCGCCCTGATCTCACTGCGGAGCGGTTCGTTGCGGACCCGTTCGGCGCTCCGGGCGAGCGGATGTTTCGTACCGGTGATCTGGTCCGGCAGACCGCCGGCGGTTCGCTCGAGTTCGTCGGGCGGGCTGACCAGCAGATCAAGATCCGTGGCTTCCGGGTCGAGCTGGGAGAGGTCGAGGCCGCACTTCGAACGCATCCGGCCGTGGCGGATGCGGTGGTCGTCGGCACCTCGAGCGACGAGGATCAGCGGTTGGCCGCCTACGTCGTCCCCAGTGCGGGCGGCGTCGACTTCGGCGGGCTGCGCACCCACCTGGCCAGGGCTCTGCCCGATTACATGGTGCCCGCCGCGTTCACCGCCATCGACGCGATCCCGGTGACCGTCAACGGGAAGGTGGATCGAGATGCTCTGCCGGAGCCGGAGTTCGACCGGGCCAAGCAACATCGTGCGCCGCTCAGCCCACGTCAGGAAACGCTGTGCGCCATCTTCGGCAAGACCTTGAACGTCGACCAAGTCGGCCTCGACGACAGCTTCTTCGATCTGGGCGGTCAATCGCTCCAGGCGGCGCGACTCGTGTTGCGCATCGAGGCTGAGCTGGGCGTGAAGCTCAGCGTAGTGGAGATATTCGATATCCCCACCGTCGCGCTCATTGACCAGCACATCACCGCGATTGACGGCGACCAGGTCGCCAGGGTGAGCTAACAGGAAGGATTCCGGATATGTCGAACCCGTTCGACCGCGAGGACGGCCAGTTCACCGTGCTGGTCAACGAAGCCGGTCAACACTCCCTCTGGCCCGAGTTCGTGGCGGCGCCCGCGGGCTGGCGGGTGGCCCTCGCTGCGACAGATCGCACGTCCTGTCTGCGTTACGTCGCGACGAACTGGACCGACCTCCGCCCTCGTGGTGCTGGCCGCAACCAGGGTGCGGCGTGATGGCGCTCGAGCAGAACTCTGTCTACACGGGCATGAGGGTCGACCACGTCCGGTTCTTCGTCGAGGATTCCGCATCAGCGGCGGACCTGTGGACCCGAGGCTATGCCTTGTCGGAGTTCCAGCGGATCGAAGACGGCCGAAGCCGCACCGTCGGAGTTGGGCGCGGTGACATCCGGTTGCTGCTCACCGAGCCGCGTGTACCTGACCATCAGGCCGCCATCTACCTCTCCCGACACGGAGACGGAGTCGCCGACATCGGGCTCGGCGTGGCCGACGCTCGGACTGCGTTCCACGAGGCGGTAAGTCGCGGCGCTGTACCGCTACACGGGCCAACCGAAGATGACGGGGTAGTGACGGCGCGCATCTTGGCCTTTGCGGATGTCGCCCATACCTTCGTGCAGCGCGCCGCGAGCGGACCGCTTCCCCTGGTCGGTTCGCCTTCCGCGCGTGACATCGGCGATGCTGCTATCGACCATTTCGCTGTCTGCCTGCCCGGCGGGCAGCTCGATTCGACCGTGGCGTTCTACGAAGAGGTACTCGACTTCCGCGTCGTGTACCAGGAGAAGATATTCGTCGGTAGACAATCTATGAATTCCAAGGTTGTGCAAAGTACCTCCGGCGCCGTCACCTTCACTCTGATCGAGCCGGACTTGGTCAAGTCGCCAGGCCAGATAGACACCTTCCTGCGCGACCACGCCGGTGCGGGGATCCAGCATTTGGCGCTCCGGGTGCCGCACATTGTGCGGGCGGTCGACCAGGTCCAGGCGGCTGGTGTTCAGTTCCTTTCAACGCCCGGACGGTACTACGACCGCTTGGATGAGCGGATTGACCTGGAAAGGCATTCGATAGAAGATCTGCGCGTACGTGGCATTCTGGCTGATGAGGACCATGACGGGCAGCTGTTCCAGATCTTCGCCAAGCCGGTCGGCCCGCGCAATACCTTCTTCGTCGAGCTGATCGAACGCCTTGGCGCGACAACCTTCGGGAGCGGAAACATCAAGGCGCTCTATGAGGCGGTCATGCAAAACCACGATGCAATCGAGGGCGCAGCATGAGCGATGACACGTTTCCGCTTTCGCACACTCAGTCGCTGGTCGTGGTTGACCCAACAACGCGATCAGCAGCGCCGCGCCACCGGCGTTGAGGTCGACCGCCCAGGTCGGCCCAAAGCTCGGGCACGGTCACTTCCGCATTCGGTTGGGTCATGGTCCCAGCAGACGACCTCGCCGACGTGTCCTTGCACAGCGATCAGCTCGCACATCCCCATCAGCGGTCGAGTCTTCGCGGGGCGCCGGGCGGCCAATCCTCCTGGGCCATCAGCGGCAGAGGCATGAAAGTCATACCCGGCACCCCTGGGTGCCGCGAACCCTACGACCGGCCCGAAACACCTGGCAGAAGGTAAGAAACCATGACGACCATGGACACTTCGACTGGCGCTGGCGAGCGGTGGCCGCTGTCAGCGAATCAAGAGTTCCTATGTGCCCTCGATCAGGGCGACGCCGAGGGGCCGTTTGGTCCTCGTCACCATATCGTCCACGGGTGGCGCATCCATGGACAGGTCGACGTGCAGGCGTTGCAGCGCGCGCTCGATGACATCGTCGTGCGCCACGATGCGTTGCGCTCTGTGATCATCCGTGATCCGGAAGCGCGGTGCCAGGTCGTCCATCAGCCGGCTCCCGCGGAACTGACCGTTCGGGATCTTCCAGGGATCGAGCCGGAAGAGCGGGGACGCCGAATCGACGCCTTGCTTGTCGAGGAGGAGACTGCAGACTTCGACGCATCCTCGGTACCGAAACTTCGCGCGGTCCTCAACCGGTTCGACGACCACGACGCCCTGCTCGTGCTCGTCGTGCACCATGCGGCCGCGGACGGGTGGTCCGTGCAGGTTATCTTTCGCGATATCGCGGCCCGATATGCGACCCGGACCGGACACGGGGGCCATGAGCTCGCAGAGCCGCAGCAGTATCGCGACTTCACGACGTGGCAGCTTGAAAGATTGGGCGGCCCCGCCGAGAATTCGTCGCGTCGTTACTGGCAGGATAAGCTGCGAGGTGGGGAAACCCTGACCATGCCTGCGGACCGGCCGCGATCGAGGGGCTTGCCGCAGACAACAGCCATGTACCGGTTCGAAGTGGACGCTGAGCTGATGGCTGGCGTGTCCGCGCTGGCCAGGGAAGTGCGTGGGTCCTCCTTCATGGTGCTCCTCGCCGCTTTCACGATCGCGGTCAACCGGATGTCCGGAGCGACGGACATCTCCACCCCGACACTGACGCCTGGCCGTGGTTATGGCCGTTTCGACGAGGCGGTCGGTCTATTCTTTAATTTCGTACCGATCCGCGTGGATGTCACGGCATGCGCCAAGTATCGGGACGTGCTGCAGCTCACTCGAAACACCTGCCTGGAGGCATACGTCCACGACATTCCGGCGATCCCGGGCGAAGCACCCGAGTTCATGCGACCGATGATGGTGGACAATGAGGTTCCGATCATCTTCCAAGTCTTTCCTTTTCCCTTCCCTCTCGACGGCACCCGAGTGGGGGACCTGGAGTACAGCGAGATTCGGCGGCGGCTCGGCTCACAATCACGCACGTCGGATATCCCGGACGGCGTATTGTGGACACTCACCGTTGACACGACGGGCGAGCTTATCGGTAATATCGCGTACAAGGACGGGCTCGTTGACCGAAGCTCTATCGCGCAGTGGGTTAGCCGATTCCGTGCTGAACTGAAGAACTTGGTGACCGGCCCCGACGACGTGGTGCTGCTTCTGCGAAGTGCGTCGCGTGATTTGGGCGAGCGATTGGAGCAGCGGTGACGACCCCATTCGACGACAAGTGGGATTTCATGATCTTGTGTCCATGATCTTGGGTCGTGGTTGATCGGTTGTCGATGCGGTTGGTGCCGGACGAGTTGTGGGTGCTGGTGGAGCCGTTGGTTCCGGAGTGCCGGGCTCGCCGGCAGGGTGGCGGGACGGCGCCGTTGCCGGCTCGTGCGGTGTTCACCGCGATCGAGTACGTGGTGACCAGTGGGTGTTCGTGGCGGGATCTGCCGCCGTCGTTCGGGGTACCGTTTCAGGCCGACTGGTCCCGCGTCATCGTTGATGCGGCATCGGTGCGTGCGAAAAGGGGGATCGCTGACCGGGCCGAGTCCGGTCGACCGCGGCAAGCCCGGTTCGGAGATCCACGTCATGTCCGAACGCGGTGGGGTGCCGCTTGTCGTTGGTGTCTCGGCCGCGAACACTAACGACTCCCACGCGCTCAAGCCCCTGGTGAAGGCGATCCCCGCGATCCGATCCCGCCGTGGCCCACGTCGCCGCAAGCCTGGCAAGCTCCACGCGGACAAGGCCTACGACACCAGCGAGAAGCTCGGCCGCCACCGCTGGGTAGGGCAGTGTCTCGGCGACGTAGTGCGACCGACATCAACGTCAGCCAGTACGCCACCTGCGTCGCAGTGCGGACGCCACCAGCGGGCTGAACTTTGTGTAGATCTCACCATTTGCGCATGGGCAGGTAGCTCGTGCGTTTAATTGTTGCACGTTCAACGCCAGGAACCCCGATAGCGGTCATCGTTGCTGCAAATTCAGCGTCCAACCGGGGTGCGGGAGCACGCCGAGCTGGTTGAGCCGCAGCACGCCTCAGCGAGGGCTCGATCATCGCGATCGAGGACTCCGTCACCGTCGAGCAACGCTGGGCCTCGCCAGCCGCTACCTCGGCCCCGATGGCGCCGACGCCCACGTCGAAAGCGCCCCTGCCGCCACCGGACGCATGGTCCGCATCCTCCTGCGCCCCGAGCATTGGCTGAATCCGCGACTACACCCAGCTGTCCAGCTAGCCCGGGTGCTTCGAGACACGTTGTCCCGTGACCGGTCCGTCCGAAGTAGACATGGCGCGACGTAGGCTTGCCGGGCGCATGTCGGTCCATACCTCGTCGATGTGGGACAGGCACTCCTCCTTCGTGCCGGTGAACCCGGTCGCGGTCCAGCCGGGCGGGCCTTCGCGGTCCGCCGGCCAGATCGAGTACTGCTCCTCGTCGTTGACGACCACCCGGTACGTCATTGCGGCTCCTCGGTGTCGGTGATGATGTTGTCCAGCACGGCTTCGAAGTTGGCGAGCACGTGCGCCACGAAGCGGTCGTCGTACCGCCCTCGGTCGAACACGGCTTCGAGGCGCATCCGGTCGCCCGGTGTGACCACCAGGGTGAACGGGTAGTTCGTCCACGTCTTCGCGGATACCGCGGTGGCGCCCGCCGGCGCGAGTCGTTCGCGGACCGACTCGCGCACCGGATAGTTCTCGACCACCAGGATGGTCTCGAACAGCGGCACATTGCCCGGCACCTCGCTCCAGCCGTGCACCCGCACCAGCGGTGTATGGTCCGACGGCAGCTCCGCCTGGTGGCGCTGGTTGTCTTGCAGCCACGTCACCAGGTCCCCGTCCGCCGGGATGGTGACCCGCACCGGCAGCGTGTTGATGAACATCCCGAGCATGCGGGTGTTGTCCGGTTCCGCTGACCGGCCGCTGCGCGTCACGCCGAAGACGACATCCGGGGTGCCCGCGTACCGGGACAACACCAGACCCCACGCCGCCTGCAGCACCGTGTTCGCGGTGACCCGGTGTGTCGTCGTGAATCCGGTCAGCCGGTCACCGAGGTCGAGCAGGCGCTCGCACTGCGCGTGCCCCGACCCGCCGGACGCGTGCGACGGCAGTGGGGTCGGCTCGCGGAAGCCCGCCAGGTACCGCTGCCAGAACGGGCGGGCCCGCTCGTGGTCCTGCGCACGGAGCCACGCGATGTGCGCCGACCAGGACGGCGCCGGGTCGTGCGGTGGCGGTGCGCCGGCGCGGAGCGCGTCGTACACGGTGAGGTACTCGTCGACCAGCGCGACGAGGCTCCAGCCGTCCAGCATGAGGTGATGGCTGGTCAACGCGACCACCCAGTCCCCGTCTGCGAGGTCGACCATGGTCAGCCGGACCAGCGGCGCCTCGAACAGGTCGAAGCCCCGCATGCGGTCGGTCATCAACAGCTCCTCGAGCCGTTTGCGGTGGGTGTCCGGCGGCCAGGCGGTGCCGAGGACGACGTCGGCGGCCGATGTGGCGTGCCGGTCCACCACCTGCCACGGTTCTTGCCGGTCGTCGAGCAGGAAACGGGTGCGCAGCACCGGGTGGCGGCGCGCCAGCTCCGCCCACGCCGCGGTGCACGTGTCCGGGTCGAGACCCTCCTGCGGCCACACCGTCTGGCTGACGTACAGACCGCTGCCCGGTTCGGCGAGTACGTGGAAGAGCATGCCTTCCTGGGTCGGTGCCAGCGGGTACGCGTCCGCCGCGGCCGGGTCGCGGCGCAGTATCGCCGCACGCCGGGCGGCCCACTCCGGCGGTATGGCGACCGGTGCCTCGACCGGTGTGGCGACCGCGGCGAGCTCGGCGATCGTCTGGTGGGCGAAGAACTGCCGCGGGGTCAGGTGCAGCCCGGCGCTCGCCGCCCGCGCGACGATCTGGATGGCGCGGATCGAGTCGCCGCCGAGCGCGAAGTAGTTGGCGTCCGCCGCCGGTGCCGGCACGTCGAGCACCTGCGCCCAGACGGCCGCCAGGACCCGTTCCGCCTCCGTTTCCGGCGCCCGCCCGCCTGCCATCGCGGGCTCCGGTGGGGCCGGCAGCGCGCGCCGGGCGAGCTTCCCCGTCGGTGTCGTGGGCAGCTCGGTCAGCGGCACGTATGCCGACGGCACGAGCGCGTGCGGCAGCGACTCGGCGAGGAACGCGCGCAGCACGACCGGTTCCGCGACCGCCGCCACGGCGGGGTCCGCGACCACGTACGCCACCAGCACCCCGTGCACCGCGACGGCCGCCCGGCCGACGGTCGGGTGCGCCCGCAGCGCCGCCTCCACGTCAGCCGGGTCGAAGCGGACGCCGTTGACCTTGAGCTGGTCGTCGGACCGCCCGAGGTACTGCAGGTTGCCGTCGGGCAGGTGCCTGGCCCGGTCGCCGGTGCGGTAGAGGCGTTGCCCCGGCAGCGTTGGGTGGGGCACGAACCGGTCCGCGGTCAGCGTCGGGTTGCCGTGGTAGCCGCGGGCCAGGCCGGCGCCACCGACGTAGACGTGGCCGGGCAGGCCCGTGCCCACCGGGATCATCTCGTCGTCGAGCAACTCGACCCACGTGCCGTCGATCGGCTGGCCGACCGGCACGTGGCGGTGCACCGCGGGCGCCCGGACCTCGTGTGCGGTGGTCGTCATCGTCGTCTCGCTGGGGCCGTACATGTTGACCACGCGCGCCGAGGGCGCGACCACGGTGAGGTCGAGGACGTCACCCGCGTGCAGCGGCTCGCCGCTGACCAGGACGGTGCGCAGCGCCGGCAGCGTGACCCTGCGCCGGACGAGGTGGCCGGTGAGCACCCGCAGGACCGACGGGACGACGGACGCGACCACGCTTACCGGTTCGGCTGCGAGCACGTCGACGGCCGTGTCCAGATCGGCCACCCCGTCGGTCAGCAGCGCGATCCGCGCGCCGACCGTCAGCGGGAACACGAGGTCGCGCAGGCTCGCGTCGAACGAGACGGTCGTCATCGCCGCCACGGTGTCACCAGGGCCCGCGTACTCGCGCCGCCGCATATCCGCGAGATAGTTCGCCACGCCGCGGCGCGTGCCCGCGATCCCCTTGGCCGCCCCGGTCGAGCCGGAGGTGTGCACGACGTAGGCCAGGCTGTCCGGCTCGGCCCGGGGGAACTCCGCGATCCGGTCGACCGGCATGTCGCCCGCCTGGACCACCGGGCCCGCGAACCCCGGCAGAGGTTTCTTCGTCAGCAACACGCCGGGGCTGGTGTCGTCGAGGATTCCGGCCAGCCGAGCAGGCGGGTGCTCCGGGTCGAGCGGCACGAACCCCGCTCCGGCCCGCCACACCGCCATCAGGGCGACGACCAGCTCCGCGTCCCGGCCGAGGTGGACGGCGACGAGCGTCTCCGGTCCCGCACCGGCCGCCACGAGCCGGGTGGCGAGGCGGTCGACGCGGGCGCCGAGCTCGGCGTACGTGACGTCGGTCCCGGCGGCACGCACCGCGACCCGGTCCGGCCGGGCAGCGATCTGCCGGGCCACCGGCTCCCACGGGTCGGCCACCGCGGGGGTGCCCCGTCGCGGGACCGGTGCCGGGGTGAGCGGCACGCGCATTACCGGGCGGTCCGGTTCGGCGGCGACGAGGTCGAGCAGCCGCAGCCAGTGCGCCACGAACGTCTCCGCCCAGGCCTGGTCGACGACGTCTCTGTCGAACTCGAGCGTCCCGGCCAGGCCGCCGGCGTGCTCGGTCACCGCGAGCCGCAAGTCACACTTGACCCCGCCCACCGGGACCGGCACCGAGCGCGCGGCAAGGTCGGGCACGGCGAAGCCGGCCGCTGGATCGCTCTCCACGACGAACTGCGCCTGCACGATGGGATGCCGGGTGAGGTCGCGGTCCGGTGCCAGCGCCTCGACGAGACGCTCGAACGGCACGTCCCGGTGCGCGTAGGCGCCGAGCGCGGTCGCGGCCACCCGATCGAGCAGCTGCCGGAAACTCGGGTCGCCGGACACCGAGGTGCGAAACACGACCGTGTTGACGAACAGCCCGGCCAGCGGCTCGAGGTCGACGTGGTCCCGCCCGGAGACAGGGGATCCGACCAGCACGTCGTCCCGGCCGGTGTACCGGGCGAGCAGTGCCTGGTAGCCGGCCAGCAGCACCATGAACAGCGTGGCCTGCCCGGCCCTGGCGAGCTTGCGCAGCCGGGCACACAAGATGCCGTCGACGGTGAACGAGACCCGGCCGCCGCGGAAGTCCTGCACCGCCGGGCGCACCAGGTCACTCGGCAGGTCGAGCACGAGCTCCGCACCATCCAAAGTGGACTTCCAGTACGAGAGCCCGGCGTCGAGGCGAGCGCCGGTGAGCCGCTCTCGTTGCCAGGCGGCGAAGTCGGCGTACTGCATGGCGGGCACGGGCAGTTCCGCACCCGCGTAGATCGAGCCGAGGTCGCGAGCGAGCACGTCCAACGACATCCCGTCGGCGACGATGTGGTGCACCACGACGACCAGAACGTGCTCGTCCGCGCCGACCCGCAAGACCCGTGCCCGCACCAGCGGATACGTCGCCAGGTCGAATGGCCGCGCGGTCTCCTCGGCCAGCGCGGCGGCCACCTCGTCCGGTGCGACATCCTCGACCGCCATCCTCGCCGCCCCGGGCGGGTGCACCTGGGCGTACGGCACACCGTTCTCGGCGTGGAAGGTCGTTCGCAGCGTCTCGTGGCGGGCGAGCAACCCGGTGACCGCCTCGCGCAGCACGTCGACATCGAGGGGCCCGGACAGGTGCAGGGCCAGCGCCAGGTTGTAGGTGCCTGCCTGGTCTCCCACCTGCTCGACGAACCACAGCTGCTCCTGCGCGAACGACAGCGGCAGCGGCCGTCCGTCACGCGGCAGCGGCCGCGGTTCGTCCGCCGCGTCCCGCCCCCGGGTGGAGATCAGGTCGGCGAGACCCGCGACCGTGCCGGCACGCAACAGGTCGGCGAGCGTGAGCCGGACGCCCAGCTGCCGCGCGATCCTGGTGACGATCCGGATCCCCGCGAGCGAGTGCCCGCCGACGTCGAGGAAGTGGTCGGTCACGCCGACCCCGTCGGCACCCAGTACCGCCGACCAGATCCCGGCGAGCCGCCGTTCGAGGTCGTTCGACGGCGCGACGTGGTCCTCGGCCCGCTCCGGGCCGGGCGCGGGGAGCGCGGCTCGGTCGACCTTTCCCGCGGGGTTGAGCGGAAAACGCGACAACGTCACGTAGTACCGCGGCACGACCATGGCGGGCAGCGAGTCCGCGAGGTGCTCGCGCAGCTCCCGCGCGCCCGGCCCCGGCGTGCCGGGACGGGTCACCACGTAGGCGACGAGCCGTCCGTCGCGCTGGTGGACCACGGCGGCCGCGACCCCCGGGTGGCCGGTGAGCACCGCCTCGATCTCGCCCGCCTCGACCCGGACTCCGTTGACCTTGATCTGGTTGTCCAGCCTCCCGAGGTAGTCGAGCTGCCCGTCCGGACGCTCGCGGACCAGGTCACCGGTCCGGTACAGGCGTCCGCCGGGCACGGTCGGATCGGGCACGAACCGGTCTGCGGTCAGGCCAGGTCTGCGGAAGTAGCCCCGGCACACCGCGACGCCCCCGATGTGCAGCTCACCCGGTGTGCCGGGCGGGACCGGGCGCAGGTGCTCGTCGAGCACGTGCAGCGTGTTGCCGGGCACAGCGACCCCGATCGGCACGGGTGACTCGCCGCCCCGGCACCGGGCGAACGTCGAGGAGATCGTGGTCTCGGTCGGCCCGTAGAAGTTGTAGAACTCGACGTCGAGCGCCGCCGCCACCCGGTCGGCCAGGGCGGCGGGCAGCGCCTCGCCGCCCGCCACCAGCCAGCGCAGGCTCGCGCACGAGGCCGGGTCGGCCTCGTCGAGGAACAGGTGCAGCAGCGACGGCACGAACTGCGCGACCGTGACTCGTTCCCTGGCGATCAACGCGGACAGGTAGTCGGGCTCGCGGTGCCCGTCCTGCTTCGGCACGACGAGCCGGGCGCCGGTGGTCAACGGGAGGAACAGTTCCCACACGGACGGGTCGAAGCTGATCGCGGTGCGCAGCAGCACGGCATCGCCGGCGCCGACCGGCAGCAGATCCCTGGTCCACGCAAGGTAGTTGGCCACCGACCGGTGGTCGAGCATCGTGCCCTTCGGCCGCCCGGTCGAGCCCGACGTGTAGATGACGTAAGCGAGGTTGTCCGGCGCGGTACGGACGCGTAGGTCGATCCGGGCCCCGGCCAGGACCGTGCCGCGGTCCCGGTCGAGGCACACCAACTCGGGCCGGTGCTCGTTGTCGTCGAGCAGCGCTCCCGCCCGGTCGGTGGTGTCGGTGATCAGCACCGCCGGGGCGGCGTCGGCGACCATGTACCGCAGCCGCTCCCGCGGGTAGTCCGGGTCGAGCGGCACGTACGCCCCACCCGCCTGCCAGATCGCGACGAGCGTGACGATCAGGTCGATGCCGCGCGGCAGGCACACGCCGACCACCGTTTCCGCGCCGACGCCGAGCTCGCGCAGCCGGGCCGCGAACCGCGCGGCCCGGTCATCGAGCTCGGCAAAGGTGAGGTGGGTGCCTTCGAACGTCACCGCCGTCGCGTCCGGGGCGCGGTGGCACTGCTCCTCGATGAGATCCGGGGTCGGGCGAAGGTCCATCTCACGTCTCCGATGCGGGGCGTTTGACGTTGCCGCCGCTGATGACCAGCACCGTGCCGGTGCCGGCGGGAACCGCTCTGTCGAGCAGCGCGGCGAGCGGCAGCGCCGCGGTCGGTTCGGCTGGCACGTCTGCCATGGTGTGCCACGCGGTGCGGATGCTGTCCTCGGAGACGGTGACGATGTCGTCGACCAGCCCCCTGCCGACAACGACCTCGAAAGGCCGTTCGCCGAGGTTCGCCACCCGGGCCCCGTCGGCGATGGTGTCGGCCTCGCCGTGGAGCCGGTGCAGCCTGCCGGTGCGCAGGCTGGCCGCGGCGTCCGCGGCCCGTTCCGGCTCCACCCCGATGACCGCGACGTGCGGGGCACGGGATTTGACCGCGAGAGCGGTACCGCCGAGCAGGCCGCCACCGCCGACCGGCACCACGATGGTCGCGAGATCCCGGACCGCGGCCATGATCTCCTCGGCGACTGTGGCCTGACCATGGATGACGTCCCAGTCGTCGGAGGAGTGCACGAACGGCCAGCCGCGTTCGGCGGCGATCGCGCGGGCCAGCCCGTCGCGGTTGCCGAAGGTGACGCCGTGGGTGATCACCTCGGCGCCGAGGTCGCGGACGGCAGCGAGCTTCGTGGGCAGCACGTTCTCCGGTGCCACCACCGTCACCGCGATGCCCAGCGCCCGCCCGGCGGTGGCCACCGCCTTGGCGTGATTGCCAGAGCTGGCGGCGACCACACCCGCGGGGTGACCGGGCAGCCGCAGCAGGGCGTTGTACGCACCGCGCATCTTGAACGACCCCGACACCTGCATCGACTCGAGCTTGAGCCAGGTCCCGCAGGGCAGCGCGCGCAGCGGCGTGTGCCGGATGCGGGACCGCACCCGCCGGGCCGCCTCCTCGATGGCCGTGCGGTGGGCGCCCAGGTACTCCGCCGGCGGCATCATGTCGTCGTGGGCGAGCGTCATGACGGCTGTCCCGCCAGGCCTGGGACGATCCGGGTGCCGCGGACTGGTGAGAACGCCAGGAACAGGGCGGGGAGCAGGAGTCCGGCGCCCGCGACCGCGATCGCCCCACGCAGCCCGAAGAGCTCCGCGAGCAGCCCGCTCACCACCGCGGTGACCGGGGTGGCCGCCCAGGCGACCCAGCGGAACGTCGCGTTCACCCGCCCCAGCAGGTGGTCGGGTGTCATGATCTGCCGCGCGCTGACCAGGCTGATGCTATAGGTCTGCACCCCCGCGCTCACCGTGAAGGTCGACAGCATCAGCAACCCCAGGCTCCACAAGCTGTTGTCCGGCACCAGTGGGACGATCAGCACCGGCCCGCCCGCGATGAACGCCGCCCAGGTCACCGTGGTGCCGAGGCTGACTCGGTCGTTGACCCTGCGCACGACGAACGAGCCGACCAGCGCGCCCGGCCCGGCCGCGGCCAGGATCAGCCCGAGACTCCCGGCCGAGAAACCGAGGTCCTCCAGCACGAACAGGGCGAGGATCGGGGTGCGGATGTAGAAGAAGGCGTTCATGATCCCGGACGAGATCGCCATCGGGCGCAGCAGCCGGTCGCCGAACACGGTCGAGAGGCCTTCGCGGATGTCCCGCCAGACCGAGGCCGCCGGGGGCGCCGCGGTCGTTTCCGCCGCCCCCGCCCGCTTCGGCACGGTGAGGGTGACGATCAACCCGGCTGCCGCCAGGTAGCAGACCGCGTCGATGGCGACGGTGTTGGCGGCGCCGAGCAACTCCACCAGGAACCCGGCGATCGACGGACCGACGATCATCGCGGCGGAACGGGTGAGTTCCAGCTTGCTGTTGGCGTCCACCAGCTCGCGCCCGCTCACCAGCGCGGGCAGCAGCGAGGGCGACACCACACTGAACGCCACGTGCAGCGTGCTGACCAGGAAGTACACGACTATCAGCCACGGCATGGAGAACAGGCCGAGTAGCGCCGCGACCGGCAGCGAACCGAGCAGCACCGCGCGGCCGGTGTAGGTCGCGACCAGCATCCGGCGGCGGTCGACCCGGTCGGCGAGCACCCCGAAGAACGGCCATGCGAACGCCATGGGTGCCATGCCGACGCCGACGAACAGCCCCATCTCGGTGGCCGTCGCGTCGAGCTGGATCACCGCGACCAGTGGCAACGCCACCAGCGAGAGGTGATAGCCGAGCTCGGAGATCGTCTGCCCCGTCCACAGGCGCACGAACGGGCCGTTACGCAGCAAGGTCATCGCCCTCCGCCTCGGTCGCTGTCACCATCGTGTCCAGGAGCGACCCAGCCCGGCCCGGGTCGAACAGCTCCTGGTCGTAGATCAGGTCGAGGAACACACCTCCCGGCCGGTCGTGCGCGAACAGCGTGATCGGGTAGCGGGCCCAGACCTCGTTCAGGCCGGTGTGCTCGATCTCCAGTCCGGCAACCTCGACGGCGCGGTGCGGGAAGTCCTGCATGTTGAACAGCGCCTGCGCGAGCGGCGCGTGGCTCGCGGCCTGGTCGGGCGCCAACTCGTCGAGCAGGAGTTCCAACGGCAGGTGGCGGTGGGATTGGGCGTCGAGCACCCGGCCCCGCGTGCGGTCGACCAGCGTGGCGAAGTCCGGCCGGCCGGTCAGATCGGCCCGCAGCACCACCATGTTCGCGACGTACCCCACCATCGCGTCGAGCTCCGGGCGGTCGCGATTGGCCATGGGCACCGCGACCGTGAAGTCGTCCCGGCCGAACCGTGTGCCGAGCGCGGCCTGGAACGCCGCCATGAGCACCATGAACGGTGTCGCCCGCAGCTGGCGGCACAGCTCATGGACCCGGGCGCTCTGCCCAGCCGTGAGGGTGCGGGTCACCCTGCCACGGGTCGGCCGGTCGGGCCCGGTGAGCCGCGGGTAGTCCGGTGGCAGCTCGAACAGCGCGCCGGCCCCGGCGAGTTCGCGACGCCAGTGGTCGAATTCGGCCGCGACGAACTCGGGGGTGAGATATGCCCGCTGCCACGCGGCGAAGTCCGCGTACCGCGCGACCGACGGAAGCTCCACAGTGGACTGGTATAGCGCGGTGAGGTCGCGGAGAACCAGGCCGACCGACCACCCGTCGGCGACGAGGTGATGGATGACCACGCACAGGACGTGGTCCCGCGGGCCCTGCCGCAGCAGCGTCGCACGCAGCAATGGCCCGGCCGCCAGGTCGAACGGCTGCCCGGCCCGCGCCGCGACCGCACCTGCCAGGTCGGCGGGAGCCACGTCGACCACCTCGAGCGGCACCGGCGCGGGCGGCCGGAGCTGCGGGCCGTGCGCGGGGAAGACCGTCCGCAGCGCGTCGTGCCGTGCGACGAGCCCAGTGAGGGCCGTCGCCAGCGCGTCGTGGTCGAGCTCGCCGCGCAGCCGCCGGACAATCGGCACGTTGTAGAACGCATACCGCCCGGAACTCCGTTCCAGGGACCACAACCGACGCTGCGCGGCGGTCAGCACCGGCTCGCCCGAAGCCGGCACGAGCTCGGGCAGCGGGTCGGCTTCCGCGTCACGGACCCGCGTCGCGAGCTCCGCGACAGTCGGGCTCTCGAACAACGCACGCACCGGCAGCACTACGCCCAGCGACTCCCGTAGCCCGGCGACGGTCCGTGCGGCGAGCAGCGAGTGTCCGCCGAGGATGAAGAAGTCCTGGTGCACCCCGACTTCCGGCACGTCGAGGACGTCGCACCAAACGCGGGCTATCAGCTCCTCGACACCGTCGCGCGGGTGCTGGTCGGGCACCGCCTCCGCCGCAGGTCCGGGGAGCGCATCGCGGCGGATCTTCCCGGTCGTGGTGCGCGGGAGCCGGTCGAGCGGGACGAAACCGGCCGGGAGGTGGGTGGTGGGCAGCCGGTCGGCCAGATCGGCGCGGATGCGCTGGGGCGTGGGCAAAGTGCCCGCCGGCACCACGCACGCCACCAGCCTGCCGCCGGGTGCGTGCACCGCGGCCTCGGCGATCGCGGGGTGCGCGCACAGCGCTGCCTCGATCTCGCTCGGGTCGATGCGCACCCCGTTGACCTTGAGCTGGTGGTCGGTGCGCCCGAGGTACTGCAGAGTCCCGTCAGGCAGGTACCTGGCGCGGTCACCGGTGTCGTACAACCGTTCCCCGGCCCTGGTGGGGTGGGGAACGAACCGCTCGGCGGTGCGCCCCGGCTGCCGGTGGTAGCCGCGTGCGAGGCCCGCGCCACCGATGAAGACGCGGCCCGGCATGCCGATCCCCACCGGGCGCAACCGTTCGTCGAGCACCTCGACACGAGTGTTGCCGATCGCCGTGCCCACCGGGATCCGGTTGGTCGCGCCGGGCCGTACGCGGTGACGGGTGGTGGTCATGGTCGTTTCGCTGGGCCCGTACATGTTGTAGACGGCCGCATTCGGCGCGACGGCCGCCACCGCGGCCACGTCCTCGGGGTGCAGCGGCTCACCGGAGACCAGCACGGTCCGCAGATCCGGCCACCGCCTCCCGCGTGTGGTGAGCATGCGCAGCAGCGACGGCACGACGGCGGGCACGACCGTCGTCTCGGCGATGGCGCCGGCAACCGCGTCGAGATCGGCCGCACCGCCCGGCACGAGGACGACGCGTGCGCCGACGGCGAGCGGGAGCAGCAGGTCGCGTAGCGACGCGTCGAAGGACACGGTGGTCAACGCCGTCACCGTGTCGGCAGCGGTGACGAGACCGGCCCGGCTCAGATCGGCCAGGTAGTTGGCGACTCCGCGATGGGTGCCGGAGATGCCCTTCGGGGTGCCGGTCGTACCGGAGGTGTAGACGACGTACGCGCGGCCGTCCGGGTGGACGAGCCGCGGCGGCGGCTCGGGCCCGTCCTCGAGTGGGGGCAGTTCGGTGAGCTCGAGGTCGGGCCGTGCGTCGGCGAGCACGTCCGCGGCCCGCCGCGGCGGCAGCTCCGGATCCAATGCGACGAAGCCCGCTCCGGTGCGCCAGACGGCGAGGAGGGCGACGACGAGGTCGACGCCGCGCGGCAGCCGCACCGCGATGAGCCGTTCGGGTCCGGCGCCCAATGCCGTGAGCCGGCCCGCCAGCCGGGCGGCCCGGCGGTCCAGATCCCGGTACGTCACGACCTCGTCCCCGCACACCACCGCGTCCGCGTCCGGGTGCAGCGCCGCCCGCGCGGCGACCAGCGCGGCCACTCCGGTGTCGGGGACCGGTGTGGCGGTGTCGCCCGCGCGGTCGAGCAGGGCCTGTCCCGCCGCGGTCAGCAGCGACACGTCGGCGTGCGGTGCGGACGGGTCGGCGACCATGGCGGCCAGGATGGTGCGCCATCCCTCGACAAGGACGTCCGCCTCCGCACCGGCGAACACGTCGGTGGCGAACCGAAGCCCGCAGTCGAACCGGTCGCCCGAGTCGGTGGCGACCAGGGTCAGGTCGTTCTTGACCGTGTCGTTGGATACGCCGACCGGCAACACCTCGGCCCACGTCTCGCCGGCCGGGCGGGGCGCGTCCAGCTCGAACATGACCTGGTGGAACGGCTGGTGGGCGAGGTCTCGGTGCGGCGCCGCCGCCTCGACGACCTTCTCGAACGGCACGTCCTGGTGCTCGTAGGCGGCGACTGCCGCGTCTCGCACGACCGTCAGCGCGTCCGCGAAGGTCGTGGCGCCGGACAGATCGGCGCGCAGCGCGACGGTGTTGACGAAGAAGCCGGGCACGTCCTCCAGTTCCGAGGTCGCACGCCCGGCCACCGGCGTGCCGACCACGAGGTCGTCCTTGCCGCCGAACCGGGCGAGCAGCAGCGTGAACCCGGTCAGCAGCACCATGAACGGCGTCGCGCCGTGCGCCATGGCCACCGCACGCACCGCCGAGGTGAGGCCGGCGTCGAGCATGAACCGCCGGATGCCGCCGCGGTAGGTCGGCACGGGTTGCCGGACGCTGGTGCCCGGCAGGTCGAGGATCGCGGGTGCCCCGTCCAGCACGGACCGCCAGTGGTCGAGCTCGCGGTCCAGCCGCTCGCCCGCCATCCAGTCCCGCTGCCACGCGGCGTAGTCGGCGTACTGGAGCGCGGGCTCGGCGAGCGTGCGCCCGTGGTACAGCCCGGCCAACTCGTCGACGAGCAGCCCGAGCGACCAGCCGTCGGTGACGATGTGGTGCATCGTCAGCACCAGCACCGGCCGACCGGCCCGCAGCAGCAACTCGGCCCGCAGCAACGGTCCGGTGGCGAGATCGAACGGGAGCCGCGCCTGGGTGTCGGCCGCGGCACGGACCGCGCCGTCCTGGTCCGCGTGCGCCGTCAGGTCCACCTCCGGAAGTGGCACCGGCTCGGCCGGCAGCAACCGGCCGGCCGGACCACTGCCGGTGTCGTCGTAGACGGTGCGGAGGATCTCGTGGCGGCGCACGACCTCGGTGAGTGCCGCCCGCAGTGCGGGCACGTCCAGTAGTTCGGGCAGCGCGAGCACCAGCTGCACGTTGTAGGCCGGGGAGCCGGGCACCAGCCGGTCGAGGAACCACAGCCGTTCCTGGCCGTATGACAGCGCGTCGGTGCCGCTTCGACGCGACACTCGGACCGGCGGCGTGCTCTCGCCACCGGCCTGTGCCTCGACGTACTGGGCGAGGTCGGCGAGCGTGGCCGCCTCGAACGCGATCTGCACCGGAACTCGCACCCCGGTCGCGCGCTCGAGCCGCACCACCATCTGGATCAACTGGAGTGAGTGGCCGCCGAGGTCGAAGAAGCGGGCGTCGGCGCCGATGTCCGCCCTGCCGAGCACCTCGGCCCAGATTCCGGCCAGTGCACGCTCGCCATCGGTCCGGAGGGGCGTGCTGCTCGCCGGTGCCGGTTCGGGTGCGGGGAGCGCGTCCCGGTCGAGCTTGCCGTTGGCTGTGCGCGGCAGTGCGTCCAGCACGACGAAGTGCTGCGGCACCCAGCCTGCCGGCAGGTGTTCTCGGAGGTGGGCACGCAGCTCCGCCGGTCCGGGCGTCGGACCGGTGACGGTGAGGTACGCGGCGAGTGTGGTGGTGCCCGCCCGGTCGGCGACCGGGCGCACCGCGACCTCGCCCACCGCCGGGTGCGCGGCGAGGGCGGCCGCGATCTCGGCCGGTTCGATCCGCTGCCCGTTGACCTTGACCTGGTGGTCGGTGCGGCCGAGGAACTCGAGCGTGCCGTCTGGCCGCCAGCGGACCACGTCGCCGGTCGCGTAGCGCCGGCCTCCGAGCACGGTGGGGTCGGGCACGAATCGCTCCGCGGTCAGCCCCGGCTTGTGCAGGTAACCCCGGCCGACCGCGATCCCGCCGTGGTACAGCTCGCCCGGCAGCCCGAACCCCGCCTGCCTGCCGTCGGGATCGAGTACGTGCGCCGTGGTGTTCCACATCGGACGGCCGATCGACGCGACCGCGCCGTGGTCCGTTGTGGACGCCCAGGCGCCGGTACTGTGGATCGTGGTCTCGGTCGGGCCGTACAGGTTGAGCAGGGAGCCGTCGAACTCGGCGAGCACCCGGTCGCGCAGGTCACCGGGTAGCGCCTCACCGCTGCAGATGATCACGCGCAGGCTCGTGCCGGCGGGGACTCCGGTGGCGTCGACGAAGGTCCGCAGCATCGACGGCACGAAGTGTGCCGCGGTCACGCCCGCGTGGTCGATCAGCTCGGCGAGGTAGCGCGGGTCGCGGTGGCCTCCGGGACGGGCCAGCACCATGCGCGCTCCCGTCATCAGCGGCAGGAACAGCTCCCAGACGGAGACGTCGAACCCGAACGGTGTCTTCTGCAGGACGACGTCGGCGCGGTCGAGGCCCAGCTCGCCGGCGAGCCAGAGGTGGTGGTTGACCACGGCCCGGTGCGGGATCGCGACTCCCTTCGGCGACCCGGTCGAGCCGGAGGTGTAGATCACGTATGCGGTGGCATCCGGTGTCACGCCGGTGCCGGGTGCTCCGTCCGGGAGGTTCGTGAGGTCGTCGCGGTCGAGGAGGACGACCGGGGGCAGGTCGGTGCTCCGCAGTGCGCGGGTCGCTTCGGCCTCGGTCACGACCGCGACCGGGCGCGCATCGGCGACCATGCGTCCGAGCCGTACCGGCGGGAGGTCGGGTTCGAGCGGCAGGTAGCCCGCACCTGCCTTGAGGACCGCGAGCAGGGCCACGACGAGCTCTGTCGATCGCGGCAGGCAGACCCCGACCAGGATGTCCGGTCCGGCACCGAGCTCGCGCAACCGGTGAGCGAGCCGGTTGGCCCGCCGGTCGAGCTCGCGGAAGGTCAGCTCGGTGTGCTCGTCGGCGACGGCGATCAGGTCCGGAGTTCTCGCCACCTGCGCGGAGACCAGCTCGTGCAGGCACGCGCCGGGTACCGGCACCGAGGTGTCGTTGGCGGCGCGGACCAGCGCCCGCTCCTTGTCCGTCCACAGTGGAATATCCAGCGCCTGCTGGTCGGGGTCCTCGGCGAACGCCGCGAGCACCAGACCGAGGTGACCCGCCATGCGCTCCGCGGTCGCCCGGGTGAACAGGTCACGGGCGTAGCGCAGCCGCCCGGTCAGCTCCCCGCCGTCGACCGCCACGAAGTCGAGGTCGAAGCGGGCGGCGCCGTTGGTGACCGCCACCGGCGTCCACTCCGCGCCACCCGCCGCGAGCACGCGTGGTGCGTCGTCGAGCTGGACGAGCGCGCGGACGAGGGTGTCGTGCCCGGTGCCGCGCACGCGGTCGGCGAGCAGTTCGAGTGGCAGTTCCTGGTGTTCGTAGGCGGTGAGCGTCGCTTCCCGGCAGCGGGTCACCAGCTCCCGTACTGACGCGTCGCCGACGTCGACCCGCAAGGGCACCGTGTTGACGAAGAACCCGATCACATCCTCGGTGCCACCTCGGACCCGGCCCGCCATGGGCGTGCCCGCGACCACGTCGCGGCTGCCGGTGTAGCGGGCGAGCAGCGTCTGGAACGCGGCGAGCAGCACCGGGAACAGCGTCGTGCCCTCGGCCCGGGCGAGGGCTCGCAGCTTGCGCGAGGTCTCCGGAGACACGGTGACCGGCAGGTCGTCTCCGCGCAGGGTGGCGGCGGACGGGCGCGGGAAGTCGGTCGGCAGCTCGAGCAACTCCGGCGCACCCGCGAGGTGCTCGCGCCAGTGAGCCAGCTCGGCCGCGCTGCGCTCGGCGAGCCGCTCCCGCTGCCACGCGGCGAAGTCCGGGTACTGTGCCGGCGCCGGCGGCAGGTTCATCTGTCCATTTCGGACAAGTTGATCGTACGCAGTGGACAGTTCGCGAACCAGGACGTCCTGGGACCATCCGTCGCACACGGCGTGGTGGATCACCACCAGCAGCAGGTGGTGATCCGCGCCGAACCTGGCGAGCCGGGCACGCACGAGCGGGTCGCGGCCCAGGTCGAACGGCGCCCGGATGTGCCTGCCGAGCCAGGCTTGCTCGCTGGCGGCGTCGCTGCCGATGTCGTCGACGGCGATGATGACCCGGTGGTCCGGGGTGATCGTGAGCACCGGCGTGCCATCCGCGGCGACGATGTTCGAGCGGAGTGAGTCGTGCCGCGTGACGACCGCGGCGAGGGCCTGGCCCATTGCGGCGACGTCGAACGGGCCGCTCAGCCGGAACGCGAGCGGCACGTTGTAGGCCGAGCTGCCAGGGGAGAGCTGGTCGAGGAACCACAGCCGTTCCTGGCCAGCGGATGGCACGAGACGCTGCTCGTCGGGGTAGGCGCCGGTCCCGGCGGCGGCCTTGCGCAGGGCTGCGCGCACGGCGGCGGGACGCCTCCTGGGTGAGGCGGTCATCGAGCCGTGCTCTCGTCGTCGTCCATCTCGTACCCGTCGGCGAGCAACGCCTCCGCGGTGCCGAGCAGCGCGTCTGCGTCGACCTCCGGCTTGACCTCGAGCCAGTCCCGGAAGGCGACGACCGTGGGCGCCTCGAACAGCGCCCGGACCGGCACCGCGAGGTCGAGAACCGCGTTGATGGCCATCACGAGCCGGGCGGCGAGCAGTGACTGGCCACCGAGCGTGAAGAAGCTGTCGCGGGTGCCGACCGCGTCCCGGTCGAGCGTGTCGGCCCACAGCTCGGCCAGCAGCTCGTCGAGTGCGTCCCGCGGCTCCCCACCGCCCTCCGCGACCGGGAGGTGCCCGCTCACCAGGGCGGCCCGGTCCACCTTCCCGTTCCCCGTCAGCGGCCAGCTGCCGACGACGACGACACTCGACGGGACCATGTACGCGGGCAGCGTCCGCCCCATATCCGCACGCAGCTGCTCGGGATTCAGCCCGTCGGCGCCCCGGACGAAGGCCACCAGCCGCGCACCACCGTCGCCAACCTCGGCCGCCGCGACCGCGTCCGCCACACCCGTGCACTGCCGCAGCGCGGCCTCGACCTCACCGAGCTCGATTCGGAAACCCTGGATCTTCACCTGGAAGTCGTCCCGGCCGAGGAACTCGATCGTCCCGTCCGGCAAGTACCGCCCGAGGTCACCGGTGCGGTAGATCCGAGCGCCGGTCTCCGGGTGGTCGACAAAGCTCGCCGCGGTCAGCTCCGGGGCATTCCAGTAGCCCATCGCCACGCCGACCCCGCCGATGTGGAGATCACCGGGCACACCGATCGGACAGGGGGACATCGCCTTGTCGAGTATGTGGAAGGTCTGGTTCGCCATCGGCCGCCCGTAAGGAATGCTCGTCCATGCGGGGTCGACGTCGCCGATCTCGTGGAGGATCGACCAGATCGACGCCTCCGTGGCACCACCGAGGCTGATGACCTTGGCGTCCGGGCAGGCGCGTGCGACGTCGGCCGGGAGCCCGACGCGGATCCAGTCCCCGCTCAGCATGACGAGGCGAAGGCTCGCCAATGCCCCTGGCCGCGCCGCGGCGACCGCGAGTTCCATCAGCGCGGGCACGGAGTTCCACACGGTCACCCCGGTCCGGTGGGTCAACTCCGCCCAGTAGTCCGGATCCGGTGCCGGAGAGGGCGCCGGGACCACGATCGTCGCGCCCGCGGCCAGCACACCGAACACGTCGTACACGGCGAGGTCGAACGTCAGCGCCGACAAGGCGAGCACGCGGTCCCCGGTGGTGACCCCGAACCGCTCGTTGATGTCCAGGCAGGTGTTCACCGCACCGCGGTGGTTGATCATCACGCCCTTGGGTGCACCGGTCGAACCGGAGGTGTAGATCACGTAGGCGAGGTCGTCCGGGCCCCGGTCCGGCGTGCTCACCGGCTCCCGCGTGCCCGGCTCGGTGTCCGGGACGTCCAGCACGACGGCGCCGTCCGGCCAGTCCACCCCTTCGACCAGACAGGGCTGGGTCACCACGACGGCGGCGCCCGCGTGGTCGAGCAGGTGGTGCAACCGATCCCGCGGCACCCGCGGATCCACCGGCACGAAGAACCCGCCCGCCGCGGGCACCGCGAGCGAGGCGACGACCTGCTCCCACCCCTTGTCCATGACGATCGCGACGGCGTCACCGGGCCGCATACCCGTCGCGAGCAGCCGGGCGGCGAGCCCGTTCACCCGGTCGCCGAGCTGCCGGTAGGTCAGCTGCCCGCCCGGGTGGATGACCGCCGGCTCTTCGGGGTGCCGCAACGCGGCGCGGTGGAACAATTCGTGCAGCAACCGCTCGGAATCGGCGAATTCCGTGGCCGTATCGTTCGATTCTGCAATCATGTCGTCGTCGTCCACCGACAACAGCGAGAAATTGGCCAACTGTCCCAAAGGTTTCCGTGTCAAGACAAACGCCCCCACCTTCGGCATTATCGGTTTATCGGTTCCGCCGATCGAGCAGCAGCTCCAGCCGTTCCCGCGCGGTGCGCTTGCCGAGCGAGTGCTGCCGCGCGACCGCCTTCCGGTTCCCCGCGACGATCTCCGCGCGCAGCAGGCCGTGCCGCTGCCTGAGCGAGCCCATCGTCGGCGGGGCCTGCTCCGGTTCCGGCTCGCCGACGTCGCCGGGCCGCCCGCACTCCGGCCGGCGGCCGCGAGTGCTCGGCCGGGTCGGAACTCATCAGGCGGCCCTCCGGTCCTCCCGGACGTCGTGGTTCTCGCGGCCTCGCCGCGCCCACTCGCGTTCCATTTCGGCGACGAGGTCGCTCCACACGATGCCCCGGCCGAGCCGGCCAACCGGTTCGGGGGTTCTCGGCTCGATCGGGACGGGCACCGCGGCCTGGTTGGTAGTCACGAGATGGCCTTTCTGTCGTGGGCTGGCACGGTGCCGGTGTGCTCGAACCGGCCGCCGTGAAAGAGCAGCGCCGAATCACCCACGCCGCGAGTGGCTTCGAGCACCTCGCCGACGAAGATCGAGTGGTCGCCCCCGCCGTACACCTTGACCAGCTCGCATTCCAGCCAGGCAAGGGCACCGGCGACCAGCGGGGTACCGGTACGCGGGCCGCGCACCCACTCGATGGCGTCGAACTGGGCCCGGCCGCGCGGCCGCCGCGAGTCGGCGAAGTGCCGCGCCACCTCCTGCTGGTCCCCGGCGAGCACGGAAACCGCGAACGACCGCGCGGACATGATCACCTCGTGCATCCGCGCCGCCTTGGCCACGCAGCACAGCACGAGCGGCGGCTCCAGCGACACCGACGTGAACGCGTTCGCCGTCATCCCGTGGCCGTCCCGGCCGCCCGCGGTGAGCACGGTGACCCCGGTGGCGAACTGCGCCATCACCTCGCGCTGCGAGGCCTGCCTCGACAACCGTTGCGTCGGCGGGCGCGGCAACCTGGCTATCGGCCGATGGCCATCTGCGGAACCGTTGTCGGCCACGTCATCCTCTCGCGGTCGGCATGGCCGCGTTCGCCGAGTACGGAGCGAGCGCGGCACGCAGCTCCTCGGGAACCCTGGCCGGGACGGTGTTCGTGTTCGGGCCGCGCATGCACGCGATCCGCTGCCTGCCGCGGGCGACCAGGATGTCGCCGTCCTCGTGCAGGTGCACGTAGTCGAAGCTGAACTGGATCTGGGTCTGGGTCAGCTCCTCGAGCCGCATCCGGATGGACAGCTCGTGGAACGCGGTGATCTCGGCGAAGAACTCACACTCGACCTTCAGCGTGAACAGCTTCAGGTCGTCGCGAAGCTCCGCCAGCACGGTCGGTGCCTTCTCCTTGAGGAACATCTCCCGGCAACGTCCCTGCCAGCGCAGGTAGTTCACGTAGTAGACGTTGCCGACCAGGTTGGTCTCCTCGAACCCGACGGTGTGCCGGATCTCGTAGTAGTCCGTCATGCTCAGGCTTCCTCTCCCGCGAGTACCGCGAACACCACCGGGGCGGGCCGGTCGTGCACCATCGTCGCCCAGGTCGCGATCTTCGCCCCGCCAGCGGACAGCACGGCCCAGCCGTCCTGGTGCACCCGGTGCACGGCCAGCGACTGGGTCAGCTCACCGGTCTTGCGGACGCACTCCAGCGCGGTCCACACCCTCGTGCGCGACACCGTCACCGGCTCGCCCGACTCGGCGGCGAGCAGGTCGCTCACCGCGAGCAGCTCGGCGCCGAGCAGGCCGGCCCAGTCCTGTGCGCCGCGCTCGGTGGCGGCCTCGGCGTCGCAGGTGAGCTTGCCGGAACCGGCCACCACGAACGTCAGGCCCGCGGTGTGCGAGGCCGAGACCTCGAACCCGTCCGCCTCCGGCTTGCCGTCCGGGCGGTAGCGCAGCCGCACCAGCCTGCCCGCCGCCCTGCTCGCGGCCAGCTCGGTCTGTGCCCTGCGCTGCGCGGTCGTGCCGACGTCGCCGTCGGCGGGGTCGGGCTCGACCACCACCGCCCGGTGGCCACCGAGCACCCGCTCCAGCGCACGCTCCACATAGGATCCGAGCACGGCCGGAACCCACGGTCCGGCACCGTCCCGCTTGCGGACCGCCCGCAGGGTCAGCCCCTCCCAGCGCTCCACCAGCTCGCCGTCCTGGGCCCGCACGTCGAGGTCGTAGACGTAGGTGTCGCCGTCCTGCGACCGCTCCACCGCGTCCAGCACCACGTACTCCAGGGCCTGCTGCCGCTCGCGGTCGGCGAGGTACAGCCGCTCGATGCCCTGCGGCAGCAGCGTCGCGTCCGGGACGCAGCACTGGATCGCGTGCATCATCGCGTCCCGCGTACCCGGGTCGGCCAGGATCCGTTCCTGCGGAAGGAACGGCGCGAACCACGCGGCCTCGGACCTGGTGGAGATCTCGGCCACCGCCTGCCGCGCGCTCGCCCTGCGGTAGGCCAGCAGCCGCTGGAACCGCTTGCCCTGGAACAGCACGCTGCCGTAGAGCTCGGTCACCGGGTCCACCGGAACCGCCGACAGCTCGTGCGCCCCGGTGACCTCGCCCCGTTCCGGCTCGGGGCCGGAATACCGCAGCCTGGCCCGGAAGTGGTCCGCGGCGAACCCGGTGTCCCCGCTGCGGATCACGACGTCGACCGTGTCCTGGTCGCGGACCAGTGCGGCCACCCTGATCGTGGTCGAGCCCGTGCGGGGCACCACGATCGGCCGGAGGAACTCGACGCCGTCCAGCCGCGGCGAGCCCGTCCGCCCGCTCACCGCCGCGGCCACCTGGGTCATCGCCTCCATGCCCAGCACCGCGGGGAAGAGCAGGTCGCCGTCGAGCAGATGGTCGCCGAGATAGGGATCGCTGCCGTCGGCGAGATCGGCCTCGGTGATCAGCTCGATCCCGGGGTAGTGCACGACGGCCCTGTCCACGAACCTGGTCAGCGGCAGCTCGGGCCGCTCGATGGGCAGCGTGGCCAGCCCGCCCGTGCGGCCACCGACGACGAGCACCGGCGGCGCCCCTGGGTCGGCGAGCACCTGGCGCAGCACGTCGATGCCGTTCTCGGTGGAGATCGGGGTGATGCCGTCGCGCTGCAACGCCTCGACCACGCCCAGCTTCTCGCCCATCCCGGCGCCGGACCACACCGACCACTCCATCGCCAGCACACGGGCCCCTGGGTGTTCCTGGCCGAACCGCAAGGTCAGCTCGGACATCCAGTCGTTGGCGGTGGCGTAGTGCGCCTCTCCGCGCAGGCCCGCCCTGCCGATGATGCTGCCGAAGGTCACCAGCAGCTTGATCCGGTCGGCGTCCACAGCGGACAGTACCGCTTTCAGGCCGTCCACCTTGGGCGCCACCGTCGAACGGAATCCCTGCTCGGTAAGGGAGACCAGGGCCGCGGGTTCGTTCCGCCCCGCCCCGTGCAGCACCGCGGTGACCTGGCCGAGGCTGGCCTGCACCTGCTCGACCGCCTCGCCCACCTGCCCGGCCGACGTCACGTCGGCCCGCACGTAGCGGTACCGCACACCCGCCGCGTCCAATCTGGACAGGTTGGCCGCCAGCTCGGTGTCCTCGGCCGGGTCGGCCCTGCCGAGCAGGGCCAGTTTCGCCCCGGAATCCTTCGCGATCGCCAGCGCGCACTCGGCCGTGATGCCCTTGCCGCCTCCGGTGACCAGCAGTACGTCGCCCTCGCCGAGCGGCGACGTGCCGGGTTCGACCGTCCTCGCCTGCCTCGCCTCCAGCATCGGCACGGTCCGCCTGCCGTCGGCGGTGTACCGCACCTCGGCGAAGTCCGTCGTGGCCGCCACCTCGGCGACCACGGTGGACACCGCGTCGGCGAGCGCGTCGCCCGAGGGCACGATGTCGTCGAGGTCAACGATCGTGGTTCGCGTCGAAGGGTCCTCCAGCCGCAGCGTCCTGGCCAGCCCGGCGGCCCCGAGCCCGCGCTGCACCACGACGAACCGGGTACCGGTCGGTGCGGCCAGCGCCGCCCTGCCCGCGTCGAGGAACAGGCCGAGGTGGTCGGCACCGCAGTCGGCGGGCAGGCACAGCAGCACGCCGTCGCCGACCCCCGCGCTGGCCAGCGCGGCTCGCAGCGGTTCGGCCAGCGGGTGGCCGTCCGGGGCGAACACGGTCCACTCGTGCGTCGCGCCCACCGCCGAGCCGAGATCGGCGCCCGGGCGCGGCCGCTCGACGTAGTCCACGGCGAACGAGCGCACCCACGGCTCGACGCCCGGCACCTCGCCGGCCCCGGACGTCCCGTCCTTGGCCTGCTCGGTCTCGGCCAGCTCGTCGATCATCTCGGCCAGGTCACCGAGGCACGCGGTGGCGAAGTTGGGCATGCCCTCCAGCGGCGGGCGGCCGAGCGCCCTGGTCGCCTCGTTGACCAGCTGGCCGACCGTGATGGAACTCAGGTGCAGGTCGTCCAGCGGGTGGCTGTCCGCGGTGAGGGTCTCCAGCGGCAGCTCGACGCGCTCCGCGGCCAGCTTGCGCAGCAGATCCAGCGTGCTGCCACCGCCACCGATCGGTTCGGCCGCTTCCTGCCTTGGCCGCTCGGCGGGTTCGGCGGACACCAGCTCGGCGTCGATCGCCGGAGCCGACTCACATGGGCTGGCCAGGAAGGTCATATCGCCTTCGAGCGAGATCGGCCGCACAACCCTGCCCTCGAACAGGGCCTCGGTCCGCACGGGCGCGCCGAGGCTGAACGCCGCGCCCGCGACGGAAAGCAACGACGACAACGAGCCGCTGTCGGTGTCCACCGACAGCACCGGGGTACCCGGCGCGATCGACTCGAGCAGCCCGGCGAGTACCCGGCCGGGACCGACCTCGAGCACGAGATCGCAGCCCTCGGCCGCCTTCGCCGCGGCCTCGCGGAACCGCACCGGCAGCACGACCTGGTCGCGCAGCAGCTCGCCGAGGTCCTCGGCGCCGTGCAGTACCTCACCGGTCACGGTGGACACCACCGCCCCGCTGAGCCGGTCGAACCCGAACCCGGCCAGTTGCTCGGTCAGCGCCTCGGCGGCCGGTTCGACGGCGGGCGAGTGGAACGCGTGCGAGACGTTGATCCTCGTCGCGGTCACGTCGGCGGCCCGCGCCTTCGCGCACACCCTTTCCACCGCCTCGGCGGGGCCGGAGATCACGGTCTGCCTCGGCGCGTTGTACCCGGCGATCACCACGTCTTCGCCGTCGGCGAAGCGCTCCACGCCGTTCGGGTCGGTGGCCAGCCCGGCCATCGCCCCGTCGCCGTGGCTGGCGCCGGCCATCACCTTGCCGCGGATCGCGGCGAGCCGGAGCACCTGCGCCTCGTCCATCGCCCCGCCCCAGTGCAGCGCGACCAGCTCGCCGAGGCTGTGCCCGGCCGCGATGGCCGCCTCGATACCGAGCTCGCCGAGCACCCGCAACGCCGCGAGCGAGCCGGTGACGATGCGGGGCTGGGCCACCTCGGTCGCCACCTGGTCGCCGCCCTCGGGCAGGTTCGCGATCCGGAAGATGTCGTCGGCCGAGAGGAACCGGCGCCGCAGCGCGCCGGCGACACCCCGGCCAGAGCCCTGCCCGGGGAACAGGTACGCGATGCGCGGGGCACTCGTCCTGGCCGCGGCGAAGACGCCCTCACCGGCGGCGAAAACACTGGTCGCCCCTCCTTCGAGCGTGCTGAGCAAGCGGGTCAGCTTGCGCTCGGCCTCGTCCGGCGTGCTCGCCACGACCGCGGCCCGCGCGGCCCCGCCGGTCAGCGTGCCCGCCAGCGCCCCGGCCAGGTCGGTCAGCTCGGCCATCGCCAGCTTGCCGACGAACCCCGCCACCTTTTCGATCCGCTCGCGCAGCTCGGCGAGGTCGCCCGCGTCGAGCAGGAGCAGCTCCGCGTCCTGCCTTCCAGTGACCAGGTTCCTCGTGGTGTCGTCCAGTTCCACGCGCCGCGGCACGCCGGGGGCCTGCTCGACGGCGATATGCGAGTTGATCCCGCCGAAGCCCATCGCGGAGACCCCGGCCCGGACCGGCCGCTCGGCGGGCCACAGCCCCGCCTCGCGCGGCACGTACATCGCCGCCGACTCCGCCAGCAGCTGCGGGTGCGGGTCGACGTGGCCGGTGGCCGGTGGGATCACCTGGTGGTATACGGCCAGGGCCGCCTTGATCAACCCGGCGACCCCCGCCGCTGCCTTGGTGTGCCCGAAGTTTCCCTTGATGGTGCTGAGCGCGGCCGGTTCGGCGCTCGCGTCCGCGTCCCGGCGGGCCGACGAGAGCGCCTCGATCTCGGTGGCGTCGCCGACCGCGGTCCCGGTGCCGTGTCCCTCGAAATAGGACACCGTTTCCACGCCGTAGCCCGCGCGGCCGTAGGCCCGCGCCAGCGCGAGCCGGTGGCCGCCGACCTCCGGCCGTGTGATGCCGCCCTTGCCGTCCGAGGAGATTCCCCAGCCGGTGATCGAGGCGTAGATCCGCGCGCCCCTGGCGAGCGCGTCGCTCTCCCGCATCAGCACCAGCATCCCGGAACCCTCGCCGGGCCAGAAGCCGTTCGAGCCCCGGTCGTAGACCTTCATCTCGCCGGTGGCCAGCGCGCCGGTCTTGGCGAAGCCGATCACCTCGAACGGGTCGATCGAAAGGTCGACGCCACCGGCGAGCGCCACGTCCAGCTCACCGTCGGCCAGCGCGTTCGCCGCCGTCGCGACGGACAGCAGCGACGACGAGCACGCGCCGTCGACGGTGAACCCGCCGCCCTTGAAGTCGAAGTGGTTGCAGATCCGGCCCGCGATCGTGTTGGCGAGCCCACCGGCGAGCGTGTCCTCGTCGATCCCGGGGAACGGCGCCTTGTACCGCTGCTCCAGCTCGCCGAGGAACGTCGCCGTCTCGTCCTTACCCCAGCCCTTCTCGGCCAGCGCGGCGGCCACGGTCCGCCGGACGTAGGGCCAGCGCAGCCGCATGAGGTTGGCCCTGGAGAACTCGCCGGTAAGGGTGTTGCCCAGCACGACACCGGTCGACTCCCTCGGCAGTCCTTCGCCGCCGGGCAGTCCGGCGTCGGCCAGCGCCCTCGACGCCACCTCGAGCGCCAGCCAGTGGGTCAGGTCGGTGGAGCGGTACGTGCTCCCCGCGACCTTGTACCGCACCCGGTCGAACTCGAAGTCGCGCAGCACGGCCGCCTGCCGCGAGTAGAACCGGTCCGGGGCATCGGGATCGGGTGACCAGTAGTCCTGGCTGTTCATCCGTTCGTCCGGCAACCGCCGGAAAGCCCGGCGCCCCGCCAGCACGTTCTCCCACAGCTCACCCGGCGAGTTGGCGTCCGGATAGCACAGACCGACACCGACGATCGCGACCCGCTCGACACCCATCAGGACCACCACATTCCCGCCGTTCGCGCATCCCGTCCGCCACGACATACGGCTACCGTCCTGGCGTTCGCAAGAATGCGCGAAACGTCAAAGCTGCTCATGGACTACCTTTCATATCGTTCGAAACGCACGGCCTGTTGGCGACGCACGATTCGTGGCAGCTGGAACCCCGAGCGCGACGCTTTGCGAAGACTCGCTGTTGACAGCATGCCCAGTAAGCGTAAGAAACGTCTTCTCTGATAGTGCCCCGGCCGTGGCCGCGCAGGAACCGTGCGAGAATCGCTGTTGTCGCGGGCAGCAATCGAGAAGACGCGGTCGCCGAGGCGTTCGGGAACGCTCACCGCGATGGACCGCTGGTCGGCGACCAGGTCGTCGGCACTGCGCGGGGTGGTGAAGAAGCTGTGCGTCGGCCCGTCCACGGCGTCGCCCGGCCGCAGCAGGTCCTCGCGCCGGGCCGGGTCGTGCAGGGGCGTCGTACATCCGTGCCGTCATCCGCACCGGGTTTCGGAAGGCAGGATGGGTCGTCACGTCCTTCACCCGGTCGCCGTAGAGGTAGATCTCCCTGCCGTCACGGATGCTCTCGACGTCTCGTCGCCGGTCAGTGGCCCATTCATGTGGTCAAGCGTCACAGCACGGTTCTCACGAGGGCGTCTCCGACCGTGCGCTTCTCGTGCCGATCGCCCTGCCGGAAGCAGCCAGGGAGACGCACCGGTTCCGTGGGTGCTGCGAACGTGGTGCCACATAGGCCATTCGTCGACGATGGGACGCGGGACATGACAGACCTGGTGTCCGTTCTGGTGAGGGAGCTCGCCCGTGGCGGCGTACGGCAGGCGTTCGGCGTCGTCGGTGCGGGCAATTTCCTCGCCGTCGCCGGCCTGATCCGGCACGGCGTCGACTACGTGGCCGCCCGGCACGAAGGCGGGGCGATGGCGATGGCCGACGCCTCCTACCGGGCCACCGGCGAGACCGCGGTCTGCGCCACCACGCATGGAGCCGGTCTTTCCAGTACCGCCACGGCGTTGAGCGAGGCGGTGAAACATCGCAGCTCCGTGATCGTCATCTGCGGTGATACGCCGACCGGCGGCCCGCGCCCTTTCGACATGAACACGGCCGGATTCGCCGACGCGATCGGCGCCCGCGCGGTCCGCGTGACGGCAGGCGAGCCGGTGCGGCGGCACGGGCGCTGGCGCTCGCCCGCGACGGGGACGGCCCGGTGATGTTGTGCCTGCCTGCCGACCTGGCCTCCGCCGCATGTTCCGGCGAAGGGGAACCGGCGGTGGTGAGCGAGCCGGTCCGCCGGCCCGCACGCCAGCCGGCGGAAGTGGACGCCGTCCTGCACCGGCTCGCCACGGCGCGCAGGCCGCTGGTGCTCGCCGGGCTGGGTGCGTGGCGGTCGGGTGCGGCCAAGGTGTTGCAGGACCTCGCGGCGCGGGTCGGCGGGCTGCTGACGACGACGGGGATGGCGAACGGCCTGTTCGGCGGCTCCCGGTGGTCCATCGGCGTGTGCGGCGGTTTCGCGTCCCCGGTGGCCGCGGACCTGATCGGGCAGGCCGACCTGGTGCTGGCCTTCGGTGCGTCGCTCGACGCCCTGACCCCGCACGGCGGCAGGCTGATCGACCCGGCGGCCACGGTAATCCGAGCAGACAGCGGCCCCCGACGAGAGGTGGCCCGTGTCAACCTGGAGATCGAGGCCGACGCCACAGACGCCGCGACCGCGCTGCTCGACGCCATCGACGCGGCCGAACTGGTGCGCACCGACTGGCGCGACGTGGCGGAGCCGATGCTGGCCGGAGTGGGGTGGGCACAGGAGCCGTACACGGACGTGAGCACGACCGAACGGATCGACCCGCGCACGCTGAGCTTGGAGCTCGCTGGAATCCTTCCCGCGGAACGGACGGTCGTGCTCGACGGAGGCCACTTCATCGCATGGCCCTTCATGTACTGGTCGATGCCGGATCCCGCGGCGACGATCTTCATCGGTTCGGCCTTCCAGACGATCGGTTTCGGGTTCGCCGGGGCGGCCGCTGGCAGGGCCGACCGGCTGACCGTGGTCGCCCTTGGCGACGGCGGCGCGTTGATGGGGCTTCCCGACCCTGGAGACGCTGATCCGTTCCCGTCGTTCGGTCCTTGCCGTCGTCTACGACGATGCCGGGGTGGCCGCCGCGTTCGGGGCCCAGGTCGCCACGGTACGCACCGCCGGCGACCTTTCGGTGCTGCGCGAATGGTGCGCGGCAGGCATGCCGGGAACGCTGGTACTCGACTGCAAGATCGTTCGCGAGGTGGTCGCGCCATTCCTGGCGGAGCTGCGGGCGGACGCGGATCGGCAAGCGAGGAGACGGCCGGGCCCGTGACCGGCAACCATAATCGACAGGCCATTACTGGAAGTGCCTGTCCTGATTTCGAGAGGACGTTCAATGACCGCGATTCATGAGGCCGAGGCGACCAGCGACGCCCTGGACGCTTACTACGGCGAGTTCACCGGCGAGAAGCAGAAGGAAGCCCTTGGCGTGCCGCTGCGGCTGGTCGAGGCGTGGTCGCGCAACGACGCGACCGACGTCGCGAAGGTGTTCACCGAAGAGGGTGTGATGCTGCTTCCCGGCGATGTCTACAAGCGCGGCCGCGAAGAGATCCAGGCTTTCATGGCGGCCGCTTATTCCGGTCCGTTCAAGGGAACGGGCGTAACGGGACGACCGGTCGATTTTCGGTTCGTCACCGACGACGTCGCCGTGTTCCGGACGCACGGCGGAATTCTCGCGCCCGGGGAGACCGAGATCGCGCCGGAACTGGCGGTGCTGTCGAGCTGGGTCGTCGTGAAGCGGGACGGCCAGTGGCAGCTCGCCGCCTACCAGAACAGCCCGCGTGGGGACGGCGCGACCCTGCGCTGGTAATCCGCCGCGATCAGCAAAACACCTGACAAGATTCGCTTGGAGGACGAACCAATGAGCAGCAACGCCGAAGCCCTCGTGGAGGGTGCGAAGAAGTGGGCGTCGCACTACGGCCCCTACCCCAACGGGGTCGAGGGTGCCGTGGTGACCGCGCAGCTGCGCGTACGGGCGGGGTGGGACGCGAACGACGCCGACGCCATCGCCGACCTGTTCGTCGACAACGGCAGCATGCTCGTGGGCGATGCCCAGCTGAGCAGCCGTGAGGAGATCCGCGCGTACCTGGCCGACGCCTTCGCCGGTGGTTTCCAGGGAAGCCGGCTGACCGACGAGCCGAAGGAGGTCCGCCTGCTGACCGACTCGGTAGCGATCGCGGTCACCGAGGGAGGTGTCGTCAAGAAGGGCCAAGACGGCATCGAACCGGATGAGCTGGCCCGCTCGCTGTGGGTGCTCGTCAAGAAGGACGGCGACTGGCGGGTCATGTCGAGGCAGACGAGCCCTGTCAAGAGTTAGGTGCGTGTGTCTCCTCGACCTCGATCGGGATTGAGGAGACATCCCCACAAAAGTGGCGGTCGGTGGCGTCACGTGGCGTCACCGCGAGCAAAGCGGCCCAGCCGTGGTGTCGGCTAGGACCGCGCCGCCATGGCTGGCCGGAACCGAGGCCGCACGTCAGAACCAATCAGGCACAGGAGATGCGATGTCAGCCGATTCCATTCGGGACCTGATCCGGACGAAATTCGGGGTGGAGATCACGATCAACGTGCTCTTCGACATCTCCACGGTCGCCGGTCCCGCGGCACTTGTCGACGCCACGCAGAGCACCGCGGCCTGAGAGACAAAGAGAACGCGATGACCGAACAGACCCGGCCGCTGACCGGCGCCGAATATCTTGAAAGTCTCCGCGACAGCCGCGAGATCTACCTCTATGGCGACCGAGTCAAGGACGTCACCGAACATCCCGCGTTCCGCAACCCGGCGCGCATGACGGCCCGGCTCTACGACGCACTGCACGACCCGGAGCATCGGGACGTGCTGACCACCGAAACCGACGCCGGCGGCCCCGGCGGCTACACGCACCGGTTTTTCACCACGCCGCACAGCGCGGCCGATCTGGTCGCTGACCAACAGGCCATCGCCGCGTGGTCACGGCTGAGCTACGGCTGGATGGGCCGTGGTCCGGACTACAAGGCGTCGTTCCTCGGCACGCTCGGCGCGAACGCCGACTTCTACAACCCGTTCGCCGACAATGCGAAGCGCTGGTACCGGGAGTCACAGGAGAAGGTCCTGTACTGGAACCACGCCTTCGTACATCCGCCGGTGGACCGGCACCGGCCGCCGGACGAGGTCGCCGATGTGTTCGTGCACGTCGAGCGGGAGACCGACAGCGGTCTGGTGGTGAGCGGAGCGAAGGTCGTCGCGACGAACTCCGCGCTCACGCATTACAACTTCATCGCCCACACCGGGTTGCCCATCAAAGACCGCAAGTTCGCCATTGTCGCCACCGTGCCGATGAACGCCCCTGGCCAAAAACTGATCTGCCGCCAGTCGTACGCCGCCTCGGCCGCGCTGACCGGCAGCCCGTTCGACTACCCGCTGTCCTCGCGGCTGGACGAGAACGACAGCGTGCTGGTGCTGGACAAGGTGCTGATCCCGTGGGAAAACGTGTTCATCTATGGGGATACTGCCAAGGTCGGCATGTTTACCGGGTATTCCGGGTTCAACGAGCGCGCCATGTTTCACGGTTGTACGCGGCTCGCGGTGAAACTGGAGTTCATCGCCGGTCTGCTGGCCAAGGCGCTAGACATCACCGGGGTATCCGATTTCCGCGGGGTACAGACGCGACTAGGGGAAGTGCTCGCTTGGCGCAATCTGTTCTGGGGGCTGTCCGACGCCGCAGCGCGGAACCCGGTGCCGTGGCGGGGTGGCGCTGTCCTGCCCAACCCGGACTACGTCATGGCTTACCGCTGGTTCTCCCAGATCGGCTACGCGAGGATCAGGGAGATCGTGTTGCAAGATGTCGCGAGCGGACTGATCTACCTTAACTCCAGCGCGCAGGACTTCCACAACGATGACATCCGGCCGTACCTTGACAAGTACCTGCGCGGATCGAACGGGGTCGACGCCGTCGAGCGGGTAAAGGTGATGAAACTGCTCTGGGACACGGTCGGCACCGAATTCGGCGGCAGGCACGAACTCTACGAACGCAACTATTCCGGTAACCACGAAAACACCAGGACCGAATTACTTCGTGGGCAACTCGGCGACGGCAAGCTCGACGGCTATCGTGCGTTCGTCGACCGCTGTCTTGCCGAATATGACCTGAACGGCTGGCGGGTGCCGGACCTCGCCTCGTTCCCCGACATCGGCGAGGCAGGCCGAGCCCTACTTGGCTGACGTGATCATGTTTCGATGAAAGGACGGTCAGCGCATGACAGCCGCCATGGATACCTCGGCGAAGGACTATCCGCTTCCACCAGAGCCGGGCCTGACCGAGCACGAAGTCTTGGCCCGCGCCGAACGGATCGCCAAGACGCTCGTCGGCCGACAGCAGGAGACGGAGGCTCGCGGATTCTATGCGCTCGACACGCATGAACTGCTGCTCAAATCCGGCTTCTACCGGCTACTGGTGCCACGGCGGTACGGCGGTTACGAATTCGGTATTGACACTCACATGCAGGTGGTTGAAAGGCTCGCGCGAGGGTGCGCGTCGACGGCGTGGATGTACACCTTCGGGGCGTCCCACGCCCATCTGATTGCTACTGTTTATGGCGAACAAGCGCAGAATGAGCTATTCGCGGGCGGTGACTTCATCTGCCCGGGGGTCATCGCGCCGGCCGGGTTCGCCGAGCCTGCCGAAGACGGCGGCTGGATCGTGGACGGCGTGTTCCGCTATGCCTCCGGCTCGCCCTACGCCACTCATTTCGTCGGCCAGACCTTCGTCGCGGGAGCGGAAGGAGAACCGCCCGAGCCGATGATGTTCATCGTGCCGAGGGACCAGTGGCGGCGGCTGGACGACTGGGGTTCTCAGCTTGGTCTGAAAGGCAGTGGCTCGTACAGCGTCAAAGTCGAGAAGGCGCACATCCCGGCGCACTACGCGCTGCCTGGTACGCATATGGGAATGACCTCCGTCGTTGGGGGAACGCCGGGGCTTCGGTTGCATCGCACCACCTTGTACGGCGGCAGCGTGGTGGCCCCGTTCACCTTCCAGCTCGGCGCGCTGGCCGTGGGCATGGCCACCGCGGCGCTGGATGTCTACGCCGAGCTGACGCGGGAACGTCCGATCACGTATCCGCCGTTCGGACCGCGTGCTGAGGACCCGGATTTTCAGCTCCGTTACGGCGAAGCGGCTGGACGCATCGCGACGGCACGGGCGGCGATGACGGACATGCTAAGGCAATGGCATGAGACGGCCGAGCAGGGGAATGTCACACGTGAGGTGGAGCTCCGGATGTCGATCATCAGCCGCGAGGTCGTACGGCTGGCGTGGAACGCGGTATCCGACATTCTGTTTCCCACCGCCGGGACCAGCGCCGTACGTGCGGGCGAACGGCTCGAGCGGATCTGGCGGGATATGTCGACCCTGCATACGCATGCCGGAGTGCACATCTATCTGGCCACCATCGCCCCCCGTGAACTCGCTCAACTGGAACTGGGCATCGCGAGCTGAGCTCACAACACGCTACCGCCGAGATCAGGAGGAACCGGGTGCTCCGCAATTTGGTGCTGGACCAGCAAATCCAGGAGTATGTGCGGGATGTTTCCCTTCGCGAAGACGACATCGCGCGTGAGCTGCGGGCGGCCACCATGCGGCTCTTGTTCGAGCGCGGCATGTTGACTCCACCAGAGGAGGCGCAGTTGCTTGGCTTCCTCGTCCGGCTGACGGGGGCCACCACCGTCGTCGAGGTCGGGACGTTCACCGGGTATGGTACGCTGGCCATGGCCCGCGCCGTCCCCGCACATGGGCGCGTCATCACGTGCGACGTCAACGCGCAGTGGCCCGAGATCGGCCGCCCTTTCTGGGAACGGGCCGGGGTCGCCGACCGTATCCAGGTGGAAATCCGTCCCGCCGTCGAGACCTTGGACGTACTGCTTGCCGACGGTGCCGCCGGCACTGTGGACTTCGCGTTCATCGACTGTAATAAAGAAAGCTATGCCGACTACTTCGAACGATGCCTTGAATTACTCCGGCCGGGCGGACTGCTTGTGCTGGACAACGTGCTCTGGTCAGGCAAGGTGGCGCGCCCCGACATCAGTGATCAGGAGACAGACTCGCTCCGCGCGCTGAACGCCGCACTATGCGATGATGACCGGGTTGACCTGAGCATGCTGCCGGTCTTCGATGGTGTGACCCTAGCGTATAAGCGAGCCAACTACTCGCGCGCCGCAGCGTAGTCCACGGTAGTAGTTAAACTTGGTCAGGCACACCCCGCGGCCCGCGCCGGGTTTGTCGCCGACGGAACCCGGCCCGGACTTACTTCGGAGGAGGCCGTTGGGCTGCGCGAAGCCAAGAAGCGTAACCGGTTGCTGGAGCAGGAGAAGGTGGTCCTGCAGCGCGCGGCGGCGTATCTGGCGCAGGGTAAGCTGCCGGGAAAATAGTCTTCCCGCTCGTCCGTTAGCTGGTGACTGCGCGGCGTTCGATGCCGAACTGGTACACGGTCGAGCCGGCCTGATAGGCAGCGATGAGCAGCTGGGTCTGGTCATCGTCTAGGCCAAAGCGGCGGTTACTGTTGGTAGATGCTGAGTGGCGGGGAGTGGGTGGCTCGATGGTGAGCTCCGGTCCCTCGACGACCAGCAAAGAGTTTGGGTTGTGCCACTTCAGGCCCACGTTTTGAAGGCTCGCCGTAAGGGCGCGGGCCTTTTTCGTTTGGGTGACGGCGCTTTCAAGGTCGGATCCAGAGGTCACGGCTGCTCGCCAGGAGCACCCGGCCGTCCGGCAGGCTCGCGGCGGCGCTGACCGAGGCCCTCGGACAGCCCAGTTCGTCCCGCTGCCAACCGTCGGTACCGAGCGCCCAAACCACCGAGCAGGGTCGGGTCGACGCGCTCCAGTCCTGCTCGATGCGCTCCCCGATCAGCACCGGTTTGCCCGCTTCGTCGATGGTCCCGCCGATGACCCTGTCGTCACCCAGCGCCGCCCGATCGACGAGTCTCCAGTCGCCTGGTTCTCCGGTCACGACCCCCGCGCCGGCCGCGGATCCGCCGGCCAGTAGCCACGTCCCGCCGGCTCTCGGCACCGTGGCGGTCTGGAGGTCGCGCCCGCGCCGAAGGAACCGGCCACGAGGATCTGAGCGCCCTCCGCCGCGACCGCCGTGGGCGCCCAGTAGCCGGGCGCGTCGTTCAGCAACTCGATCTCGCGCGCGGTGCGGCCCTCGTCCCCGGACACCCACGCGACCGGTCGGACCCGCCGGGAGCCTCATGGGTACCGACGCCGACCAGGTTCCGGCCCGCGCGGGCCAGCGCCACCGCCTTCCGGTCGAGCATGCAGCCCGCGGCCGTGTCAGACGTCGTGTCAGTTCGGGGTCAGGTTGGTGTCAGGGCCGCCCCTCAAGGTTCTCCCATGACCACCTCGGCGATCACCGCTACCGGCCTCCGGAAGGCCTACCAAGACAAAGTCGTCCTCGATGGGATCGATCTCGATGTTCCCTCGGGGAGCGTTTTCTCCCTCCTCGGGCCCAACGGGGCCGGGAAGACCACCACCGTCAACATCCTGACCACGCTCGCCCAAGCCGACGGCGGGACTGTGCGCGTTGCCGGGCATGACATCGACTCCGAGGCCAAGGCTGTTCGGAAGGCCATCGGGGTCACCGGGCAGTTCGCCGCCGTCGATGAGCTGCTCAGCGGGCAGGAAAACCTGCAGCTCATGGTCGATCTCAGCCCCGTCACGAACGGGAAGCGGGTCGTCGCGGACCTCCTCGAGCGCTTCGAACTCAGCGAGTCCGCGCAGAAGCCCGCCTCCACCTACTCCGGGGGCATGCGGCGGAAGCTCGACCTCGCCATGACGCTCGTCGGGGACCCGCGGATCATCTTCCTCGACGAGCCCACCACCGGCCTCGACCCGCGCAGCCGGCGCACCATGTGGTCCATCGTCAAGGACCTCGTCGCCGACGGCGTCACCATCTTCCTCACCACCCAGTACCTCGACGAAGCCGACCAGCTCGCCGACAAGATCGCCGTGCTCGACCGCGGGCGGCTGGTCGCCCAGGGCACGCCCGACGAACTCAAGCGCCAGATCCCCGGCACCCACGTCCGGCTCCGGTTCACCAGCGTCGCCGAGCTCGACGCGGCCGCGCGGGTCATCAGCGGCTCCACCCGCGACGACGAGTCGCTCACCCTGCGGGTTCCCGGCGACGGCGGCACGAAGTCGCTGCGCAACCTGCTCGACCGGCTCGACGAGTACGCCATCGGCGCCGAAGAGTTCTCCGTCCACACCCCTGACCTTGACGACGTTTTCCTCGCCCTGACGGGCCACACCACGGAGGTCCCCTCGAAATGAGCGCCCAGACTGTCATGCTGCGCCGCAACTTCAAGCACATCGCCCGGAACCCGACGTCGGTGTTCAACGCGGTCCTGATGCCGATCGTGATCATGCTGATGTTCGTCTACATGCTCGGGGACGCGTTCAGCGTCGGCGTGAACTACGTCGACTACGCGACGCCCGGCCTCATGCTGCTGGCCGTCTGCTACGGCCTCGGCGCGACCGCGACGTCGGTGAACTCCGACATGACCAAGGGCATCATCAACCGGTTCAAGGTCATGGACGTCTCGCGGGGCGCGGTGCTGACCGGGCACGTCGTCGCGAGCGTCCTGACGAACCTGGTCGCCATCGCCGCGCTCGTCGGGGTGGCCTTCGCGCTGGGTTTCCGTCCCCACGCGAGCTTCCTCGACTGGCTGGGCGTGCTCGGCATGGTCGTGCTGCTGGCCTTCGCGGCCGGCTGGCTGACCGTCGCGTTGGGACTGTTCGCGAAGTCGCCGGAGACGGCGGGCCTCGCTTCCGTGCCGCTGGTCATGCTGCCGTTCTTCAGCAGCGCGATCGCCCCGGCGGACAAGATGGGCCCAGGTCTGCGGCAGTTCGCGGAGTACCAGCCCTTCACGCCGATCATCGAGACCGTGCGCGGGCTGCTCAACGGCACGCCGTCCACCGGCTACGCGATCGCCGCGATCGCGTGGTGCGTCGGGATCGCCCTGGTCGGTTACCTGTGGGCCCGGTCGACGTTCAAGAAGCGAGCGTGACCTCGGCCAGCTCGCGCCAGTTCGCTCCCGTCCCCTCCTGAGTCGCCTCGGTGAACTTCGTGTCACCGAGGCGATTCCGCGTGGCCTGCTCGATCCGGGCGACGTCCGGCTGGGTGCGGTCCGGCAGGCCGCGCACGCCGGTGCTCGCCGCGAGCAGCCGCGCGGCTTGTTCGTACTCTTCCTTGCGCAGAGCCAAGTCCGCGATCCCGACGAGCACCTGCGCGATCATCGGCGCGGTCCCCGTCTCCGAGGCCGCCCGGAAGGCCGCGACGCGGTGCTCGCGGGCTTCGGCGAGATCCTCGGCGAGGTAGCCGAGCAAGTCCTGGGTCGTCACCTGGACGTTGGGCCGCTCGGCGGCCGTGCCCAGCGTGGCCGTCGCGACGTCGAGCTGGCGGCGCGCCTGGACGGTGTCGCCGCTCCAGCGGGCCAGCTCCGCCTTCGCGAGGGCCAGCTCGGTCAGCGCTTCCGGCCACGCGACCCGTTCCGCGCGCCGCTGAGCCTCGGCCATCGCCGACGCGCTGGCTTCTTCGTCCCCCGACAGCCAGTAGAGCTGGGCCTGCCGCGACCGCATCCGCACGACGTCCTCGACGGCGCCGACCTCGGTGACGACGACGATCGCCTGTTCGTAGTGTTCGCACGCGCCGGCGAAGTCGCCGCGCATGGCGATCCGGTCGGCCAGCTCGGTCAGCGCGAACGACGTCCCCCACCGTTCGCCGAGCGCGCGGAACTCGGTCAGCGCCGTCTCGAGGAAGGCGTCCGCCTCTTCCCCGGCACCGCCGAGCTGGATCCGCATCTTGCCGAGCTGCAGCCGGGCGAGGCCGCGGACCCAAGGATCGTCCTCGGAGAGCAACGGTTCCCACGCGGGCAGGAACGCGTCCGGCGCCTGCAGCATCCGTTCCAGCGCGGCGACGAGCGCCACCGCCGGGTGCGGGCGCCGTAAGCGCTGGTTGAGCTCGTACACCTGGTGGATCCAGTCCGCCGCCTGGAACTGGTCGCTTTCCCGGCCGGACGTCAGGAACCCCGTGACGAACGCGTACACCGTGGCGCGGATTTCGTCGGGCACCTCGCCGGGGACGGCGGTGGCCGCCATGAGCAGCTCGTTGCCCTCGGTCTTGTGCCCGGCGAGCCACCAGTACCAGCCGGCGGCCGCCGCGAGCCGCATCGCCCCGAGGGCCTCGCCGGCCGCGAGGGCCCCGCGCATCGCGGCGACGATGTTGTCGTGTTCCGCGTCGAGCGTGGCGAGCCAGGTGAGCTGGTCGGCGCGGCGAAGGTGCGGCTCCGCGGTTTCGGCGAGTTCGGTGAAGTACGCGAGGTGCGCTTGACGCGCCGAGTCCGTGTCGCCGGCCTCGGCGAGACGCTGCTCGGCGTACTCCTTGATCGTGCCGAGCATCCGGTACCGCGGTGCCTGGTCGCCTTCGGTGACCACCAGCGACTTCTCGGCCAGCGCGGTCAGGAGCTCCTCGGCCGCGTCGCTCGCGCAGACCCGCTCGGCCGCTTCCAGGCTCGCGCCACCGGCGAACACCGAGAGCCGGCACAAGACGACGCGTTCGTCGTCGGAGAGCAGTTCCCAGCTCCAGTCGATCACCGCGCGCAGCGTCCGGTGCCGCGGCAGCGCGGTGCGGCTGCCGCCGGTCAGCAGGCGGAACCGGTCGTCGAGCCGGTTGGCGAGCTGCTCGAGCGACATCGTGCGCAGCCGGGCCGCAGCGAGCTCGATGGCCAGCGGCATCCCGTCCAGCGCCCGGCAGACGCGAGCCAGCGTCGACAGCGTGGCGGCGTCGGCCGCGAGGTCCGTGCGCACCGCACCGGCCCGCTCCCGCAGCAGCTGCACGGCCGGCGCGGACGCGATCTTGTCCGGGTCGGCGTCCTCCGCGGGCAGGACCAGCGGCGCGACCGGCCACAGCGCTTCACCGGTGATGCCGAGCGGCTCCCGGCTCGTCGCGAGGATCCGCAGCCGGCGGCACTCGCCGAGCACGCGGTGGGCGAACGCCGCCGCGGACTCGATCACGTGCTCGCAGTTGTCCAGGACCAGCACCAGGTCCCGGTCGCGGACCGCCGCGATGACCCGGTCCGTGGGCTCGGTGTCCGGTGCGTCGCCGAGCAGCGCGTCCCGAAGCTTCAGCGCGGAGAGCGTCGCCTGCGCGACATCGCCGTCCGCGCCGATGGGCGCCAGCTCGACCAGCCAGGCGCCGTCGGGCAGGTCGCCCAGCATCGTGCGCGCGGTTTCGGTGGCCAGCCGGGTCTTCCCCGAGCCGCCCGGCCCGACCAGGGTGGTGAGCCGGTGTTCGGCGACGAGCTCGCGGACCGCGGTGACGTCGGCGTCCTTGCCGACGTAGCTGGTCAGCTCGGCCCGCAGGTTGGTCGTCCGTGTCTCCTCGCGCCGGCCCAGCTCGCCCCGCAGCAGCGCGACGTGCAGTTCGGACAGCTCCGGCGACGGGTCGACGCCCAGCTCGTCGGCCAGGGTCTCCCGCAGGCGTTCGTAGACGAGCAGTGCTTCGGAGTCGCGGCCGCTCGCGACGAGGGCTCGCATCAACGCGCCGACCAGCCGTTCCCGGACCGGGTTCGCGGCGACCAGGTCGGTCAGCTCTGTGACCAGCTTCACGCCGTGGCCGCGGCTGATCTCCGCGTCGAACCGGTCCTCCAGGGCGGCCAGGCGCAGGCCCTCGAGCCGGGTGACCGCCGCGTCGAACGCCGCGCTCTCCTGCAGGCCGACGTCCTGCATGGCCGCGCCGCGCCACAACGCGAGGGCTTCGCGCAGCCGTCCCGGATCGTCGTCGTCGCGGGCCTGGGTGACGAGGCGTTCGAACCGCACGGCGTCGACGGCGTCGGGGTCCACGGTCAGCCGGTAGCCGGCGGGCTTGCCCTCGACCTCGCCGTCCGGAAGCACCTTTCGCAGCCGGGAAACCAAGCGCTGCAACGCGTTCGCCGCGTCGGCGGGCGGGTTCTCGCCCCAGATCCAGTCGACGAGCGTCGCCTTCGGCACCACGCGACCCGGCTCGAGCGCGAGAGCGATCAGCAGTCCGCGCAGCCGGGCGCCCGGCACGTCGGCCACGACGCCGTCGTCCGCACGAACTTCGAATGACCCCAGTATCCCGATCTGCACCCGGCCGATCATGCCACGGGCCCGTCGATGTCCGGGCCGTGTCAGCGCCATGTCAGGTCCGGCGGCGATGGTGGTGGGCACAACCACCACGAAAGGACCTCCGATGAGCGACATCCCGCAGGGACTCCCGATGGAGCGCGACGCGGGTCCGTTCGACCCGCCCCGCGAGATCACCCGGCTGCGCGACGCTCGCCCGGTCAGCCCGATGACGTTCCCCGACGGGCACGAGGGCTGGCTCGTCACCGGCTACGAGGCGGTGCGGCAGATGATGGCCGACCCGCGGTTCAGCTCGCGGCTGGACCTCGACGTCGTCCACGTGCCGTACGAGACGCCCGGCATGCCCGTCGCGACCGAGCCGTCCCCGCAGCTGCCGGGCATGTTCATCGCGATGGACCCGCCGGACCACGGCCGGCTGCGCAAGCGGCTCACCGGTGCCTTCACCGTGAAGCGGATGAAGCAGCTCGAGGAGCACATCGCCGAGATCGTCGAGCAGCAGCTGGACCACCTCGCGCGCCTGGCCCCGCCGATCGACCTGGTGAAGGAGTTCGCGCTGCCGGTGCCGTCGCTGGTGATCTGCGAGCTGCTCGGCGTCGCGTACGAGGACCGGGAAAGCTTCCAGGCCAACTCGGCGCAGTTCATGGTCCGGGACCAGACGCTCGAAGAGAAGATGGGTGCGTACATCGCGCTGAACACGTATCTGTCCGAACTGGTCACGCACAAGCGTTCTTCGCCGGGTGAGGACATCCTGTCCGACCTGGCCCGCCACGAAGACCTCACGATCGAAGAGCTGACCGGGGCGGCGTTCCTGCTGCTGATCGCGGGGCACGAGACCACGGCCAACATGCTGTCCTTGGGTACTTTCGCGCTGCTGGAGCACCCGTCGGAACTCGCTTCGCTGCGTGAGGATCCGTCGTTGATGCCGGGTGCAGTTGAGGAGCTGTTGCGGTACCTGTCCGTGGCCGACATTTTCTTCCGCTACGCGACGGAGGATCTCTCGCTGGGCGGCGAGACGATCGCCAAGGGGTCGACTGTGGTCGTCTCGCTGCTGGCCGCCAACCGCGACCCGCAGCGCTTCCCGGAGCCGGACGCGTTGGACATCCGGCGCAACGCGCGGGGACTCCTGTCGTTCGGCCACGGCGTGCACCAGTGCTTGGGGCAGCAGCTGGCGCGCATCGAGATGCGGGCCGGGTTCGAGGGGCTGCTGCGCCGCTTCCCGGCTCTCCGGCTCGCCATCCCCGCCGGAGAGGTGAAGCTCCGGACCGACATGAACATCTACGGTGTTCACGAACTGCCGGTCACCTGGTGAGATTCGGCCGTGACACGCGGGATCGGCCGCGTGTCACGGCCCCTTCCGGGCCCGCATCCACAGCACGACGTCGAGGCATCTCAGCAAGCTGATGTCCTCGATCCCACCCGCCTCCTTCCGCAGGTCCGCCAGCGCCGACGCTCTCGTCGAGTCCGTGTGGAACCAGCTCCACAGGCAGTTCCACGGGCTCGCCGGCGCCTTGAGGATCGCTCTGACCTGGCTGTCGTACACCGGCGTCAGGCGGGGGCGCTTGCGGGCCAGCAGCTTGGACGCCGTCACCGGGCGGTGTTTGCCGCCGCATTGCCTGAACAGCTCCCACAGGCGGAACGCCGGTGCGCCCGGGGCGTACGTCGACCACGGGGCCGAGTGCATCGGGACGTCCGCCGGGATCTGCTCCAGCAGCTCCCTGATCTGGTGTGCGTAGGTCATCGTCGTGTCGATCGCGACTTCGGCCAGGCTCGTGATGCTGAGGAAGTTCAGCGCCAGGACGTCCGCTTCGGTCACCGTGTTGGCGACCGATGGGCCGTCGCCGCCGCCGGCGAAACGCTCGAACCAGCGGCCCGTGTAGCGGCGTTGGCCGAAGTATCGGCGCAGTGCTGCCAGGGACTCTTCGCGGTGTTCGCCGCGGACGCATTCGTCCAGGACGTGGTGCTGGTGGGCGTAGTCGGTCATATCGGACGCTCCCCTCATCCCCGATGAGGGTCGCGCCCGTCCGATCGACCGTTACGGGGCTGTTTTCAGCCAGTTTTTCACCACGGAGAAGTACGTCGGCGCGTTCGGGGCGTAGTTGATCGCGTGGCCGTAGCCGTTCAGGATGAACGTCTGCAGCCGCGAAGTGCCGAAGAACGGTGCCTCGGACGCCCGCAACGCCTCCGGAGACGAGCAGTCGCTGCCCAGGGTTCCGCAGAAGTTCGGGTCGTTGCCGACCACCAGCAGGACCGGGGCCGTGATCTGCCGGGACACCGGGATGACCACGGTCGTGAGCGTCAGGCTGTCCACCGCCTCGGTCGCCGCGAATACGTCCTTTGTGGACTCGTCGTAGGCGATCGCGGCCGCGTCGAGCGGGCCCGGCGTGTGGAACGCCTGGTAGCGGATGCCCGGGCCGGTGGTGAGGTAGCCCAGGTCGCGACCGGGCACGGCCGGATCCAGCGGGGCCGGGATCATCTGGGCCAGCGTGGGAACCACCGAGACCAGGTTCATCCGGTGCGTCATCCCGGTGACGAGCACGCCGTCGACGTCCCGGTAGCGGCCGGCCTCGATCATCGCCATCGCCGAGCCGATCGAGTGGCCGCCGATCACCACCTTCGCGAACCGCGGGCGCACCGCCTGGACCACCTGGTGCGCCGCGGTCGCCTGGACGGACGCGCTCAGCAACGCGCTCAACGGTTTCGAGCTCTGCCCGGTGCCGAGCCGGTCCAGGGCGAGCGTCGCGATCCCCGCCTGGTTCATCGCCAGGCGGAACGACCGGATCTCCGGCGTGTAACCGATGTCCCAATAGGACGCGTTGTACGTGCCGCCGGGAATCAGGACCACCACGGTCGTCGCGCCGGCCGGGGCGCACAGGCGCCCGTGCATCGTCTGCGGCAGGAGCGCCACCGTGACCGGGACGTACAGGTCCTCGCAGGATACTGCCGCCTGGGCCGGGGCAGGCACGAACAGCGTGGCCGCGAAGAGCACGAGGACAGCACAAATACGGCGTAGCAAGGGGAAAGACCTCCAACTAGCGACGGGGGACAGCCGTCATCGGCAGGTTGTCCGGGTAGGCGGCGGAGGTGAACTTCACGCGCACCGGCCGGCCTGGGACCGGGACCAGCCGCCAGCGCGCGGCCACCGTGGCCACCGTGATGACGATTTCGTTCTGGGCGAAGCGGTTTCCGATGCACTGCCGGCCGCCCGCGCCGAACGGGATGAACGCGCCCTTGGGCAGCTTCGCCACCCGCTCCGGTGCCCAGCGATCCGGATCGAACCGGTCCGGGTCGGGGTAGGACGCGGGATCGTGGTGCAGGGCGTGCGGGCTGACGATCACTTCGGCGCCCTCCGGGATCCGCGTGCCGCCGAGGTCGACCTCCTCGAGCGTCCGGCGCATCAGCATCCAGAGCGAGTAGCAGCGCAGCACCTCGTCGATCACCTGCCGGACGTAGGTCAGCCGGGCGATGTCGTCGACGGTGACCGGACGCCCGCCCAGCACCTCGTCGACCTCGGCGTGCACCTTCGCCTCGACCTCCGGGTGCCGGCCGAGCTCGTGGAACGTCCAGGACAGCGCGAGCGCGGTCGTCTCGATGCCGCCGGTGAGCAGGGTGAGCACCTCGTCCCGCGCCTGCTCGTCGGTCATGCCGGCCAGCAGGAGCGTCGAAAGCAGGTCGCCGCGGTCGACGCTCTCGGTGCGCCAGTCGCGGATGACCTCGAGGACGATCTCCTGCATCCGCGTGATGGCCTCGTCGAACCGCCGGTTCCCCGGGATCGGGAGGTTCTCCACGAACTTCGGGGACAGCGCGCGAATCATGCCCTGCTGGATGATGAGATAAATCGACCGGCGGGCTTCGTCGATCGCCGCCTTGCCGATTTCCGTGGAGAACAAGGCTTCGCCGACGATCGTCACCGCGAGACCCTGCAGGTCTTCGTCGAGCGGCCGCACCTCGCCCGGCCGCCACGAGTCGCTCAGCTCGGCCGCCGCGTGCCGCATGGTCTCCGCGTACGCGGTCAGGCGGTCGCGGTGGAACGCCGGCTGCATCAGCCGTCGCTGCCGGAGGTGGAAGTCACCGTTCGAAAGCACCAAGCCATTTCCGACGAACGGCCGGAACTTGTCGAACATCGCGCCCTTGCGAAACTTCGGCCCCGCCGTGACCAGCACTTCGTGGGCCAGTCGTGGGCTGGTGACGAAGTACGCGGGCATCGGGCCGAGGAAAAGTTTGACGACTTCTCCGTGCCGGTGCAAGGAATCGGTGAATGCGGAGCGTTGCCGCAGCAGTGCCGGAGTGTGCCCGAGAAAAGGCCACCGGCCCGGGGCCACCGGCACGGTCATGTGGACTCCTCGTTACGCCATTGTGTGGATTTCCCAAGGCGACGGCCTACGGTAGGCGCGTCCGGGCGAACGGGACAGTGCCCGATCGGGTGGTGTGCACTCACGCGGATGGCGCAGTCGCCGAACCATCGGGAATCGCTAAGCTCTTTCCGGTCCGACACGGCTGAGAAGGTGTTTTCCGTGACTCGATCACCGGAATGGGTTCCACCGGGCGTCGATATCTCCGTGCCCAGCATGGCGCGCACCTACGACTTCATGCTCGGCGGCGGCCACAACTTCGCCGTCGATCGTGCGGTGGGCGAGCAGATCGAACGCGCGATGCCCGGGCTGCGCGACGCGGCGCGCGTGAACCGCGCGTTCCTCGGGCGCGCGGTGCGCTTCATGACCGGCCAGGGGATCCGGCAGTTCCTCGACCTCGGCTCCGGGATCCCCACGGTGGCGAACGTGCACGAAGTCGCCCAGGAGCAGGATCCGGACTGCCGGGTCGTGTACGTCGACCGCGACCCGGTGGCGGTCGCGCACAGCGAACTCATGCTCGCCGGCAACGATCGTGCAGCGATTGTCCAGGCCGATATGCGGGACCCGGAAAAGATTTTCGATGCACCACCGGTGCGCAGTTTGCTCGACTTCGAAAAACCGGTCGGACTGCTGATGCTGTTGATGTTGCATTGGGTGCCGGACGAATCCGATCCGCTCGACCTCGTCGCGCGCTACAGTTCGGTATTGGCGCCGGGAAGTTTTCTCGCGATCACGCACGTGACTGGCGACCACCAAGGCGAAAATCTCGGAGAAGCGACCGAAGTGATCAAGGAAAGCCGCAGTCCCGATCAAGTGACTTTGCGCACGTACGCTCAGGTGACCGAGCTGTTCACCGGTTTCGAAATCGTCGACCCGGGGCTGGTCGGCTGCGGTGAATGGCGGCCGTCCGGGCCGGCGGACATCTCCGCCGCGGCCGAGATGAACATGCTCGTCTACGCCGGAATCGGCCGCAAGAGCTGAGCGGACGCCACGAATGCCGATGATCGACGAACTGCCGGAAAAGCCCGCGGGCTCCGACCCGGAACGCGCGCGGACCGTGCTCGCGCGGAAATGGGCTTACCTGCTCAGCGGCGTGACCGTCGTTTCGCTGAGCCGCGAGCTGCTCGACGAAGAACTGCGCGGAATGCTGGACACGCTGGTCGAGTCCCTGCGCACCACGTCCGCGGACACCACGCCCGCTGAGGGGATCGGCGTGCGGCTGGTCGGGCTCGGCTACGTCGGCGAGCCGGGGCTGCGGTGCACCCTCGACGTCCTCGGGAAGGGCCTGCCTGGGCTGCCCGAACTGCAGCCGGTGGACCGCTTCGCCGAGCGGATCGCCCTGGCGCTGGGCGCGCTCTCCTGCGGCTTCCTGCTCGCGCACGAGCGCAGCGTCCTCGACCAGCAGGAGATCATGCACCTCTCGCTGCTCAAGGCGGTGCGGGACGCGCAGTGGAACCTCAAGCAGAGCGAAGCGCGCTTCGACGAGGTCGTGACGTCGTCCGCGAGCGGCGTCGCGGTGGTCGCCCCCGACGGCCGGATCGAGCGGGCGAACGCCGCGCTGGCCGAGATGCTCGGGCACGCAGCCGGCGAGCTGACCGGGACGCGGCTGGCCGACCACGTGCACCCGGAGACCGCCGAGGTCCTCCGCGAGGCGCTGGCGTCGCTGGCCGACGGCGGCCGGGAGCGGGTCCGGCTGTCCCAGCGGCTGCTGCGCAAGGACGGCGACGTCGCCCGCATCTCCCTCACCGCTTCGCTGCTGCGCGACGCCAAAGACCGGCCCGGCCACTTCGTCTTCGTGGTGGAGGACGGCACCGAGCTGATGCTGCTGCAGAGCGAGCTGAGCCGGCAGGCCCTGCACGACGTGCTGACCGGCCTGCCGAACCGCCAGTACTTCGGCACCTACCTCGAGACGGCGCTGCGGCGCGCCGACCCGGAGTACGGCGTCACGCTCTTCCACGTCGACCTCGACGCGTTCGGCATGATCTGCAACAGCCTCGGCCGCCGCGTCGGCGAGCAGCTGCTGGTGCACTTCGCCCAGCGCCTCAAGTCCGTCATGGCCCGCGAGAAAGCCATGATCGCGCGGTTCCACGCCGACGAGTTCGGCATCCTCGTCGAGAACTCGGCGACGACGCCGGACATCGACTCCATCGTGCGCGCGATCAACGACGAGCTCGCCGAGCCGTTCTTCGTCGACGGCCAGGGGCTCACGCTGTCGGCCAGCGCGGGCGTGGTGCACCGCCCGGCCAAGGGCATCGACCCGGCCGAGCTGCTGCGCACGGCCGACCAGACGCTCCGGCGCGCCAAGGTGCGGCGGCGCGGCCAGTGGAAGATGTTCGACCGGGAAGCCGACGCCGGAGACCGGCGGACGCAGGCGCTGGCCGTCGGCATGGCCGGTGCCTGGGAGAACGGCGAGATCGGCGTGCGCTACCGGCCGCTGGCGCGGCTGGCGGACGGCGAGGTCGCCGGGTTCGAGGCCCGCCTGCACTGGGACCGGCCGGCCGAGCGGTCGCTGCCGCACGAACGCTGCGCGGACCTCGCCGACTCGACCGGGCTCGTGCTGCCTCTCGGGGACTGGCTGCTGCGCGCGGCGGGCCGGCAGGGCGAATGGTGGCGGCAGCGCGCGGGTTCCCGGCTGCCGGTGGTCGCCGGGCTCACCGGGCACCAGATGTCGGACGAAGCCCTCGGTACGCGCGTGACGCGGATGCTCGCGGACACCGGTCTGCCGCCGGACCAGCTGCTGCTCGGTGTCCCGGTCGGCGCGCTGCCGGTGTCCGGCGTCGTCGAGAACGTCACCGCGCTGGCCGGTCTCGGGGTCCGCGTCATGCTCGACGACTTCGGGCTCGGGCCGGATGATCTGCGGGCGGTCGAGGACCTGCCGGTCGACATCGTCCGCGTCGACCGCCGGCTCGCGCAGTGGCAGGCGTGGTCGGACTCGACGTTCCTGGGTGCGCTGGTGCCGCTGGTCCGGCAGGTCGGCGCCACGCTCGTCGTCGACGGGATCCACACCGAGGACCAGGCGGACTGGTGGGGCACGGCCGGCGCGGAGCTGGGCACGGGCGACTACTTCGGGGCCGCCAAGCCGCCGGGCGAGCTCGCCGGCACCTTCGCTTGAGCCGGCCAGCGGGTCAGGCCGACGGCGGCCAGCACGATCACCATGCCGCCGAGGACCCGGGGCGTCAGCGGTTCACCGAGGACGAGCGCGCCGAGCGCGACCGACACCACCGGGAGCAGGTAGCCGACGGTCGCGGCGGCCGTGGGGCCTTCGTCCGTGAGGATCCGGTAGTTGAGGTAGAAGGTGATCCCGGTCCCGAAGATGCCGAGGATCGTCACCGCCACCACCGCGGTCAGGTCCAGGTGCGGGGCCGTGGTCGTCACGGGCAAGGCCAAGGCGGTCAATGCGGTCGCCGTCATGAGCTGGGCGGCCGAGAGCGCGAGCGGCGCGCCGCCGGGCGGCAGTTTCCTCGCCATGTAGGTGAACGCGATCGCGTAGCTGAGACCGGCGCCGAGCAGGGCCAGCGCGCCGCCGCTCAGCAGGCCTGCCTGCTGCCACGGCGCGAAGATCACCAGCACGCCGGCGAAGCCGAGGGCCAGCCCGAGCAACCGGACCGGGCCGAGGCGGCGGTCCGTGCCGAGCGCGACGCCGATCAGCAGTGACCACAACGGTGTCGTGGCGTTCATGACGCCCGCGACCCCGGAGTCGACCGTGCGTTCCCCGATGCCGAAGAGCGCGAACGGCAGGGCGTTGCAGAAGAACGCGGCGACGACCAGCCGCCCCCACGTCCGGCGGTCGCGCGGCAGGCGCTGGCCGGTCGCGAAGGCCATGGCCAGCAGCGTCAGCGCGCCGAGCGCGCAGCGGACCAGCGTGAGGTGGACGGGGCTCAGCCCGGTCAGGGCCAGCTTGATCCACAGGAAGCCCGATCCCCACAGCAGGGCCAGCACCACCATGCGCGTCAAGGCGCCCCGTCCACTCGTCACGCTTTCCACCGTGCCGAAGCAGACCTGTCAGGACAAGTGAAGAGTTCTGGAGTGATCTTTAAGGTCTGCTACAGCATCGGATCGCCAGAGCCGATCGCCGAGCAGGGCCAGTGCCGCGGGCAGCAGGACGCCGCGCACGAGCGTGGCGTCGAGCAGGATCGCGAACGCCATGCCGAGCCCGAGCATCTTGTACTCGATCGCCGCGAGGCTCAGGAAGATGCTGAACACCCCGGTCATGATCAGCGCCGCGCTCGTCACGACGCCGGAGCTGCGCGCGGTGCCTTCGACGATCGCCTCGCGCGCCGAAGCGCCCGCGAGCCGTCGTTCGCGGATCCGGCTGAGGATGAAGACGTGGTAGTCCGTGCTCAGCCCGAACAACAGCACGAACAGGAACATCGGCAGCCAGCCGAGCACGCCGCCGTAGGGCGTGAAACCCAGTAGTGGTGCGAGAAAGCCGTCCTGGAACACGAGCGTGAGCACACCGTAGGCCGCGCCGACCGAGAGCAGGTTGAGCAGGATCGACACCGCCGGCACCGCGACCGACCGGAACACGACCAGCAGCAGCACGAACGCGAGCAGCAGGATGAACGCGAAGACGTACGGCGCTCGTTCCAGCACCTGCGCGGTGAAGTCGTGCGCTTCCGCGGTCCGGCCCGCGACGGCGAAGTGGACGCCGTCCAAGCGGCCGATCGACTGGGGCAGCAGGGTTTCCCGCAACGCCGTCAAGGTCCGGTCGGCCGCTTCGTCGTTTCCGGTGCCGCCGAGCGGGATCCGCACGACGAGGGCGTCATCGACCGGAACCACGACCGCGGGCTTCGGCGTCCGCGCGGTGAGTTCGCCGATCGCCCGGCGGACCGCGGGGGTGTCGACCGGGCCCCGGTCGCTCCAGAGGACGACGTGCGCCGGCATGGTGACGCCCGGGAAGGCGTCCTGGACGCGCGCGGCCGCGTCGATCACCGGGACGCTGCGCGGCAGGCTTTCGGTCGGAGCCGGGTCCTGCAGCCGGATGCCGGCCGCGGGCAGGGCGAGCAGGACCAGCAGTCCGGCGGCGATCCCGGTCCACAGCCGCGGCCGCCGGGTCACGGTCGTGGCGACGCCGGCCCAGAACCGCGAGCGGGTGCCACGCTTGCCCAGCCACGGGATCCGGAGGCGGTCGATCCGGGTTCCGAGCAGCGAGAGCGTCGCGGGAAGCACAGTCACCGACGCCAGCACGGCGAGACCGACGACGAGGATCGTGCTCACGGTCAGCCCGCGCAGGTTGTCGAGCCCGGTGAACAGCAGGCCGGTCACGCACAGGGCCACGGTCAGTCCCGACACGACGATCACGTGCCCGGACGTCCGGGCGGCGATCCGGAGCGACTCGTCGACGCCGTGCGCGCGTTCTTCCCGGACGCGGCGCAGGAAGAACAGTGAATAGTCGACGCCGACGGCCATGCCGATCAGCAACGTCATCGAGGAAGTGGCGCTGTTGACGGGAATCCAGTTGTCCACTGCGGACAGAAGCCCGAAGGTCGCCAGCACCGTGGTGCCCGCGAGCAGCACCGGGACGGCGGCCGCGACCAGTGAGCCGAACACGGCCAGCAGGATCAGCAAGGTGAGCGGCAGCGAGCGCGTCTCGGACCGCTTGATGTCCTCCTTGATGCTCTGGTCGACCGCGCCGGACACGCTGAGGTCGCCCGCCTGCGCGAGCCGGGCGTCCGGGTGGCGTGCGGCGACCGTCGTGACGGCCGAGGTCGCCGTCGCGAGGTTTCGCCGGATTTCTTCGCCGGTGCCGAGGATCCGGAACGTGACGAGACCGGACCGGCCGTCGGCGGAGACCTGGGCCGGGTCGTCGAGCGGGGAGCGGATGTCCGCGACCGCGCCGGACGTCGTCAACGTCGTCACCAGGTCGGCGACGGCCGGGGAATCCCGTGGTACCAGGACGTTCTCCCAGAACGGCTCGCGGGAGGCCTGGCGGTCGAGGACGGCTTGGCCGGTTCCGGCGTCGCCGGCGGGGCTCGACCGCGCGTCGGTGCCGGGCGCGAACGTGCCGATGACCCAGGCGAGCGCGACGAGCGCCAGCCAGCCGAAGATCGCCGTGGCGCGGTGGCGCGTCGACCAGCGCGCGACGCGTTCCACCATGGGCGTGCCTGCAGGCAGCATGAACTAAGGTCCTTCCGTGAAGGAGTGATCCGATGAGAGCTCGCCCTCGGGCGAGTGGGTGCTTCTTCCTCCTGGGCCGCCGAGTTGCCGCTCGGCGGTCCAGGGCCTCAACTGCGTTTCGGGGGTTCCGGGTGGCGGAGCCCCCGGCTCGGGGCGAAGCCCCGGTTGTTACAGGTCAGTCGACCTCCTTGAGCACGTGTTCGATGGACCGCAGCCGGTCCTGGACGTCGCGCAGCTGCCGTTCGGTTTCTTCCTGTGTCCGCACGGCTTTCTCGGCGAGGCTCCGGTATTCCTGCTCGCGCGCGAGGGCGGCCTTGGCGCGCCAGGTCGTGGCCAGCTGCACGATCGCGATCGACAGCACGACCGTGATCAGGACGAAGACCCCGGTCACGCCGATGATCTCCTGCCACTGGTGCCAGTTCATGTCCGTCCCTCCTCGCCGTCCCGCTGGACGGATTCCGGTGTGGTCAGCGTCGGCACGGCGGCCGCGATGGTTTCGGGCGTCAGGACGACGGAAAACGGCGTGAGCTCGTAGAACCGCAGTGTCTTGCCGTCTTCGCCGACCTCGAAGCTGGCCTCGACCAGGCCCGCGGCTTCGAGCTTGCGCAGGTGGACCTGCAGCAGCGCGCGGCTGATCCGCAGCTCACGCGCGAGCTTGCTGACGTAGGTGCGCTCGGCGCGCAGGGCGGCGACGATCCGCAGCCGGTGCGGGTTGCCGAGGGCGCCCAGCAGCCGCAGGAGCTCGTCGCCCGTGGTCCACATGCCAACAAAAGTTAGCAGGTGGTGGGCGGAGGGGCTATCGGGGTGATCCCTGAGGGCGCGGGAACGTCATGAACGACCCGTTCATGTCGTCGGACGCGCTGAACGAGTCGTTCATGACGTTCGATCGCGGGTGACGCTCAGCGCAGGGCCTTCAGGCGGCGGGTCAACGCCGACGGGTCGAGGTTCGCGCGCGTGCCGGCGTCGTGGCCGTCGAGGTAGCCGCTGCCGGACAACCGCCGGGGCGCGGCCGAACGCAGGTCGCCGTACTCCGAGTCGAACGCGTGCTGCACCAGCTGTGATCGGTCGCGGACGACCAGCTCCGCCGACCGCGCGCCGGGCGCTGCCGTGCGGACCGCTTCCTGCTCGGCGTGCGAAAGCCGTTCGTGCACCGCGCGGGCGAAACCGTGCAGCCACGTGCGGCGGTAGGCGGCGAGCGATTCGCCGGGGAAGAAGCCGTCCGGCCGGACGCGCGTCAGCTGCGTGCTCGCCTGCAGCAGCAAGCTGGTGAACAGCAGCTCGACCCGGCCGATGTCGGACCGGTAGCCGAACACCGTGACGCTCTCGACCTTCTGGCCGTAGCGGTGCAGCAGCGTCCGGCAGCGCAGCGGGTAGGCGACCGAGGTCAGCAGGCTCGCCTTGTCGCGGCTGTACGGGTCGTTCATCGGGATCTTCAGCGTGCCGATCTCGTCGGTGCTCGCCCCGGAGTCCGCGAGCATCGCCTGGTCGATCCCGTAGCGCGCGACCAGCTCGGCGGCCTTCTTGTTGTAGGCCTCGGCCTCCGCCTCGGTGACCGCCGGGTCCTCGGCCTTGGCCAGCAGCTTGCGGATGCGCTCGAGCTGCGGGTCTGACTCGGTCATGGGAGGCAGGGTATTCGATCAGGTGTTCGGACGCGCGCACCGGGTGCGCGTGTCGCCCGGCGACACGAGCCCGGTTTCGTACGCCACGACCACCGCCTGCGCCCGGCTCGAAATGCCCAGCTTCGCCATCAGGCGGTTGAGGTGCGTCTTCACCGTCGCCTCGCTGACGCGCAGCTCGGCCGCGATGTCGCCGTTCGGCGCGCCCGTGCCCACGAACCGCAGCACCTCGCGCTCGCGGTCCGTCAGGCCCGGCAACGCCGGCGCGGTGGCGGGCGGTGCCGAGGTGAACGCCTCGACCAGCCGGCGGGTGATCGTCGGGCCGAACAGCATGTCGCCGCGGGCGGCCGCGTGGATGCCCGCGACCAGCGTCTCCGGTGGGCTGTCCTTGAGCAGGAAGCCCGACGCGCCCGCGCGCAACGCCGCGTAGACGTACTCGTCGAGGTCGAACACCGTCAGCATGATCACGCTGGGCCGCGGCGACGCCGACGCGAGGATCCGCTCGGTCGCCTTGACGCCGTCCAGCTCCGGCAGCCGGATGTCCATCAGGACGACGTCGGGGCGCAGCGCCACCGCCTTCGAGACGGCTTCGAGCCCGTCACGCGCTTCGCCGATGACGTCGATGCCCGGCACCGCGCCGAGCAGCGCGGCGAACCCGGCGCGGACGAGGTCCTGGTCGTCGACCACCAGCACGCTGGTCACTCGGGCTCCTGCGGTTCGGGCGACGGGCGGCTCGGGTACGGCAGGGTCAGCACGACGGCGAACCCGGCCGGGTCACGGGGACCGATCTCGATCACGCCACCGTACATCCGGGCGCGTTCGCGCATGCCGACCAGCCCGTGCCCGCCCGGGTTCGGCGGCACCGCCCGGCCGCCCGAATCCGTCACGCTGAGCACCAGCTGCTCCGGCCCGTAGTCGAGAACCAGTTCGGCGGGGGAACCGGCGTGCTTGAGCACGTTCGTCAGGGCTTCCTGCGCGACGCGGAACGCGCACAGCTGCTGGCCGGGCGGCAACGTCCGGGGCTCGCCGGTGACGCGGACGTCGACCGGGATCCCGGCCTCGCGGACCCGCGCGGTGAGCGCGTCCAGGTCGCCGAGGCCGGGCTGCGGCCGGTACTCCGCCGGCACGTGCTGCGGCGGGCGAAGCACGCTGAGGAGGCGTCGCAGCTCGTCGAGCGCTTCGGTCGTCGTGCCGGTGATCGTGTCCAGCGCCGTCCGCGCGGTGTCCGGCGCCGACTCGAAGACGTACCGCGCGAGGTTGGCCTGCACCGAGATCACCGAAAGGTGGTGCGAGACGACGTCGTGCAGCTCGTGCGCGATCCGGACGCGTTCCTCGGCGACGGCCTGCTCGGCCTCGTGTTCGGCGTCGCGCAGGCGATGGCTGCGCACGTAGGCGGCGCGCCCGACCGCCGCGATCCCGGTGACGAGCAGCAGCGACAGGAGCGAGTCGCCGACCGGGGACACCGGGCTGCCGAGCAGCATCGACGTCTCGTAGGCGGCCAGGCCGAGCACGGTCACCAGCAGCGCGTCCCGGAACCGGCAGTGCGCCCAGACCGTGTAGGCGGCCACGACCACGCTGAGCTGGCCGAGCTGCGACCGGAAGCCGAGGCCGTAGAACAGTCCCATCAGGACGACGCAGGCCACCAGCGCCGGGATCGGGAACCGGCGGCGCAGCGCGAGCGGCAGCGCGCTCACGGCGGCGAGGACCAGGCCGAGCGGCCGCGCGTGGTCGCCGAAGTGCCCGCCCAGGTCGGTCGCGCCGGCGAGCTGGTAGGCCGCGACGACGACCGCGAGCACGGCGTCGGCGAGCCGCGGCCGCGCGCGAAGGAGTCCCGGCACGCTGCGAAGCTACCTGCTCAACCCGGAGCGGTAGGCGGAGCCCGTCGAGTACCGCGAAGGTTTACCCAGCACTGCGTCGCCGGTTGCTTCCGCTGCGTGGTCACCTACCACTAGCGTCGCCGGTTGGCTCGGTGGAGAGGGTGTCCCAACCCAAGGCAGGGGGAGGGCTTTGGTGCGTCCTCTTCGCCGGGTTCTCAGCCGAGGTACGCGTCGAGCGTGACGGCCAGCGCCGACTCCGGCGACGGCGCGAAGCTCGCCCCGGCCAGCCCGCCCCACAGCCACAGCTGCGCGAGGCCGTGCAGCGCGGCCCACAGCGACGCGGCGACCAGCCGCGGGTCGGTGCCGCCTTGGTCGCCGGCCGCCGCGACGAGCACGGCGAACTCGTCGAAGACAGCGCTGCTGACGGCGGCGAGCGCGGGCTCGTCCGGGTCGATCAGGTCGCGGCGGAACATCAGCTCGAACATCGCCGGTTTTTGCAGCGCGAAGTCGACGTAGCTGTGGCAGGCGGCGGTGAGGCGTTCCCGCGGGCTGCCGCCGGGCAAGCGTTTGCGGCGGTCCAGCAGCTCGGTGAAACCCTGCGTGGCGACGGCCGACAGCAGCTCGGCGCGGCCGGAGAAGTGCCGCAGCGGCGCGCCGTGCGACACGCCCGCGGCCTTGGCGATCCCGCGCAGCGTGACCGCGCCGACGCCCTCCTCGGTGAGCAGCTCCGACGCCGTCGTGATCAGGCGTTGCCGGGTGCCCATGCCTCGTCCCGGGTCATGGGGAGCAGGTCCGGGCGCTTCGGGAAGAAGCCGTCGCCGGGCTGGCGGCCGATCATCCGGTTGCGCGTGCGGGTCACGGCGACCGGCAGGACCTCGTGCAGCAGCCAGTGCAGGTCGGCGCGCCGGCTGTTCTCGGTCGCGGCGCCGGTGAGCGGGGCGAGCCAGGCGGGATCGGGTTCGAGGCCGAGCAGGTTCAGGACGTAGGCGGCGAGCCGGCGGTGGCCATGGGCGGAGAGGTGGAGCCGGTCGGCGCCGAAGTACCGCGAGTCGGTGACGGCCTGGTCGGGCCACAGGTCGATGAGCAGCGCGCCGTAGCTGACGGCGGCCTCGCGGATGGCGTCGTTGAGCGCGACGATCCGCGGCCGCATCCGGTGTCCGAGCGGCATCCGGTGGGAGATGTCGCTGAGGGTGAAGGTGACGACGACGGGCGAGATTTCGGTGCAGGCCCGGATGGCGGCGTCGACCCGCCGGGCGACGGTCCGCGCGTCCCAGCCGCGGCTCATGACGTCGTTGCCGCCGCCGAAGAGCGCGACGAGATCAGGTTCGAGGCGCGTGGCGGCGGGGACCTGCTCGGGGACGATCTGGTCGAGCCGCCGGCCGCGGACGGCCAGGTTGGCGTAGCGGAAGCCGGGCTCGTCCTGGGCGAGGCGGGCCGCGACGAAGTCGGCCCAGCCCCGGTAGGCGCGCTGGTCGGGGTACGGGTCGTCGAGACCTTCCGCGCAGCTGTCGCCGAGGACGACGAAACGGTGGTAGCTCATCCCGATCTCCGTAACCCGTGGTTCACCTTGTGGACACTGTTTATCAAACTTTTGTAGACGCTGTCTACTTCGTGTTCGCCCAGGGTGTGGCCGACCGCGAGAGGGCACCGACGGCTGGCCGATGTCATGAACGACTCGTTCATGTCGTCGGACGAGGTGAACGAGTCGTTCATGACGTCCGGAGGCCGGCGCCTGACATCTCGCCGGGCCGTTTCGTCGGACTGAGCGAACCGACCGAACAGGGGAGAACCATGATCAAGATCGGAATCGTGCTGGGCAGCACCCGTCCCGGCCGCCGGGGTGACCAGGTAGCCCGGTGGGTGCACGAGCGGACAGCCGGCCGCGCGGACGCGGAGTTCGAGGTGATCGATCTGCTCGACCACCCGCTGCCGCCCTTGGCGGAGCCGCCGATGGCGAACCCGGGCCGCTTCCCGGACGAGCACGCCGAGCGCTGGGCGGAAGCCGTCGGCGCGTGCGACGGGTTCGTCTTCGTCACGCCCGAGTACAACCACTCCGTCTCCGGCACGCTCAAGACCGCCCTCGACCACCTCCACGCGGAGTGGGCCGGCAAGGCGGCCGGCTTCGTCTCCTACGGCAGTGCCGGTGGCGTCCGCGCCGTCGAGCAGCTGCGGCTGGTCTGCGGTGCGCTGCAGCTGGCCGACGTGTCTCCGCAGGTCACCTTGCCGCTCGCCACGGAGTTCGAGAACTTCGCCGTCTTCAAGCCGGGCGAACACCAGCTCACCGCGCTGGACACCCTGCTCGACCACGTCGTCGCCTGGAGCACCGCCCTCGCGCCGTTGCGTAACGGGGACGCGGAAGCCGACATCAGAGCACAGATCGACCGGATCATCGAAGGCCTGCGTGCCAAGGACCTCGAGGTCCTGAAGCGGGTCTACGCCCCGGACGTCGTGTCGTTCGACGTCGAGCCGCCGCTGCAGCACGTCGGGCTCGACGCCAAGCTCGCGAACTGGGCCAAGGTCTTCACGTTCTTCGAGAAGGTGGACTACGAGATCCGCGACCTGACCCTCGACGTCAGCGCCGACGTCGCCGTCGGGCACGGCTTCGGCCGGGTCAGCGGCACCCTGCACGACGGCACGGTGACGGACGGGATGTGGGTCCGCGCCACCTTCTGCTTCCGGAAGGTCGGCGGCGCCTGGATGATCGTCCACGACCAGGCGTCCGTGCCGCTCGACATGGCGACCGGCCGGGGCGTGACCGACCTCGAGCCCTGACGCCTCAGGCGAGCCGGGCGCGGTGGGCCGAGACGGCGGCCCGCCGCGGGTCGGCCGCCGGGAGCGCCTTCAGCAGGGCGTCCAGGACCGCGAAGTCGTCCACCCCGCACGCCGTTTCCCAGAACGACCACAGCACGCCCGGGTCGCCGCTGTTCAACGCCACCTGACGGACCTGCGCGGTGAGGGACTCGCGCTCTTCGCGGATCGCGGGCGCTTCCGACTCCGGCAGCAGCGGCCCGCGGAAGACGCGCACCACATCGGCTGGTGAACCGGTGCGCAACGCCGCCCGTGCCCGGGTGAAGTCCGCGTCGACGTCGGCCGCCAGGCGGTACGGGCGCGTCTGCACCACCGTCGCGCCCAGCTGGGAGCGCAGGCGGTGGATCTCCCCGCGGACCGTCACCGGGTTGCCCTGCTCGCCGTAGAGCTGCAGCGCCAGCCGTTCCGCGGAGAGGCCGTTCGGGTGCAGGGCCAGCAGGGTCAGGATCTCCGCGTGGCGCGACGTCAGCGGCACCTCACGACCGTCCACAGTGGTCGAATGCGCGCCGTCGGAGAGGTATTCGAGCCGCAGCCGGGAACGCCGGCCACCGCCGCCCGAAGAAAGCCGGAGCAGGTACCCCTCCTCCAGGGGCTCCACCGTGGCGAGCCGGCCGTCGGGCAGGGCGACCGTCCCGCCGCCGCGCCGGACGTCCACTGTGGACGGCAGCAGGCACGCCTGGGCCGCCAGGACCCGGCCGCCCGCCGAGAGGAGCGCGCCGGGACGTCCGCGCAGGGCTTCCAGGTGCGGCATGTTGGCGCGGCGCAGGCGTTCGTCGCGGACCGCGAGCTGCGCGCGCAGCTGGCCCTCGGCGAGCTGTGCCGTGGCCGTGACCAGGGAGATCATCGCCGGGTGGACCGTGCGCAGCGGCCCGCTGACGTCGATGGAGCCGAGGAGCACGCCGGTCTCGGGGTCGCGCACGGGCGCCGCCGCGCACGTCCACGTGTGGTAGCGCCGGACCAGGTGCTCGGCCGAGTAGATCTGCACCGGCTCGCCGGTCGCGAGCGCCGTGCCCATGGCGTTCGTGCCGATCGCCGCCTCGCTCCAGCGCGTGCCTTCGATGAGGCCGACGCGGTCGCCGCGCAGCAGCTGGGCCGTTTCGCCCTCGCGCCACAGGATCAGGCCGTCCGCGTCGGTCACGATCATCACGTGCTCGGCGTCGTCGGCGATGCTCACGAGCATCTGCCGCAGCACGGGCAGCACCGGCGCCAGCGGGTGAGCTTCCCGCAGCGACGAAAGATCCGCCGACGAGTACACGAACGGTGCCTCGCCCTCATCGGGATCGACCCGGGCCGCGAGCGAGCGGTTCCACGAGTCGGAGACGACCGAGCGTGGCGGCCGGGGCCCGGGAACGCCCTGGAGCACCGCTTCGCGGACGTGCTCCAGTAGCCGCGCGTACGACTCGGGGTCGCGCAGCAGCTCCGGTTCGGGCGCCTCTGCCACGTCCACCAGCGTAGATAGCCGGCTCGCGGCGGTGCAACGCGCTTGCAACGTTGCCCGGCCTACGTTCGCCGCCACCAGCTCAACCGTCACTCCGAGCAACGAGGCAGGGAAGATGGTCCAGTACGCCGCACCGAACACCGAAGGCAGCGTCGTCAGCTACGAGTCGCGCTACGACCACTACATCGGCGGCGAGTACGTGCCACCGGCCGGCGGCCAGTACTTCGAAAACCCGACCCCCGTCACCGGGAAGACCTTCTGCGAGATCGCCCGCGGTACCGCGCCGGACGTCGAGAAGGCCCTCGACGCGGCCTGGGGCGCGGCCCCGGCCTGGGGCAAGACCTCGGCCGAGGAACGCGCCGGGATCCTGCTCAAGATCGCCGACCGGATGGAGCGGAACCTCGAAAAGATCGCGGTCGCCGAGGCGTGGGAGAACGGCAAGGCCGTCCGCGAGACGCTCGCCGCCGACATCCCGCTGGCCATCGACCACTTCCGCTACTTCGCCGGCGCGCTGCGCGCCCAGGAGGGCGGCATCTCGCAGATCGACGAGAACACCGTCGCCTACCACTTCCACGAGCCGCTCGGCGTGGTCGCGCAGATCATCCCGTGGAACTTCCCGATCCTGATGGCGGTCTGGAAGCTCGCCCCGGCGCTGGCCGCGGGCAACGCGATCGTGCTCAAGCCGGCCGAGCAGACCCCGGCGTCGATCCACGTGCTGATGTCGATCATCGGCGACCTGATCCCGCCGGGCGTGCTGAACATCGTCAACGGCTTCGGCGTCGAAGCCGGCAAGCCGCTGGCCTCCAGCAACCGCGTCCGCAAGGTCGCCTTCACCGGCGAAACCACCACCGGCCGGCTGATCCTGCAGTACGCCAGCGAAAACATCATCCCGGTGACCGTCGAGCTGGGCGGCAAGAGCCCGAACATCTTCTTCGACGACGTCGCCGCGCGGAACGACGACTTCTACAACAAGGCGCAGGAGGGCTTCGCGCTCTTCGCGCTGAACCAGGGCGAAGTCTGCACCTGCCCGTCGCGGGCGCTGATCCAGTCGGGCATCTACGACCGGTTCCTCGGCGACGGCGTCGAGCGCGTCCGCCGGATCAAGCAGGGCAACCCGCTCGACACGGACACGATGATCGGCGCCCAGGCCTCGAACGACCAGCTCGAGAAGATCCTGTCCTACATCGACATCGGCAAGCAGGAGGGCGCGGAGATCCTCACCGGCGGCACCCGCAGCGACCTCGGCGGCGAGCTGTCCGGCGGCTTCTACGTCGAGCCGACGGTGTTCGCCGGGGACAACAAGATGCGCATCTTCCAGGAGGAGATCTTCGGCCCGGTCGTGTCCGTGGCGAAGTTCGACGACTACGACGACGCGATCAAGATCGCCAACGACACGCTGTACGGCCTCGGCGCCGGCGTCTGGTCGCGGGATGGCAACACCGCCTACCGCGCCGGGCGCGACATCCAGGCGGGCCGCGTCTGGGTGAACAACTACCACGCCTACCCGGCGCACGCGGCCTTCGGCGGTTACAAGGCGTCCGGCATCGGTCGCGAGAACCACAAGATGATGCTGGACCACTACCAGCAGACGAAGAACATGCTCGTCTCCTACTCCGACCAGGCGCTCGGGTTCTTCTGATGACCGAGCGCGTCGATCTGACACCGGCCGCCGCGGACCTGCTGCGGCGGCTGGTGTCGCTCCACGGGCCGGTGATGTTCCACCAGTCCGGCGGGTGCTGCGACGGCAGCGCCCCGATGTGCTACCCAGCCGGCGAGTTCAAGACCGGCCAGTCCGACGTGGCCCTCGGCAAGCTGGAGGTCGAGGGCATCGAGGACGTGCCGGTCTGGATGTCCGGGCCGCAGTTCGAGTACTGGAAGCACACGCACCTGACGATCGACGTCGTGCCCGGCCGGGGCAGCGGGTTTTCCTTGGAGGCGCCCGAAGGCGTGCGCTTCCTGATCCGCTCCCGGCTGCTCACCGACGAAGAGTCGGCGGCGCTGAGCTGAAGGCGCCGAACAACGCCGTGGCGAGCACCAGGCCCTCCCGGGCGACCGGGGCGAGCAGGTGCTCGTCCGGCGCGTGCTGCAGGCAGCCCGGGTAGGAGTGCGGCAGCCACAGCGTGGCCAATCCCAAGATGTCGGTGAAGACGTGGTTGGGCAGGCCGCCGCCGAAGTTGGGCAGGAGGGCGACCGGTCGGCCGGCGACGGCGTCCAAAGTGGACTTCGCCCAGCTGGCCCAAGGGTTGTCGACCGGAGTCCGGCTGGCGCGGAAGCTCGTGTCGGCGCTCAGTGAAACCATCGAAAAACCTTGTGCGGCAAGGTGTTTGCGAATGGCAGGCGCGACGCAGTCGACGTCGGTGCCGGCCACGTACCGCAGCTGCAGGACCGCCCGCGCCCGGCCGGGGATGGCGTTGACCGGACGGTCGGCGTTCCCGGCGTCGAGCGCCAGCACCTCCAGGGTGTTCCAGCCGTAGAGCCGCTCGGCGGGCGTGAGCCGGTGATCGCCCCAGCCCTCGTCCGCGTCGACGACCACATCGGCCAGCGCGGCGCGCACGGATTCCGGCAGCTCCGGCGGCAGCAGCTCGGGCACCTGGACGCGGCCGTGGCCGTCGACCAGGCTCGCGATCGCGGCGGCGAGGGTCGTCGCGGGGTTGCGCAGGATCCCGCCCCAGTTGCCGGAGTGGGCGGCGTCCGGGCGCAGGTCGGCGTCCAGGGTGAGCCGGACGCCGCCGCGCGCGCCGAGGAACAGCGTCGGCGTCGCCGCGTCGAGGCGCGGGCCGTCGGAGGCGATGAGGACGTCGGCGCTGAGCAGGTCGCGCTGCTGAGCCGCGAACTCGTCGAGTCCCGGTGAGCCGATCTCCTCGCCGGTCTCGAAGAGGAACTTCAGGTTGAACCCGAGCTTCCCGCGCTCGGCCAGCAGCAGCCGCAACGCCGTGAGGTTGACCAGGTGCTGGCCCTTGTTGTCGGCGGTGCCGCGGCCGTACCAGCGGTCGCCGTCCGCGGTCAGCGTCCACGGGTCGAGGCCGTCGCTCCACTGCCCGGCTTCCCCGACGACGTCGGCGTGGCCGTAGCAGAGCAGCGTCGGCAGCTCCGGCGATTCGACGCGGACGCCGACCAGGAACGGGCCGCCCGCCGGGTCCGGGTTGACGTGCTGGGTGACGTCGCAGCCGAGCGCCGTCAACGCCGGGGTCAGGACCTCGTCGAGGTAGGCCTGGATCGCGGCGCGGCCTTCGGGGACGTCGCTGACCGTCGGGTAGGCGACGAGCCGGGCGAGTTCGGTGAAGAAGGCGCCGGAGTCGACGTGGGCGCGGGCCTGGTCGAGCAGTTCCATACCCGCCACTTTAAGGGCCCGAAACTGTACGAACGATCGTGCTATCTTCGAGGCATGAACATCGACAGCGTCTACGTGGGGGAACCGAGCGTGCTGGGATACCGGCGCGAGCTGCCGGTGCTCAGCGGGATCACGAAGGCACTGGTCACGGCGCCGGAGCTGCACCTGACCGAGCTGAACCTCGACGGTGACCGGCAGGCCGACCTCACCGTGCACGGCGGGGTCGACAAAGCGGTCTACGTCTACCCGGCCGAGCACTACGCGGCCTGGCGCGAGGACGGCTTCGAGGTGTCGACGGCCGACTTCGGCGAGAACATCTCGCTGTCCGGGGTCACCGAGGACGACGTCCGGATCGGGGACGTCTGGGCCTGGGGCGACGCGCTCGTGCAGGTCTCCCAGCCGCGGTCGCCGTGCTACAAGCTCGCCATGAAGACCGGCCGCCGGGACATCACCCCGGCGATGATCGACTCGGGGCGCTCCGGGTGGTACCTGCGCGTGCTGCGGCCGGGTACGGTGCCGACGTCCGGCGCCCTCGAACTGGTCGAACGCGCGGACGGGCCGACGGTCGCCGAGGTGTACGTGATCTCGTTCGCGAACTTCGGTCAGTTGCCGCCGGAGCACGTCGGGGCGGCGCTGGACTTCGCGGACCGCGTACTGGCGGCGCCCGCGCTGGCGGAGCAGTGGAGCGCCGGCATCCAGTCCACTGTGGACCGTTGGCGGGCGCGGCGTGCCGGTTGACGGCCGGGTCGCCCGCGGCGACGCGACCCGGCGCGTGGTGCTGCGCCGGGCCGTGGACGTCGCTTCGGTCGACGGCCTGGAGGGGCTGTCCCTCGGCCGGCTGGCCACCGAGCTGGAGCTGAGCAAGAGCGGCGTGTTCGCGCTGTTCGGCTCGAAGGAGGAACTGCAGCTCGCGACGGTCGAGGCGGCGTTCGGCATCTTCGAAGCGCACGTCGTGGCGCCCGCCCGGACGGTGGAGCCCGGGCTGCCGCGGCTGTGGGCGATCTGCGAGAACTGGCTGGTGTACTCGGAAGAACGCGTGTTCCCGGGTGGCTGTTTCTTCTTCAACGCGGGCGCGGAGTTCGACGCGCGCCCGGGCCGCGTGCACGACGCGGTGGCGGCGGCGAGCGGCTCGTTCGCGACGTTCATCCGCGAGACGGCCGCCGACGCCGTCGCCCTCGGCCATCTGGACGCGGACGCGGAGGTCCTGGCGTTCGAGCTGCACGCACTGGGCCGCGCGGCCAACGCGGACGCGGTGCTGAACGGCGGCACCCGCGCATACGCCCTGGCCCGCCGCGCGATCCGCTCCCGCCTGGGACAAAACCCGTGAAGGCCTCCTTACCGGCCATAAGAGCCGGTAAGGAGGCCTTCACGGCTTTCAGAACAGGCCGCAGTTGGAGAGTGCCGGGAGGCC
>NZ_JBEZHS010000014.1:0-221075 GCF_040650695.1 Amycolatopsis sp. NPDC048633
AGCTCCTCGTCCTCCAGCAGCACGACCTTGACCGTCACTCGCCCTCCCCTACCGGAAACTGCGCCAGCACCCGGAACCGGTTCCGGTTTACCGGGCCTTGTTCTCCGTCTTGCCCGCGGCCGCGTGGCCGTTGCCGTTGACCGGCTTGGGGGCCGGCGGCTTCGGGGCCTCAGGCTTCTCCGCGACCGGCTTCGGCGCGGGGGCCGCGACCGGCTTCGCGGGGGTCGGGGGCACCGCCTGGTCGGCCGGGGTCACGACCTTGTCGGCCGGGACCGGGGCCTTCTCCTCTTCCACCAGCGGGTTCGACCGCTTGGCCTGCACGACGGCCACCACTCCGGCGGCCACCGCGCCGAGGACCAGCAGCCACGGCCAGCGGGCCCGCCGGCTGCGCTCCCCGCGCGCCACGCTCTTCGCTTCCTCCAGCGCCACGGCCAGGTCTCGCTTCGCCGTCGCGACGGCCTTGCGCCGCTTGCGGTTCGAGTCGTTCGCCGACCCGGCCACCGTCGCGATCGCCTGCGCCGCCTTGCGGCCGGGGTCGCGCATCTTCCCGGCGCGGGCCAGCACCTCGTCGCGGGCCGCGACCGAGTGCTTCCGGACGTCGCGGCGCGACGACCGGGTGCTCTTGTCGAAGTCCTTGGACGCCGAACGGCCGACCTTCGCGAGCTCGTCCGCGCCTTCCGTCAGTTTCCGATCGGTGATCTCCACCGCCCGCGCGGCTGCGGCCGCCCCGACCCGTGCCGCCTCCGCGGCGAGATCCCGAACACCGGCAGCCGCCGTCTTGACCGATCGCCCGACCGGAGCATCGCCCTGGCTCATGTGGCTCACCTCTCACTAGTCCCGCAGGCAGGGCCTGCTCAGTCTCACACCTCTGGGCTACCCACCAATCGGCCTTCCGGAACCTCCGACCACCCTTCGGTGTCGGTCAGGCCCGCACGTCGGGCAGGCTCTTGCCCCGCTGGAGGCGCCACGCGTCCCCGGATTCGTCGTCGTCGGTCGAACTGCTCAGCTCAGCCCACTTCGCGTCGGTGTCGACGCGGTGCTGCCACGCCTCGCGGCCGTACTCGTAGGCGTCGCTGCCCGCCAGCAGGCGCAGCGGCGGCTCGTCGAGGCCCGCGACGGTGAGCACCAGGTCGGCGACCTTCCGCGGGTCGCTGTTCGCGTGCTTTTCGAAGTCGGCCATCGCGCGGGCGGACGCGCCGACCGTCGCCTCGTACGGCTCACTGATCGGCGGCGTGGTCATCGACGCGCCGCCCCAGTCGGTGCGCATGCCGCCCGGCTCGAGGACCGTGAGCTTGATGCCCAGCGGGGCGACCTCGGCGGCGAGCGCTTCAGTGAACCCGCCGACCGCCCACTTCGCCGACTGGTAGGCCGTCATCCCGGGGCTGCCGACGCGGCCGCCGACGGACGAGATCTGGATGATCCGCCCGCCGCCTTGCTTGCGCAGCACCGGAACCGCGGCCTTGGTGACGTACACCGTGCCGAGGAAGTTCGTCTCGATCTGCCGGCGGAAGACGTCGAGCGTCGTGTCCTCGAGGGACGCGCGGTCGCCCTGGCCGGCGTTGTTGACCACGACGTCGATCCGGCCGAACGCGGCGACGCCCGCGGCGACCGCGGCTTCGGCCGCCGAGGCGTCGGTGACGTCGAGCGGCTCGACGTGGACGCGGTCGCCGTGGCGGGCGACGAGGTCGTCCAGGGCCCGGGGGTCCCGGGCGGTCGCGACGACGCGGTGCCCGGCGGCGAGCGCCCGCTCGGTGATCTGCCGGCCGAGCCCGCGCGACGAACCGGTCACGAAAAACACTGAACTCATCGGAAGCTCCTTCGTTAACGCAACATCTTTGCGTTACGCCGAACATAGCTCCGCTTCCGCGTTAAGTCAAAGCGGTTGCGTTATCGTGGTGGCGTGCCCCAGCCCCGCCAGCGCGCCCGCTCCGACCAGGACAAAGAGGTGCGCAAGACCGCCCTGCTGACCGCCGCGCGCGAGCTCGCGGCCGAGCACGGCGTGCGCGAGGTCACGCTCACCGGGGTGACGAGCCGGGTGGGCCTGCACCCGTCGGCGCTGCGGCGGTACTTCGAATCCCGCGAGGAGCTGCTGCTCGAACTGGCGGAGCAGGGCTGGGCGGACTGGCGCTCGCGGCTCCTGGCCGACCTCGCCGCCTTCGACGGCCGCCGGCCGAGCCCGGTCGAGGTCGCCGAGGCCGTCGCCGGGTCACTGGACGCGCTCCCCCTGTTCTGCGACCTGCAGACGCACGTCGGCCTCAGCCTGGAGGGCGCGGTCCGGCTGGAGCGGGCGCGCCAGTACAAGACCGCGGCCACGACGGCGTACGACGCGATGACGTCGGCCCTGGTCGAGACCGGCGCCGGCCTCGACGCCGAGGGCGCCCGGACCCTGCTGACGGCGGCGATGAGCTGCGCGGCGTACCTGTCCCAGCTCTCGCGGCCGTCGCCGACCCTGCGTCAGCTGTACGAGGAGGTGCCGAGGTGGGCCCACAGCGCGCTGCGGTTCCGGGAGCAGCTGACGACGTTGCTGCGGGCGGTCGCCGTGGGCGTCGCGAAGCCGCCGCTCACCTGAACGCCGCGTCGAGTTCCTGGCCCGCCTTGTCCATCGCCTCTTTCGCCGAAGCGTCCGCCCGTTCGAGGTAGTTCGCGGCGGCGATCAGGTACTCCCCCACCTCCACCACCTGCTTCCCGGTCGTGTCGAGGATGCGAGCCAGATGGTCACGGACCGGTCTCCAGTAGTCCCACGGCCCGGTCTTGGTCAGACCGATCGCCCTACCGGGAAGCTCCGGGCGGATCCACGTCGAATTGTCCGAGTAGACCTCGTGCACGCGCTGCGACGCGGCGAGAAGCTCTTCTCCCAGTTCGTCGGCGAACGTCTTCCCCGCATCGCGAAGGCGTTCGCACTCGACGGCGATGTCGACGTTGCGCGGGTTTGCCGGCTGGGAGTCCTTGAGGACTTCGCTCGTGTTCATGGTGAAGCACGTCCGGTAGATCCCGGCTTCCACGTCGTAGACGGCTTGCTCGGTCTCGATGTGCGACTTGGCCACGCTGAGCAGGTCCACGCTGTCGCTCTCGTCGATCTGGACCTGGGATTCGAGGTCGAGGATCTGCCCGCTGTCCAAGGTGGCCTCCACCGACCGGATGATCTCCTCCGCGGTGGCCCCGTCGATCGAAGCCGGGATGTCGAACACCTCCTTGGAGTTGTGCTCGATCCGGTCGATGAGCGCGTCGGCGGCGGCCAGGACGAGCCCCGCGGCCGCCAGGCCGATGCCGACGGCCGTGGCCACGGGGATCAACCCCATCGCGCCGACGACCCAGCCGGCGCTCTTGATGACGGCCTGGACAGCGTCGCCGTCGCTGCGGAAATCCATCCTCCGCGTGGCCTGCCGCCCGATCTCCATCACGCTGGCCCGCGTGCTCTGCCACATGTTCCCCATGCCCTCGAGCTGGGCGGCCAGCATCTCTCCGAGGACGTAGAGGTTGAGCAGGGTTCCCTGCAGCGGGATGACGAACCGGTCGATCGGGCCGTTGATCTGCGGCGCCCACATCCGTTCGGGCGGCGTCGTGCCCTGCGCGCCCGGATCGTGCGCGATGAGCCCGAGCGTGCGGCACGCCAGGTAGTAGGACTCGCCCGGCACGTTGACGACACCCAGCGGCTTGACCGCGTCCCGGAGCCGGGTGGCGGCCTCCCAGAAGTCCTTCTCGTACGGCATCTGGTCGACCTCGTCCCAGAGCTCGAAGGCCTGGTCCACCCGGGCCTCCCACCCGCCGTAGAGTCCCGCGAACCCGGAGCCCATCGTCCCCCACACGTCGAACTCCGCGATGCGGTTGCCCTGGTAGTCCTCCTGCCACCCCGTCCGGTACTTCGTCTCGTCGCGGGTACGCGGAATCGGCGGAAAATGGTGGTGGGTCATCCACGGGCGCGGCTCGTACCCGGGTTCGTTCTCCTGGTCGTGGAATGTCTCGTCGTGGTCGAAGGAGACACGAAAGCCCTCGTCCGCGTTCCCCGAGTAACAGCATTTCGGATTCTTGCCGAGGGTCCGGTCCCAGATGTCCCGGTTTATCGCGGCGCGGACCAATCCCCCTTTCATCGCCTCGACACCCTCGCGCGTATAGGTCTCCCGACGTTCGTTGGCCATGGCTTCCCCGTCCCCCTTGACGACCACGGCGCCGAAGATCCATTCCCCGGCCACCCGCCGTGGTGCGGGAAATATACGCCGAATCGTCCGGTTACCGGGGGTTTTCGTCCACGTTCAGCTCTCCTGGACCACCGGTCAGCGCCCGAGGGTGGCGCGCAAGGCGGGCTGGAGCCGGTTGCCGTGCGCGCGGACCAGGTCGTCGCACAGCTCGAAAATCCGCTCGACCGGTAACGTGGCCGCGGTGGCCGGGTCGGTCATCGCCGCGTGCCGGATGTGGCGCGGGTCGTCCTCGACGGCCGCGCGCACGACGAGGTCGTTGACGCTCAGGTACGTCCGGTTGAGCGCGGCGAGCTGCGGCGGCAGCGCGCCGATCCGGGTCGGCCGGACGCCGGTGCCGTCGGCCAGGCACGGCACCTCGACCACACCGCCGGACGGCAGGTTCTCGATCAGGCCCCGGTTGACGACGTTGCCGTAGACGGTCCGCGGTGTGCCGGTGAGGACACTGTGGACGATCTGCGGCGCGTACTCGCCGGTGCCTTCGACGGGCAGTGGCTCGTCGGCCGCGATCGCCCGCCGGGTGCGTTCGTACTCGGCTTCGTTCTCCGCGACGATGTCCAGGTAGGCGCCGACCGGCAGCCGCAAGCGCTCGATTTCGCTGTCGTGCTTGAGGTACCAGGGCACGTACTCCGCGGAGTGCTCGCTGGTCTCCGTCGGGTAGTAACCGAGCCGCCGCAGCATGTCGAACCGGACGCGCCGCCGCAGCTGCTCGTCGTTCGCGGCCAGTTCCCGCAACCGCGGGTAGAGGTCGGCGCCCGCGTGCTCGAACCGGAGCACCCAGGCCTGGTGGTTGACGCCGGCGGCGACGTAGGTGACCTCGCCGAACGGCACGCCGACCAGCTCGGCGAGCCCGTGCACGGTCCAGTACACCGAGTGGCAGAGCCCGACGACCCGGGTCAGCCCGGTGGCCTCGCTCAGGTACTGGACGTTCATCGCCATCGGGTTCGTGTAGTTGAGCAGCCACACCTCCGGGCAGACGTCGGCGATGTCCTCCCCGAGTGCTTTCAAGAAGGGGAACGTCCGCAGCGCGCGGAAGATCCCGCCGATGCCGAGGGTGTCGCCGATGGTCTGACGCAGGCCGTAGCGCGCCGGGACCTCGAAGTCGGTGCGCGTCGCCTCCCCCATCCCGATCTGGACGATGTTCACGACGAAGTCCGCGCCCGACAACGCTTCCCGGCGGTCCGCGTGCGCGGTGAGCACCGGCTTGACGCCGCGCACGGCGGCGATCCGCCGGGCCGCCCCCAGCGCGGTCGCCAGCCGGTCCGGGTCGATGTCGTGCAGGGCGACGTGCACGCCGGCCAGCTCCGGGTAGGCGAACAGGTCGGCGAGCAGGCCCTGGGTGAACACGACGCTGCCGGCGCCGACGAAGGTGATCTTGGGGGTCATGCGGGATCCGATCGGTGTGGTCGCGGGGGACGAGGACCGTGCGTGGTCAGCCCTTGAGCCCGCTGGTGGTGATCGACTGGACGAACGTCTTCTGCGCGCCGAGGAAGGCCAGCAGCACGGGCAGCACGGTGATGACGTTGCCCGCCATCACCGCGGCCCAGTTCGTGTGGTGCTGGCCCTGGAACGTCGTGAGCCCCAGCTGCAGCGTGTAGACCGTGTCGTGGTTGAGCGCGATCAGCGGCCAGGTCAGGTCGTTCCAGGTGGTCAGGAACGTCAGCACGGCCACCGTGCTCAGCGCGGGCCGCGACAGCGGCAGCACGATGGTGAACAGCACGCGCAGCCGCGAGCAGCCGTCGATCCACGCCGCTTCTTCGAGTTCCCGGGGCAGGGACAGGAAGAACTGGCGCAGCAGGAACACCGCGAACGGCGTCACCAGCGACGGCACGATGAGCGCGCCGAGGCTGTCGATCAGGCCGAGCTTCTTCATCACCAGGAACGTCGGGATCATGGTGAGCTGGAACGGGATCGCCATCGTCGCGACCATCAGCGCGAGCAGTGCCCGCGACCCGGCGAACCGCATCCGCGCGAACGCGTACCCGCCCAGCACGCCGAAGAGCAGGTTCGACGCCACGGTCACCGCCGAGACGATCAGCGAGTTCGTGAACCAGCGCAGGAAGAGCGCGTTTTCGAAGACATAACGGTACCCGGCGAAGTCCACATGGGACGGCCAGAGCGCCGGCGGGAACCGGTTGATCTCGGCGTTGCTCATCACGGAGCTGAGCAGCAACCACACGAGCGGCACGGCGAACAGCAGCGCCAGCGGCACGAGCAGCAGGTGCCACGGGCTGAACGGCAGCCGGGCGGGCCGGGTCGTCCGTGCCCTCATCGGAGGGCCTTCCCGGGGCGGCGCAGCACACGCAGGACGACCACGACGACGAGCAAGGCGAGCGCGAGCACGTAGGCCGACGCCGCGCCGTAGCCGGCGGTGAAGTTCTTGAACGCCTGCTCCCAGACGAAGTAGACGATGACCGTGGTGGAGCCGAGCGGGCCGCCCTTGGTCGTCACGTAGACCAGGTCGAACACCTGCAGTGACGTGATCAGCTGCCACAGCACGAGGAACAGCGTCACCGGCATGACCGCGGGCAGCGTCACGTGCCGGAGCACGCGCCAGGTTCCGGCGCCGTCCAGCCGCGCGGCCTCGACCAGCGACGGCGGGACGTCCTGCAGCGCGGCCAGGTACACCACGACGCAGAAGCCGGTGCCGCTCCACAACGTGATCCCGACCAGCACCAGCAGCGCCTGCGCCGGGTCGGTCAGGAACCCCTGCGGGGACACGCCGAGGTGGTGCAGCAGCGAGTTGGCCGCGCCGAACTGCGGGTCGAGGATGAAGGAGAACAGCACGCCCTGGGCCGTCGCCGACAGCACGAACGGGACGAACACGAGGGTCCGGTACAGCCCGGCCAGCCGGATGCGCCGGTTCAGCGCCTGCGCCAGCAGGAACCCGAACAGGATGCTGAGCGGGACGTAGAGCACCGTGTACAGCACGGTGTTCCCGACTGCCTGGGCGAAGCGCGGGTCCTGGGCGAGGGCGGCGTAGTTGTCCAGGCCGGTCCAGCGACTCGGGGTCACGAGGTCGTCGACCTGGAAGGAGAGCACCAGCGACCAGGCCACGGGGACCACGCCGAGGCCGAGGATGATGAGCACGGCGGGCGAGACGTAGGCCCACGCGGTGGCGGTTTCGCGACGGCGCCTGCGTTGAACGGGTGTGACGGTGATAGGCCTCGGCAGTCCGGGCATGGCGGCTCCCTATCGCGGAATGATCAGGGCGGCGTTCGCGGCCGCGGCGCAGTCGCGCAGCGCGTCGGCCGGTGTCGCCTGGCCGAGCAGCACGGCGACGATCGCGGTCCCGAGGGCGGCCGACACCTGGGGGTAGGCCGGGTGCACCGGCCGGACGCGGGCGTTCTCCAGCGCGTCGACGAAGACCGGCAAGCCCGGGGTCTCGTCGGTTTTCTCTTGCCACGCGGGCAGTTGCTGCGTCCGGCGGCTCAGCGGGAGGCTGCCGGCGCCGTCGTCCCAGCGGACGTCCTGGGCCGGGTCGGCCAGCCAGGACAGGAAGGTGCGCGCCGCCTGGACGCGCTCTTCGCCGTTGTCGAACAGCGTCCAGGTGTCGGGTCCGGAGATGGTGATCGGACGGCGGCTGAAGCTCGGCAGCGGCACGATCGCGTAGTCGATCCCGGCGTCGGCGATGTCGGGCAGCTGCCACGGGCCGGTCGGGACCATGCCGATGTGACCGGCTTCGAACGCCTGGTACATCTGCTCGCTGCCGGTCTTCGGGTCGAGGTAGACGGACTTCGCCGCGGCGAGGTCGCGGACGACCTCCAGGGCGCGCACGCCTTGGCCCGCGAACCCGATGCCGCGCCCGTCCGCGCCGATGACGTCGCCGCCGAGGTCCCACACCATCGGCCACAGCCGCCACACGGTGTCCTCGTCGCCGGTGGCGGGCCAGGCGGTACCGAAGGTGCCGCTGCCCGGGTCGGTGAGTTTCCTTGCTGTATCGACGAAGTCGGCCCACGTCCAGCCCGCCTCGGGCACCGGGATTCCCGCCTGCTCGAACAACGTCTTGTTGCACACCACGGCCAGGGAGTCGAGCAGCGCCGGCACCGCGCGGACGCGGCCGTTGACCGTGACCGCTTCCCGGGCCGGGGCCCAGAAGCCGGGGCCCGCGTCGACGAGGTCGGTGACGTCGACGACGCTCGGGCTGCGCGCCACACTGGCCAGGTCCGAGCCGAAGACGTAGGCGATGTCCGGGAACGACCCCGACGCGAGCGCCGCGGTGATCTTCTGGAGCATCGCGTCGGCGAGGACGCCGCCGCCCAGGTCGATCCGGATGCCGGGGTGGGTGCCGTGGAAGTCCGCGACGAGCGCGTCGAGGACCTTCTTGCCGGTGTCGGTCTGGCCGTGCCAGACCTCGACCGTGACCGGGCCGCCGGTGGTCCGCGCCGGGCCGCAGCCGGCCACGGCCGCGCCCAGAGCCAGACCACCGGCGCCGCGCAGGAACCCGCGGCGGTCCATCAGCAGGTCTTGCGGACGTAGCCGGCTTCGCCCTTCGGCACGACGTCGAGGTCGCGGCGCACGATGCTGAGCGAGCTCCACCGGCTGCAGGCGGTCTTGAGCCCGCCGTCGGTGTACTCGATGACGATCACGTGGTCGCCGAACGCGGGCGTGAACTCATCGCAGTTCTTCTGCTGCCCGCACTCTTCGGCGATGGCGAAGTCGAGCCCGTTCGCCTGGCGCTGATCGGCCAGCTCGGAGGTGTTCTTCTGGGCGATCGCCAGGCCCTTTTGATGGGCGTGCGCGGACAGCAGGCGGATGTAGGCCTGGGCGTCGGCGTCGGACAGAAGTCCTTTGGAGCGCGTGAAACTGTCGTAGTTGTCGGGCTCGATCGCCTGGTAGCCCCTGGCCGCGCAGTCGTCGACCCAGGTGTTCACCTTGGCCGCGACGCGGGTTCGCTTGTCCGCGGTGCGGAGGTCGAGCAGGGCCTCGCCCCAGTCCTCGTCGACGACGACCTTGCCGTTCGCGTCGCGCAGCAGGAGATCGTCCCACTCCCCCTCGGCGCCGGGCTGGGACTGGAAAGCGTTGACGTAGCAGATGTTGTAGAGCCCGGCGGCGGGCTGGGCGGTGTGGTCGCGGCTGACGACCTTGACGTCGCTCGCCGGGGTGTAGGCGCCGCCGATCTGGTAGTCGAAGCCGGCCTTGACCGGCGGGGGCGTGACGGCGGCGGCCGGTGCCGCGGCGGCGGAACACGCGGTACCGGCCACGACAGCGGCCGCCAAGGCGGCGCCGGCGAGGAACTGAACGCGGGAAGAGGGCATCATCGGGCTCCGGATGATGGTGGGCACGACCCCGCCTCGGACCACGAGCGCGTCCTGGCGACTCAGTCCGGGCTCGCGGCGGAGGCCGACATACCGGCTGGGCGTACCTCTGACGTCGGGCGTCCGTTCCGACGTGCTCAGCAGTAAAGCGAGCAGCACCGGACATGTCAAGTGCGTGATAGTGCAGGAAGTTCGCCCTTATTGGACAGTATTAAGCGCAACACGAGGCCTGGTAGAAACAGGACGTCCGATTTCCGCAGTTCGACAGGGGTGCGATGACCGCCATTGCGCGGGGGCCGGTCGAGGCGCAGTTCCGCGCGTCGGTCACCCGGTTCGCGGGACCCGCGCGGGCCGTGGCCACGGCGTTCGTCGGGATCTTCGGCGTGGTCGCGGCGCCGGCCGCGTTCCCGGCCTTCGGCCTGCTCGCCCTGACCCTCGCCGCGGGCGCCGCCGACGTCTTCGGCGGACGGCGCACGTCGTTCGCGCTGTCGATGCTTCGGGCCGCCGCGGTGGTCGCGTGCCAGCCGTGGATCACGTCCGTGCCCGGCGAGGCGAGCCTGTGGGCGGTGAACGTCCTCACGATCACCGCGATCACCTGGCAGTGGGAGCACCCGCCGCGGCTGACCGTGCCCGCGCTCGTGGTGCTGCTGACGGTCGGGACGGCCGCCGGCGGCGGGGACTGGCTGCCCGTGGCACTGCGGGTCGTCGTGGAAAGCGCGCTCGCGCGGCTGGCTTTCGTGCTCCTCGTGCGTTCGACGGCGCGGACGGACGCCGTGCGCGCCGAACAGGCCGCTCTCGAGCGGGCCGAGGCCCTCGGCCGGGACCGGCGCCGCCGCGAGCGCGAGTACTTGGCGCTGCTGCACGACACGGCGTCGGCGACGTTCCTGACGGTCGCGTCCGGCGCGACGGCCGACCCGGGTGCGGTGGCCGGGTACGCGGCCCGCGACCTGGCGATCCTGACGGCCTCGCACCGGGAGGAGGACACCCCGGCCGACCTCGAAGCCGGCCTGCGCGCGACGCTGGCAGGGCGCGCCCTGCCGGTCGAGGCGGTCTGGGAGCCGGTGCCGCTGATCCCGGCATCGGCGGCGCTGGCCCTGGTGCGCGCGACCGAGGAAGCGTTGCGCAACGCCGAACGCCATTCCGGCGCGGACTCGGTTTCGGTGCGGCTGGGCGCTTTGCCGGGCGGAGTGGCGGTCACGATCACCGACGACGGTGCGGGATTCGACTTGGCTGAGGTTTCCCCGGCGCGGCGCGGGGTGCGCGGCTCGGTGGTCGAGCGGATGCGCACGGCCGGTGGAACGGCGGAGGTCACCTCGAGCCCCGGCGCGGGAACGACCGTGACGCTGAGGTGGTCGCGTGCGTGAGTCGGCGACCGACAGTGAAGAGGGGGCTGGTCCGGAGTTCGCGGCCGACGCCGACGGGATCGCATCCTCGGCGCAGACCACCGCCGCACGCGACGCCGCCGAAACCGCGACCGGCTCTGCCGCCGCGCACAACGCCCCTGGCGACCCCATGCCGGGGCCCGCCGCCGCGTCCACCGCCACCGCCGATCCCGCCATCCGGCTCGCCGCGGCCATCCGGATCGTGCTGCTCGGCGTGACCGCCATGATCCAGCTCGGGCTCGGCCTCGCTCCCCTGCTGCGCCACCACGCCGCCTACCGACCGCCCGTGCTCGCCGATCTCGCCTACGCGACCCTCGCCGGGGTCACCGCGCTCTGCGCCCTCTGGGTTCTGCGCCGGAAACCGCTCCCGGTGACCGTCGCCGCCGGTGGGGCGCTCGTCGTGCTCGTCGCCTCCTTCGCCGCTACCGCAGCGCTGCCGCCGGACTCCTTCTTCCGGGAACCGCACTGGTCCTTTGGGCTCGTCGGGTGGCACCTGCTCGTGCTGCTCGCCGACCGCGTGCCCGCGCTGCTCGTCGCGCTCGCCGTGCACACCGCCGCCAGCGTCACCCAGTTCCTGCTCGACGGCACCCCCACCCGCACCGAGCTCGGCGACGCCGCGATCGTGCTCTTCGGCGTGACCGTCTTCCAGCTCGCCATCGCCGGGCTGATCCGGCTGCTCGACCGCCGCGCGAGCGAAGCCGCGGCGGCCGCCGCCGAACGGGAGCGCCTCGCCATCCGGGCCGCCCTCGCCGACCAGGCCGGGCACGACCTGCGCACCGGGTTCGCCGAACAGCTCGGCGCCACGCTGCCGCTGCTGGCCGGCCTGGCGGACGGCACCGTCGACCCCCGCACGCCGGACGCCCGCGCCCGCTGCGCGCTGGCCGCCGCGCAACTGCGGCGGCTCTTCGCGGAGAACGACGACGTGCCCGACCCGCTGGTGCACGAGGTCACCGCCTGCCTCGACGTCGCCGAGCGGCGCGGGGTCGCGGTGACGCTCGCCGTGAGCGGCGATGTCGTCGACGTCCCGGCGCCAATCCGCCGTGACCTGACCGGACCCGTACTCACGGCGCTGGCCGCTGCCCGTACCCGGGCGCGGGTCAGCGTGCTGCGCACCCCCGAACTGGTGCGCGTCGCCGTCGTCGCGGACGGAGATGCCGAACCCGCGGGATCGGCAGCGGTCCCTGTCACGTCCCAGTCCCGGGACGGACAGACCTGGATGGAGGCGCGGTGGCGACCCGAGTGACGGCCGTCGTGGTCGACGACCACCCGGCGGTGCGCGCCGGCGTGGCGTACTGGCTGACGGGTGGCGACCCGCCGATCGACGTCGTCGCCGAGGGCGAAGACGTCAAGGTCGCCTGGCTGGGCGCGGGCGCGACCGCCGACGTGGTGATCTTCGACCTGCACCTGGGCGGCCCCGCGCCGGCGTTCGGCGACCTGCGGCGCCTGGCCGAAGCCGGGCGCCGGGTCGTCGTCTACTCGATGCGCTCGGACGACGACGTCGCCCTGCAGTGCCTCGAACTGGGCGCGCTGTGCTACCTGACGAAGGCCGAAGGCGCCGGGCACCTGGTGGAAGCGACCCGGGCCGCGGCGCAGGACCGGCCCTACACCCCGCCGTCGCTGGCCGGGGCGCTCGCCGGGGACCGGTCGGAGACGCGGCCCGCGCTCTCGGCGCGGGAGGCCGAGGTGCTCGTCGAGTGGTTCCAGTCGGAGTCGAAGGAGTTCGTCGCGCACCGGCTGGGGATCTCGGCCAGCACGGTGAACTCCCACCTGGAGCGGATCCGCGTCAAGTACGCGCGCATCGGCCGCGAGGCGCCGACCAAGGCCGCGCTCGTCGCCCGCGCCATCCAGGACGGCCTCATCGGCGTCGACGATCTGTGACCTCCGTGTGGTGCGAACGGACCACACCGCCGGTGCGGCATTCGGGTTAGCTTCCCGCTGACGGAGCCGCGAGGGCGCACCGTTCCCGGCCGCCGCGACTGTCCTGGGGGCGGCCGCGGCGCTCGGCTCCGCCCGGCCGGAACCCGTCCGGCGGGCCTTTCGAGGAGATCCATGAAGCACGTCCGCACCACCGCCCTGCTCGCCGCCTGCGCCGCCACCTTCCTGCTGTCCGCGTGCGGCGAGGAGTCCGGACAGGCCGCGCCCGCCGCCCCGACCAGCGTCCCCGCCGCCCCTGCGTCCGACTCCCCCGAGTCGTCGACGGCCGCGGCCGCTCCGGCGGGCGACGTCACGAAGCCCGGCACCGAACTGAAGCTCGGCGAGCGCGCGGTGGTCCCGTTCAAGTACGGCACCAGCAAGTCCGGCACCATCGCGATCACGGTGACCGCAATCGAAAAGGGCGCCAACGCCGACCTCGCGAAGTACGGCGACAAAGCAAAAGGAATCACGCCGTTCTACCTGCGGGCGACGGTCGAGAACGTCGACGGCGCCGACCTGGCCTACTCCTCGGTGAGCCTGCGCGCGCTCGGCGCGGACGGCCGCTCGACCGGCGTGATCATCACCGGCAGCACCGACCAGTGCAAGTCCGGGACCGCGGGCAAGGACTTCACCAAGGCGGGCGCGAAGTTCGAGACCTGCACGCTGCAGGGCGCGCGCGAAGGCAGCGAGGTCGGCGCCGCGACGTTCGACAAGGGCGACGGCTACGACAAGTCCCCGCTGGTCTGGAAGAACTGACCCGTGCCACGGCCGGTTCGCCGGCCGTGGCCGCGCGTCACCGGGTGAGGGGCAGGGCCGCCATCCCGCGCAGCGCCGGGTTCGGGCGGCGCTGCACCTCGCCCGCGATCCGCAAGGTCGGGAAGCGCTTTCCCAGCTGTTCGACCAGAACGGTCATCTCCAGCCGGGCCAGGGCCGCGCCGAGGCACAGGTGCAGGCCGTGCCCGAAGAACAGACCGCGGCCCGCGTCGCGGGTGATGGCGAAGCGGTCCGGGGCCGCGAACCGCTCCGGGTCCCGGTTCGCCGCTCCGTTGAGCGCCACGATCACGTCCCCCTCCTGGATCTCCACCCCGTCGAGCACCGCCGGCCGGACAGCCGCGCGCTGGCTCATCTGGGCGGCGCCGTCCCACCGCAGCATCTCCTCGGCCGCGCCCGCCGCCAAACCGGGGTCGCCCGCGAGCAGGGCGAACTGCTCCGGGTGGGTCAGCAGCGCGTGGATCCCGAGGCCCAGCGCACCGGCGGTGGTCTCGTAGCCGCCGCCGAACAAGACGAGCAGCGCGTTGAGCGCGTCCTCGTCGGACATCAGCTCCGCGTCGGCGGTGGGCCGGACCAGCAGCGCCGACGTCAGATCGTCCCGGGGTTCCGCCCGCCGCAGCGCGATCAGGTCCACGAAGTAGGCCCGGAACTCGACCGCGGCCGCGTCGACCTCGGCGCGCAGGTCCGCCGACATCGCCGGGTTGATCTGCTTGCCGATCAGGTCGGTGACGCGGCGGAGCCGGTCGTGGTCGGCTTCGGGCACGCCGACCAGGTCGCCGATCACCGCCATCCCGAGCGGGTAGAGCACCGTGCCGACGAAGTCCGCCGCTTTGCCGTCCGCCGTGGCGTCGGCGAAGTCATCCAGCACCCGGTCGACGGCCCGGCGGACGGCGGGCTCCAGCCCCTGGACGCGCCGGACGGTGAAGTCCCGCATGAGCAGCCGGCGCTCGCGCGTGTGCTCCGGCGGGTTCTTCCACGGCAGCAGATCGGCCAGCAGCGCCATGGCCGGATTGTCGCGCCAGCCCGGGGTGTGCCGGTCGCGCCACTGCGCGTCCAGCACCAGGAAGGTCTCGCCGTCGACGAGCACCCGCTGGCAGTCGGCGAACCGGCTGAGCACCCAGCCGCCGAAGACCTCGCTGCGGAAGATCGGCGCCTCTTCGCGGAGTTTCGCGTAGACGGGGTACGGATCGGCGAGCCCGGCCGGGGTGGACAGGGACAGCAGAGCCTCGTCGGCGGCTGCGGACATGGTGCTCCCTCCAGTGGCGAGACGGTGTCCGCAGTCTTCTCCCCGGCTCCCCCGCCGGGGCAGGGTCCGGGCCCCGGCTTCACCCGGATGGCAGGCTGCGCTACGGCTTCCTGCCGCCGACGGCGATCTCCGGCTCGTAGCGGCCGGAGATCGGGCCGCCGCCGCGTCAGAACCCCATCTGCTGCCGCAGGGTGTTGAGCGTGTGCGAGTTCTCCACCGTGCCCTCCACGTCCGAAGCGGCCACCCCCTGGATCAGCGCGTCCGCCACGACCATCGCCGTCGCCGCGTCGCCGGTCAGGCCCGTCGGGGAATGGGGGGCGATCAGCACCACCGAGACCGCGTCGCGGAGCTGGTCCGCCAGCTCCGCCGTGACGAGCACGCTGCTGGCCCCGACCGTCCGGACCCGGTCCAGCAGCACCTCGATGTCGACCAGGATCCGGCCCGGGTCGAACACCACCACGACGTCGCCGCGGTCGATGCCGAGCAGGTCGTCGGGCAGGCCGAAGCCCGAGGAGCGGATCGTGCGCGCCCGGCGGCCGAGGCGGCGCAGCTTGAACGTCAGGTGCTCGGCCGCGACGAACGACGAGGCGAAGCCGAACGGCACGATCTCGCGCGCGCCCAGCAGCAGCTCGACCGCCCGCTGGAACTCCTCGATCGCGAACCCGTCGCGCATCAGCCTGATCCGGTCCACCCACTCGGCCGTGACCATCTCCCAGACGTTCGGCAGGTCCCCCTTGGTCGCCTCGACCCGGCTCCGCGCCCGTAGTTCGGGTGCGGTCTGGTCGGTGAACGGCCGCGCGATCGCCGTCTTGAGCTCGGCCAGGCCCGCGTAACCCAGGCTCTGCAGGGTCCGCACCACCGTCGCGTTGCTCGTCCGCGTCTCGGCGCCGAGCTCGACGGCCGACCGGTAGAGCAGCTGCTCAGGCGTCATTTCCCCGAGCAGCCGGCACACCTCCTGCGCGGCCGGCGACAGGCGGTCCCAGTGCTCCCGGATGCGGGCGCGCAGATCTGTGATGCCCTGATTTCGCGTTAAGTCTGTTACAGCGGAGCCTTCTGGCGTATGGTCTCGTCCCATCACGAACGTAATCGTACAGCAGATGCTTCATCTGTAACGAGTTTGACGCCTTGTTCAGGAGTAACTTTCATGCCGAGTCCCAGAGTCATCGAGGTTTCGGGCACGGACCCGCTCGACCGCGGCAAGCAGTACGGCGCCGAAGCCGCCGACCTCATCGCGGCCGCCATCGCCTACTACCGCGAGGGCTTCGCCCGCCAAGCCGGCCTGAGCTGGGCCCAGACGCTGGAGCACACCCAGCCGTGGCAGCAGCTCATCGAGCGCGACTTCCCCGAGCTGCTCGAAGAGATGGCCGGGGTCGCCGAGGGCGCGGGGGTGGGGCTGGCCGAGATCGTCGCCCTCAACTGCCGCGGCGAGATCATGTACGACAACTGGTTCGCCCCCGTCGACGACCCCGAGGCCGCGCGCCGCCAGATCGACGGCTGCACCTCCTTCTCCCTCACCGACGGCGCCGCCGGCGACGGCCACGTCTACGCCGGGCAGAACTGGGACTGGCGCCACGCCATCCGCGACACGGTCGTCGTGCTGAGGGTCGTCCAGCCGCCCAAGCCGACGCTGATCATGCAGCTGGAAGCCGGGCAGATCGGCCGGCACGGGGCCAACTCCCACGGCCTGGCGCTCAACGCGAACGGGCTCGGCGGCCGGATCGACGACTCGATCGGCATGCCGCAGACCGTCATCCGCCGGGCCGTGCTCGACGCCGGCAACGTCGCCGACGCGCTCAAGGCGCTGACCTGGATCAAGCCGCACATCCCGAGCAACGCCCTGCTGACCCACCGGGACGGGTTCTCGATCGACGTCGAGACCACCCCGGCCGGGCACGGCTGGGCCTACCCCGACGACCGCGGGCTCCTGGTGCACGGCAACCACTACGAGGCGTTCGATCCCCCGCGCCCGGCCGGGCACCACCGGCCGATGTCGCCGGACTCACTGGTCCGCGTGCCACGAGCACGCCGGGGCCTGCGGAACGCGGCGTACGCGGAGAAGTCCGCCGACGTCCGCGCCGCCATCCACACCGCGATGTCGGACCACCTCGGTCACCCCGACTCCCTGTGCACGCACCCCGACGAGCGGACGCCGGCGCCCGAGCAGTGGTCGACCACCCTCTCCAGCTGCGTCGACCTCACCTCCGGCGAGTACTACGTCGCGCCGGGTTCGCCTTGCGAGCACCCGTACGAGCTTGTTCCCTTCACCCTGTACCCCTGACGAGGAGCACCACCATGCCCGCATCCGCCACCAGACGCCGGGTCTACGCCGGTGTCGCCCTCTGCGCGATCGCCTCGCTCACCGCGGCCTGCGGCGGCACGTCCGGCCCGGCCGCCGACGCCAAGGCGAACGTCAAGCTGGTCGACGCGACGCCCGCCGCCGCCGGCCCGCTCGACCGGGCCACCTGGCTGGTTTCCAAGGAGCCGACCAACCTGGATCTGTCCAATTCGGACGCGAACGACCAGTCCGACCTGATCATGACCAACGTCTGTGAGCGGCTCAACCAGCTCCAGGCGGACATGAGCGTCGGCCCGGGGCTGGCGAGCAAGTACGAGTGGAAGACGCCGACCCAGCTCGTGTTCACCCTTCGCGACAACGCGACGTTCCACGACGGCGCGCCGGTGACCATGGACGACGTCGTGTGGAGCATGCAGCGCAACGCCGCGGACGGCAACGCCGAGGCGGACGAGTTCCCCAACGTGCAGTCGTTCGCGCAGACCGGCCCGCACGAGCTCACCTTCACGATGAAGCAGCCTGACGCGGTGTTCGTCGAGGCGCTCGCCGGCGACGCGGGGCTCATCCAGGAACGCAAGGTCGTCGAGGCCCGCGGCAAGGAGTTCGGCACGCCGTCGAGCCCGGACGCGTGCTCGGGCCCGTTGCAGCTCAAGGAATGGAAGCCGGGCACCAGTGTCGTGCTGACCAAGGCGCCGAACTACTGGAACCAGGCCAAGGCGTCGAAGGTCGGCGAGCTCACCTTCAAGTGGGCGGCCGACGACGCGATCGTCAACTCGCTCGTCACCGGGGCCGCACAGGGCTCCTACATCGAGAACATCGCGTCGGCGGCCCGGCTCGTCCAGTCTGCCGACATCACGGTGAGCCAGGGACCCGACACCCGGGTCTGGAGCTATATGGCCACCGAGCGCGGCGGGCTCGCCGACCCGAACGTCCGGAAAGCGCTGTCCCTGGCGCTCGACCGCGACGGCGTCAACCGGGCCGCGTTCGCCGGGCTCGGCCAGCCGTGGAAGGAGCCGGTCGGCTCGGGTGCCTGGGGCTACGAGAAGACGACGTTCCAGGCCGCCTACGACAAGCTCACGGGATCGCCGGCCAAGCCGTCCGAGGCGGACCTCGACGCGGCCAAGAAGCTCGTGCCCGCCGGCGCGAAACCGATCGTCGTCGCCAGCGACGGTTCCTCGATCCGCGACACCCTGGCCAACGCATTGGTCGACGCCGCGAAGAAGATCGGCCTGCAGGCGAGCATCACGCAGATCCCGACCGTCCAGTACGGCGACTTCTACGACAACCCGGACCTGCGCACCAGGGCCGACGTCTTCATGGACGACTACTTCGTCTCCAAGAGCGACCCCGTCGGCTTCTACAAGAACGGCACCTCCAAGTCTTCGGTGCAGTGGGTGCTCAAGGACCCGGCCTACGACAAGCTGGTGCTCGACGGCCGGGCGGCCCTCGACGGCGCCGCGCGCGCGAAGATCGCGATCGACCTCGCCCAGCGGTGGGCGGACGCGAAGCCGTGGATCAGCGCGATCCTCAGCCCCAGCACCGTCGCGATGTCCTCGAAGGTGACGGGCGTGCCGGCCTCCGGCGCGTTCCGCTACTACCCGTGGGCGGCCGATCTGGGCACGAAGGGCTGACGCGATGGTGACGCTGGCGCGGCGGCTCGGTGCCCTGGTCCTCACCTTGGTCGTCAGCTCGTTCGTGATCTTCGCGGGGATGTACGCCGCCCCGGGCGATCCGCTGAGCTTCCTCATCAAGAACCCCGAGGACCGGACGCCGGACCGGGTCGCCGCGGTGCGCGCGGCGTACCACCTGGACGACTCGTTCCTGAACCAGTACCTGCTGTGGCTCAAAGGTGTCCTGCACGGGGACCTCGGCACGTCGTTCGTCTACAAGCAACCCGTGGCGGACCTGATGACCAGCCGGCTCCCGGTCACGTTGACGCTCGTGGCGATGGCCGCCCTGCTGTTCGTCGTGGTCGGCATCCTGCTGGGCGTGGTGTCGGCGCTGAAGCGCGGCACGACGATCGACGCGTCGATCACCGGCATCACGACGTTCCTGACGTCGATCCCCAACTTCGTCGTCGCTCTGGTGCTGGTGTCCGTCTTTTCGGTCCAGCTCAAGTGGTTCGACGTCGCCGGCAGCGGCGAGGGCTTCGGTGACCGGCTCTACCACCTGACCCTGCCGGCGATCGCCCTGGCGATCGGCGCGTTCGCGGTGGTGAGCCGGGTGACGCGGCAGACCATGGTCGAGCAGCAGAGCCTGGAGCACGTCGACGTGGCCCGCAGCTTCGGGCTGCCGCGCCGCAAGATCGTCCGGCGGCACGTGCTGCGCAACTCGCTCGGCCCGGTCGTGACGATGTGCGGCCTGATCATCGCGAGCATGCTCGCGGGCACCGTCGTGATCGAGTCGGTGTTCGGCCTCAGCGGCGTGGGCAGCATGCTCGTCGACTCCATCAACGCGCACGACTTCCCGGTGGTGCAGGCGATCCTGCTCTACATGGTCCTCGCCTACATGGCCGTGACGGTCATCGTCGACCTCCTCTACCCGCTCATCGACCCGCGCACGCTCGAAAGGAGTGCTGCCGCATGACGGCCCTCGGCACCCCTGTCCTGGTCGCGCCGCGCAAGCGCCGCGACTGGGCGTACTACCCGTGCCTCGCGATCCTCGCGATCGCGGTGTGCGCGGCCGTGCTCTCCCCGTGGGTCACGCCCTACGACCCCACGGCCACGAGCTTCGACGCGATCTGGCTGCCGCCGGGCCCGGCCCACTGGCTCGGCACCGACCAGCTCGGCCGCGACCTGCTGTCGCGGATCATCGACGGCGCCCGCCCGACCCTGCTCGGCTCCATCGCGCTGCTGGCGCTGGCCACCGCGCTCGGTGTCCTCATCGGACTCACCGCGGCGTGGCACCGCGGCTGGGTCGACACGCTGCTGGCGCGCGTCACCGACGTCATGTTCGCGTTCCCCGGCTTGCTGTTCGTGGTGATGATCATCGCCGTGTTCGACAGCGGAACGGTGACCGCGGTGGTCGGGATGGGCCTGGCCTACGCCCCGGTGATCGCGAAGTTCACCCGGGCGATCGCCCTGGAGGAGCTGGCCCGGCCGTACGTCGACTCCTACCGGCTGCAAGGGGCGGGCGGGTTCGAGCTGTGCCTGCGGTACGTGCTGCCGAACCTGCTGCCGACGCTGCTCGGCTACCTCGTCGTGCTGTTCGGCGACGGGCTGATGAGCCTGGCGACGCTCAACTTCCTCGGGTTCGGCTCCCAGCCGCCCAGCTCCGACTGGGGCCTGATGGTCGAGGAGAGCCGCGCCGGGGTCATCCAGGGTGTCCTCGGCCCGGCCCTGGTGCCCGGGCTGACCATCGCGATCGTCGTCGTGGCGGCCAACGTGGTCGGGGTCCGGCTTTCCGACAAGCTCGCGGTCAGGAGGTAGGCACGTGCTCGAGATCCACGACCTGACGCTTTCCGTGCCGGGGCACCGGATCCTGCGCGGGGTATCCCTCGACGTCGGCGCCGGCGAAACCGTCGGCCTGGTCGGCGAGTCCGGCTCCGGCAAGTCGACCACCGCGCGGGCGGTGCTGCGGCTGGTGCCCGAAGGGGCGGAGACGGCCGGGACGATCTCCGTCTGCGGCGTCTCGCCCGGTGACCCGGAAGGCGTGCGCGCCATCCGCACCGAGCACGCGGCGATGATCTTCCAGGACCCGCGCTCGGCGCTCAACCCGGTCCGGCGGATCGGCGACTCGGCGACCGAACGCCTCGTGCACGTCCACGGCGTGCCCAAGGCCGAAGCCACCCGGCGGCTCGTCGGCCTGATGGCCGAAGTCGGCCTCCGCGACCCGGAGAGCCTGCTGCGGCGGTACCCGCACCAGCTCTCCGGCGGGATGCTGCAGCGCGTCGTCATCGCGGCCGCGCTCAGCACCGACCCGAAGGTGCTGCTGGCGGACGAAGCCACCAGCGCATTGGACGTCACGACCCAGGCGGAGGTGCTGGCCCTGCTGCGCCGGCTTCGGCGCGAACGGGAGCTGGCGGTCCTGTTCATCACGCACGACCTGCTGCTCGCCGGCGCGTTCTGCGACCGCGTCTACGTCATGAAGGACGGCCTGATCGTCGACGAACAACCGGGCAAGACGGTCTTCGTCGATCCCGCCAACCCCTACACGAAGGCATTGGCCGACGCGACCCCGCGCCTGCCGGAACGGGAGCACGGGCATGCCTGACGCACTCGTGGTGCACGGCCTCACCAAGACCTTCCCCGCCCGCGGGGGCAGCGCGTCGGTCGCGGCGGCCCGGGACATCGGCTTCCGGCTGCCGAAAGGCGGCTCGCTCGGGCTGGTCGGCGAATCGGGCTCGGGCAAGACCACGCTGGCCCGGATGATCGTCGGCCTCGCGCTGCCCGACGCCGGCACGGTCACGATCGACGGCCGGGACCGGCAGTGGAAACCGCGCGGCCGCCAGGCCCGGCTCGCGCGGGCGCGGGAAGCGCAGATGGTGTTCCAGGACCCGTACGGTTCGCTGGACCGCCGGCTCACGGTCGAAGACGCCCTGCGTGACGTCCTTCGCCGGCACCAGCCCGGCCTGGACGCAGCAGCGGCGGCGGCCCGTGTCCGGACGTTGCTGGACCGCGTCGGGCTCGGCGAAGCCAAGGCGGCGTCGCGGCCCCACCAGCTGAGCGGGGGTCAGCGCCAGCGGGTCGCCATCGCCAAGGCGCTGGCCGTCGACCCGGCCGTGCTGGTGCTCGACGAGGCCGTGTCGGCCCTCGACGTCTCGGTGCAGGCGCAGATCCTGGCCCTGCTCAACGAGATCCGGCACGAGTCGGGCGTGAGCCTGGTCTTCGTCAGCCACGACCTGGCCGTCGTCGCCGAGGTGACCGACCGGATCCTCGTGATGTACCGCGGCGAATCCGTCGAGCAGGGCAGCACCGCCGAAGTGCTGCGCCGGCCTCAGAACCCCTACACCGAAATGCTGCTGTCGTCCGCTCCCGGCCCCGACTGGCACCCCGAGCGGGTCGCCGAGCTGAGGGAACTTTTCGAGCAGAGGAGCTCGCTCGCATGACCCCCGACGAATCCCCCACCACCGCGTACTGGAGCCGGGGCAAGACTCCCGTGTTCGCTTCGCGGTTCGACCAGCGCCTCAGCTACTGCCTGCACGTGCCCGAAAACCTCGGTCCCCGGACGCCGCTGGTCGTCGTCATGCACGGGACCGAGCGGAACTTCCTCATCTACCGCGACCGGCTCCAGCCCTTCGCCGACGAGCACGGCGTCGTCGTGCTCGCCCCGCTCTTCCCGGCCGGCCTCATCGACCCCGCCGACCTGCACAACTACAAGTTCCTGGAGTACCAGGGCATCCGCTACGACCACGCGCTGCTGGCGATGGTCGAGGAGGTCGCGCAGCGCTACCCGATCGACCCCGAACGCTTCTACCTCCACGGCTTCTCCGGCGGCGGCCAGTTCGCGCACCGCTTCTTCTACCTGCACCCGGACCGGCTGGCCGGCGTGTCGATCGGCGCGCCCGGGCGGATCACCCGGCTCGACGACACGCAGCCGTGGTGGCTCGGCACGAAGGACTTCGAGCAGCGGTTCGGGCGGGCGGTCGACGTCGAGGCGCTGCGCCGCGTGCCGGTGCTGATGGTGGTCGGCGACCAGGACGTGGAGACCTGGGAGATCACCAACCGGGGCGAGCCCAACTGGATGGACGGCGCCGAGCTGACCGGCGCCACCCGCGTCGAACGGCTGCGGACCCTCGAACGGGACTTCCTGGACCACGGCATCGACGTCCGGTTCGAGCTGGTGCCGGGCGTCGCGCACCGCGGCTCGCCGGTGCTGCCGGCGGTCCAGGAGTTCTTCGCCGAACTGATCAAGGCCCGGCGTGACAAGGAAGGACCGGCATGAGCACGATCCTGGCCGCGGCCGTCGACACCGACGTCGTCCCGCCGCTGTGGCGCCTCCTCACGAAGTTCGGCTACTTCGCCGGGCTCGCCGCCGTCATGGGCTCGACGCTCGTGCACTGGACGGCGGTCCGCCCCGCCTTGCGCGACGCCGACCCCGCCGACCGCACTGTCCTCACTAGACGGTCCGCGCTGGTGATGGCGTGGTCCGGCGTTCTCCTGCTGGCCGTCCTCTACCCGCAGCTCGCCGGCAAGGCCGCCCGGGCGACGGACGGGATGTCCTTCGGCGAGGGGCTCGAACCCGCGTCGATCTGGGCCTACCTGACCGCGCCCGGCAAGGGCGACCCCTGGGTCTCCCCCGGGTTCCTGGTGCTCCTGACCTACGTGCTGTTCGCGATCTCGGCGCTCCTGCCCATCCCGCTGTTCAAGACGTCGCTGCGGGTGCACACCGGGACGATCGCCGCGATCACCTATCCCCTGCTGGTCGTCGCCCAGCTCGTCACGGCCGTCCCCGGCACGCTCGACGGGCAGACCGCCGACACGTGGACGATGACCGTGCTGAGCTACGCCCACCCGATCGCGGCCTGCACGTGGGTCGGCGGCATCGTGGCGCTGGTCGTGCTGGCCGGGGCGCGCTCGCGGCTCGGGGAAGCGGCGGGCCTCGTGTGGGGCCGGATCTGGCGGCGCTTCAGCGTCGTCGCCGAGGTCTGCGTCGGCGTCGTGATCGTCTCGGGGCTCTGGCTCGGCTGGAAGTCGGTCGGCTCGCCCGCCCAGCTCTGGGAAACGCCGTACGGCCGGTTCCTGCTGCTCAAGGTCTCCCTCGTGGCCATCCTGATCGGGTGCGGCGCGGTCAACGAGTTCGTGCTGCTCCCCCGCATCGCGCGGCTGCGGGCCGCCGGTGACACGCGTTCGGTGTTCGCCGTCGCGGTCGGGCACTTCCCGCGGATCGTGACGCTCGAAGCCGTGCTCGGCATCGCGGTGCTCGCGGTGGTGCCCTTCCTCAACGGCTCCGCGCGCGAGCAGGCCGGCGGGGCGGCCGAGCCCCCGGCCACCGGCGCGCTCTTCACGGCGGTGGCCGTCCTCCTCGCGACGGTCGTCGTGGCGTTCTTCGCCAACCTCAAGCTGCACGAGCGCATCGACCACCCCGAGGTCACCCGGTGAACGTCCTGACCCTGCTGAAAGACCACTACGGCCTGCACGGCATCGACGTCTCGGCGCTGGCGGGCGAGCTCGACCGGACCTCCGCCGTCCTGCTGGACGACGGTTCCCGGGTCGTCGTGAAGGTGTCGAAGACGGACGTCGCGCGCATCCGGTGGCAGCACGAGCTGATGCGGCTCGCCGGCACGGCCGGCGTCCGGGTGCCGGAGGTCCGCCCGGCCCTCGACGGGGAGCTGGTCGTGGTCCTCGGCGGCCACGCGGTCACCGTGCAGTCGTGGCTGGACGGCGCGGCACTGTCCGAACTGGACAATCACGCGCCGGACCTGCTGGCGGAGCTGGGGGTGACGGCCGCCCGGATGGTGCGTGCCCTCGCGAGTGCGCCGTCGCCGCCGGAACCGGCCCCGGGCCACTGGGACGTGCTCCGGGCGACCGAAGCGGTGGCCGGCGAAGGCACCGGCGACGTCGGATGCCTGCTCTCCCGGTACTCGCAGGCCCTGGAGCGGCACGGTCCGGCGTTGCCGCGGTCGGTGGTGCACCAGGACCTCAACGACTTCAACGTCCTGACCCGGCGGGGTGCCGACGGTCGCCACCACGTCCACGCGGTGCTCGACTTCGGCGACGCGCTGGCCACCGCCCGCGTCGGCGAACTGGCGGTCGCCGTCGCCTACGCGATGCTGCGCAAGGCCGATCCCCTGGCCGCGGCCGCGGCCGTCGTGCGCGGGTACGTCACCGAGCAACCCCTGGACGACGCCGAGCTGGCGGTGCTGGTCCCGTTCGCGGCGGCCCGGCTGTGCGTCAACGCCGTCACCTGGGCCCGGCGCGCCACCGGCTACGGGGACGAGCGGACGCGGCACACCGGGCCGGCGATCGCCGCCCTCGCGGCGATCCCCCCGGACCTGGCCGAGGCGGTGGTCCGCGAGGCGGCCGGCCGGTCCCTGGTCCCGGCGGACCTGCCCGGCACCCACAGCGCCGTGCCCGCCGGGACGAGCATCGGCGGGCACCTCGAACCCCGCGAACCGGTCCGCCGGACGACCGTGAACGGCGAGCCGGCGACGCTCCGGCTCGGGGTCACCATCGAGGCGCCGGAGCCGTTCACGGTCCTGGCCCCGCTCGACGCGGTGGTCGAAAGCACGGAACCGCTGCTGCTGCGGCACGCGAGCCCGGAACCGGCGTGGTCACGCTGGACCGGCGTCACCACCCCGCACCACGACGGCGACCCGATCGTGGCCGGCGACGCCCTGGGCCGGGGCGACGCGGTCGGCGTCGCCGTCTTCCGGTCGCGGGAGACGGCGCTGCTGGCACCGGAGTCGGTCGTGGCGTCCCAGGCGGCCGCGTGGGCGTCGGTGTCCCCGGATCCCGCGGGCTTCCTCGGCCTGCCCCGGACCGGCCGCCCCTGGGACACCGTGCGGGTCCTGGCCGCCCGCAACGTCCACTTCGCGCGGTCACAGCGGTCCTACTTCCGGCGGCCGATGACCCTCGTCGCCGGCGAAGGCACGTGGCTCTACGACGACCGGGGCCGGGCCTACCTCGACGCGATCAACAACGTCAGCCACGTCGGGCACGCCAACCCGCGGGTGGTGGCCGCGGCCACGGCGCAGCTGCGGAAGCTGAACACCAACAGCCGGTTCCTCTACCCCGGGATCGCCGAGTACGCCGAGCGGCTCACCGCGACGCTGCCGGCGCCCCTGGAAGTCGCGTTCCTCGTCTGCAGCGGCAGCGAGGCCAACGACCTGGCGATCCGGATGGCTCGCCAGGTCACCGGGCGGCGGGACGTCCTGGTGGTCGACGGCGCCTATCACGGCAACACGGCCGTGCTCACCGGCCTGAGCCCGAACCGCTACAAGGGCCCGGGCGGCGCGGGGCCGGACCCGACGACCCACGAGGTCGAACTGCCCGATCGCTACCGCGGCCGCCACGGCTACGGAGACCCCGAAGCGGGACGCGCCTACGCCGCCGACGTCCGGCGCCAGGCCGACCGGCTCGCCGCCGCGGGGACCCCGCCCGCCGCCTTCATCGTGGAGTCGGCGCTGGGCACGGCCGGCAGCGTCTTCCACCCGGACGGCTACCTCGCCGCGGCGTTCGCGGCGGTGCGGGCTGCGGGCGGCCTCTGCGTCGCCGACGAGGTCCAGGTCGGGTTCGGCCGCTTCGGCGACGTCTTCTGGGGCTTCGAAAGCCAGGGCGTCGTGCCGGACATCGTCACGATGGGCAAGCCGATCGGCAACGGGCACCCGATGGCCGCGGTCGTGACGACCCGGGAGATCGCGGACGAGTTCGACACGGGAATGCGGTACTTCAACACCTTCGGCGGCAACCCGGTGTCGTGCGCGATCGGCACCGCGGTGCTCGACGAGATCGCCGAGCGCGGCCTGCAGGAGCACGCGGCGAAGACCGGCCGGTACTTCAAGACGCTCCTCGACGAGCTCGCCGGGCGCCACGAGCTGATCGGCGACGTCCGCGGGCACGGGATGTACCTCGGCGTCGAGCTCGTCCGGGACCGGCTCGCGAAGGAACCCGCGGCGGCGGAAGCGTTGCACGTCAGCGAGCTCATGAAGGACGAGGGCGTGCTCGTGCACCCGACCGGCCGCGCGGGGAACGTCCTCAAGCTCAAGCCGCCGCTGACGTTCACGGCCGCCGACGCGGACCTCTTCGCGTCGGTGCTGGACGAGGTGCTCGGCCGTGCCTGGTGAGCACCCCTTCGCCCTCACCGGCAAGGTCGCCGTGGTGACCGGGGTCGGCAGCCCCCGCGGCATCGGCTTCGCGGCCGCGAAGACGCTGGGCGCGCTCGGCGCCTCGCTGGTCGTGTCGTCGCGGAGCGAGCGCGTGCACGACCGGGTGGCGGAGCTGCCCGCCGGCACGGTCGGCGTCGCCGGCGACCTCACCCGGCCGGAAACGGCCGAAGAGCTGGTCGCGACGGCGGTTTCGCGGTTCGGCCACGCCGACATCGCGGTCCACTGCGCGGGCATGACCTCGGTGGTGGACCCGGCACCCGGCCCCTCCCGGGCCGCCGACCTGTCGTTCGCGGTGTGGCGCGCGAGCTTGGCGCGCGACCTCGACGCCGCCTTCCTGGTGGCCCGGGCCGCGCTGCCCGCCCTCGTGGCGGCCGGCGCCGGCCGCCTCGTCCTGGTGGCCAGCCTGACCGGGCCGGTGACGGCCATCCGCGGCGAAATCGCCTACGGCGCCGCCAAAGCCGGTGTCGTCGGCCTGGTCCGCGGGCTGGCGCTGGAGGCCGCGGCCTCGGGGGTCACGGTCAACGCCGTGGCCCCCGGCTGGATCGCGACCGGCTCGCAGACCGGCCACGAGCACGCCCAGGGCCTGCGCACCCCGATGGGCCGCAGCGGAACCGCGGCCGAGGTCGCGAGCCTGATCGCCTACCTGTGCACACCTTCTTCGTCCTACGTCACGGGGCAGTGCCTCGTCGTCGACGGGGGCAACTCGATCGCCGAGGAGCGCGCATGAGCACCTTCCACTTCGCCGAGCAGGATGCGCTGGCCGCGCCGGCGCTCGCCGCGGCCGACGCCGAGGCGCTGGTCCGCGAGCGCTACGGCCTCGACGGCGTCGCCGAAGAGCTGGGCAGCCAGCAGGACGCCAACTTCAAGATCGGCACGCCGTCGGGAACCTACGTGCTGAAGGTGTCCAACCCGGCGTTCACGGCGGCCGACCTCGACGCGCAGGACCGGGCGGCCGCGCACGTCGCGCGGTGCTCGGGGGTGCGCGTCCCGGTGGCGGTGCCGGGCCTCGACGGCCGGACGATCCAGCCGGTCACCGGGCCGGCCACGGTGGCCCGGCTCGTGACCTACCTCGACGGCGACTCCCTCAGCGCCGCGCGGTACCTGGCGCCGCCGGTCGTGGCCGAGCTCGGCGAACTGGCGGGCCGCGTCTCCGGCGCGCTCGCGACGTTCGACGGTCCGCTGCCGCCACGCGAGCTCCAGTGGGACCTGCGCCACGCGCACGACGTCGTCCTGCGGCTCGCGGAGTTCGCGCCGGCCCCGGCGGCCGTGCGCGAGGCCGCGGACGCCGCCGCCGAAGCGCTGGTTCCCTTCGCCGGCCGGCTCCCGCTCCAGGCCGTCCACGGCGACCTCACCGCGGACAACGTCATCGCCGAGCTCCGCGACGACGGGCGGCGGCACCCCGCCGGCGTCATCGACTTCGGGGACCTGGCACGGAGCTGGGCGATCGCGGAGCTGGCGGTGACCTGCTCGTCGCTGCTGGCCTACGCCGGCGACGACCTGCCGGCCGTCCTGCCCGCGATCCGCGCGTTCGACCGGGTCCGGCCCATCGCGGACGACGAGCTGGCCGCGTTGTGGCCGCTCGTCGTGCTGCGCGCGGCGTCGCTCATGGTCAGCGGCCGCCACCAGGCGAGCGTCGACCGGGACAACCGGTACGCCGCCGGCAACCTCGACCACGAGTGGCGGATCTTCGAGGTGGCCACGGCTGTGCCGATCGAGGTCGGGACCGAGCTCGTCCGCTCGGCGCTCCGCCCGGCCACCACGCTCGTCGCCGGCACGGGACAGCGGATCGTCGCCGAACGCGCCGCCGCGCGGCTCGACCTCTCACCGACCAGCCCGGGCCTGCACGGCGGGACGTTCCTCGAGGACGACGCGGAAGTGCGGCTGGCCGGGGCGGCGCTGGAGCACGCGAGCCTCGCCTACGTCCCGTTCCGCCAGCCACGGCTGACCCGCACCCGGCTCGGCGCCGCGGTCGCGCCGGCGACCACCGGGCTGGGCGTGGAGCTGTTCACCGCCGACCCGCTGGAGCTGCGCGCGCCCTGGCCCGGCACCGTCGAGGTCCACGACGACGCCGTGGCGCTGCGCGGCGACGGCGAAACCCTGTGGCTGACCGGGGCGCTGCGGGGCGCGGTGGCCGGCGACGACCTGGCGACCGGTGACCTGATCGGCCGGCTCGCCGGCGACGGCACGCCGGCGTCGGTGCGCGTCCAAATCACCCGGCTCGCGAGCCGCCCGCCGTTCTTCGTCACGGCGTCGATGGCCGGCGCGTGGACACGGGTGTGCCCGGACCCGACCCCCCTGATCGTCCCCGGTGGACCGTCCGAGGAGATCGATTCCCCGCTGCTGGCCCGGCGGGAAGCCGCGTTCGCCCCGGTGCAGGAGCACTACTTCGCCGAACCGCCGCAGATCGAGCGCGGCTGGCGCCACCACCTGGTCGACGTCGGCGGCCGGTCCTATGTGGACATGGTCAACAACGTGGCGATCCTCGGGCACGGGCACCCCCGTCTGGCCGACGCGATCGAGCGGCAGTGGCGGCTGCTCAACACCAACTCGCGCTTCCACTACCGCGCCGTCGTCGAGTTCTCCGAACGCCTCGCCGCGCTGCTGCCCGAGCCGCTCGACACCGTGTTCCTGGTCAACAGCGGCACCGAAGCCGTCGACCTGGCGCTGCGCCTGGCCTGGGCGAACACCGGCCGCCGGGACGTCCTGACCGTGCGGGAGGCCTACCACGGCTGGTCCGACGCGACGGACGCCGTCTCGACGTCGGTCGCCGACAACCCGAACGCCCTCGCAACCCGGCCCGCCTGGGTGCACCCGCTCGACGCACCCAACGCCTACCGCGGCCGGTACCGCGGGGCCGAAGCCGGGCGCTACGCCGAGGACGCCGTCGCGTACGTGCGGGACATGGTCTCCGGCGGCCGGCCGCCGGCGGCGTTCCTGGGCGAGCCGTTCTACGGCAACGCGGGCGGGATCCCGCTGCCCGACGGCTACCTGTCCGCGATCTACGACGCCGTCCGGCAGGCGGGCGGGCTGTGCGTCGCCGACGAGGTGCAGGTGGGCTACGGCCGGCTCGGGGACCACTTCTGGGGATTCGAGCAGCAGGGCGTCGTGCCGGACGTCGTCACCGTGGCCAAGGCGATGGGCAACGGGCACCCGCTCGGCGCCGTCATCACGACGAAGGCCATCGCCGAGGGCTACCGCAGTCAGGGGTACTTCTTCTCGTCCGCGGGCGGCAGCCCGGTCAGCTGCGTGGCCGGGCTGACGGTGCTCGACGTGCTGCGCGACGAGGGGCTGCAGGTGAACGCCCGGATGGTGGGCGCCCACCTCCGGCGCCGCCTGCTCGACCTGGCCGGTCGCCACCCGATCATCGGCGCGGTCCACGGCATGGGGCTCTACCTCGGGGTCGAGCTGGTGCGCGACCGCGAAACGCTCGAGCCGGCCGCGGCGGAGACGGCGGCCATCTGCGAGCGCCTGCGCGAGCTCGGCGTCATCATGCAGCCGACCTCGGACCGCCTGTGCGTGCTGAAGGTCAAGCCCCCGTTGGGGATCGGCCTCGCCGAGGCCGATTTCTTCGCCGACGCGCTCGACCGGGTGCTGACGGAAGGCTGGTAGCCCGGCTCACGCGGGCGCGCCCGGCCGAGCCGCCCCGGTGGCGGCCATGAGGTGCCGGGTGCGCCCGCGCAGCAGTTCGTGGGTGCGGTCGTGGTGGTTGCGGGGATGCCACGCCATCCCGAGCGCGATGGGCGGCAGCGCAACGGGAATCGGGAACGTCCGCAACCCGAGCGTGTCCAGCATCGAGCGTCCGAGCCGGGCGGGCGCGACGCAGACGACGTCCGTTTCGCGGGCCAGGTACAGCGCGGTCGCGAAGCTGGGGACCACGGTGCGCACCCGCCGGCTCAGGCCCAGCTCGGCGAGCCGCTCGTCGATCGGGCCGTGCGCCCGGCCCCGCCGCGACACGACGACGTGGTCGGCCGCGGCGAAGCGCTTCGGCGTGACGGTCTTGACCTTCGCCAGAGGGTGGTCCGGCCGCACCGCGCCGACCAACGTCTCGGTGACGAGCGTTTCCGAGTGGATCTCCGGGTCACCCGCGCGGATGGTCCCGATCTCCAGGTCCACGAGTCCTTCGCGCAGCGCCGGGGTGTCCTCGAGGTTCTCCGGGCGCAGCCGCAGCGAGATCCCCGGCGCCTGCGTCCTCAGGTCGTCGATCAGGGACGGGATGAACGTCGTCGACAGCATGTCGGTGACCTGCAGGTCGAACATGCGCACCGCGGTCCGCGGATCGGCGGTGGCCGACGGGGAGAACAGCGCCCGGGCCCGGGCGGCGACGGCGTGCACCTCACTGCGCAGCTCCAGCGCCCGGGGTGTCGGCACGAGATCGCGTCCGGCGCGGACGAGGAGCGGATCGTCGAAGGCGCGCCGCAGGCGAGCGAGGGTCCGGCTCATCGCCGGTGCCGAGGTGTGCAGGCGCTCCGCCGCCTTCGTCACGCTGCTCTCGGTGAGCAACGCGTCCAGCGCCTCGATGAGGCTCAGGTCGTAGTCCACGCACCGATTATCACAGACGGAATTACTCCGTACCAACGTTGCACTGGAGTGAAACGGCGTCGGCCCCTAGCGTCGGGTTCGAACGACGAAGGAGGCACCGATGCGAGTTGTGGTGATCGGCGGCGGGATCGTGGGCCTGACGAGCGGCCTCGCTCTGCGCCGCGCCGGTATCGAAGTGGTGATCTACGAGCAGGCACCGGAGATCCGCGCCGCCGGGGCCGGGCTGGGGCTGTGGCGCAACGCGCTGGCGGTCTTCGACGACCTCGGCGTCGGCGAGCAGGTGCGGGCCGTCGGCAAACCGGGCGAAATGTACTTCCACGACGCCGCCGGGCGGCCGCTCGAGACTCCGGAGTTCGGGGTCGAGGACCACCGGTTCCTGTTGGTGCACCGGGCGAAGCTCACCGATCTGCTCGCCGACGCCGTCGGCCGGGAGAACATCAAGCTCGCCACCGGGTTCACCGCGTACGAGGAGCACGCGGACCACGTCACGGTCCGCTTCACCGACGGCGGCGAGGAAACCGTCGACGTGCTCGTCGGGGCGGACGGCGCGTACTCGGCGGTCCGGGAGCAGCTGGTGCCGGGAACTCCGGCGCGGGAGCACGCCGGTCACCACGCTTGGCGCGCGGTGCTCCCGAACCCGGGTCCGGCGCTGACCGAGGACCGGGTGATCCTGGGTGCCCACGGCTGCCGCGGCGGGTACGTGCGCACCTACGACGGCGGCGTCTACTGGCTGGTGAACCAGTTCGGCACACCGGAGCTGACCGGCACGCGGAAGCAGCAGGCCCTGGACCGCGCCGCGCACCTGGAAGAGAGCACCGGCATCCTCACCGAACTGATCGCCGCGACGCCCGAAGAAAGCATTCTGCACAACCGGATCATGCTGGTGCCTCCGTTGCCCCACTGGGCTTCCGCGCGCGTCGTGCTCGCCGGGGACGCGGCCCACGCGATGTCGCCGCACATCACCGCCGGCGCGACGCTGGGCATCGAGGACGCCGCGCTGCTCGGCCGCTCGCTCACCCCGGGCGGCGACGTATCCACGGCGCTGGCCGCCTACGAGAAGGATCGGATCCCGCGCTACGCCCACGCCGCGGAACTGTCGGCGGCGGTGGAACACGCGCCCACGCCGAAGGAGTTCGCGCGCCACTACGCCGCGTTCAGCCACTGGATGATGGCGCCGGCATGACGTTCACGGTGGAAGTGGACGTGCCGGTACCGATGCGCGACGGCGTCGCGCTCGCCACCAACGTGTGGCTGCCGGACGGGCCGGGACCGTTCTCCGCGTTGCTGATCCGCACGCCGTACGGCAAGGACGACGCCGGACTGTACGGAAACCCGAAGCTCCCGGACGTGTTCGCCCTCGTCGAAGCGGGTTACGCAGTGGTGGCGCAGGACGTCCGCGGCACGTCCCGCTCCCCCGGGACGTTCGTGCCGCACGCCCACGAAGGCCCGGACGGTCTCGACACGCTCACGTGGCTGGCCGCGCAGCCGTGGTGCGACGGCGCGGTCGGCATGTGGGGCGGCTCCTACATGGGCTTCGCGCAGTGGCAAGTGGCCCCGCACGACGTTCCGGCGTTGCGGGCGATCGCCCCGGTGATGAGCTCCGCCGACCCGTACGGGGCACCGTGGCGCTCCCCCGGTGGCGCGCTGTCCCAGGACGCCGTGCTGACCTGGGGCACGCTGTCGGCCCTGCGCACCCTGCGCCGCGACAACGGTGACCCCGCCGACGCCGCGGCGTTGCTGGCCGGGCTGGCCGATCCGCGGCTGCTGCACGAACCGCTGCCGCTCGCCGACCGCGGCCCGGTGACCCGCTCCCTGCCCTGGCTCGGCGAGGTGCTCGGCCACCCCGAACGGGACGGCTTCTGGCAGGACGTCGCCGCGATCGACCACGGCGACCGGATCACCGTCCCGGCCCTCCACATCGGAGGGTGGTACGACGTGTTCATCGGCGAAACCGTGCGGTCCTACACGATGATGCGCCGGCACGGGGGCAGCGCGGCCGCCCGGGACGGTCAGCGGCTGCTCATCGGGCCCTGGTCACACCCCGACGGCACCGACCTCGGCACCTACCCCGACCGGTCCTTCGGGCTCGCCGGCAGCATCAAGGCCGCCGGCGTCACCGAAGCACACCTGCGATTCTTCGACCGCTGGGTCCGCGGCCGGCCGGACCCCGGCGACACAGACCGGGTCCGGCTCTTCGTGATGGGCGTCGACCAGTGGCGTGACGAGCCGGACTGGCCGTTGCCCGATACCCGTTACGTCGACTACTTCCTCACCGGCGACGTCCTGACCCGCGACGCCCCGCCGGCGGAAGCGACGGACACCTTCCGCTACGACCCTCGCGACCCGGTTCCGAGCCTGGGTGGCACGGTGCTCGCCGCCGCGTCCGGCGCCTACCCCGGGCCGGCCGACCAGACCGCGGTCGAAACCCGCGAGGACGTGCTGTGCTTCACGACCGCCGTGCTCGGGCGGCCCGTCGAGGTCACCGGCCACGTCACCCTGGTGCTGCACGTGTCTTCGTCCACACCGGACACCGACTTCACCGGCAAGCTCGTCGACGTGCACCCCGACGGCCGGGCGATCCTGCTGTGCGAGGGCATCCAGCGCGTCCGCTACCGCGAGTCGCTCACCGAACCCACGCTCCTGGCACCGGGAACCCTCGCCGAACTCACCCTCGACCTGGGCGTCACCGCGAACGTCTTCCTCCCCGGGCACCGCATCCGGCTCGAGGTCTCCAGCAGCAACTTCCCGCGCTACGACCGCAACACCAACACGGGCGGAACGATCGCCGCCGACGGTGAGGACGACCTGGTCGTCGCCGTCAACCACGTCCACCACGGACCGGCCCACCCCAGCCGGCTGATCCTGCCGCTGATCGACCGGCCTTTCCCCTTCGCCGAGGAGACCCGATCATGAACGCGCTGGAAGAACTGACCGAGCGGGCGGCGATCGCCGACGTCGTCGCCGGTCTCGCCCACGCCCAGGACGACCGGGACTGGACCGCCCTGCGGCGGCTGTTCGCCGACGAGGTGACGCTGGACCTGTCGACCCACTACCACGGCAGGCCACCGAAAACCGTGCCGGCCGCCGAGCTGGTCGAGCTGGCCCGCACGACCTTGACGGGCTTCGACTGCACCCACCACGCCGCGACGAACCTCGTCGTCGAGCGGTCCGGCGACGAGGCCGGCTGCCGCACGCACGTGGTCGCCTACCACCACGTCCCCGCCGACCCCGGCGTCGTCGACCACTGCACGATGCGTGGCTACTGGCGGCTGAAACTCCGCAAAACCGGCGGGCGCTGGCTCATCCACCACTGGGCCGTGCTGCGCACCGCGCCGTGGGAAGGATCTCCGGACGTCTACGCCCTCGCCGCCGCCCGGTCTTGACCACCATCTCAAGAAGGAGTCTCGATGTTCTACGAGATCCGCACCGAGCACGCCCGCCCCGGCCACGGCGCCGAGCTGGCCCGCTACCTGGACGAAACGGTCATCCCGCTGCACCAGGAGAGGGGGATGCGCGTGACGGGATCGTTCACCGTGGCCGGCGAGGACACCTTTGTCTGGATTCGGCGGTTCGAGGACGACGCCGACCGCGAACGCGTCCTGACCGCCGTCCACCGGCATCCCCGGTGTGCGGCCATGGTCGACACCGTCTCGGCACTGACCGGCGCGAGCGCGTCCACCGTCCGCCTGGAACCGACCGCCGGGTCCATGCTTCGCTGAGACCGCAAGCACCTGACGCGAGGAGACGAAACGTGGCCGAACACCAGCTCCCGGCGACGCCCGAGACCACAGTGGACGTGTTCGACCGGACCACCCCGCCGGTGCTCACGATCGACCCGGGCGATTCCCTCGTGGTCGGTTCGCTGGACGCCGCGGGGTACCTGGAACGCCGGGTCGACGGCCCCACGATGATCCCCGGCCGGCGCGGGCACTGCCTCACGGGCCCGATCGAGGTGCGCGGCGCCGAGCCGGGCCAGGTCCTGGCGGTGCGCTTCACGTCGATCACGCCCGCGGACTGGGGCTGGACCACTGCGGGGGTGAAGGACACCCCGCTCAACCGCGCCCTCGGCGTGGCCGGCGGCCCGGGCGCGCGGCTGACGTGGGACATCGACGGCGACACCGCCACCAGCAACCTCGGCCACACCGTCGGCGTCGCGCCGTTCCTCGGTGTCATCGGCGTTCCGCCGGTGGAGCCGGGGCCGCACTCGACCATCCCGCCGAGGGCGGCGGGCGGCGGCAACATCGACTGCCGGGACCTGGTCGCCGGATCGACGCTGTTCCTGCCGGTGACCGTGCCCGGCGCGCTGCTGCACCTGGGCGACGGCCACGCGGCGCAAGGCCACGGCGAAGTCGGCGGGACGGCGATCGAGTGCTCGATGACGACCGGGGTGACCATCACGCTGTCGGCGGATCCGGTCCTCCCGGGCATCCACGCCGAGACGCCGGAAGGCCGGGTCACGTTCGGGTTCGGCGTGGACCTCAACCAGGCGATGGCGGACGCGCTGGCCGCGATGACGACGTGGCTGCAGCACCTCTTCGCCGTCGACCAGCCGACGGCGCTCGCCCTCGCCAGCCCGGTCGTCGACCTGCGGATCACCCAGGTCGCCAACGAGACCTGGGGAGTGCACGCCGTCCTGCCCCACGGAGCGATCCGCTGACCGGTGCTCGGCGGGACGCACTCACCGGGGCGCCTGGAAGCCGCCGGTCTCCTGCTCGAGCAGTTCGGCCAGCCGCAGCGGGGTGCGGTCCTCGAACATCGGACCGATGAGCTGCACCCCGACCGGCAGCCCCTCGGGGGACCGGCCCGCGGGGATGGCGGTGGCGGGCAGGCCGGGCATGGTGGCCAGGCCGGCCCAGACGAGCTGGTCGAAGTACGGGTACCCGACGCCGTCGATGTCGAGGCGCCGTTCCATCGGATTGGGGTGGTGGTCGTGCGGGAACGCGGGCGTCGGCGTGACCGGGCAGACCACCGCGTCGAACTCGGCGAACAGCTGCCGCCAGCCGTGGCGGTGGGCCTCGCGGCGGTTGTTCGCTTCGAGCCAGTCGCGGTGGCTGAACATCAGGGCGCGCAGCCGCGTCGCGTCCAGGCTCCGGTCGTCCGCGCCCAGCCCGGCGATGCGGGTCCGCAGCTGCTCGAGCGACTCCATGGGAAAACGCGCGACGGAGCCCGAAATCAGCAACTGCATGTAGAGCGTCGCGGCTTCGGTCAGATCGGGCAGGAGCGGACTGTGCCGTCCGACGCGGGCGCCGCCGTCGACGAGCGCGTCGGCCACCCGGTGCACGCCCGCCCGCACGGCGGACCCGGTCGGGATGAACGGATGCTCGTCGAGGACCAGGACCCGGAAGTCGCGGAGCCGCTCGTGGCGGGCGGGCGGCAGTGCCAGCCGGTGCGCCACGCCGCGCGTCAGCGGGTCCGGTCCGGCCATGACGTCGAGGAGGAGCGTGAGGTCGCGGGCGGTGCGCGCCATCGGACCGACGACGGCGAGGTCGAGGTCGACCGGCAAGGCCGGCTCGCCCGGCGGGACCATCCCGCGGCTGGCCGCGAGTCCGAGCGTCGGCTTGTGCGCGTAGACGCCGCAGAAATGCGCGGGGGTGCGCAGCGAGCCGGCGATGTCGGAGCCGAGGGACAGCGCGCCGAACCCGGACGCCAGGGCCGCCGCCGACCCGCCGGAGGACCCGCCCGACGTGCGACCGGGATCCCAGGGGTTGGTGGTGGTGCCGTAGATCTCGTTGAAGCTCTGGATGTCTTGCAGCCCCAAGGGCACATTGGTCTTGCCGAGCACGACCGCGCCCGCGGCCTTGACCCGCGACACCTGCACCGCGTCCTCGGCCGGCAGGTGGTCCCGGTGCGGCGGCATGCCCCAGGTCGTGGGCAGCCCGGCGACGTCGTAGGACTCCTTGACCGTCACCGGAACGCCGAGCAGCGGCCGGTCCTCACCCCGCGCACGTGCCTGGTCGGCCCGGAGTGCGGCGGCCCGCGCCCGGTCGAAGTCCGGCACGCAGATCGCGTTGACCACCTTGTCGTCCCGCTCGATACGGGCGATCGCCTCGTCGGTCAGTTCCACCGACGTCACCGCACCGGCGCGCAACGCTTCAATGAGTTCTTCGGCTGACTTGAAGCTCCATTCCATGAAATCGAAGCTATCGACCTGTCGCGTAGGACACGAAATTCCGGTTCGCGCAACAGGGAAGCCTGACGGGCCAACTTCATTGACGAAGTCGCGTATTCGTTCGACCACCGAAGGTGACTCACCACAGGTCACGGCACTGATTTCGCGCCAACTGTGCCCGCACCGGCCATGAATGCCCGCATCGCGCAACAGGATGGATGTCTCAATTCTCGCCCGCAATTCGGGCCGCGACACAACCCGACACACCTGACAGGACAGGAATTGTCAACCGAGATGACAGCCCGGCACCGAGCCGTGACCTGCGTCTCGAGCGCTCGCGACGTAACGGATCCGACGTGAGCAGGCCATCTGGTGTTCGCGTCGGCTCAAGCAGGCGGGAATAGCGTCCGGGTCGCTGAAGGATTCTCCCGGAAAACCGAATGAGGCAGACCATGCGCGAAAACCAGCCGGGCCCGAACCGACGGTCCTTCCTGCGCAACGCGGGGCTGGCCGGCGTCGGCGCGACGGCGCTGGGTGCGCTCGGCGTCGCACCCGCCGAAGCCGACACCGCGGACAGCGCGACGAGCGCGAGCAGAGGCAGCGGCAGGTGGAACCCGGACGGCGAGAGCCTCCAGTTCACCGTCGCCGTGATGCCGGACACCCAGTACCTCTACTGGGGCAGCCAGAACAGCATCAACCCGGAGCCGCAGGAAGCGTCGCTGCGGTACGTGATCGAGAACAGCGGCAAACCGGACCACAACATCGTCTTCTTGGCCCACCTCGGCGACCTCACGCAGGACGCCGACGTCACGTCGTTCCAGGCCGTGGACAAGACGTTCAAGACGGCCGATTCGGCCGGCGTCGCCTACAGCGTGCTCGCGGGCAACCACGACGTGTCCGGTGACGACACGCGTGGCACCACGCCGTACCTGCAGACCATGGGCCCGCAGCGGTTCCGCCGGCAGAAGTCGTTCCTCGGCTCGGACGCGAGCGGCTACAACACCGCGCACGTCTTCCGCGCCGCCGGGCGCGAGTGGCTGCTGTTGGCCATGGATTGGCGCACGTCCGCCGCGGGCTTCGCGTGGGCCAACGACGTGCTCAAGAAGAACCCGAAGCTGCCGGTGATCCTCACCTGCCACGAGATCGTCGCGCCGACCTACGGTGACGAGGTCTACCCGTACGAGTCGGGCGACCCCGAGAACAACGCCGAGATCACCGACTACGGCCAGACCGTGTGGGACTCGCTGATCAAGGACAACGACCAGATCTTCCTCACGCTCAACGGCCACTACTGGCCCTCGGGCCGCATGACGAAGAAGAACGCCGCCGGCCACGACGTGCACCTGCACATCACGAACTACCAGAACCGGTACATGAGCGGCGGCGGCATGCTGCGCCTGTACCACTTCGACCTCGAGCGCGACACGATCGACGTCGAGACGATCTCCCCGTGGATCCTCGAGAAGGACCCCGCGAAGCGCAACCGCCTGGAGGTGCTGGAGTCGCGGCTCACCACGTCCGTCGACCGCTTCTCGACGCCGTTCGACTTCGAACAGCGCTTCGCCGGCTTCATCCCCGTGCCGGTCCGCCCGGCGCGCCCGGCCGGGAAGGTGCTCGTGCCGGGCACGCTCGCGTACTGGCGCTTCGACAACGTCGGCGCGAACGGCAGCCCCGTCACCGCCAGTCAGAAGGTGCGCGACCTGTCGGGCCACGGCAACGACCTCACGCTGCAGTCCGTCGCCGGCACCGCCCCCGACGCGCTGATCTGGACCGATGACCACCACCCCGACCAGCCGGGCCACGCCAGTCTCCGGTTCGCCGGCGGCAAGAACCCGCTGCACGGCGCGTACCTGACCACGGGCTCGCGCGCGCCGCTGAACACCGAGACGTTCAAGCACGGCTACACCATCGAGACGTTCGTGAAGATCCCCCGCGACTGGGACGGCGGGAACAACGGCAACATGCCCGTCCTGGTCCGCCGCGGCGCGTCCGGCGACGCGGGCAAGCACGGCAAGAACACCGACCCGAAGGAGCCGGTGGCCCAGCTCATGACCACGAACAACGGTCGTGAGGTGCAGTTCAACTGCTACCCGCTCAGCCAGACCTACCCGACCACCAACTGGAGCCACGGCCTGGCCGAGGACCGGTGGTGGCACCTCGCGGTCGTCAACGACGGCCACCACACCAAGGTCTACGTCGAAAGCTCCCCGGTGGCCGACAACCCCTTCACCGACTCCGTCGGCATCGCGTCGCTCGGCCTCACGTGGCTCCTCGGCGGCCACGAGTACGGCGGCGCGCTCGACAACGTGTTCCACGGCTGGATCGGTGACGTCCGGATCGTCGACCGCGCACTGCGGCCGGACGAGTTCCTGACCAAGTGATCCCCCGGCAGCGGGTGACCCGGTGGTCACCCGCTGCCGCCCGGACGTCAGTCGACGATGGTGACCACGCCCGAAGGCGCGTCGAGGGCCTCGACCGTCAGCTCGGCCGCGCGGTCGATGTGGACCCGCGGCTCCGCCGGCTTCTCGCCCTCGTTGTACGTGCCCGGGCCGTAGAACTGGCCGTAGCTCAGGACGACACCACCCTCGGCCAGGACCGAGCTCTCGAGATCCGCGACCGCACGCGCGTCCGGGCCGTCGGGCAGCGGCCAGGCGACGCTCTGGGCCAGGATCTTCGCCGAGCCGCTCCGGCGGGCCGCCTCGATCAGGTTGTGGTTGCCCTCCGTGCGGATGCGGGCGTTGCGCTCGGCGTGGTCACCGATCTTCGTGACGTCGTCGGGCAGGTCGGTGAGCTCGTTGAGGACGACGTCCGGCTTGAAGTCGCGCACCGCCTGGACGAGCTCGTCGCGGTCGAAGACGTCGCACAGGATCGCCACCGCGCCGAGGTGGACCAGCGGCTCGACCTTGGCGGCCGAACGGGTCATGGCGCCGACCTCGTGCCCGGCCGCGACCAGGAGCGGGACCAGCCGCTGCCCCAGCACGCCCGTGGCGCCGGCGAGGAATACCTTCATCACTTTCTCCTTCATTCCGATGTGGACTGTCCAGTGGGGATGATGCGATCGACGCCCCAGACCAGCAGGGCCGCCACGCTGAACCCGGCGCCGAGGACGCAGACCGCGCCCCAGCCCCACGCGCTGTAGATCGCCGTCGCCGCGACGGCACCGCCGCCGAACCCGACGGAGTAGTACGCCATGTTGCTGCCGATGAGGCGGCTGCTCGAGTTCGGGTCGACACCCACGATCAGGTGCTGGTTGGTGACGTGCACGGCCTGCCCGGCGAAGTCGATGACGACGATCCCGATGAGCAACGGGATCAGCGAGTGCGGCAGCCACGCGATCGGCAGCCAGGACACCGCGAACAGCGTCAGCGTGACGCCGGTGACCCACTGTGCGCGGCCGCGGTCGGCCAGCGCGCCCGCCCGGGCCGCTCCGATCGCGCCCGCCGCGCCGACGAGGCCGAACAGCCCCACCTCCGACGTCGACAGGTGCCACGGTGACGCGGACAGCGGGAGCGCCATCGAGCCCCACAGGGCGCCGAAGCCGGCGAACATGAACAGCGTGATCAGGCTGCGGACGCGGAACACCCGGTTGTGCGCCGTCAGCGTGACCACCGACGTGATCAGCCGGCGGTAGGACACGGCCGGCCGGTCCGGCCGCTCCGGCGGCAGCCGCAGGCCGAGGACGACCGCGACGCCGAGCATGAGCAGCGCGGAGACGACGTACACCGAGCGCCAGCCGAACGCGTCGGAAAGCAGCCCGGACACCGTGCGGGCGAGCAGGATGCCGATCACCACACCGCTGGTCACGATGCCGAGGACCCGGCCTCGGGAGCCGGGACCGCTCAGCACCGCCGAGTAGGCGATGATCACCTGCTGCACGACGGTCGCGAGCCCGACGACGCCGCTGGCGACGAAGAACGTCACCGGCCCCGGCGAGACCGCCACGGCGACCAGCGCCACGGCGGCGACCACCGACCCCGCCGGGATGAGCACCCGCCGGTTGAGCAGGTCGCCGAGCGGCACGATCAGGAGCAGGCCGAGGAAGTAGCCGAGCTGGGTCACCGTCGTCACGAACCCGAGTCCGGCGGCCCCGACCCCGAGGTCGCGCCCGATCTCCTCGAGCAGCGGCTGGGCGTAGTAGATGTTCGCGACCGCGATCCCGCAGGCGACAGCCAGCAAGAGGGCGAAGCGCGTGCTGATGGTGGGTGGTCCGGGGGACTCCCGGACATCGAGGGAGGTCACGCTTTCGACGCTAGGCCGAAATGGAGCAGGAGTATGGTCCACTTCCATGGTGGAAACGCGGGCCAATTCCGGCGGTCTCGGCGCCGATCTGCACCTGGACCACGTGGGGCTGCGCGGCCGCCACGGCCTGCGCGACTCGCTGATGGCCGCGCTGCGCGAAGCCGTGCGCACCGGACGTCTCCAGCCGGGCGCGCGGCTGCCGCCGTCGCGGACCCTGGCCACCGACCTGGGGATCGCGCGCAACACCGTGGCCGAGGCCTACGCGGAGCTCGTCGCGGAAGGCTGGCTCACCGCCCGGCAGGGCTCGGGCACCCGCGTCGCCCCGCGCGCGGCACCCGGCCGGGCGCCGAAGGCCGGCTCCGAGCGCGTCCCTCTCGCGCGGCCGACGCCGATCCGCGCGCCCGGCACCCGGTACAGCTTGCTGCCCGGCAACCCGGACCTGGCGAGCTTCCCGCGCGCACAGTGGCTCGCGGCCGCCCGGCGCGCGCTCACGGCCGCACCGCACGAAGCGCTCGGCTACGGCGACCCGCGGGGGCGCGTCGAACTGCGCACCGCTCTCGCCGGTTACCTGGCGCGGGCCCGCGGGGTCCACGCGACACCCGACCGCATCGTGGTCTGCGCGGGGTTCGTGCACGCGCTGCGGCTGATCGGCGCCGTGCTGCACGGCCGCGGCGTGCGGTCGGTCGCGGTCGAGGCGTACGGCGTCCCGCAGTACTACGACCTGCTGACCGACGCCGGACTGCGCACCCCGGCCCTCCCGCTCGACGAACACGGCACGCGCACCGAAGAGCTCGCCGACGCCGGCGCGGTCCTGCTGACGCCGGCCCACCAGTACCCGACCGGCGGCGCACTGAGCCCGGACCGCCGGGCCGGCGTCGTCGACTGGGCGCGCGCGACGGGCGGCCTGGTGCTCGAGGACGACTACGACGGCGAGTTCCGCTACGACCGCCAGCCGGTCGGCGCGCTGCAGGGCCTCGACCCCGACCGGGTCGCGTACTTCGGCACGGCGAGCAAGTCACTCGCGCCGGGGCTGCGCCTGGGCTGGATGGTGCTCCCCCGGTCCTTGACGCGCGAGGTGATCGCGGCCAAGGGGCACGTGGACTGGGCGCCGGGTTCGTTCGACCAGCTGACGCTGGCGGAGTTCCTGACCTCCGGCGACTACGACCGCCACGTCCGGGCGATGCGGCTGCGGTACCGCCGCCGCCGCGACCAGCTGGTGGCGGCGATCGCCGAGCGGGCGCCGGGGATCCGCGTGTCGGGCATCGCGGCGGGCCTGCACGCGGTGCTGGACCTCCCACCGGGCACCGAGCCGCAGGTGATCGCGGCGGCGGCGAAGGCGGGCTTGGCGGTGGACGGCCTCGGCGACTTCGCGCACCCGTCGACCGGGGAGCCGCGTGGCGACGGGCTGGTCGTCGGGTACGCGACCCCGTCGGACAGCGCGTGGCCGGGTGCGCTGGCCGCGTTGTGCGAGGTGCTGTCGCGGTTCCCCGGCCCCGGCACGGCGGCCCGGTAACCGCTTCCCGGGGCCGTCGGCGAGCACGAGGATCAGCCGGCTGCGGTCAGGGTTCGCGCAGTGATGTCAGTCGATGACATCAGCGTGTACAGTGATGTCATCAGCTGACATCACTGCGAAAGGGCTTCCATGTCACCGACCCAGAACACCGCCGCGGCACCCACGTTCATGGTGTTCGCGACCCTCCGCGACGACACGGACTTCACGGAGTTCGCCGCGCTCCGAGAGGACGAGCAGAAGCAGCTGGCGGTGCTGCGCTCGGCCGGGCGGATCGGCGCCCACTACGTCTCCCCCACCCGGCGGGCGACGTTCATCGAGGTCATCGCCGCCGATGAGCGGCAGGTCGCGGAGACGCTGGCGACCCTGCCTTTCGCCCGGTTCTTCGATGCCGACGTCTACCCGACCACGCCCCCGGACCCGGCGGAGGTCGCCCACCGCGCGCGATCGTGAGCCGGGAACCCGCCCCCACTTTCACTTGATGGAGAACAACTATGGCAATTCCCACCCTTCGGAAGTTTCCGTTCGGCAAGGTGCTCATCTCGTTGTCCGCGGCGGGGACCATGGTCGGCTCGTACGTCGCCGACTGGAACGAGACGCACATTCACAATCCGGCGTGGCCGCCCCACGCCAAGTTCCACAACGCCCAAACCATGAGCATGGGCGCCGCGCTGTCCCTGGCAGCGCTTTACCACTTGTGGAAACCGGGCCGGTCGCGTGCGTCGCTGGACAATGCGGCGATCATCGCGAGCCTGTACGGGATCACCCAGCTCTCCGCCGCGCTCTATCCGGGAACCGCCAGCGTCGACCCGCCCCGCGAAGACACCTGGCCGCAGCTCAAGTACACCCTGCCCAGCCTCGGGCTGGTCCTGCTCGGCTACGCGGCCGAGCGCTACCGGATCACCCGGAAATGATCTTCGGCCAACCAGGGGAATCGCGGTGACGATGCACGGAATCGCCGGGTCGGTGTGTGATCGTGTTACCCGCCCGGAACTCCGAGCGGAGGCGAATCGCCGTGGCCGTCACCGTGCACGCGGATGTTCCGCTGGTCGGCCGGGATCGGGAACTGCGCCGGCTCGTCGAGTGCGCCGGGCGGGTCCGGACCGGCGGGGCCGCCGTGGTGGTCGTCGAGGGCGCGGCCGGGATCGGGAAGTCGCGGCTGGCCGCGGCCGCGCTGCGGTCGGCGCGTGCGGACGGCTTCACCGGACTGTGCGCCGGCGGAGCCCCGCTGCAGCGCGACCTTTCCTACGCCGTGGTGGTGGAAGCCTTGCGGCCACTGGTGCACGGGCCCACGGCCGACGTCGCCACGCTCGTCGACGGCTTGGGTGACCTGGCCCGGCTCTTCGACGGTCTTCCCGTCGCCCGGCCCGCTCCGCTCGGTGACGCGGGGCTGGAGCGCACCCGGCTGTTCGAAGCGGTGTGCGGCCTGGTGCGCCGGGCGAGCCGGCGGGGACCGCTGGCCGTACTGGTCGACGACCTGCAGTGGGCCGACTCCGAATCCCTCGCCGTCTTCCACTACCTGGTCCGCGGGCTGGCCGACTGCCCGATCCTGTTCGTCTTCACCTGCCGTACCGGTGAGCCGCGGCGGGAGGTCCAGGAACTGTTCACCGCGTTGCGGCGCAGCGACGTGCTGACCGAGATCACCGTGCGGCCGCTGGGATCGGACGCGGTCGGCGCCCTGGCCCGGGCGCTGCTGGGTGCCGAACCTCCAGCCGCGTTGCTGCGGGCGCTGGCCGGCCGCGCCGGCGGGGTGCCGCTGTTCGTGAAGGAACTGGTCGGCGCGCTGGTCGACAGTGGCGCGCTGACGCGCTCCGGCGACCGGTGGGTGCTCGGTGCCGGCGACCTCGCCCCGATGCCCCGGGTGGTCGGTGATCTGCTGCGCGGCCGCATCGAAAGCCTGCCGGCCGCCGCCCGTCCGGTGCTGGACGTCCTGGCCGTGTTCGGCGGCCGGGTCACCCACGCGTTGCTGCGCGAGGTCGTGGCCGACGAGGCCGTGCTGCTCGACGGGATCGCCCGGTTGCGGGCCGCGCACCTGGCCGACGAGCAGGTGCTGGCGGGCGCGGTGGTGTACCGGGTCACGCACCCGTTGCTCAGCGAGGTGGCCTACGACCTGCTCCCCGCGGCCGCCCGCGGCGAGCGGCACGCGGCGGCCGCCCGTGCCGTGCTGCGCACCGCTCCCGGCGACCTGCGCGCGCTGGCGTTCCACGTGCGGGCCGCCGGCGAGGTACTGGCGCCCGCGCAGTCCTTCGACATCCTGGAACGCGCGGCCCGCGAAGCGATCGCGGGGAAACGGGGCGACGAAGCGGCGGCGAACGCGCGCGCCGCCATCGCCGCGGCGACCCGGCTCGGCCGCACCGACGCGCTCGGCGAACTGACCCGGCTGCTCGCCGGGGCCAGCCAGCTCGCCGGCCGGCCGGAGGACGCCCGGACCGCGTGGCTGGCCGCGGCGGACCTGGCCGGCGACGACGTCCGGACCCGGGCGCGGTGCGTCGCGAACGCCGCCATGGCGGAGTGGGAACGCGGCCACGTCGGCGCCGCCGAGGCACACCTGGCGCTGGCCGCCGAAGCACTCGCCGGCGTGCCGCCCGGCCCGGAACACCTGACCGTCACCGAGGCCCGCGTGCGGGCCGCCGGACGCCGCGGCGACACCGCCGCCGAGCGACGGCTGATCGGCGAGCTGGATCGCCTCGTCGAAACGACGGGGTCGAGGCGTGACCGGGTGAGCGCGGACGTCCACCGGGTCGCGTCGGCGTTCACCGGCGGCGACTTCCGGACCGGCCTGGCCGGGGTCGACACGCTGGTGCGCAAGACCGACGAGCTCCAGGACCCGGTGCTGACGGAGCTGGCCACCCGGTCGGTCTTCATGCTCGTGCTCAACGGCGGTGACCTCGCGGTGGCCCGGGCCCACGCGACCAAGGCGCTCGGCGGCGCCCGCCGGGCCGGCGTGCCGACGCTGGAGGTCGTCCCCCTGCTGCTGCTCGGCTTCGCGGACCTGTTCGGCGGCCGCTGGGACGACGCGATGGCCCGCTCCTTCGACGTCGTGGAGCTGGCGCAGCGGGTCGGCATGGTCCGCGGCGCGGCGTTCGGGCTCGCGCTGCAGGGCATGCTGCTCGCCCGGCGCGGCCGGTTCGACGACGCCGAAAGCCGGGTCGCCGAGGCCCGGGCGGGCTACGGGCACTGGCCGGACGTCGACCGGCGGGTTTCCAGCGTCCTCGACCAGGTGAGCGTGGAGGTCGTCCTCGGTCGCGACGGCGCGGCGGCCGCACTGGGACCGGCCGCCGCGCTGGTCGCCGGCCGGCCCGTCCTCCTCCCGGTCGCGCTGGCCATGCTCGGGACCGCGGCGCTGGGCGCCGAAGACGTCGTGACCGCGCGAACGGCGGCGGACCGGCTGGAGGCGCTGGGCGACGAAGTCTGGTACCCGGCCGCGCTCGCCGGGTGGCTGCGCGGCCGGATCACCCGCGACCCGGCGTCGCTCGACGCGGCCGTCGACCGCCTCGCCGCCGCGGGGATGGTCTACGACGAGGTGCTCGCCCGGCTGGACCGCGTGGAGCTTCAAGCGGACGGGCCCGGCCCCGCGGCCGATCTCACGCGGTGCGTCGAGGTGCTCGACGGGCTGCGCGCGCGGCCGCAGGCGGACCGGGCGAGGCAGCTGTCGCGAGGGCTGGGGCAACTCCCGGTGGCCCGGCCCGCCCGGGTCAGGCCGAGCGAGCTGAGCGACCGCGAGGAACAGGTCGCCCGGCTCGTCGCGCAGGGCCTGTCCAACGCCGAAGTCGCCGGCCGGCTGTTCATCAGCAAGCGGACGGTCACCACCCACCTGCAGAACATCTACGGCCGGCTCGGTCTCGGCTCCCGCACGGCGCTCACCCGCTACGTACTCGAGCGGCTGCCCGGAAATACGTAGTCCGGCCGATGCCGCGCTCCCGGCGTAGTCGGCGACGGTGGAGTCACCCGAGTCGCGAGGAGCCCACGATGACGACGTCCCAGGCCGTCCTGCTTCCCCTGCCGCAGGCCACCGACCGCCACCTCGCCGGCACCAAGGCCGCCACGCTCGCGGCGCTGGCGGCGCACGGGTTGCCGGTGCCCCCGGGCGTGGTGATCCCGGCCGGGGTGTTCGCGCGGTCGGTGGCCGCGGCGCGCGAGCCGCCCGGCGGCCTCGCCCTGCCCGGCGACGTGCTCGCCGCGCTCGTCGAGGCGGTCCGGCCGTGGGGTGACGTCGCGCTCGCGGTCCGCTCCTCCGCGATCGGCGAGGACCTGCCCGGCGCCTCCTACGCGGGGCAGTACTCCACGGTGCTGCGCGTGCGGGGCACGGACGCGCTGCGGGCCGCCGTGCTGCGGTGCTGGACGTCCGCTTTCGGTGACCGGGTCGTCGCCTACTCGAGGGGGGTGGGCGAAGGTCCGGCGATGGCGGTTCTGGTGCAGCCGATGGTGTCCGCGGCCGCCGCGGGAGTGGCGTTCACCGCGGACCCGGTCACCGGCGAGCGGGACGTCGTCGTGATCGACGCCGTGCCGGGCCTGGCCGAGCGGCTGGTTTCGGGCGAGGTGACGCCGGAGCGGTGGACGGTCCGCGGCGGCCGGGCCCACCGCGAGCGCGGGGCCGAAGCCGCGCTCGATCCCGGCTCGGCGCTCGCCGTCGCCGAACTGGCCCGCACGGCCGCGCGGTTGCGCGGCGCGCCCCAGGACGTCGAGTGGGCGGTCGCGGACGGCGAGGTGGTGCTCCTGCAGTCGCGGCCGGTGACCGCGCTGCCCGTCGCTCCGGTGCCGCTGCCGGTCGAAGTGCCGCCCGGCTACTGGACCCGGGAGAGCAGCCACGCGCCGCTGCCGTGGACGAGGCTGACCCACGCGGCCTACCAGCCGCGGATGACGGCGGTCCGGAACGCCGTCGGCGAGCTGGGCCTGCTCATCGACGGCGTGGACCTGCGCGACATCGGCGGCCTGGAGTACCTGCGGATCGTCCCGCTCGGCGGCCGGGAGCCGGTCCGGTTGCCGGACTGGGCCGTGCCGCTCGCCTTCCGGCTGGTTCCGGCGCTGCGGCGGCGGGTGCGCGAGTGCGTGGCGGCGATCCGGGCCGACATCCCGATGCGCCACGTCGACCTGTGGACCGATGAGTGGCGCCCACGCCTCGAGGTCTGCGTCGCCACCCTGCGGGACATCGACCTCGGCCTCCTCGACGACGACGCGCTCGAGCGGCACGCCGAGTCGGCGCTCAGGCTGTTCGGCGTCGGCTTGTCGATCCACTTCCGGCTCCACCTGGCGCTGGCGATGGTGCTCCGCCAGCTGGCGCTCGCCTGCCGGGAGCTGCTCGGCTGGGACGACCAGTCGTGGCTGCGGCTGGTCGCCGGCACCTCGGTGCGTTCCACCGAGCCGGCCCGCGCGCTGGCGGAGCTCGCCGCCCACGTCGCCGCCCGACCCCGGCTGCGCCGGCTCGTCGAGGACCCGGCGTCGGACGTCCTCGCCGAAGACGCCGAGTTCGCCGGGCGGTTCACCGATTACCTGCGCCGGTACTGCTGCCGCACGCTGAGCTACGAGCTCGCCGAGCCCGCCATCGACGAGCGGCCCGACCTGGTCCTCGCGCTGCTGCGGCACCAGCTGGCCGCCGGCTACGACCCCCAGGCGCGGGAAGAGGAGCTGGCCGGGCGGCGGGCCGCGGCCGCCGCCGAAGCCCGGGCCGCGCTCGCCGGCCACGACGTCGCCGCCCGGGAGCGGTTCGAAACCGCCCTGTCCCGCGCCCTCGCGGCCTACCCGGTGCGCGAGGACAACGAGTTCCACACGATCAGCGGCCCGGGCGCGCTGGTCCGTCGCGCCGTCCTGGAGCTCGGCGACCGGCTGACGCGCCGCGGCCTGCTCCCCGACCCCGCGGCCGCCTTCCACCTGCGCCCGCCCGAGCTGCTGGCGGCGTTGCGGACCGGCGACGACCTGCGCGTACCGGCCGCACGCCGGGCCGGCGAGCGGATCTGGGCCATGGCCAACCCCGGTCCCGCGAGCTACGGGACCCCGCCGCTACCTCCGCCGTCGATGGCCTCGCTGCCCGCGCCGGCGCGGTTCGCCAACGAGGCGTTCCTCTGGGCCCTCGACCGGATCCTCGCCCCCGCCCCGGGGCAGGGCGGCGACCAGCGGGTGGTGCACGGGATCGCGGCGTCACCCGGCAGCTACACCGGCGTGGTCCGCGTGATCCACGACGAGACCGGGCTCGGCCGGCTGTGCGCCGGCGAGGTCCTGGTCTGCCCGATGACCTCGCCCGTCTGGTCGGTGGTGTTCCCGAGCGTCGGTGCGCTGGTCACCGACGCCGGCGGGACCCTGTCCCACCCGGCGATCATCGCGAGGGAGTACGCCGTGCCGGCCGTCGTGGCCACCGGCGACGCCACCACGCGGCTGCGCGACGGTCAGGTCGTCACCGTGGACGGCACGAAAGGCCAGGTCCGGATCGTCCGGTGACCTGGTGGGCCCGATCAGGGAAGAAGGTAGTCATGGGACCGTTCCTGCAAGTCGGCGGCCGCTGGGAAATGGTGCAGCGCAACGGGTTCCGGGTGCTGGTGGACATCGCCCAGGACCAGGACCGGCTGAGCGCGTTCGCCTCGCACTCCAACGGCTCCGTGCAGAGCTTGACGGCGGTCGGATCCGTCCGGGGACCGAACTTCGAAATCGTCATCACGTGGAACAACGGAACGAAGGGGAAGTACACCGGGATCCTGTCGCACGGTCCTTTCACGCCGCCGCCCATCGGTTTCCTCAAGGGGGACACCGTGGATCTCGACCACCCGGGGAGCAAGTCCACCTGGGAAAGCGAAGGGCGGGTCTTCCAGGTGGCCTGACGACTGTTGCACCCGGGGTGTCGAATCCCGGGCGGGCCGTTCGTGGAGGAGGTAAGCGGCCGCCACGAGGCTCCGCCCGGAATCGCAGGAGCCGAGATGTCGCACCCGGAACCCGTAGCCCGCCGCATGTACGACCTGGTCGAGCCCATCGGCCTGGTGCCGTACTTCGCCGACGAGCCGGACGAGGCCCTGATGTCGCTGGGCCTGCGCAACCCGTGGGACGCCTACTTCGCCGGGCGGGCCGCACCGTTCGGCCGGACGGCACCGCCCGAGGTGGTCCACGCGGTGTTCTACAACTTCGCCCCCGGCGAAGTGGCCCGCCACCTCCCGCAGGTCTGGGACCGCACCACACCCGAGGCAGCGCTGGCCGCCCGCGAGCGGGGATGCGTCGCGGCGATGCGCCGGATCCTCGGCGCACTGGCCGACGACCCCGCTGTCGCACGCGCCGGCAACCTCCTGCTGACGGCGGCGACCAGCGCACCAGCGGAGGGACGCGCCCTCTACGCCGCCCTGCGCGCGCTGCCGGTACCGAAGGATCCCGTGGCGCGGCTATGGCACGCGGCCACCCTGCTCCGCGAACACCGTGGCGACGGCCACACCGTCGCTTTGCTGACCGAGGGTGTCGGCGGGACGGAGGCCCACGTACTCCACGCCCTGTCAGTCGACATGCCCGCAAAGGAGTTCGGCCGAGTCGGCCACCTCCCGGCTGCGCAGTTGAACGCGGTCATCGACGGCATGCGCGCCCGCGGTCTCGTCGGAACCGACGGCTGGCTCACCGCAGCCGGCCGGGCCACGAAGGCGAGAGTCGAGGCGTTGACCGACCGGCTCGCCGAGGCGCCCTACAACGCTTTGAGCCCCAGCGAACTCAACCGCGTCGTCACCGACCTTGAACTGCTCTCGGCTGCGTTCCGGAAGGTCTTCCCGTTGTAGTGCTCGGCGCCGCCTCCGGGATCGACGGACAGTTCCCGCTCGTCGACGTCAAAGTCGGCCTGCTCCGGCGACAGCTCCCACGCCGGCTCGTATTTCGACGAAGACCTTCTGACACTCCGTGGCTGGTCAGAGGCATGACACAGTGACGGTCCGGTGACGCTCGAACGGCGCGACTGCGACGGCGTTCTGCCAGGATGTGTCGAACACGCGTCCTCAGGGGGTACGCGATCACATGCCTGTTCCCGCGAAGATGCTTGCGCCGCGGCCGACCACACGGAACGTCACGCGGACGCCGGACACGCACCCGGCCCCGGCTGAGGTGGTCGGTACGCGGACGCCGGTGAGCAACGCGGCGGCCATGGGCGGGCCGCCTGGCTGGTCAGTGCAGATGCTTCTGGTCGGCCAGAACCTCGTCGGTAACCAGGCCGTGGTGAGCAAGGCCGTCGCGAGCATTCCTGAGCGGAAACCGCCGGCCCGCCCCAAGGCCGCGAGGCCCCCTGTTGTCGAGGAGCCGACGGCGGCGAAGCGGCCCGAGAAGGACGAGGCTCCCAAGAGGGAGGCGGCCGGGCCGCGGTCACCAAGAACGGACCCGAAGTTCCAGGCGCTGGCCAAGGACGTCGTCACCAAGAAGAATGCGGTCAGCAGGAGTCACCCGCCTGCCACGGCCGAGGCCGGTGCGGCACAGGCGGCGGCGGTGCCACCGGCTGACGACCGGGAGGCACGCGGCAAGGCGGCGCGCGCCGAGGACATGGACTCCGCGCAGCCCAAGGAGTTCGACAAGGCCACGTTCGTCAAGGCGGTGAAGGACGCGGTTGCCGAGCGCGCACCGAAGAACCTCGACGAGGCGGACAAGTTCGGCGACTCCGGCAAGGCCGAGGAAGTGAAGACCGAGGTCCAGGGCAAGGTCAGCGCGGGAAAGGAGACCTCGGCGCGGGACATCGCGGATACGACGGCGCAGGTGCCGCAACCGGCGCCGGACAGCAAGTCGGTCGTGCCGCTGGCCCCGGACCGGGTGCCCGGAAAACCCGGCGCGCCCGACCGCAGCCTGGCCGCACCGGACGTGCTTCCCCCGTCCGCGACGGACATGTCGGCAGGCCCAGCGCAGGTTGACGACCAGATGGCGGCGGCGCGGGTCACCGAGCAGCAGCTGTCGTTCGAGAAGTCGCGCGAGCCGTCCTTCGACAAGGCTGTCCAGGACAAGAAGGCGATGGACGACCACTCGGCCGGCGCGCCCCAGCGGCTGCGTGCCGGCGAGTCCCGCGAGCTCAAGCGGGTCAAGGACACCGCGGCGGCCAAGGGGCCGGCCGCGATGACCGGCATGCACAACGTCCGCGTGGCGACCGGCAGGCAGGTGGGCACGGGCAAGACCGGCGCCAAGGGCCGTGACGAGGACAAACGCGGCCAGGTCACCGCATTGCTGCAGTCGGTGTTCGACCGGACCAAGGGTGACGTCGAGAAAATCTTGTCCAATCTGGACAAGATGGTCGACCGCCAGTTCACGTTCGGCGAGAAGAACGCGCGCGAACGGTTCACCAAGGAACACAAACTCGGAATGTGGCGGTACAAGCACGAGCGGTACGCCCCACCGCTGGGCCCGGCCCGCTGGGTGGCCGACCAGTTCGGTGACCTCCCGGAGGAGGCCAACCGGATCTACGTGCGGGCGAAGGACCACTATCTGACCGCGATGGAGCAGGTGATCTCCGGCATCGCGGACACGATCGGCCGGGCATTGCGCCGCGCCAAGGACCGCATCGCCTCCGGCCGCAAGGAGATGCGGGACGCGCTGGACAAGCTGCCCGCGGACCTGAGGACGATCGGCCGCGAGGCGGCGACGGAGTTCGACGGCAGGTTCGACGAGCTGACGGACACGGTCGACGACAAGGCCGGCGACCTGATCGACACCCTGGCCACCCGGTACGTCGACGCGGTGAAGTCGGTCGACGGGGAGATCGCGGCGGAGAAGGAGAAGAACAAGGGCCTGGTGACCAAGGCGGTCGAGGCCGTCGGTGACGTCATCGAGACGATCAAGGAGCTGGGCCGGCTGCTGCTCGGAGTGCTCCGCAAGGCGGCGTCGGCGATCGGCGCGATCCTGGGCGACCCGATCGGTTTCCTCGGCAACCTCGTGACGGGGGTCGGCGGCGGGTTGAAGGCGTTCGCCAAGAACGCGGGCCGTCACCTCGCGCAGGGTGTGCTGGCGTGGCTGCTCGGCACCGCCACCACGGGCGTCCAGCTGCCCGCCACCTTCGACGTCCTCGGCATTCTCGTGATGCTGGCGTCGATGCTCGGGTTGTCGTGGCCCGCCATCCGCGCCCGCCTCGTCCGCAAGGTCCCCGAGAAAGCCGTGGCGGCGGCCGAAACCACGGTCCCGCTGGTCGTCGCCGCGAAGCGACACGGCGTGGCCGGCCTTTGGCCCGACCTGAAGGGCATGGTCGGCGACCTGAAGCACGACCTGGTCAAGAACCTGGTCGACTTCCTGCTGCCGACGGTGATCATCGCGGGCGTCAAACTGATCGCGTCGCTGTTCAACCCCGCCTCGGCGTTCATCCGCGCCTGCAAGATGATCATCGACATCGTGGTGTTCATCGTGACCCAGGCCCGCCTGATCATCGACTTCGTCAACGCGGTCCTCGACGCCGTGATCGCGATCGCGAGAGGCAACGCCGGCAGCGCGGCGTCGGCGGTGGAGTACGCCCTGGCGAAGGCCGTCCCGGTGCTCATCGGCGCGTTGGCCGCGCTGCTGGGCCTCGGTGGGATTCCCGGCAAGGTCAAGCAGATCTTCCACAAACTGGGCCGCACGGTGGAGCGCGCCATTGCCAAGGTGGTCGACACGATCGTCGGGCTGGTCAAGAAGCTGTGGGGCAAGGTCAGGCCGAAACCCGAGAAGCGCAGGGAATCCGGGAAACCCGACGAGCCCGGCGAGCGGCGCGTGCCGGTCATCGGTCGCGTGCCGCACCGGGTCGCCGGGCGTCGTCCGGCCAGGCGACCGGCCGACCGGCGCGGACCTGGCCGTCGCGACAAGCAGCGTGCCAAGGATCCGAAGAAGAAGGACGAGCCGGCCGATCGTCAGAAGCGCGTGTTGATGTCCGCGCTGCACGAGGCCGCGAGACTGGCCGACCGACTCGGCGACGAGGACGCCGTGCGGCGCGGGCTCCCAGGGATCCGTGCTCGCCACCGTCTAACTGTGCTGACCGTGGCCACGCGCCTCGGCCCCGGCGACCAGGTGCTGTACGAGTTCACCGGGGTGCTCAACCCGCGTGCGACGTTCGACCACCTGGTGCAGGACCGATATCTGCGCCTCGCGAGGAAGGAATATTACAAGGAAAAGAAAGAGGACAACCTGGCGTTCGCTCTCACGGACATTGTGGGACCGAAGAACGTTCATGTGCCGGGGCTGGCGAAGCTGCTGGGGCTCGGCGTGACGCAGGCGCGGAAGTACGCCAAAGCATGGGTGGCCGCGGGCAAGCTCGAGGCCGAGCCGACCACGCGGGGGCGCATCACGATCTACAAGTTCGCCCCGCTCACCGACGTCGACCTGGAGGCGCCACTCGAGCACCCCGAGTACGGGAAGTGGATGCACGGCAGCAAGAAGTTCGGGCTCTCGGCAGCGGAGGCACAGGAGCTGTGGTTCCGCGTCATCGAAGGCTTCCGGACCCGCGACGACAGCTACTTCGACGCCGTCGCCGACGTGCTGCTGGCGAATTTGCATATTCCACCGGGAAAGGGCGCACTGTGGTCGGAAGGCGTCGACCTGGCCGACTACGCCGAGGACCGCGGATTCACTACGCTGGAAAAGCAGGAGTTCTACACGGTGACCAAGGGGCTGATCTTCCTCGACGAGTGGAAGAGAGTCCGGCCACTGTGGGCAAAACTCTCCGCACGATATGCCGGGAAACTCCGCAACGTGATCCACCTGTTCATGCGACTCTGGAAGCCGAATTCGATCATGGTGAGCGTTGAACTCGAGGCGGTGAGGAACGTCGAGGCGGCGTCGGATCACGAAATCACCCTGAAGTTCCACGGTATGGCGTGGGGCGACGACCCCTTGCGGATACTGGACAGCGCGGTGCCGAGGTACTGGCGAGAGCTCACGCGAAACGGCGACGAACTGCCCGAGGGCGAGCAACAGGAGCTGGACGAGTCGGGCCTGAAAAAGGCCACGCAGATCGCCAAGGCCCGCTTCGACGAGAAGCAGAGGGACAAGCAAACGCCTCCCGGCAAGGACCAGCACCAGCAAGGATGACCGACGATGGCAGAATCCTGCTTGTTCAAGCGATTCAAGGACGGGGTGAGCGCCCCGCTGCGGTTTGGCCGGGACGAGATCGACGACCTTCCCGGCGTCCGGCTCCTGCCTTTGCTGGAGGGCGAGGAACGGATCGCAGCGGAGGACATCCTCATCTCCAAGGTCGAGCAGGACGATGGCCGGGCGGCGGTCGCGCTGGCCGAGTTCGGCTGTGTGCGTGCCATCCCCGCGTTGGTCAGGTCGGCCACCGAATCGACGGAACCGCTGATGAGGGTGTTCGCCGCGAGAGCGTTGCTGAGACTGGGAAACGAGTCGGGCCGGGCAGCCATGGTCGCCCTGCTGCGCAACCCGACCGATCGCGTGGACGAGCGTGACCAGGCCGTCCAGCTACTGGCCGAGTTCCCCAAGCCGGACAAGAGTTTGATACTGGAGGTGGCGCTTCTCGACCCGCACCCGTTCGTCCGCTCCTCGGCCGTCCACGCAGTGCTCACCGCGTGCGGCCTGGGTGACCGCGTCACGAGCCGCGGCGACGTCCTGCTGAGCATCGCCGGACGGATGATGTCGACCCTGCGTTCCGTGCGGCAGGAGGCATGGGACCAGCTGCGCGAGATCCTGGCCAGGATCGACGCGGGCGAGACCGCCGGAGACCTGGGCCTGACGTCGCGCGTCGACCGGGACGAGGAGCCGCTGCACAGCTTCGACCAGAGCATCGAAGGCGACGAGCCGGACTTCCCGATCGCTGGGCTGCTCGACCTGCCCGCCCCTGCGTTGCTCTTGGTGCACAACCTGATCCTTCTGCGCCTGGACAAGGATCCGCGCGCGGTCAGGGCCGCCGGCCGGGTCGGCGTCCGCCGCGCGATCGAGCCGTTGCGCGAGATGCTCCGGTCCGCTACAGGGGACGAACGCGCGGACATCGAGGCAGCGCTCGCAATTCTCACCGGCTGACGCATCGACAACCGAGGTGATCCACCGTCCGCTCATCCAGGTGCCGTGTGTTGCGGTCCGGGATCCCACCGGCACCCGGCCCACGCCGCCGTGATCACCAGCAACCGCGCCATCGATCCCCGAGCACGCCGGCCCGCTCCGGCACCATTGTCCCCGGAACGGCGGCCGCGACGGCGCGCTGCCGCACCGGATTGGCCTCGATGATCGAGCCATCGCGCACCCGCCGGCTTACTGACGGGACTCACTCGGCCAGATGGGCAAGAGCTGGGTGTCGGATCGGGGGTGAGCCGCGCACCCGTCCGCCCCTTCGACCAGGAAGAGGCCGTGACCCACCACCATGTCGCTGAATTCGCGAGTGCGACCGTAGCGCTCGCTTTGGCTGCTGATCACCCAGCCAAGCCGCTGTGTACGGACTCGGTGAAGGCCGTGTCGTCGTCGGCTGCGGAGGGTTCACCTGTCAGGATGCCGAGATGCCACCTCATGCGTGTGCGGTCGATCCTGATGGTCTCGCCCGCTGGTGCCTGGAGCATCTGGGTAGCCCGCCAGCGGAGGAGATATTCAGGTCCGGGCACCTGTCCGCTGTCATCGGGCTCCGGCTGGCCGATGGCCGTGAGGTTGTGGTCAAGGTTCGTCCGGCCGCGCCGCGGATAGCGGTATGCGTCGAGGTTCAGCGTCGCCTGTTCCAGGCCGGCTATCCCTGCCCGGAGCCGCTCACCGGCGCCGCTCCCTTCGGTGGTGACATCGCCACCGCGGAGGTCTACATCCCCGGCGGCTCCGTGCTACCGGGCGCGGACGTCGCAGCCGCTGCCTTCGCGGAAGCGTTCGCGCGGCTGATCCGGCTGGTCCCCAGTCCTGCTGAGGTGTCCGCGCTCGCCCCGGCACCGTCGTGGGCGGCCTGGAACCACGCCGGGAACGGCCTGTGGCCGCGCTCGGAGGACTCCGATGTCGACCTCGACGAGGTGTCCGGCGCGGAGTGGATCGACGACGCCGGGCGTCGTGCTCGCGACCGGTTGCGGATCGGCGCGTCCGGCGCCGTGATCGGCCACTGCGACTGGCTCGCCGACAACCTGCGCTGGAGCGGAGACACGCTGCAGGTGGTGCACGACTGGGACAGCGTGACCGCGGACAGCGAAGACGTCCTGGTCGGTTTCGCCGCCGCGCTGTACTCGACCATCGACGCGGACAAGCTGGCCACCGTCGAGGACACGCGACGATTCCTCGTCGCGTACGGCCATGCGCGTGGCCGGGACCTCAGCGCCGACGAACTTCACCGCGCATGGGCGGCGGGCGTGTGGACCAGGGCCTACGACGCCAAGTTCCAGCACGCGACCGGGCGGCCCATCACCTCGCTGTCGGAGGACGAGGCCCGCGAGCGTCTCCGTCGTGCCGGCACCCCGCCAGATGAGCTGACCCGCGCGACCCGATAACTGCTCGACAGGCGATGGCGTGCACGTCGTACCTCGCCGATGAACTATGCGCTGTACTGGTGACGCTGTTCGCGGGAGCCGTTCCTGCTCAGGCTCGGACGGCTACCTGGCCGGTCAATCGCCTGACGGGAAGTTGTAACCACCCGCCGGCTCGCCGGCTCTCCCGACCTCCAGATCCAGGATCGCCTCTCCCCGCGAGGGATCAACTCCCACGGGCTGATGGTTGCCTCATACACCCCGGGTCGGCGGCACCGCGCGGGAGCTGGGTGTATGGCGCGAGGCCACGTTCGTCGGCAACATCACCGCCGAACGATGGGTCGGGTGGTGACGGAGACCGGCGAACTCGCGGGGCAGCGCAAGTCGGCGGACGGCCAGACGTTGGTGCCGGCCACCTGGACGTGCGCCGGCTGAGGGCAGTCACCCCCTGCCGGGCCCGGTCCGGTATGCACTCGGAAGAAGATCAGCTTACGCGCGGGCCGCCCAACCGATGCCACCAGTGACTGCAGCCCTGCCTGCAGAACACGGCGACGGAGAGCGGCCGCCGCTCCACTACCATGTCGGCGCGAGTCTCGCAGCCATCCGGGTCTCCTCGCACCTGATATCGCTCGCGAGGCGATGCACTCTCATGCCATGCCGATGAGTGATATCTCGGGTGCATCGTGCTCGGATCTGTGGCAGGTTGCCGCCGTGCGGAACCATCACCACTCAGCGACATCGAACAGGCCGAAACCGGATGTTCGTATCGTGCACCTGACCGGACCGGCGTTCGACGCGCTCGCCCGCGGCGACCTGCCCGGAGCGAATGCGACCAGTCCGGTACGCCTGACGCCCTACCTGGCCGGACCGGACCGGCGCCGGCTGTGGGAGAGGCGCAGCAGGCAGGTCGCCGCGGACCCCGGCAGCGCCGCCTGGGTTACCGGCATCATCTGGGATCAGCAACAACTCTTGGCCGTCGGAACGGCCGGCTACCACGGGCCTCCCGACACATCGGGCACGGTGGAGATCGGCTACGCCGTCGACCCGGCACATCGGCGACGCGGTTACGCGCGGGCGGCGCTGGAATCGTTGCTGACGCGTGCCGCCCTCGAGCCGCAGGTACGCACCATCCGGGTCACGATCAGCCCCGACAATACGGCCTCCTACCGGTTGGCATCGCAGTACGGCTTCGTCAAGGTCGACGAAGAGTGGGACGACGAGGACGGGCTGGGGATCATCTACGAGATCCCTGCGGCTCAGCTGTAGTCAGGCTCGGGCCAGGACTGTGGCGCGGGGCCGAACGCACGTCGGGCCGCTCGGACTGCCAGAGCGGCGACGGTGGCGTTGGCGCCACCGCCGATCACCGCGCCGATGCCGAACGGCGCCACCCGGCCGAGGACGATGACGCCCTGCTTGGTGCCGTACTTGGTGATGAAGTTCTTGCCCAGGACGCTGTTGATCTGTTTCAGCGCCGCCGTGGGTACCTTGCCGACGAGCTGGCGCGCCCAGTGCTGACCGGTGCGCTCGGCGGCCTTGCCGATGATGGTCGAGGAACCCGACTGGCCGAGCAAGATTCCCATGACCAGCGTCCGCCGGCGTTCGATCTCGTCCAGCGGAACGCCGTGCACCTCGGCGACCGAGAGCACGAACAGGGTGCTCAGTTCGAGTGACGAAAAGGCCTCGCCCGCCGACAATGCCAGTGCGACCCCGGTGCCGACGGCGGGCGCGGCCGCGGTGGCCCCGACCGCTGCCCCGCTGCCCGCCAGTGCGCTGACGTACATCCGTTCCAGGGTGCGCACGACCTCCGCCGGTGTCGCCTCCGGGTTGCGCTGACGGGCGCGGGCGATGTTCTTACGCACCATCGGTGTCTGCAAGCCGATGGCCTTGTCCAGCAACTGAAGGACCGGCTGCCCCCGCCCGCTCGACGCCGGGACCGGTCCTTCGAGGGCATCAGAGGCCACCGCGAGCTCCTTCGCGTCGTCAAGTTGCCGCCCAGTCTCGCACCCGCGCGGCCGGGGACCATCGATCACCCATGCCGCCGCGTCGCGCTGCCGGGCCAGATCTTCACCGGCACCGGGGGGATACGCAATGGTGTCCCGGGCGTAGCGCAGATACGTCACGCGAGCCGACGGGGACGCTCAGCGTTCGTCTCCCTCGAGAGCGCAAACGACTCGACTCAGAACAGCGTCGCAGGCTCGATCGGCTCCGGCTCGGGTAGTGCGTCGAGGCCGGGCACCAGTGCTCGCACCTCGTTGTGGAAGCGGCGGGCCAGCGCCGGTGCCTCGTTGTTGTCGGGCGTGTGCACGAAAACCGTCGGTAAACGACCCTCCCTCAGCCAGCCGGCGACCACCTCGGTCCACGGCCGCCATCCCTTGACCGTCTCCTCGATCGAGTCGCGGCCCAGGTAGCGGATGATCGGCCGGTCGGTCAGGGCCCGCGTTCGGCGCGGGAGCCGCGGTTTCTTCGCCCACGCGTCCTGCTCTGCCTCGCTCGTCGGCGGGCTCTGGAAGAACACCGTCGTGTCGAACGGCACCCACTCGGCGTTCGCCTCGGCGAGCGCGCCCTCCAGCAGCGACGTCGAGCCAGGGTCGGTGAAGAACTCGGGGTGGCGCACCTCCACCGCGCGCCGACGGTCGGCGGGGAGCCGGCGCAGGAAGCGGCCGAGGGCCTCGACGTCCGGAGGGCCGAACGAGCCCGGCAGCTGGGTCCACAGGACCGCCCGTTCGCCGAGGGGTTCGATCGCGTCCAGGAACGCTCGCATCTCGGCCTCGACCCCGGCGAACCGGCGCTCGTGCGTGACGACCTTGGGCAGCTTCACCACGAACCGGAAGCCGGGATCGGTTTGCTGCGCCCAAGTTTCGACGGTCGTGCGCGCGGGGGTCGCGTAGAACGTCGTGTTGCCTTCGACCGCGGTGCACCAGCCCGCGTAGGCCCGCAGGCGCTCGCTGGCCGGCAGCGGCTGCGGCAGGAACCGCCCGGGCCACGCCTTGTGGGTCCACATCGCGCAGCCGACGTGAAGACGTGTCACTGATCCCCCCTCGTACGACGCCGGGGCGCTGCCGAGCGCGGTGGCGTCGAGCGCATGTGGTCTCGCACCGGCGCCAGCAGACCGGCCAACGTTTCGACGTCCGAACGCGACAGCGGCTCGAACAGCAGGCCGCCGACCACCTCGATGTGCCCGGGCAGCACGTCGGCGAGCCGCGCGCGTCCGGCATCGGTGATGGTGACCGTGGTGCTCCGCTCGTCGTCCGGAGAAGGGGCGCGCACGACCAGGCCCGCCTTCTCGAGCAGGCCCGCCTGGTACGTCAGGCCGCTGCGGCTGTAGACGACGCCGTCGGCCAGGTCGGTCATGCGGTGGCTGCCCGCCGGCGAGTCACCGAGCCGGGCCAGCAGCTGGAACTGCACGTAGCTGAGATCACCGGCCTCGCGCAGCTGCTGCTCGACCGCGTGCCGGAGCAGGCTGGTCACCTCGATGAGGTCGAAGTACGCGCCGAGCTGCACGGGGTCGAGCGACGGTGGTGCGTCAGACATGACCGGAGCTTACTGCTTTGAATTCGAAGGGGTTCGGCGAGAGTGGACACCCCGCTGGTGCACACTTGCGGCATGTCCTTGGCCGAGCTGGGCACCGCGGTCCGCTGGTTGCGCGAACACACCGATCCCGCGGCCGCCGGGCTGCCGGTCGGCGGACCGCGGCGCGTCCGCGGCCTGCGCCGGGAGGAGCTCGCCGAGCTGGCCGGGGTGTCCGCGGACTACATCCGGCGGCTGGAACAGGGACGGCGGCACCCGTCGGCCGGCGTGGTCACCGCCATCGCCCGCGCACTGCGGGTCGGCCGGGCGGACTACGCGCGGCTCTGCGCCCTCGCCGGGTACGCCGCGGCCGACGGGCCGGTGCCGCGCGAAGCCGGGGCGGCGGCGATGCGGCTCCTGGAGCGGTTCGACGCCACCCCCGCCTTCCTGACCGACGCGGCGTGGAACGTCATCGCCGTCAACAGCGCGTGGATGGCACTGGGCGGCGGGGCGGCGGCCGGGCCCGCCCGGGACTGGAACGTCGCGTGGCGCACGTTCTGCAAAGCGCGCGAGGAGATCGATCGCACCGACGAGCACCAGGCCGGTTTCCAGGCCGTCCTCGCCGCGCGGCTGCGCGACACGCACCTGCGCCACCCGGCGGACGCCTCGCTCGCCGAACTCGTCGACGAACTGCGGAGCGCCAGCCGTCCGTTCGACACCCTGTGGCGCAGCCCGAAAACGGTCTCCGCCTACGAGAACCGAGCCGTGTTCCGGCACCCGGACGGTGGCGGCATCACACTCGACGGCGCCCTGCTCGAGGTCCCCGGTGACGACCTGATGGCGGTGGTCCTCACCGCGGCCCCGGGCTCGGCCGACGCGGCCCGGCTCGGGGAGGTCGTCCGCACCGCGGACGGGCCGGCCGTCGTGAAGGTGGGACAAACCGGCCCAGGCTGACCGAGCCCGCGGCCACGATCCTGAGGTCCAGATGGATCAAGGGAAACTTGCTTCAGATTCGAAGCAGATGTACCGTGGTCCGCGATTGCTTCGAATTCGAAGCACACTGGAATCAGCAAAGGTGAGAACTCCGATGAAGGCAGTGCGTTTCCACGAGTACGGCACCCCCGACGTCCTGCGCTACGAGGACGTGGACCAGCCGGTTCCCGGAGCCGGGCAGGTCCGGATCCGGGTTGCTGCGACATCGTTCAACTCCGTCGACGGCAACATCCGCGGCGGCTTCATGCGCGGCCCCATCCCGGTGGTCCTCCCCCACACCCCCGGCCTCGACGTCGCCGGCACGGTCGACGCGCTCGGCGAGGGCGTGACCGGCCTCCAGGCCGGCGATGAGGTCATCGGCTTCCTGCCGATGGACGGCGACGGCGCCGCCGCGGAGTACGTCCTCGCGCCGGCCGAGGTCCTCACGCCGGCGCCCCAGGGCGTCCCGCTGGCCGACGCCGCCGCCCTGCCGGTGGTGGGGCTGACCGCGTGGCAGGCGCTGTTCGACCACAGCAAGCTGCAGAGCGGGCAGCGCGTGCTGATCAACGGCGCCGGTGGCGCGGTCGGGGGTTACGCCGTGCAGCTGGCCAAAGGGGCCGGGGCCCACGTCATCGCCACGGCGAGCCCGCGCAGCGGCGACGCGGTCAAGTCGGCCGGCGCCGACGAGATCATCGACCACACCACCGCCGGGGTGACCGCGGCGGTGACCGAGCAGGTCGACGTCGTGCTCAACCTCGCGCCGGTCGACCCGGCCGAACTGGCCGCGCTCGTCACGCTGGTCCGTCCGGGCGGGGTCGTGGTGAACACGACGGTGTGGATGCCCGCGCCCGCCGACGAAGAACGCGGCGTGCGCGGCATCGACCTGTTCGTCCGCAGCGACGCCGGACAGCTGGCGCACCTGGTGGCCTTGGTCGACCGCGGCGAGCTGCGCGTCGACGTCGCCGAGCGGGTGCCGCTGCCCGAGCTGCCGGCGCTGCACGCACGGGCCGCCGAAGGCGCCGTGCACGGCAAGGTCGTCGTCGCAGTCACGGCCTGACGAGCCCGGTGATCCACCGGGTCAGGGTTTCGAGGTAGCCGGACGCCAGGTCGGTGCCGCCGCCCACCTGGACGCGGTGGTCGGCGTGGGGGAACACCTCGACGGTCAGGGTGGCCCGCGGATGGCGGCCGGGATGGCAGGCGGCCGCGGCGAACAGGCTGATGCTGGCGGCCACCGGAACCAGCTGGTCGGCGCCACCGAAGGTCGCCAGGTGGGGACAGCGCAGGCGCAGCGCGTCCGGGATCGGGTCGTGGTCCTGCTTGCGCTTGGTGAACTCCCAACGGCGCTCGTCCACCTCGGACCAGTACTCACCGAACAGATCCTTGACGGCAGCGGGGATCGGGGACGAGCGGACGATCCGGGTCGCTTCGGCGAAGCCGGCGCCGCGCCGGCCGGCTTCGACGAGACGGTCGTACGCGGCCAGTGTCACATCGGCGTCGCCGGATGTGAGGCCGTCGATCGTCTGCAGGGCGGTGGCCAGCGCGTACCGGTCCTGAGCCGCGGGTGTCATGCCGGGGCAGCCGTTGGTGACCACCCAGGGCACCTCCTCCCGGGCCGCGGCGCGCAGGACGACCCAACCACCTTCGCTGTGCCCGAACAGGCCGGTGGTTCCGGCCTGCACACCCGGCTGGGCACGGAGGAAGTCCAGCGCGGCGACGGCGTCGAGCGCGAAGTCGTCGATGGTTGCTTCGAGCCAGTCACCCGAGGACTCGCCGACCCCGCGCTTGTCGTACGACAGCACCGCGAGCCCGGCTTCCCCGAGCCGCCGGCGGATCGGCGGGAAGAAGGCGTCGTTGTTCCGGTCCGACGGTCCGGAACCGCCGACCATGACCACCCCCGGAACCGGCGCCCGGCGATCGGGCACGGCGAGCGACCCCGCCAGCATCACGTCGGCGCTCGAGAACGTCACATCGGTCACCATCACCCCAGTATCCGGATGCCGGGGTCCCCGCCGGACTACGCCGGCAGGCGCTCCGGCAGCCCGAGCCGCGGGAACCGGTCGTCGTGGAACGTGACGATCTCGGTGATCACCCCGCCGGTGACGCGCAGGACGTCGATCGTCAGCGGCAGGTACGCGCCCACCTGCTCCCGCCACTCGTAGAAAGCGACGGCGGGCTGGCGGTTCACCGAGGTGCGGACGGCGCGCAGGCCCGTCATGCTCTCGAAGCCGTCTTCGACCCAGTTGCCGACCACCGCGTCGCGGCCGAGGTGCAGGCCCGGCGTCGGCGGCATCGAGCAACGGACGTCGTCCCGCAGCAGAGCGGCGAGCCCGTCGACGTCCGTGGCCACGCTGGCGTCGGTGTAGCGGCGGACCAGCTCACGCGTCCCGGCGTCCTCCTCGCCGCCGGTCCAGTCCTGCCGCTCGGCGGGCAGGTGCTCCCGCATGCCGGCGCGGGCCCGCTGCAGCGCGCTGTTCACGGAGTTGACGGAGTCCCCGAGCAGCTCCCCGACCTCCTTCGCCGGCCAGCCGAGCACGTCCCGCAGGATCAGCACGGCCCGCGGGCGCGGCGCGAGGTGCTGGACCGCGACCAGGTAGGCCAGCTCGATCGTCTCCCGCGCGACGGCGACGGTCTCCGGGGCGTCCGCCTCGCCCGCGGGCAGCTCGTCGAGCAGCCGGTCCGGGCAGGGCTGCAGCCACCGCACCTCGCCGCCGGTCGCGGGCTCCGGGCGGCACTTGGCCAGCAGGTCCAGACAGGCGTTGGTGGCGATCCGGTACAGCCAGGCCCGGAACGTCGGGCGCCCCTCGAACGTCTCCCGCCGCCGCCAGGCCCGCAGGAACGTCTCCTGCACGGTGTCCTCGGCGTCCTCGAACGACCCGAGCATCCGGTAGCAGTGCACGTGCAGCTCCCGCCGGTGCCGCTCCGCCAGCCCCGAAAACGCCGGCTCGCCGACCTCGTCCACACCCAGCTCCTCCACACTCATCACGTCATCCTTCCGCCTGGTGGTGTCCCGTCAAAGGTGAGACGGCCGCGGGCGCGACAACTCATCACCGGGATCGGCAGGCGGGGTCCGCAGGATCCGCCAGCACAGGTAGAGGCAGGCGCCGGCCGCGGGTGCGCCGCCCAGCACCGTGGCGGCGATGCCGAGCGGGAGCACCGCTCCGGCGGAGTACAGCGGCACCAGCACGGCCGTGGCGAGGACGAACTTCGCCAGGAACACCGCCGTGCACACGTAATAGCGCCGCCGCTGCCGGCGATCGCGTCGCCAGGCGCTGCCTTCGCCGCGCACCGTGCCCATCACGAACCCGATGACCGGCCACCGCACCAGCAGGGACACCAGGAACACCCCACTGCAGCCGGCCTGCACCAGAACGACGGGCAGGTAGAAGTCGGCCGCGTGCCCGGTGGTCCCGGCCAGCAACGCGGACACCCCGACCACGGCCAGCCCGATCGCCGGCTGCCAGACCTTGCCGCCGGTGCACAGCCGCACCACGGCCAGCACGGCCACGCCGCCGACCGCGACCAGCGCGGACGTCAGCACCTGTCCGGTCACCAGGTACGCGACGAGGAACACCACCCGGGAGGCGACGCCTTCGGCGACCGTGCGCCACCCGCCCACCGCGCCGAACAACGACAACGACCGCTGCGTCAGCATGCCGAGGCTCATGCGCCCGCCTTCGCGCCGACCGCCGGGAAACCGCTGCGGCGCATGGTGTCCTCGTAGGCGCCGATCGCGTCGAGCAGGCCGAGCCGGCCCCGGTACGCCCCGGCCAGTGCCTCGCCGAGTTGGTGCGCGTCCTGCATCGCGAGGTTGCCCCCGAAACCCGGGGCCAGGTGGATGGCGTCGCCGAGGAGCGTCACCGGGCTCGCGGGCCAGGCCGGCATCGGCGGGATCGTCCCGATGCGCAGCGCGACCGTGACGTCCGGCCACGCCTCGGCGACGACCGACCGCAGGGCCGGAGGCAGGTCCGCGGTCAGCTCCTTCGCCCGGCGCCACACCTCGGCCGAACCGAGCTGCTCCCGTGTGACGGGCAAGGCCCACATCACGTAGTCCTCGATCTCGGCGACCGCGCTGTGGCGCAGGGCAGGCAGCCATCGCTGCCGCGCGACCGCGGGCGATTCGGTGAACCGCAGCACGCCCAGCGCCATCATCGTGCCCCGCACGTGGACGGCGGCGGGGCTGTCGCCGATCAGGGCGGGCAGCCCGGTGCCGAGCACGGCACGCAACGGCGTCGCGCCCATGATCATCCGGCGTCCCGTGTCCACCACCCGCACGTCGGGCAGGTACCGGCGCCGCACCGCCGAGCCGACTCCGTCCGCGCCGACCAGGACGTCGGCGGTGTCCGTGCGGCCGTCGGCGAACCACACCCGGACGGTGCCGTCGGCGCGCTGCTCGAACCGCGTGCACTCCGCGCCGAACCGGACCACGTCGTCCAGTTCCGTCAGCAGCACCGCTTTCAGCAGCGGCCGGTGGACCTGCCGGCCGGGCCGCGGCCGGCCTGCCACGCCGTCGGACGGCAGCGTGCCCGTGACGGCGAGCTCTCCGTCCACATCGGACAGTGTCAGGGTCTGCTCGCGCGGTCCCCCCGTGGTGGCCTCCACCATCGCGACGTGCGCCGGCGGCAGGCACGCACGCAACGCCGACGCGCCGCGTTCGTCGACGTGCAGGCTGACGCCCTGCGGACGCCCCGACGCGGCGTCTCGTTCGTACACCGCGACGTCGATTCCCTCCCGGCGCAGTCCATGAGCGAGCGTCAACCCGCCCAGGCCGGCACCGACCACCACCACCCGCATGCCCTCAACCCCATTCTTCATCACCCGATGAAGAACACCGTACGGCGAGTTCCGGCAAAACTCCACCGATCGATGAAGAAAGGGGTGTTAGGCTTCGGCGGCCATGACAGAGCACGACAACAGCCGTCGCCCCGGGCGCTGGCGGTCCGGCGCGGAGAGCAAGCAGCGGATCCTGCAGGTCGCCCGCGAGCTGTTCCACCAGCACGGTTACGGGAGCACGACCGTGCGCGCGATCGCCACCGCGGCGGAAGTCGACCCGGCGATGGTGTTCTACTTCTACGGCACCAAACAAGGCCTGTTCAGCGCGGTGACCGACATGTCCGGCGCCGTCCCGCAGGCCATCGAGTCGATCTTCGCCGGCGACCTCGCCACCATCGGCGAACGCATCGTCCGGACGCTCGTGGAGAACCTCGACAAGTCCGACCACATGCCGCTGGTGACGCTCACGAGGTCGGCGCCCACCGACCCGCGGTCCGAGGCGCTCCTGCGCGAGTTCATCGACCGGGAGCTCACCGGCCGGCTCGCGGCGCTGCTCGGCACCCCGGACGCCGAGCTGCGGGCGGGCATGGTCAACGTCCAGATCCTGGGCCTCGCGGTGGCCCGGTACATCGCGCACATCGAGCCGATCGCGTCCGCGTCCGTCGACGAGCTGGTCGCCACGTTCGGTCCCCTGGTGCAGCACTGCCTGACCGGACGCACGGCACCACCGTGATGGTGGTCCTTTCGGCGTGCTCGCCGTACTCTGCGCGATGACGATCACCGACCCGCTGGGAGCCTTGTCATGTCGAGCAGCACCGACTCCCCCGGCGTGGAGACCACGGAGGTCGTCATCGCCGGCGGCGGCCCGGTCGGCCTGACGCTCGCCCACGAGCTCGGCTCCCGGGGCATCGACTGCGTCCTGCTCGAACCGCGGCCGGAACCGGCCCTGGCTTCCCCGCGGTGCAAGCAGATGAACCCCCGGTCGATGGAGATCTTCCGGCGCCTCGGCGTCGCCGACGCGGTCCGGGACCACGCGCGGCTGCCGTTCGGCTGGGCCGACTCGGCCGTCTTCTGCACCTCGCTCACCGGGCACCGGCTGGAACGCTTCGACGGCGTCTTCGCCCTCAGCGACATCCAGCGAGCCGAGCTGGCCGAACCCGCCCAGTGGTGCGCGCAGAACCACGTCGAGGAGGCCTTGCGCGACACCGTCGCCGGGCGGGAGACGGTCAGCGCGCGCTGGGGCTGGACGCTGACCGGCCTCGAGCAGGACGACGCCGGCGTCACCGCCACCGCGACGGACGACGCCGGGCGTGAACGCCTGGTGCGCGGGAAGTACCTGGTCGGCGCCGACGGCGCGCGCAGTGCCGTCCGCCGGGCGTGCGGCATCCCGCTGACCGGGCGGAGCCACGAGATCCGCAACGTGCAGGTCATCTTCGACGCGCCCGGGCTCTCCGCCCGCCACGACCTGGGCCGCGCCGTCCAGTACTGGGTCGTCGACCCCGGGGTCAACGGCCTGATGGGAACGCTGGACACCGACGACCTGTGGTGGGCCATCATCATCAACGCCCCGCAGGACGCCGACGCCGCGTGGTGCGAACGAGCCGTCCACCGCATGATCGGCGCCGACGCACCCATCACGGTCACCGCGATCGATCCCTGGACGGCCCGGATGCTGGTGGCCGACCGCTACCGGGACGGCCGCTGCTTCCTGGCCGGGGACGCCGCCCACCAGAACCCGCCCTGGGGTGGTTTCGGCGCCAACACCGGCATCGGGGACGCCGCCGACCTCGGCTGGAAGCTCGCGGCCGCCCTGCGCGGCTGGGCCGGCCCCGACCTGCTCGGCTCCTACGAGACCGAACGCCGTCCGATCGCCCGGCGCGCCATCGCCGAAGCCGAACGCAACATGCGGGTGCTCACCGGCGAGCTCGCCGTGCCCGGGCTGGACGGCGACGGGCCGGACGGCCGGGCCCTGCGCGCCAAGACGGCGGAGCTGATCCGCCAGGCCAAGACGGCCGAGATGTACACCCTCGGTTTCGTGCTCGGCACGACCTATCCCGGCTCGCCCATCATCGTCGCCGACGACGGTCCCGCGCCGGCCTCCACCGGTTCGGAGTACCGGCCGTCCAGCGCCCCGGGGAACCGGCTGCCGCACCAGTGGCTCAGCCGGGACCGGTCACTCCAGGACGAGCTCGGCCCCGGCTTCACGCTCCTGGAGGTCGCCGCCCCGCCCGCACCCGAGTGGGAAACCGCCGCGGCGGCGGCCGGCGTGCCCCTGACACGGTTCCGGCTCAACCGTCCGGACCTGCACGATCTCTACGCCGCGCGGTACGTCCTGGTCCGGCCCGACGGGTACGTCGCTTGGCGCGGCGAGACCTCGCCGGATGACCCGCGGGCGGTGCTGGACGTCGCCCGGGGCCACCGGGACTGACCCCGCTCGGCACCCGGTTCTGCGGCGCCCGTAGCCGATCTCGCCGACCGTCACCTCCGCGCCTCGCACGTGCAGACGATCACTGTGCGCGTCAGAACGGGCACCGTGGCCGCATGTGCCGTCCGCCACCTTGTAGTTAGGTAAGCCTGACCTTATTGTTCTCGCGTGTCCGCTCTCCCCCACCGCGCCGGTACCGGTGTCCAGGCGCGTGAGATCGACGTCGCCTACGGCAGCGACATCGTCGTGCGTGCCGCGTCCGTCTCCCTGAACGCGGGTACCGTCACCGCGCTCATCGGGCCCAACGGCAGCGGGAAGTCGACGCTGCTGCGGGCGCTGGCGCGGCTGCACCCGCCGCTTGCCGGCTCGGTCACCTTCGCCGACGGCGCGGACCTGCGCGCACTGTCCGGAAAGGACATCGCCAAGCGGATCACGTTGCTGTCCCAGCAGAGAACGGCCCCGGGCGGCGTGTGCGTCCGGGAGCTCGTCGAGTACGGCAGGCACCCGCACCGCTCCCGCTGGGGCGGGCGCGACCCCGAAGGCCCCGCGGCCGTCGAGCGCGCCCTGGAGCTGACCGGCCTCTCCGCCCTCGCCGACCGGCCCGTGCAGGCCCTCTCCGGCGGGCAGGCGCAGCGGGTGTGGCTCGCCGGCTGCCTGGCCCAGGACACCGCGCTGCTGCTGCTCGACGAGCCCACGACCTTCCTCGACCTGCGCTACCAGGTCGAGATCCTCGACGTCATCCGCGACCTCGCCGACCGGCACGGCGTCGGGGTCGGCGTGGTGCTGCACGACCTCGACCAGGCCGCGGCGGTCGCCGACCGGGTGCTGCTGCTGGAGGACGGCCGGGTCACCGTCGAAGGCGCCCCCGCCGACGTGCTGACCTCCGCACACCTCAGCCGTGCTTACGGCATCCGCGTGGACGTCGCGCTCGACCCGGCCGACGGGCGGATCCACACCCGCGCGATCGGCCGCTTCAACGACACCGGAGCGCGCACCGCGTCGGTCTGACCGGTGCGCCGTCATCAAAGAACACCTAGGAGAAACATGCGGATCACCCGGATGATCCTCGGCCTGTCCGCGGCCGCCACGTTCTTCGTGGCCGCCTGCGGCACCACCGAGGAGGCCGCGAGCAGCGCCCCCACCGCGAGCGGCACCGGCCCGGTCACGGTCGTCGACTCCCGCGGCAAGGAGGTGAAGCTGCCCGGCCCGGCCAAGCGCGTCGCCGCGACCGAGTGGAACGGCGTCGAGAACCTGGTGTCGCTCGGTGTCATGCCGACCGGGGTGTCCGACATCAAGGGCTACGGCCAGTGGGTGAGCTCCGCGCCGCTCGACGGCACCCCGAAGGACATCGGCACCCGCGGCGAGCCGAGCCTCGACACGCTCGGTTCGCTCGGGCTGGACCTCGTGATCGTCACCGACAGCGTGACCGAAGGCGCGCTCCAGCAGATCGAGGCGAAGGTGCCGGTGATCGTCATCAACGGCGGCACCGCCAAGGACCCGATCGCCGGGATGTACGCCAACCTGGACACCATCGCGAAGGCCACCGGCACCGAAGCCAAGGCCGCGCAGCTGAAGTCCGCGTTCGAGCAGAAGCTCACCGCGGGCCGGGCCGAGGTGGAGAAGCTCGGCGCCGCCGGTCAGAAGGTCGCGTTCTCCGACGCCTACGTCACCTCCGGCTCGGTCAGCATCCGGCCCTACACCCAGGGCGCCCTGGTGCCCGCGGTGTTCGGCCGGCTCGGCCTGGAGACCGCCTGGCCGATGGAGGGCGACGCGGTCTACGGGCTCGCGCAGGCCGACGTCGAGGGCCTGACCCAGCTGCCCGACGTGCGGTTCTGGTACATCGCCAACAACGCCGACGGCGACCCGTACCAGCAGGAGCTGGCCGGCAACGCCATCTGGAAGAACCTCCCGTTCGTCAAGAGCGGCAAGGTGCACCGCTTCCCGGACTCCCTGTGGATGTTCGGCGGACCGAAGTCCATGGAGCAGTTCGTCGACGCGGCCGTCGCCGCGCTCAAGGGATAGCGCCGGAGTGAAAACCCTGACCGAGCCGCCGCCCGCGGTCACCGTCCGGCGACGCGGACGGCTGACGCTGCTGGGGTTCGGCCTCGCCGCCCTGCTCGTGCTCGGTTCGGCCGTGCACCTGACCCAGGGCACCGCGAACCTGGACGCGCTGGACGTGCTGCGGCTGGTGTTCGGCGGCGGCACCGGCGACACGACCGCGGTGGTCGTCGAGTCACGGCTCCCCCGGCTGCTCGCGGCGCTCGTCGTCGGCGCCGCGCTCGGCGTGGCCGGTGTCGTGCTGCAGTCGGTGTCCCGCAACATCTTGGCGTCGCCGGACACCCTCGCCGTCAACGCCGGCGCACACCTCGCCGTGGTCGCCGTCGCGGCGTTCGGTGTCTCGCTGCCCCTGCTCGGCGCGACCGGTGTCGCGTTCGCGGGCGGGCTGGGCGCGGCCGTGTTCGTGCTCGCGCTGGCCGGCACCGGCGGCACCGGGATCGTGCGGCTGGTGCTGGCGGGCACCGCGATCGCGCTGGCGATGATCTCCGTGACCCAGGTCCTGCTGCTGCTCTACGCCCAGGAAACCCGCGGCCTGTTCGCGTGGGGCGAGGGCTCGCTGGAGCAGAACGGGCTCGCCGGGATCCGCACGCTCGGTCCCCTCGTCGGCGTGGCGCTGGCCGCGCTGCTCGCGATGGCCCGGCGGCTCGACCTGATCCACGTCGGCGACGACCACGCCCGGACGCTGGGCGTCCACGTCGGACGCCTCCGCTTCGCCGCGATCGCGCTGGCCGTGCTGCTGTCCGCGGCGGCGGTGACCCTGGCGGGCCCGATCGGGTTCGTCGGCCTCGCCGCACCGGCACTGGCCCGGCTGCTCGCGTCCGTGGTCCCGGGCCTGCACCGGCACGCCGCGCTGATCCCGTTCTCCGCGGCGCTGGGCGCGGCTCTCCTGCTGGGCGCCGACGTGCTGCTCCGCACGATCATCAGCGCGCAGAAAGCCCTGGAGGTACCGACCGGCGTCGTCACGACCATCCTCGGCGCGATCTTCCTCGTCGTCCTGGCCCGCACCGCCCGGATCACCTCCGCGACCGCCGAACCGCCCGCGGCCGGCGCCCGCGGCGGCGTGAGCGCCCTCCGGTACCGGGTGATCCTCGGCGTGCTGGTGCTCGTGACGGTCGGCGTCGCGGTGGGGGCGGTCCTGCTCGGGGACGCGAAGCTGCTGCTGGGCGACGTCGTCAACTGGGTGACCGGCCAGGCGGGCCCGATCGTCACCGGCGTGCTGGACACCCGCGTGCCCCGCGTGGTCGCCGCGCTGCTGGCGGGCGCCGCGCTGGCGCTCGGCGGCGCGCTCACCCAGGCGGTCGCCCGCAACCCGCTGGCCGAACCGGGGATGATCGGGGTCGTCGGCGGGGCGGGCCTCGGCGCGGTCGCCGTCATCACCCTCGTGTCCGGGGTCGGGTTCTGGACCCTGACCGGGTTCGCGGGACTGGGCGCCGCCCTGGCGATGGGCGTGGTGTTCGCGGTGGCGGCCCGCGGCGGCTTCAGCAGCGAACGCCTGGTGCTGATCGGATTCGGCGTGTACGCGGCGTCGCAGGCACTGGTGACCCTGCTGATCACGCTGTCCGACCCGTGGAACGAGACCAAGGCGCTGACCTGGCTCGGCGGCTCGACCTACGGCCGGACCTTCACCCACCTCGTGCCGATGGCGCTCGCACTGCTGCTGGTGGCACCGGTGCTGGTCCGCATGCGGCACGAGCTCGACCTGCTGGCGCTCGACGACGAGACGCCCCGGGTCCTCGGCGTACCCGTCGCCCGCTCGCGGTTGCTGCTGCTGACGTGCGCCGTCCTGCTGACCGGCGCGGCGGTCGCGGGCATCGGCGTGCTCACGTTCGTCGGGCTGGTCGCCCCGCACGCGGCCCGCGCGATCGTGGGCAGCCGGCACGCGCGCCTGCTGCCCGCGGCGGCCTTGCTGGGGGCGATCCTGGTCTGCGCGGCCGACGCCGTGGGCCGCACCGTCCTCGCCCCCGGCCAGCTGCCGGCCGGCTTGATGACCGCGATCATCGGCGCGCCCTACTTCGTGTGGCTGCTGTACCGGCACCGCACGACTACCGCGCGGCGGTCATCCCCCCGTCGATCGTGACGATGGTGCCGCTGATGTAGGCGGCGCGATCGGACGCGAGGAACGTCACCAGGTCCGCGACCTCGCGGGTTTCGGCGATCCGGCCGGCCGGCAGCGAAGCGAAGCTCGCGGCGACGTCGGCGTTGGCGGCGCTCATCGTGGCGACCCGCTCGGTGGCCACCGGGCCCGGGTTCACCCCGACCACCCGCACCCCGTGGCGGGGGCCTTCGCCGCCGAGGGCCTGAGTGAAGGCCATCAGGGCGGCGTTTCCCGCGCCGCCGGCGATGTACCCGGCGGTCGGTCGCTCGCCGCCGGTGCCGATGACGTTGACGATCACGCCGTCGCCGCGGGCCTTCAGCCGCGGGTACACGAGCCGGACGAGGTCGATGTAGCCGAAGACCTTCAGGTCCCACGCGTGCCGCCAGCGCTCGGACCCGATGTCGTCGAGCGTGCCGGCGGGGATGTCGCCGGCGTTGTTGACGAGGATCCCGGCGTCACCGGCCGCCTCGGCGAGCCGCTCGATGGCGGCGGGGTCCCGCAGATCGACGGCGTGCGTGGTCACCTCCACGCCGTGGTCCGCACGCAGGCTCCGGGCGCGGTCCGCCAGCGCTTCCCCGTTGCGGGCGGCCAGGTGCAGATGACAGCCTTCGGCCGCCAGCCCCTCGGCGATCGCCGCGCCGATGCCTTTCGACGCGCCGGTGACCAGCGCGCGTTTCCCCTTGAGGTGCAGATCCATCGGTCCTCGTTCCTTGGTGTCGGGCCAGCCGGCCCGCTCAGCTCAGGTGCGCCAGCCCGGGCCAGAGCTGCGCCCAGCTGCCGTGTGGCTGCCCGCACAGGTAGATGGCCGCGCCCTGCCGAGTTTCCTCGTTCGACAGGCCGTCGGGCAGGGTGAGCGGAGCGATCTCGGTCACCTGCGACCAGAACCGGTGCAGGTAGGCGGCGTCGAACTCGCCGACGCACAACACGGTGGCGGCGCTGCCCGGGGGCGGACCCCAGAACCCGTAGGCGTTGTGGGCGCTGCTCACCGGATTGCGCAGGCCCTCGGCCGGGCCGAGGATGGTCAGCGCCCCGGCCTCGCCGTAGTTGCTGGTGAAGATCGTCGTGTCCGCCGGATACCGGTCCGCGACCGAGACGATCTGCCGCACATAGCCGGTCCAGCCGTAGGTTTCCATCGCCGGGCTGCCCGAGCCGATCGCGACGCTGTTCGCGACCTTCGGGGGCAGGACGGGCAGCCCGACCACGATCGCGAACGCGCCGGTGAGGCCGATGGCGATCGGCCACGCGCGCCGGCCGTCCCGGCTGTTCGCCGCTTCGACCCGCACCGCGCCGGCCGCGAACAGGCCGGGCAACGCCGGGGCCGCGTAGTAGGCCTTGCCGGACGTGACGGCGATGAACGCGACCGCGGTGATGCCGACCACCAGCAGCCATCGGTGCGGTCGTCCGGCTTCGGTGCACAACCGGCGCACGCCGATCACCCCGAGGACGAGCAGGGGCGGGCCGGTCAGCAGGAGCAGCAGTTCGGGAACCTGGGTGAGGGCGCTGCCCTGCCGTCCCGACAGGACGGCGGCCATCCTGACGGCCGGCCACGGCCAGCCATAAGAAGCGTTCCACAGGATGTTCGGCAGGGCGATCAGCGCCGCCAGCACGCCGGCCAGCCAGGGCCCGGGCGCGCGCAGGACGTCTCGCCTGGTGATGACCAGGCCGAGCGCGATGCCGACGAGCAGTGCGGCGATGGTGTGCTTGTTCTCCAGGCCCAGCCCGGCGAGCAGGCCGGCGAGCAGCCAGGCCGGGGTCGTGCCCAGCCGCAGCGCCCGGGCGGTCGCGACCGTCACGGCGAGCCAGCACACCTGGTCGACGACGGTGGTGCCGAACAGCGCCGAAGCGCCCACGAACACCGGGCAGGCCGCCACGGCGGCGGCCGAGATCAGCTGGGCACGCCGCCGCCCGCCGAGTTCGGCGGCGAGTTTCGCCGCCAGCAGGACGCAACCGGCCACGGCGGCGATGGCCAGGACGCGCAGCGGCAGCACACCGCCGGGCAGCGCGGCGGCCAGTCGCGCCAGCGCCGGTGTCAGCGGCGGCTGGTCGACGTAGCCCCAGGCCGGGTGGCGTCCGGTGATCACGTAGTAGAACTCGTCGCGGTGCCAGCCGTAGCGGGCGGCCACGGCCAGGTGGATCACCGCGATCACGCCGGCGACCAGCAGCACCGGCCGCCACGTCACGCGGGTGCCACCGGGCGCGGCCTCAAGCGTCCGAGTCATCGTCATTTCCCCCAGGAGATGGTTGCGGCGGCAGGAAAGCGGCCAGCAACAGGTGGCGCACGGTGCGCCGGCAATCGTCGTCTCCGAGCATCGACGAGTCCGGGTCGCCGTGGCGGTGCCAGGCGAACCAGGCGATGGTCTCGACGACGAACCGGGCCGACGTCGGCACGTCCGGGACCGGGCGCAGGTGCCCGGACTTGATGCGCCGCCGCAGGTAGTCGCCCAGCTGGTCCAGCAGGACGCGCCGGCCGCGCACGAAGTGCAGCTCGGCGAGCTCCGGGATGTCCCGCGCGCAGCTCTCGACCAGCGCGAGCAGCTCCTGGTGGCCCTCGATGTACCCGTACAGCTCGTCGACGATCCCGCCGAGCTCCTCGGCCACCGGCTTGGTGCGCCGGCCCAGCGCGCCGGCCAGTGCCGGGAATCCGGCCGGCCGCGGGTCGATCCCGGCGATCCCCGCCTGGCCCGGATTCGCGACCGGAATGGTCAGCCCGGCCAGGGTCTCGGGTTCGGCCAGGTGCAGGAAGGCCAGGTACAGCAAGGCTTCCTTGCTGTCCACATAGGTGTAGAGGGCACCGTGGCTCAAGCCGAGCACCCCGGCCACATCGGAGATCCCGGCCGCCTTGTAGCCCTTGCCGGTGAACACCCGCGCCGCCGCCGTCGCGATCTCGCTCAACGGCCGGGGCCGCACTCGTCCGCGCATGAGAGGAGTATTGACCGACTCAGTCAGTCAGTCAAGTGGTCGACCTCATTCCGCGGGCGAGTAGAGCAGGTCCGCGCAGCCGCCGTCGGTTTCGGAGCGGGCGGTCGACTTCGCGTCGTCCCAGCCCCGGGCCGGCCGGCCGCGGGCCAGGGGGCTCCAGATGATCGTGCCGACGCCTTCGTCGAGGCACAGCGGGATCATCTCGCGTTCTTCCTCGCGGGCGAGCAGGTTGTAGTGTCCTGCATGGACACGAACCGGGCCCAGCCGTGCTGCTTCCGCAGGTGCAGCGCCTTGGCGAACTCCCAGGCGAACATCGACGACGCGCCCAGGTAGCGCACCTTGCCCGGCTTCACCAGATCGCTGAGCGCTTCGAGGGTCTCCTCCAGCGGGGTCGCGTGGTCGTTGCGGTGCACCTGGTAGAGGTCGATGTAGTCGTGCCGCTGAGCGAGGTCGCGAAACGCGCCGGCGTCGGCGCCGGAACGCTCTACCGCCACTTCCCCACCAGGGAAGACCTGATCCTCGCGGCCTACGAGCACGACATCGAACGCCTGACCACGACCGCCGACGAAGTGCTCGCGCGTCATTCATCCGCGAAGGCCGCGTTCGTCGAGTGGTTCGAGACCCTGGCGGCCTACATCCGCATCAAGCACGGCCTCGGTGACGCGTTGCACAGCGCCGAGGGCACGATCGCCGCGGGCCACGATCCGGCGGACATCATCATGCTGATGAGCTTTCTGTGGCGAGTGGCGAACAACGACGAAGGCGCCGCACAGGCCCGGCGCCTGATCGCCGCCGTGTTCTTCGGTCTCCAGCAGGCGCCACGGCCGGTCTAGCGCAGGGCGGCGATCCCGGTCAGGAAGATGTCGACGCCGGCGAGGAACTGCTCGCGATCGTCGTGCTCGCGCAGCTTCGTCGCCGCCGCGTGCACGAACGGGTATCGGGCCGGGTCCACCTGCGCCCACTGCGCGGCGGCGTTGTCCAGGAAGGACGCTCGGTCCGTCTCGGCGTCGGCGAGGTACCGGGCGTTCGCGGCGTTCTGCACGGCGACGCCGAGGACGTAGTTCATAAGCGTGCCGGCCGCGTCGAAGCGCGCCCGCTCGGGGACGGCGAGGGCGTCCAGCAGCCGGGCGATGCTCTCGTAGAAGTCCAGCAGCGCGGGCCGCCACGGTTGCCGGGACAGCTCGGCCCCGACCCACGGGTGCGCGTCGATCGCGTCGAACAGGCCCAGGGCGAGGCGGCGCAGGGTGTCGCGCGGGTCCGTCTCGGTGACCGCGCCGGCCAGGACGCGGGTGATGATGTCGTCGGTGGCGGCCGCGAGCAGGTCGCTCTTGTCCGCGACGTGGTGGTAGATCGCGCCGTAGCCGGTGCTCAGGCGAATGGTGAGCGCGCGCAGGGTCAGCGCGCTTTCGCCGCCACTGTCCAGCAGGTCGGTCGCGGTCTGGATGATCAGCTCCCGGGACAGGCTGTCCGTGCGCCGCTGAGCGCGCGTCGCAGGTTTCTTCGCCATGGTCGTCATCATCGCATGAGTGGAGCGCCGCTCCAAACTCGTGCTAGCTTGATTGGAGCGACGATCCAATCGGAGGAACCATGACGACACCGGTCACGATCATCGGAGCAGGCCTGGGCGGCTTGATGCTGGCCCGTGTGCTGCACGTCCACGGCGTCGCGTCCACGGTCTACGAGGCGGAGTCCTCCCCCGCGGCGCGCACGCAGGGCGGGCTGCTCGACATCCGCGACTACAACGGCCAGCCGGCGCTGGAAACAGCGGGCCTGACCGAGGAGTTCCGCCGGCTCGTCCTCGACGGACGCCAGGCGATGCGGCTCCTGGACCGGGACGGGAACCTCCTGCTCGACGTGCCCGACGACGGCACGGGCGGCAACCCCGAGGTGCAGCGCGGCGAACTGCGGCAGCTGCTGCTCGGCTCGCTCCCCGACGGCACCGTCCGGTGGGGCCACCAGGCCGGCGGCGTCCGCGCTCTCGGCGACGGCCGCCACGAGGTCACCTTCGCCGACGGCACCACCGCCACCACGAGCCTGCTCGTCGGCGCGGACGGCGCCTGGTCGCGGGTCCGGCCGCTGCTTTCCGGTGCGACACCCGAGTACACCGGCATCTCGTTCGTCGAGACCCACCTGTTCGACGGCGACCACCGGCACCCCACCAGCGCGAAAACCGTCGGCGGCGGCGCGATGATGGTGCTCGAGCCGGGAAAGGGGATCCTGGCCCACCGGGAGCGCGGCGGGAACCTCCACACGTGGGTGATGCTCGCCAGGACGCGGGACTGGTTGGCGGGCATCGACTTCACCGATCCGGCCGCGGCCACCGCCCGGATCGTGCGGGAGTTCGACGGCTGGGCACCGGAGCTCACCGCACTGGTCACCGAGGGCGAGACCGCACCGGTCCTGCGCACGATCCACACCCTGCCCGCCGAGCACCGGTGGGACCGGACGCCGGGGGTGACCCTGCTCGGCGACGCGGCCCACCTCACGGCCCCCAACGGCGAAGGCGCCAACCTGGCCATGTACGACGGCGCCGAGCTGGGCCAGGCGATCGCCGCCCACCCCGGCGACATCGAAACCGCGCTCGCCGAGTACGAGCAGGCGATGTTCACGCGCAGCGCCGCAGCTGCCGCCGACGCCCCCGACCTCTACTTGATGCTGGGTGAAGGCACGCCCCACACCCTGATCGACGCCTTCACCGGCAGCTGATCCGCGTCGCGGTCGTCTCCACATCCGGGCCCGCCGTTTACCCGCGAGTCCGGCGGGTAGCCGAACAGTGGCCGTGCACTGCGAGTGCGGTAACCCGACATCAACGAGAAGGAGCGACCGCGGCATGAGCACGATCACCAAGTCCGTCGACGTCGAAGCCGACGTGAGCACCGTTTACAACCAGTGGACGCAGTTCGCCGACTTCCCCCGCTTCATGGAGGGCGTCGACCGGATCGAGCAGGTGGACAACACCCACACCCACTGGACCATCAGCGTGGCCGGCGTCACCAAGCAGTTCGACGCCACGATCACCGAGCAGAACCGCGACGAGCGCGTCGCCTGGAAGTCCGACTCCGGCCCGACCCACGCCGGTGTCGTGACCGTGCACCGCCTCGACGACTCCCACACGCGGGTCACCGTCCAGATGGACATCGACCCCGAGGGCTTCGTGGAGAAGGCCGCCGACAAGCTCGGCATCCTCGACCACCGGGTCCAGGGCGACCTCGACCGGTTCAAGAAGTTCATCGAGGTCCGCGACGGCCACGAGACCGGTGCGTGGCGCGGCGACGTCGACCGTCCCGGCCAGCACACCGCGAACTAGCACGAACCTCGTTACCGAACGGCCGGTTTTCCTCCGTGAGGACCGGCCGTTCGGCCTGGGCTGACCAGTCCACCGTCCACAGAGGCCGGTGCTCACCTGTCGGGCAAGGCGGAATCATCCGGACGCCGGTCGAGTTCGCCGTCCAGCAGAAGCTGCTCGCGAAGGTGCCGCGTCGCGTAGCCCGATGGGTCCTGGTGCGCGAGTTCGCGCCAGATACCCACCACCTCCCGTCTGAGAGCGAGCACTTCGTCCTCCGGCAGATCCTGCCCGTGCCTCAGGATGATTCCGAGGTTGCCGAGGGTGTTGGCGAGGCGGTCGCGGTAGTCGCGGTTCTGTGCCTGTTCGCCGGCGAGCTGCCGCCAGATCTCCACGGCGTTCCGGTAGGCGACGACTGCCTGCCGGTAGTGGCCGATGCGTGCCAGCACGATCCCGGTCGCGTTGTGGGCGACGGCGAGGTTGTTGCGGTACATCGGGTCGTCCGGATGTTCTTCTGCCAGAAGCCGAAAAGTCCCGATCGCCTGTTCACCGGCAGCGAGGGCCTGGTCCTTCCGCCCGACATCGGCCTGGATGTTCGCGAGGTTCACCAGAGCGCCGGCCAGGCTGCTGCGGGCGTCGGGGTTGCGCGGCTGGTCGTCCGCGAGCCGCCGGAAGAGATCGGCCGCCTTTTCCTGGAAAGGGAGGGCTTGCTCCTTCCGGCCGATCTTGGCCAGAAGCGTTCCGTAGCCGGCGAGGCCGGCGGCGAGGTTGTGGCGGTACTCCGGGTTGTGCGGCTGGTCGTCCACCAGCTGCCGGCAGGTCCCGACCATCTCCTGGCAGACGGTGAGTGCCTGTTCGTGGTGACGCGTCCTGGTCAGCACATCGTGCAGGCTGCCGAGCGTGGCGGCCAGACCGCTGCGGTAGACGGTCTTGCCGGGGCGGTCGCGCACCAGCTGCCGCCGGATCTCGACCGCCTCTTCGTAGGTGGTGATCGCCCGGCCGGGCTCCCCGACGTAGGCCAGGCGATGACCACAACGGGTCAACGCGAGAGCCAGCTGATCCCGGAAGTCGTAGCCCTGCGGGCGATCGGCCACGAGCCGCCGCCAGATTTCGGCTGCCTCGCCCTGGACGGCGAGTGCCTGCTCGGCTTGGCCGACCTCGGCCAGCCGGTCACCGAGACAGATCAGCGCCCGGCCCAGCAGATCACGGTGGAGGGCATCCTCCGGCCGATCGTTCACCAGGCGGCGGCCGATCTCGACAGCCTCCTGGCAGACGGTGAGCGCGTCTCCCCGCCGGTCGGCCTCGGCCAGCTGCCGGCCGAGCGGGACCAGCGTGAAGCCGAGGCTGGCGCTGACGTCGAGGTCGTCCGGATGGTCGTCGACGAGCTGCCGCCAGAGGCCGGCGGCTTCCTCGTAGGGGGCCACGGTCTCCCGCTTCCGGCCGACAGCTTCCAGTCTCGCTCCGAGGTCGGTCAACGCGTCGGCGAGCCGGCGGCGGTGGCCGGGGATCCGCCGCCACGTCCGGACCGCCTCGGCACCGGCCGCGAGTGACTGCTCCGCCTTGCCGACCTCGGACAGCCGGTCGCCGAGCTCGGTCAGTGCGCGGGCCAGGTCGGCGGCCGACCCGGCGGTGCGGGCCCGGACCACCGCGGCTTGGGTGAGGGCGCGGACGACGTGCCGATGCCGGCCGAGGCCGGACAGGTCACGCCGGGCCGGAACGAACTCGGGCGCGGTGGCGTCGATGAGCGTCGCCAGTGCGGCGTCCAGGCGGTCGCTGGTGAGGTCGGCGATGGTGATCGCCACCAGGGCCGGCCACAGCAGCGAAGGGTTGGTGGCGGCGGCGATGACGAACATCGATGCCGCCTCCGGGACGTTGACGCAGGCTCGGGCCAGTGCCACCAGCGCCGCGGCCGCCCCCACCGTGGGCAGTGCGCCGAGCAGGACCGGGTCCTGCCGGAAATGCCGGCTGATGAGGTAGTCGGCGATCAGGTGGGGACGAAGGTCGAGGCGCCCGTCGGGACGGCAGCCGTAGGTTTCCCGCGCCCACCGGGCGCACCGGGCGCACGCGAAGCGAAGAGCCTGGGCGTCGTCACCGGCGAGGTCCGGCACCACGACCAGCATGCTCGCGGCGTCCTGCAGGCTGAGGATGGGCAACAAGGTGAGGACGGCGACGACATCGGTGAGCAGCGCGACTCCGGCCGGGGCGGCGGGGTCGTCGCTCCAGCGTCCCCGTTCCAGGCGCATCAGGTGATCGGCGATCTGCGGCAGCGTGAGCTGGTGCGCGCCGGTCTGGTCGACGACGGCGATCAACGCCCGCGCGTGCAGCAGCAACAGGGTGTCCCCGTCCGCTCCCACGGCGTTGGGGCTCGGCAGGGGGCCGCGGTAGCGGAACTGCCCGGCGTAGGCACGGGTGGCCTCGTCGAACCAGCGGATCCGGTCTCCCTCCAGACCGATCGGCGCCAGCTCCATCGGCTCGTCGGCGAGCAGCAGGCCGACCGTGGCCGGCGGCCGGGCGCGCAGCCGGTCACGCAGAGCCGAGCCGTCACGGGCGATCAGCAGGACACGGACCAGATCCGGGCGTTGCGCGGCTTGCGTGAGGAGCACCTCGACTCCCGCCCAGCGGTCCGCGTCGTCGACGAGGACGAGGGCTTTCTCCCCGCACGCCGCGACCTTCTCGACCAAGCCGTCCAGGCTCAGCGCCCATCCCGCGCACCAGCCCTGCTCGACCATCTCCTCGGCCAGCGCGAGGGCGAGGCGGGTCTTGCCGACCCCGGCCGGGCCGGAGACGATCCGCACCCTGCCGCCTTCCTCGGCACACCAGCCGAGGAGCGCGGCCAGTTCGGCGCGACGGCCCCAAAGCGGCGTAGGGCTGCCCGTGGCCGTCAACGCTTCCAGCACTCGTATCGCACCCATGGCCGTCGGCGGGCGCAGAGCGCCCAGCACCTGCGCGCGAGCGTCGAGCCGCGCGCGGGCTTCGTCCCGGCCGCCGTCGAAGTGGTTCCAGACCTCCAGGCCGACCAGCGTGGTCAGGAACACCGCGCCGAAGACCCACCAGACCACGGCGGGGTTGTCGCCGGTGATCAGGTTCGTCGCGTAGGCCAGCGCGGCGGTCAGCGCCACGCTCGCCCCGGCCCGCCACGTCCGCGACCGCACCCACCCGAACCACGACGGCCTCATGCTCGCCACCGTCGCCGGTAGCCCAGCCACCGTTACAACGACGCCGGGCGAGCCTGATCGTGGACTACCGTGCGGGCCATGGGCACGGACGACTGGCTGGCCGACATCCGAACCTCTTACGACACCATCGCCGACAGCTACGCCGACCAGGTGCGCAACCTGCTGGTCGAGCAGCCGTACCTGCGAGCGGCTCTCGCGATGTTCGCCGACAACGTGCGGACCGCCGGCGGCGGACCGGTGGCGGACGTCGGCTGCGGACCCGGGTACGTCACCGCCCACCTGAACCAGCTCGGGGTCGACGCCTTCGGGGTCGACCTCTCCCCCGGGATGATCGAGGTGGCCCGGCGCGACCACCCCGGCCTGCGGTTCGAGGTGGGCTCGATGACGGACCTGGACCTCCCCGCCGCCTCGGTGACCGGCCTGCTCGCCTGGTGGTCGCTGATCCACATCCCCGACGACGAGGTGCCGGCGGTCTTCGGGCACTTCCACCGGGTCCTGCGGCCGGGCGGCCCGCTGCAGCTCGGATTCCACGTCGGCGACGAGTCACCGTCGGAGACGGACCACCGCCGGCAGCCGGAGCAGGTGGTGACTTGGCTGCAGGACGCCGGATTCGACGTCGAGGCCCAACTGCTGCTGACCCCGAGCAGGAAACCGGGAGCGGTTCTCTTCGCCCGCCACGAATCTTGACGGCGTCGCCCCCGGCCGTCAGGGATCCGGGCCGGCGCGCCGCGGTCGCGGTATCCACCTCCACAACGCCCCGGCCGCCGCGAAACCGACCAGGCCGCTCGCCGTGATCCCGGCACCGAGGCCGGCCAGCGCGGTCACCGCGGACAGGATCAGGGGCCCGACCCCGCCGCCGATGTCCGCGAGCTCGTTCCAGATCCCGATGTGCGTCGGCCGCCCCACGCGCGGAGACACGTCGGCGCCGAGCGTCATCACGATGCCCGCGCCGATGCCGTTGCCGAACCCCATCACCATGGCCGCCACCGCCAGCGAAACCGCCCCGCCCGCGAACGGCATGACGACGAACGACACACCCAGCACGAGCGTCGCGGGCACCGCCACCCACCGCCGCCCGTAGCGGTCCATGACCTTCCCGGCCGGGTAGAACGTCAGCGCGTCGATCGCGCCGGCGACGCCGTAGATGATCGAGCTGGTCGTCGGCGACAGCCCGAGGTGCGCCGCCCACAGCGGCACCACCGTCTGGCGGGTCTGCCGGATCGCCGACAGCAGCAGGATTCCGACGCCCAGCGTCGCGTACACCCGCCACCGCTGCCGGAGCATCCCCCGCGTCGTGACGGCGGACGCGGCCACCCGGTCGTCGGCGGTGACCTCCAGGTCGGGCACCCGGAACACCAGGGCGGCCGCGGCCACGATCGCGGCCAGGCTCACGTAGTACGCGCCCGGCAGCCCGGCGAACTGCATCGCCGCGGCCCCGGCGAACGGTCCGAGGAACACGCCCACGCGCATGCTCCCGCCCAGCGTCGACAACGCCCTGGCGCGCATGTGCAGCGGGACGATCTCGGTCAGGTACGACTGGCGGGCCAGGCTGTAGACCGCGCTCGCCGCGCCGATCAGCAGGACCCCGCAGCCGTAGAGCAGCAGCGACCACGGCCCGCGGCCCAGGTCGGCCAGGCAGGTCAGGACGCCGGCGACCATGACGGCCGCCGCCAGGAGCATCGTCCGGCGTTCGCCGACCCGGGTCGCGAGCATCCCGGCCGGGATGTTCGCGGCCAGCGACCCGACGCCGAGCAGCGCGGCGATCAGCGCGGCCGTCGGGGTGCTGGCCCCGCGGTCGATCGCACTCAACGCGATGACCGGCAGCACGGCCCCCTCGGACAGCCCGAACAGTGCTGCCGGCCCGTACGCCGCCGCGGCGACCGAGCGCAGGCGAAAGTCTTCAACCATCGCCGCCATCATGCGTGGCCGACGCGGGCCGCCGGCGACCGGAGTGATCAATGTCGCGTCGCGGATTCCTCCGCTGACCAGGGCATTTCGGACTCGAAGTCCGAAGCCGTCAGGCCGTGTGCTGGTACGCCGGATAGGTCACGTAGCCGGCGTCGCCGCCCTGGTAGTACGTCGCTTCGTCGACGGGCGCGAGCGGGACTCCCGTGCGCAGGCGCTCCACGAGGTCGGGGTTGGCGATGAACGCGCGGCCGAAGCCGATGAGGTCCGCGCCGAGCCCGAGCCAGTGGTCGGCCTCGGTGCGGCCGGTCTGCTTCGGCCCCATCGGGAGGGTCGGGTTGACGACGAGCGTTCCCGGCCAGACCCGGCGCAGGTCCAGCAGCAGCTCTTCGTCCGCCGTGGCCTCGAGGTGGACGTAGGCGAGGTCGAGGCCGACCAGCTCGCGCAGCAGCGCCGCGTACAGCTCGGGGACGTCGGACTCCTCGACGCCCCAGAACGTGCCGCCCGGGGAGAGCCGGATGCCGGTCCGGGCCCCGCCGACGGCCGCTGCCGTCGCCGCGGTCGCCTCGACGGCGAACCGGATCCGGTTGGCCACCGAGCCGCCGTAGCCGTCCGTGCGCAGGTTCGCGTTCGAGGACAGGAACTGCGAGATCAGGTAACCGTTGGCGCCGTGCAGTTCCACCCCGTCGAAGCCGGCCTCGACGGCACGCCGGGCGGCGTCGGCGTAGGACTGCGCGTGCTCCGGGATCTCGGCGGTGTCCAGGGCGCGGGGCACCGGCGCGGGCTGGGGCCCGGTCGGGGTGAACACGTCACCGACCGCGGGCACCGCCGACGGGCCGACCGGCTGGACGCCGGTGGTTTCGGGGTGCGAAACCCGGCCGCCGTGCATGATCTGCGCGAAGACGCGCCCGCCGTTGGCGTGCACCGCGGCCGTCACCGGACGCCACGCGGCGACCTGCTCGTCGGTGTGCAGGCCCGGCGTCCCGGGGTTCGACTGCCCGACCAGGCTGGGCTGCACCCCTTCGGTGACGATCAGCCCGGCCGTCGCGCGCTGGGCGTAGTAGGTCGCCATCGACGGCGTCGCCAGACCGCCCGCGGCGGCGCGGACCCGGGTCATCGGGGCCATCACCACGCGGTTGGGCAGGACCAGGCCGCCGACTTCGTGGCGGTCGAAGAGGGATGTCACGTCAGGCTCCTTCGTCAGTGGTGCGCCCGCGCCGGGCGCACCACCCACGCTAAAATCTGACATCAGTGTCAGAGGAAAGCCTTCGTGGCACGGGTCACAACGGGAGGTCGGCGTGCGGATCGGCGAACTGGCGGCGCGGACCGGAGCGAGCGTCCGGTCCCTGCGCTACTACGAGGAGCAAGGCCTGCTGACCAGCACCCGCAGCACCAGCGGGCAACGGCACTACACCGCCGCCGAGACCGAGCGCGTCGGCTTCATCCAGCGCATGTTCGCCGCCGGCCTCACCAGCCGCACCATCGCCGAGCTGCTCCCCTGCGTCGACTCCCCCGGCGAAGACACCTCCGACGCGGCCCGGGAACGGATGCTGCAGGAACGCGACCGCCTGACCGGGCACATCGCCGAGCTGATCCGCACCCGCGACTCCCTCGACGAGCTCATCGCCGTCAACCGCGCCCACCGCGCCACCCTGCAAGCGGCGCGCTGAGCACCGGCCTACACCTCGATGTGGGAGCCCATCACGACGGTGCGGTCGCGAGGCAGCGCGAACTGTTCGGCCGCGTCCGCGGTGATGTACGACGTCGCGATGAACAGCCGCTTGCGCCAGCCCGCCATGGTCGGCGCCTTCCCCAGCTGCAGCTCGATCTTCGACAGGAAGTAGGACGCGTCGTCCACCTGCAGCCTGCCCTCCGTCTCCGCCGGCTCGAGGGACCGCAGCGCGGCGGGGACGTCCGGGCGCTCCAGGTAGCCGAACCGGGCGCTGACGTGGGTGATGCCGTCGTGGGCGTGGCCGAGGTCGTCGACGACGGTGCGCTGGTCCTCGGGCACCCGGGGCACCGGCTCCGTCTCGATCGAGACGATCACGACGTGCTCGTGCCGGACGTGGTTGTGTTCGGCGTTGGCCCGCATGGCCAGCGGCGCGGTCACCTTGCCGCGGTTGAGGAAGACGGCCGTCCCGGGCACGCGCTGCGTCACGGGCTTGTCGTTCTCCAGGTCGTCGATGAACTCCCGCAGTGAGCCCTCGTGCTCTTCACGCTGCGCGGTGACGATCTGCCGGCCCCGCTGCCACGTGATCATGACGGTGAACACGGTGAGCGCGATCAGCAGCGGCAGCCAGGCGCCGTGGATCAGCTTGGTCAGGTTGGCCGCGACGAACAGCAGGTCCACCGACAGCAGCACGGCCGCGCCGACGCCGATCAGCCACTTCGGCGTGCCCCACTTCACGCGCGCGACGTAGAAGAACAGCAGGGTCATGATGGTGATCGTGCCGGTCACCGCCATGCCGAACGCGTAGGCCAGCGCCGCCGAGCTGCGGAACGCGAAAACCAGCGTCAGCACCGAAAACATCAACAGCCAGTTGATCCACGGGACGTAGATCTGGCCGATGTTCGACGCCGACGTGTGGTGGATCCGCAGCCGGGGCAGGTAGCCGAGGCGGGCGGCTTGCGCCGTGACCGAATACGCGCCGGTGATGACCGCCTGGGACGCGATCACGGTCGCCGCGGTGGCCAGCAGGACCAGCGGGAGCCGGGCCCAGCCGGGCACGAGCAGGAAGAACGGGCTGCTGACGTTGGCCGGGTCCTTCAGGATGAGCGCGCCCTGCCCGAGGTAGCTGAGCACGCAGGCCGGCAGCACCAGGAACAGCCAGCCCCGGGTGATCGCCCGCCGTCCGAAGTGTCCCATGTCGGCGTAGAGCGCCTCGGCGCCGGTGACGGCCAGCACGATCGCGGCCAGCGCGAAGAACGCGATTCCGAAGTGGCCGGCCAGGAAACCCAGCGCGTAGGTCGGCAGCAGTGCCTTCAGGATCTCCGGGTGGCCGGCGATCCCGCCGATGCCGAACACGCCGATCGTGGCGAACCAGAGGATCATCACCGGCCCGAACAGCCGGCCGACCGTCGCGGTTCCCTTGCGCTGCACCAGGAACAGCAGCACGATGATGACCGCGGTGATCGGCACGACCAGGTCGTCGAACGACGGTTCGACGATCTTGAGCCCTTCGATGGCGGACAGCACCGAGATCGCCGGGGTGATCATGCTGTCGCCGAAGAACAGCGAAGCGCCGAAGATGCCCACCCCGGACAGGACGAGCGCGGTCCGGCGGCCACGCTGGCCGCTCCAGCGCCGCAGCTGCGTGATCAGGGCCATGATGCCGCCCTCGCCGTCGTTGTCGGCGCGCATGGCCAGCAGCACGTAGGTGACGGTGACGATGATCATCACCGACCAGAAGATCAGCGACACCACCCCGAACACGTTGTCGGTGCTCACCGGGACGGGATGCGGGTCGCTCGGGCTGAACACCGTCTGCAGGGTGTAGATCGGGCTGGTCCCGATGTCCCCGAACACCACGCCGAGGGCACCGACCACCACGGCGAGCCGCACGGCGTCCCGTCCGCGCGGGCCATGAGCCGCCGGTTCGACGGCCGGCGTGTTCTGTTCAGTCACGGTGTTCCCCTCCGAGCAGGCCGGCCGGACCTCAGTGGACCGGCGCACCTGGGCGGCAGACTACCGACACCGTGGCGAGCCCGCCGCCGCGAGTTCGATGTCCGCGTAGAAGGGAAGCAGGGCCGCCGCGAGCCGGTCGGGGGCCTCCATGGCCACGTAGTGTCCGATCCGGTCGATTCGTACCGCGGTCACGTCGGTGGCGACCTGCCGCAGCGTCGTGGATACCCGGTCCGAGAAGCCCTCCACCGCGAGTACGGGCATGTCCAGCTTCCGGGCCGCGAGCCGGCGAAGTTCTTCGCCCTCCGAGAGCAGGGACCGGTACAGACCGGCGGCGCCGGCGAAGGCGTCGGGCCGCGCGTAGGAGCGGACGAGCTCGTCGATGTCGCGGTCGGTGAACGCGTCGGGGCTCGCGGAGAGGGACGGGATCGCGTAGCCGGTGAGGAACGCGCGCTCGCGTCCGGTGAGGAGCAGCTCCGGGATGCCGGGGGCGGCGAGGACACCGATGTGCCAGGCGCCGCCGTGGGTGACGTCGGCGAGCTGCTCGGCGCCGAACCCCGGCAGGGCGGTCTCGATCCCGGCGTAGCTGCGGACGAGTCCGGGGTGGGTCGCGGCGACGCGGAACGTCGTGGGGCCGCCGATGTCCTGGCCGGTGAGGTGGACGGGGCCGACGTCGAGGCAGGCGATCAGGTCGGCGAGGTCCTTCGCCGCGGTCGCGCTGTCGTGCTCCGGGGTGGCGGTGGCGGAGTCGCCGAACCCGCGCAGGTCGACGGCGAACACCCGGTGGTGCTCGCTCAGCAGGGGGATCAGCTTGTGGAAGACCCACCAGGTCTCCGGGAAGCCGTGCACCAGCAGCACGGGAGACCCGGCGGTGCCGGCGGTCACGTAGTGCAGCTCGGTGCCGTTGACGCGGACGCGGTGGTGGCCGACGCCGGGGATGGTGGCGGTCATGGGGCTCCTCCGGGTTGATGGACAAGTTACTTGTCGAACCTTAGTGGATAGACAAGTGACTTGTCCATCTCGGCGGGTCTCGTATGATCGGCCCCATGGCGCAGTCCAGCGGCGCCGAGCTCGCGCTTCTGCTGCTCGGCGGGTTCCACTCGATGGTCGACGAGGTGAACGTGGAGCTCGCGAAACGCGGCCACGAAGGTGTCCGGCCGGTGCACGAGTTCGCCTTGCGCGCCGTGGACGCGGGTGCGGACACCGCCTCCGAGCTCGGTCGCCGGCTGTCGGTCACCAAGCAGGCCGCCGCGCAGACCATCGCCGTGCTGGAGGGGTTCGGCTACGTCGACCGCGAGCCCGACCCGGGCGACGCGCGCCGCAAGCGCTTGCGGGTCACGCCGCGAGGCCACGAGCTGATGACCGTCGGCGGCGCGCTGTTCGACGACGTGCGCAGCCGCTGGGCGGCCCGGATCGGCGACGAGCAGCTCAAGACGCTGGAAACCCACCTGGCCCGGCTCACCGAGCGCCGCTCGTTCAGCGCCGAGGACCTGCGGGACTAGTCCCAGCCGTCGAGGAGGCTGAGGTCGGCCGGGACCAGGGTCGAGGTGCTCATCAAGGCCTGCACGAGGTTGTGGTTGAGCATGTTGCCGAGCGGCTGGACCAGTTCCTCGCTCGTCAGACCGCGAACGCCGTCCTGGTGCAGGCGCAGCCGGACCGCCGCGAGCACCCGTTCGACGCGACGGTCGTTCCACTCGGCGCCGGGCTGCAGTTCGGCCAGCTCTTCGGCGACCTGCTGCCGGCCGAGCGGCTGGGCGAAGTCCTCCTGGGCGAGGTACCGCTGGCCGAGCACGACGAGCGTCAGCTTCTCGTCCGCGGTCAGCCAGTACTTCTTGGGCGGCTGGGTGACGGCGTCGAACAGCGCCGCCGGGCAGGACCCGTCCGGGCCGATCACGTACACCTCCATCACGTGCTCACGGCCTCGGGTGCCGCGCACGAACAGCGGTGTGTAGCCGGGCACCAGCGGCAGCGGCTCGTGGTCGGGGAACAGCCACTGGTCACCGGGCAGCCGGATGGGCAGCCGGCCGGTGTTGGCGACCTGCCAGCCGCCGTCGCGGTGGCTGATCACCCCGGTCTGCCTGCTGACCCGCAGATCGTCCTCGCCGATGCACAGATCGACCTGCGGCCGGTTGCGGCCGAACCTGAGCTCCCGGCCGGGCGCCGGAAGGACCGTGATGCCCTGCGCCAACGCGAGGACGAAAAGAGAACCGGGAGTCGGGTCGGCCACCCCGCCGCGCAGGTTCTCGTAGTTCCGCACGAGGCCCTGTCCGCTCGCTCGTGTCCCGCCCATCCGTCCTCCTGCTCCCGATCCGTGCCGAGCCGCACCATCGTCCCCCGGCCGGGCGGGACCCCTCCCGGAGTGTCAGCGGGCCAGCCGCTGCGCCACCGTGCCGGCCAACCGCCGAGCCGGTTCGCAAAGCTCGTCAGGCTTCTTCTCACTGTCTTCCACATCGACCAGCACCAGCTCGTAGACCCGCGGGCGGGTGCCTTCGACGTAGCCGCGGTAGGCGATGGCCACCTCGCAGTCGGTGTCGCTGCGCCCCTCGGGAGTGACGCGCGCGGGGTAGTCGCCCAACCGCAGCGGCGTGCTTTCGGGTGAGGCGAAGCTTTCCGCGAGGGTGCGGTCGAAGACGACCTTCGCCACGCCCGACCGATCGGTGAAGCTCCACTCGCATTCCCAGTCGCCGAACGAGCGGACCTCGTTCAGGGGGCCGGGACCGAGTGCGCCGGTCACGGTCCCGGCGTCCAGCAGCGCACAGGCGTTCTTCGTGGCGAGCGACTCGGCCGGGAGCGCCCGGCGGGGAATCCGGCCCGCGTTCAGCGCGATCAGCGCGCTGCTGGTGATCGCCTCGGCCACGCCGCAGAGGTCGACCTTGCCGTCGCCGGTCAGGTCCGCGTCGACGACCACCTGCTGCGCGCCGGGCAGCAGCAGGACGCGGGTGCAGCTGTCGTCCTCGGCGGGCGGGCGCTGGATGCCGATCGCCCCGACGCGTTGCACCGGCGTGGCCGGGTCCTGCTCGTCGACGGCGAACTCCACGTCGACGTCCACGTAGTTCCGCCGGTCCGTGGTCAGGTACACGAGCGCGTCGCAGCGGTTGAAGTTGCCGTAGTCGTGCGACGTCTCGACCGCGCCGTAGCCGGCGAGCGCGTTGGCGTAGGTGAGGGCACAGGGGTCGGCGGTGCGCGGATCCCCCATGATCGACTCCGGCGCGGCCGGGGCCGGAGGCGCCGCCGGGGCGGCGGACGAGGCGCTGTCGCGGACCGTGAACCAGACCACCGCGGAGGTCACCAGCAGGATCGCGGCGACGGCGGCCGCGACCGGCCGCCGGCGTCGCCGGGTCCGCCGGTTCGCCAGGGCCGCGAACTCCTGCCGGGCGTCCTCGGCCGTGGGGCGCGAACCGGGGTCACGCTGCGTGAGACGAGCCAGTAGGCCCTGCAGCGGGGCGAAGTGGGCGTCCTCGGCGGGAGAATCGCCTTCGGCGGCGGTGCGGAGCGTCATGCCCAGCGAAAACACGTCCGACTCCGACGTCGCCCGGTGGCCACGCTGGACTTCGGGTGCTTCGAATCCCGGTGTTCCTCCGCCGGTTTTCGGATCTTCTGTCCGGGTTTCACTGGCCCAGGTGGCGATGCCGAAATCGGTGAGCTTGGCGATGCGGTCCCTGGTCACCAGGATGTTCGCCGGAGTGACGTCGCGATGCGTCATGTTCCGGTCGTGCAGGTGCGCCAGCGCGGCGGCGATCTGCTCGCCGATCGCGGCGACCTCCCGGGCCGGCAACGGACCGTCTTCGTCGCGGATCTGGCTCAGGCTGCGGGACGGCAGGTATTCCATCACCAGGCAGGCCCGGCCCGCGTCGTCCTGGACCAGGTCGTAGGCGGCGATCACGTTCGGATGGGCGAGTCTGGCGCCGGCCAGGCCCTCGCCGGCCTGGGCACCGACTTTGAGCGCGACCAGCCGGCGCAAGGTGGTGTCGGTGGCCAGCCACACGACCCCCATGCCGCCCTGCCCGATCTGCTGTTCCAGGCGGTAACGGCCGGAAACCAGATCACCACGATCCATTCCGCGAACATAGCGGCCGAATGACCGGACGGAGAAAGCGACCCGCATTCCCGGAATTGCCGGCGCGCAATCGGCACGGGACCGGTCCCGCGGTCACTGGCTAATCTCGCGCCATGCACGGACCGAACCACGGCGACGGCGCTGGAAGAGCCGGGACGCCGAGCCGATGACGCCCCGCCGGCCCCGGCGCCTCGTCGAGCACCTCCGCCAGCGAGGCCACCACGCGGCGTTCCGGATCGAGGCGCCGCTGTGGGACGCACCCCGGCGGCGGGAGCTGGAACGGCTGCTCGACGCCGTGGCCGGGTGCAGGTGCTGCTCATCCGCTCCGACCCGTCGGTGAGGTGGGCGTGACAGCGTGCCTGAGAGCCGGCCTGCGGGTCGCCGAAGCGGCTTCACTGGCGAGATCCGGCGACCTCGCGGCCGCTGCGGCCGTGCTGGCCGACGCCGAAGCGGCGGAGCACGCCCGCCCCGCGGAGCTCGACCTGCTGGCGCGGATCCACGCCCAACGCGGTGATTTCGAGAAAGCCGACCTGTGCTGGGCGCGCATCCAGGCCACCGACCCCGAGCACGCCGGCGCGGCCGACGGCCGGGCCCTGATCGCGGCGATCCGCGCGCGGCGCCGTCGAGCGCGACCCTTGCTGCGACCGGTGGCCGGCTTGATAGTCGTGGCGAGCCTCCTCGTCGCGACGGCGTCGGGCTCCGACGGTCCCGCGCGATCCACACCACCGGAGGACGTCAGCGGTTGCGACGGCTCGGCACCGCGCTAGGAGCGGCACTCACCGGGTGCACACCGCACCCCGGATCGAGCGGGACAGGCTCGTGTAGATGGTCCGGCCGTCGGTGGCCCGGACCTCGAAGCAGTACCGCCGCAGCGGGTCGACCGTGACGGTCTTCGCGTGCAGCCGGTGCGCGAGGACCGTGTGGTTCGGTTCGCCTTCCGGGGCCACGACCACCGCGTAGTCGACCTCGGTCAGCTCGCCGGTCCAGCTGAGGGTGACCTCGGTGCCGTGGTCCGCGGGCTCGGCCAGCACCAGTTCGGTGCCCGCCGCGGGCACCGTCCGCGTCGGCGGCGCCGGCGGTGGTACCGCGGTCGTGGCGGGATCGTCCTGGCCGCCGACGAGCCAAGCCGCTCCGGCCGCGGCCACGCACACCGCCGCCGCACCGCCGAGAACGACGTTGCGGCGACGCCGTTTCAGGGGCGCGGACACCGGGGCCGGCGAGCTGCCGGTCGCCGGGAAGCCGATGCTGCGGTCCACCCCGGCGGGAGCCGGAAGCATCTCCGCGAACCGTTCGGCGACCCAGGCGGCGTCCGGCGGCCGGTGCTCGGGCTTCGGCGCGAGCAACCGCCCCACCACGGTGGACACGATGACCGGGACCCCGGGCTCGTCGATGGCGGGGACCGGGGTCCGCAACAGCCGCAGCAGCCGCTCCCCCGCCGGTTCGCCCAGCGGCCCGGGCAGCGGGGGCCGGCCGGTGAGCGCGCGGTGCAGGAGCGCACCGAGACCGTAGAGATCCGTGCGCTCGTCGAGGGTTTCGTCCCGCACCGTCTCCGGCGCCAGGTACTCCGGCTCGCTCGCGGTGTCGCGCGGGAAGGCTTGCCGCAGCGCGACGCCGAAGTCGGCGAGCACCGGTTCGCCGGAGGGCCGGAACAACACGTTCGCCGGGTGCACTCGACCGTGCACCACCCCGGCCGCGTGCGCGCCGGCCAGCGCGGTCGCCAGCACGTGCCCGAGCACGACGGCGTCCTCGGGCGTGAGCCGGCGTTCGTCGGCGATCAGCGCGGCGAGCGACTGGGCGCAGAGCTCCATCCGGACCGCGTGCCGTCCGTCGGGCCGCTGCTCGACACCGTCGATCGGCAGCACCGAAGGCAGTTCGGCCAGCCGGGCGCGGTCGGCTTCCACCGCGGCCAGCGTCGCGCGGTCGAACCGGGCCGGGAAGACCTTGAGGGCGATCGGGACATCGTCGAAAACCCCGGCGTAGACCGTCGCCACCGGGCCGCTGCCGAGCGGCCGGTCCTCGTCGGGCTTCGTCACCACCACGCTCATCGCCCGCACCTCACCGCGTCCCCGTGCCCGGCACGGCCCGCAGGCTCCGCACGTCGAACGCCGCCCGCAGCCGCGCGCGCCAGGGCTCCCCGGCCAGTCCCTTGCCGATCGCCCGGACCGCCGACCACGCCTGCGTGACCGTCCCGTGGTCCGCGCCGTCGCCGGACCACAGCGCGAGGTCGACCTGCCGGGCGAGCCAGGCCAGCGCCTCGGCGACCGAACCATCCACTGTGGACGGTACGAGCCTCGCGAGGTCGCGCACGGTCGCCCCGCGCGGAACAGCGATGCCGTGCGCCCGCAGCACATCCCGGGCCTCCAGCCAGGCCGCGACGACGGCGTCCGCACCGGTCCGCCGGCGCCGGCGCGCGGTCCGCAGCGCGCGCAGTGCCGGGATCGACGCCGCCGACAGCAGCAGGAGCGCGACGAGCCCGAAGCCCACCCACGCCGCCACCACGAGCAGCCGGTTGTCCTCCGGGTCGGACGTCACCGGTACGGCCTCGTCGTCGCCCCCGACCTGGGGGTCGCGCAGCTGCGGCCGGGGCGGAAGCGCCTGGCGTGCCCCGTCGGTCGCCTGCGCCAACCCGCCCGGCACCGCCCCGGTCCCCCGGGTCGCGCTGCCGGTCGGGTCGAGCGGCACCCAGCCGACCCCGGCGACCGCGACCTCCGGCCAGGCGAACGCGTCGCCGTTGTGGACGGTCACCGGGCTCGCCCCCGCCGGGGCGCGGAACCCGACCGCGATCCGCGCCGGGATGCCGACGATCCGGGCCAGCGCGGCATACGCGGCGGCGAACTGCTCACTGGTGCCCGCCCGCGTGCCGAACAGGAACGTGCGCAGCTGCGCCCAGCCGCTCCCGGTCGGCAGCACCGGCCCGACGGCCTGGTGGTAGTGCTCGGCGAGGTAGCGCTCCAGCACCAGCGCGGCGCGGAACGACGGCCGCAGCCCGCCGGTCGCCGTCTTCGCCAGCTCGGCGACCCCGGGCGGCACCTGCCCGACCCCGCCGGCCGGGTGCCCCCCGGCGTCGATCCCGGCGTCGAGCAGGTCGTCCGGGGCGATCGCCGGCTCGCGCCAGCCGAGTTCGTAGCCGACCGTGCCCTGGCGGCCGGGCAGCAGCAGCGTGCCGGTGCGCGGGTCGACCAGCGGCGCGACGCCGGTGACCGTGGCGGGTTCGGCCTGGCTCGGCAGCCACGGGCCGCCGGAGCCGGCCGGCACCGTGATCCGCGCGTGGTAGGTGGCGGCACCGAGCGTCGACCCGAGTCGCAGGTAGTCCGCGCCGTCCCGCCAGGTGACCCCGTCGAAGTCGTCGAGGACCGCCGTCCGCCAGCGGTCGACCGGGGCGGTGCTGGTGTAGCTGAACACCGGCGCGGCCGGGTGGGTCAGCCGGTCCACGACGTCGTCGAGCGGGTCGTCGATCCGCAGCGGGGGCGGCGGCGCGGCCTCGTGGCCGATCGCCAGTGCCGGCCGGGATCCCTGGTCCACGAACGTGATCCCGGCGGCCACCGCCACCGCGAGCAGCGCGGCCGGCACCACCAGCACCAGCCTGCTGCCGCGCCGGCGCGTGAGCGCGAAGAGCGCGCCGGCGACGACGGCGTAGGCCAGGCCGGCCACCGTCGCGGCCGGTCCGGACAGGGCCACGTACGCCTGGCTCAGGCCCGCGACGGCCAGTCCCGGCACCAGCGCCACCGCCGGGCGGCGCAGCAGTTCGACGCCGAGCACCGCGGCGACCAGCACCGCGAGCGGGACGAACAGGACCAGCTCCGCATCCGGGCGCGCCGGCCACGTCGACTGCAGGGTCAGCTGCCAGGAGCGGGTGACGCCGTCGAGCAGGCCGCGCAGCATCGCCGCGTCCGGCAGGCCCGGGCCGAACTCCAGCTCTCCCAGGGCGAGCAGGCCGGCCGCGAGTGCCGGCACCGGCCGCCACGGCCGCAGCGCTTCGAACCGGGCGCAGACCTCGGTGACGGCGAAGCACGCCACCAGCACCACGGCGATCGGGAGCAGCAGCGGCCGGAACCCGAACACCGGCGCGAACAACAGCCCGGGGAGACCGATCGCCAACAGCAGCACGGCCGCGCTGAGCCGCTGTGTCCACTGTGGATTCATCGGGTGAGCTCGTTCCAGCGCCGGGCCGCGTCGGCGGCGTCGGAGACCGCGAGCACGGTCGCCCCGGGGATCCCCGCGAGCGGCGCGGGGTCACCGAAGGAGAAGACGACGAGCGGCGAGTACCGCTCGCGCACCGCGGCCAGCGCGGCGCGGTCGGCGGGGGTGCCGCCCGCGGTGACGACGGCCAGCCCGCCGACCCCGGCTCGGGTCAGTTCTTCGGGCACCAGCGTGGATTCCGCCGACGGCTCGAGCACGCACAGCGCGTCCAGCAGCGGCCGGATCGCCGGGATCCCGCCCGAGGTGTCCAGGTCGAGGCCGCCCGAGGAGACCAGCCGCGTCGGCCGGTCCGCGTGCGCCGCCGAGGTGACCAGCGACGCCGTCAGGTCGACCGCCTCCTCCAGCAGCGGCCCCCGCAGCCGGCTGTCCAGCAGCGCGGTGAACCGCGGCTGGTCGGGGTCGACGTAGTCGCGGACCATGAGCTGCCCGGTCCGGGCGGTCGCTTTCCAGTGCAGGTGCCGGACTTCGTCACCGGGCACGTACTCGCGCACTTCGCGCAGGTCGTGGGAGCCGCGCAGCCGGTCGTCCACCGCGTTGCCCTCGTGGTGGTGGCGCGGCCGGCCACCGCCGGGCGGGTGCAGGACGTGCACGCGCGGGTGCACCCACAGCATCGCGACCTCGCCGGTGCTCAGCCGCCGGTTCCCGAGCCCGAGCGGGTCGTCGCGGTCCAGGGTGAGCGGGCCGACCTGGTGCCTGCCTCGCCGCGCCGTCGGCAGTTCGTAGTGGTGCACGGCTTCGGCGTTCGGCGCGAGCGCGCGGATCCGGACTGTGCGCAGGCCGGACCCGATCCGGTCGCCCGCGCTGAACGCGCCCTGCCGGCGTCCGGTCGGGTTCCGCACCCGCAGCGTCGCGACGGCGGGCCGGCCGCACTCGACGCGGTCCGGGTAGACCTCGCGGCTGACGGCGACGCGGGGCCGCCGCCCGGTCATGACGACCGCGGCCACGAGCGCGCCCGCCCCGGCGCCGGCGATCGCCAGGAAGAACGGGTAACCGGCCCACTGGCCGAAGGCGAAGAGCACCACCGTGCCCGCGAGGACACCGGTGCCGCGCCGGGTCAGCAGGATCATCGGAGCTGCGTCCCCGTGGCCATCGGCGCCGGTGTCGCGTCGAGCACCTCGTCGACGACACCGCCGGCGCGGCGGCCGTTCAGCTCCGCGTCGGCCGTCAGGATCAGCCGGTGCGCGAGCACCGCGTGGGCGACGTCCTTGACGTCGTCGACCGTGACGAACGCGCGGCCGTCGGTCGCGGCGTACCCCTGCGCGGCGCGGATCAGCGCGATGCTGCCGCGCGGGCTGGCGCCGTAGCGCAGCGCGACGTGCGCCCGCGTCGCGGCGGCGAGCCGGGCGGCGTACTCGCAGATCGCGCGGTCGACGTGCACCGCGCGGACCTGCTCGATCGTCTGCCGCAGCGTCGGGATGTCCACCACCGGGGACAGTTCGTCCGGCCCGACGCCCGCGCAGTCGCCCATGATCACCATGACCTCGGACGCGAGATCGGGGTAACCGACGTCCAGGCGCATCAGGAACCGGTCCAGTTGCGCCTCCGGGAGCCGGTAGGTGCCGGCCAGCTCGATCGGGTTCTGCGTGGCGACGACCAGGAACGGCCGCGGCACCTCGTGCCGGACCGCGTCGACGGTGACGGTCCGCTCCGCCATCACCTCGAGCAGCGCCGACTGCGTCTTCGGCGTGCCGCGGTTGATCTCGTCCGCGACGACGACGTTGGCGAACACCCCGCCGGGGTGGAACTCGAAGCGCTCGTCCTTCTGGTGGTAGACCGGCACGCCGGTGATGTCGCCGGGCAGCAGGTCCGGGGTGAACTGGATGCGGTTCCACGAGCCGCCGATACTGCGCGCCAGGCACCGCGCCAGCGTGGTCTTGCCCACGCCGGGCACGTCTTCGAGGAGCAGGTGCCCTTCGGCGAACAGCGCCGCGATCGCCAGCCGCACGACCTCCGGCTTGCCACGCAGGACACTGTGGACGTTCGCCGCGATGCGCTCGTGGACGGCGCCGGGCGGGAGTGCTGAGGTCATCGGTTCAGTCCCAGGTGATTCGGTTGGAGGTGATCCGGCCGTCCGGGGTCGCGACGCTCACCCAGATCGTCTGGCCGGGTTCGTCGTAGTCGAGCTCGTCGTAGGTCAGCGAGCCGTTCGCGGTGGTTCTCGCCGACTCGGTCCGGACGTTGGCGTTGCTGTTCGAACTGAGCCTGATGGCGTAGGTCGTGTTCGGCGCGAAGCCGGTCATCGTCACGTTCACGGCCGCGCAGTCCGGCGCGTCGCAGTTGCCGCTCGTGGTGGGCGCGCCCTGGCTGATCGTGATCTTCGGCGACGGCACGGTGATCGACTTCGACGCGGGTGCGCCGGTGCGGGTCTCGCCGTCGGGCGTCCTGGTCACCGCGCGGACGGTGAAGGTGTAGGACTTGCCCGCCGTCAGGCCGGCGTACGTCGCGGTCGTGCCGGCCACGGTCTGCTGCGCCAGCCCGGTGCCGGTGACGAGGTAGTGCACCAGCTGACCGCCACCGAGGTCCGGCCGCGTCCACGACAGTGCCGCGCCGCCGTTGCGGTAGGTCGCGGTGAGCCCCGGCGCCGACGCGGCCGCCGCCGGGGTCGCCGACGCCGACGCGCCCGGCCCGGTGCCCGCCTTGTTCACCGCGGCCACCGTGAAGGTGGAGCGGGTTCCGTTGGCCAGACCGGTGATCGTGGCCTGCCGGGCGCCGCCGCCCACGGTCTTGGACCCGCCGGCCCAGCTGATCCGGTAGGACGTCACGGCCGCCCGGTTGTCCGCCGCCGCGCCCCAGCTCACCGTGGCCGAGCTGTCGCCGCCGGTCGCCGAGACTCCCGGCGGCGCGCCGGGCGGACTGGCCGGCACCGGAGGCGGTGCCGGATTGCGTGGCGGGTTCGGGGGTTTCGGCTTGTTCCCGGCGTCGGTGTCCGGCCGGTCCCCGGGTCCCGGCCGCCCGGCCGGGGGCGGCAGCTCGGATCCCAGTCCCGGCGTGGGCCGGTCCGGCACCGGCTGGTCCGGCCGGCCGGCCGGCGACACCACCGGGACGTCGGTGACCTTGCCGTCCTTGCCGACGACGAGGACGTGGGTGCCCTGCCCGCCGTCGACGTAGACGTGGGCGTCCTCGCCCCGGACCAGCCGGGCGGTGCCCTCCTCCGGCGGCACCGGTTTCGCGTCGGCCGGGCGGCCCGCGGCGTCGAACGTGAGCAGCGTGCCGGAGCTGCGGTTGACCAGCGCGACGACCGACCCGCCCGCGACCGGGCCGTCGTACTGCCCGGGAGGGAGGGACACGGTGATCGGCTTCCGCGGGTTCGGAGCGGGATCGACGAGGTGGAGCCGGTTCGCCACCGGGTCGAGGACGGGAATGCGACCGGCGACGTCGTTGGCCGCCGGCCGCAGGTCCGCCGCGGCGGTCAAGCCCGTCGGCACCGCCGCGCCCAGACCGCCGGCCTCGACGGTGTGCACGGTGGCATCGGCCGAGTCGAGGAAGTGCGGGGTGTCGCCGACGAGGGTCAGCGCACCGGTGTGCCCCGCCGGGAGCGCGACCGGGCAGGACGAAACGGCGGTCTCGTCCCGGTCGAGCCGGCAGAGCAGGCCGGAAGCGGTGCGCGACAGCCAGAGTGTGCCCTCGGCGGTGGCGACCGGGTCGCCGACCGGGCCGCCGGCGGACATCGTCGCGGCCGGGTCGCCGAGGCGGACGACCTGGCCGGCCTGCCGGTAGACCAGGTAGGGACCGCCGGCGGTCTCCACCCCCACCGGGAGCTCGCGTGCGGGCGGGGCCGCCGACGCCCCGGCGGCCAGGTCCGACTTCCCGAACGGCGTGATGCGCGTGCCGCCGACGACGTACCCGCTGGTGTCGCCCTGCAGGACCTGACTGTCCGGGTCACCCGGCACGGCGGCCTGCGCGTCGATGCCGGCGGTGCCCCCGTCGACGTGGAAGACGGCGTGCAGCACGGAGTTGTAGACCCAGTGACCACCGGGAACGGCCCGCAGGCCCGGCAGCGGGTCCGCGGCACCGGTGATGGCGGCGGTCAGCCCCGCGGTCACGACCACGACGATCCCCACCACCGGCAGCCGGGTCCACCATGAGTACTTCGGTCGAGTGCGCTCCGTCACGAAAGCGGACAGTAGCCACGCGAGCCGGGAGGGGTCCCGCGATCGTTCACCGGGCGGTGGCCGCCATCCGCTCGATGTGGTCGAGCACCAGAGCGGGGTCGTCCTTCGGCACGTCGTGCGAGCTTCCCCGGGCGGTGACGAGCGTCCGGCCCGGGCCCGCGGCGACGAACGTGGCGGCCGCGTCCCGCCAGCGCTGGGCATCCTCCGGGGATCCGTCGAAGGGGGTCTTCTCCGACACGATGACGGTGGCGGGGAGGCCGTCCGGCCACGAAAGCTCGTGGTAGGCCTGGTGCGTGGGACCGAAGTTCGCGGCCGTGGCGATGAGCTGGCGGTTCTCCTTGGTCGACGGCTGCTTCCCGAGCGCTTCGATCTGCGGCTCGGTGACGGCGACGATGCGCTGGATCTGCGGGTCGGTGAAGAACGGCGGCAGGTTGGCGTCGACGAGCACCGCCCCGGCGACCACACCCGGGTTCGCACGGACGAAGTAGGTGGCGACCTCCCCCGCCTGCGAATGCGAAACGAGGACCACGTCCCGGGTGACGCCGAGCTCACGCAGGCCGGCCTGCAGGTCGGAAGCGGCGGCCCGGCCGTCCCAGGGGCCCGGCACCTCGTCGCTGGCGCCCATCCCGGCCCGGTCGTAGGTGACGATCCGCGAACCGGTGGCCCGCGACAGCTGAGCCACCAGCGCATCCCAGTAGGAGGAGTCCTCCCCGCCGCCGGCGTCCAGTACGACGGTCGGCGAATGCCCGGCGGTGACGTGGAAGGCAAGCCGGTGCCCGTCGTGGGTGATCAGGTGCGGACCCGCCGCGGGCGTCGCTTCCAGCGCGGCCGGATCACCGCACGCGGCCACCATCCCCACCACGGCGACGAGCGAGACGAGGGTGCGGGCGGCCCGGCGGAACCGGGACGTTCTCTGCGTGGTCATGGAGATCAGTTTTCGCGGAATCCCGATCCCGGTTGATCCCGCTGACCACCCGATCCGATCGGGGGTTGTCCCTACCCGCGTCAGCGCCCGGCGACACCCTGCAGGATCCGCAGTTCCTCGCGGGCGGCCGCCAGGTTGTCCTGCACCTGCAATACCTGGTCCAGGTCGAGCGCCGTGATCGGACGGCGGACCGCGCGCTGGTCGCTGACGATCACGCACGGGATCCCGGCGGCGTGGGCGTCGGCCGTGGCCGAAAGCAGCGCGCTCAGCACTCGCGTGCAACAGAAGCTCACCCGGGTCAGGTCGACGACCAACGCCCGCGGCCGCAGCGCGATCTCGCCGCTCAGGTGGTCCAGCAGGCGTTCGGCGACGACGGAGTCGAGGTCCCCGGTGGCGGCCACCACCGTCGAGTCGCAGGTGGTGGTGACGGTGAACGTCACTGTGGGCTGGGGCAACCGGGTCACCGGGTCGCTCATGGTCGCTGGCACCTCCGTCGAGGCCGTCGACCCGGGAAGCCGAGCCCACGGCACGTTCGCTGCGCACCGACTGCGGTGCCCAGCGCGGGCGGGCGGCTGCTCGGCTGAACCGCGGACAGGCATGGCGTACCCGAATAGGGTGAACTTCACGCATCCGGGAACGCCGAGGTCGTTCTCCGGTCGACCGGCGGCCGGGACCCCTCCCCGGTGGGGAGTAATAGGTTTCGGCCATGCGCGCCTGGTCGCTACTCCTGTTGCTGGCTCTCGCCGCCTGCAGCACCGCCCCGCCCGCCCCCTCTCCGGCTCCGGCTCCGGTCAAGCCGGTGAACTGGGAAGAACAGGCGGACTGGGCGGTCCGCGCACTGGACCCGTGCGTGCTGCTGCCCTCCCCCGGCACGCTCACCAGCCCGCACGCCTGCGAACTCACCCTGGACCACGGCCAGACCATGACGGTCGAGGTCGGCGGCGGGTTCAACCACTTCGCCCGTTACCGGTCGCAGCTCTACGAGGAAAACGGCCTGCGGGTCTACCTGAGCTACCAGCCCGCGGCCGGCTACACGCCGGTGAACTGTCGGCTCGCGGTCCCGCTGGCACCGACCAGGGCGGTCTGGCTGACCGTGAGCGGCGGTGCCGACTACCGCCGGGAATGCGACATCGCGCGGCCCACGATGCGATCGATCACCGCGAAGCTCCGCGGCGACGTCGCCGCGCTCGCGGCCGGCCACGAGCCCAGAACCCGCTGGCGAGCCTGCGAACCGCTGGCTCGGGTGCTGGGCCGCGCGCCCGCCGACCCCACCATGGACGCCATCCGGGACACCCGGGTCGGCGATCCGTCCCAAGCGGACGACTGCGAATGGGGTGACTACCGCTTCGCCGGCCGGCGCCTGACCTTCACCCTGGGCACCGTGCCCGAAGAGGGGGCCCCGGTCCGGGTGGGCACCGTTCCCGCCCGCCTGACCGACTACCAGGGCACCTGCGTGCTCATCTGGGCTCCGACCGGCACCACCCCGCTGGCCACGTTGCGCGGCGGCTGCGCCGGGCTCACCGACGTGGCCACCAAGATCCAGACACTGCTCGGCGGCCCGCCGCCGCCCGTACCGCCCGCACCGGCCGGCCTCGGCATTCCCCGCGACCAGTCCGACGAGCCCGCCATCGACCCGGCCTGCCTGGTCTCCGCCGTGCCGCCGGCGGACTGCCGCGCACACAAGCAGCTCCCGGTGCCCGCCGGTGGCGTAGCGATCCTGAAGGCGGCCGCCACGCCGGACGGGGTGGACCTGGCCTGCACCCTGCTGGCCGACGCGATCAGGTCGGCCACCGGCCGCGACGGCCAGGTCGCCTACACCGGGCTCCAGTGCCTCGGGACGACCGCGGACCGGAACCTCGACTTCAGGTTCAAGCTCGACCCGGCCTCGAACCTGTCCCGATGGGACCCGCGCAACCCGCGGATCACCGTCGCCGGGTTCCCCGCGATGACGGTGGACCTGGGCACCGCCCGGATGCTGCTCGTCTCCGACACTCACGACGAGCAAGGAATCGGCCGGGTGCACCTGGAGACGTCGACCACCGCACCGCTGGGCGAGGCCACCCCCGAGCGCCCCACCGACCCGGCCCGGCTCGCCCTGGGCGACCGGGTCGCCGCGGCACTGCTGGCCCGCTTCTGAGCCCCGGCCCTCCGCTACTCGAACACCCCGTAGCCCGCGACGGCGTGGGCGCGGACGCCGTCCATGTCGAGCTCCACGCCGATGCCGGGGGTGTCGGGAAGCGTGATGTAGCCGTCCTTGACGATCGAGCCGCTCCCGTCGGGGGCGCGGACGTAGCTGTCCCACACCTCGCGCTCCTCGAGGGCGTGCCATTCCTGGATCAGGAAGTTCGGGATCGCTCCACATTGGTGCGACGTGGCCATCGTGCCCAGCGGCGTCGACACCAGGTGCGGCGCGAAGGGGATGTAGTGCAGCTCCGCGAGGTTGGCGATCTTCTTGGCCTCGGCGAGGCCGCCGCACTTCGGCACGTCCGGCTCGATGACGTCGACGGCGCCGCGTTCGAGCAGCTCGCGGAATCCCCAGCGCAGGTAGAGGTTCTCGCCCGCGCAGATCGGCGTGCGGGTCTGTTCGCGCACCCGCACGAGCGCGTCGATGTTCTCCGCCGGCAGCGGCTCCTCGAGCCACATCAGGTGGAACGGCTCGAGCTCCCACGAGATCCGGCACGCGCTCGGCACGTCGTAGCGGGCGTGGAGGTCGATGGCCAGGTCGACGTCCGGGCCGATCGCTTCCCGGACCGCGGCCACGCGCTCGACCATCGAGCGCAGCTCGGCGGCGTTGATCGTGTGGTTGAAATCGTCGAACTTGGCCGGGTGGCGCAGGTTGTCGATGTCGAACTTGATGGCGGTGAAGCCTTCGGCGACCATCCGCTGGGCCCGGTCGACGCACCCGGCGACCGAGCCCGCCGGGTCGTCGCCGTCGCCGCAGTCGGCGTAAAGGCGGATCCGGTCACGGAACTTCCCGCCCAGCAGCCGATACACCGGCTGGCCCGCGGCCTTGCCCGCGAGGTCCCACAGCGCGAGCTCGATCCCGGACAGCGCGATCACGAACACACCGCTCTGGGCGCCCGCGAAGACCTTGCTGCGGCGTAGTTTCTCCCAGCACCGCTCGACGTTACGCGGGTCTTCGCCGATCAGAAGGGGTGTCAGGGAGTCGATCATCCCGACGACGGCGCCCGCGCCGGCGTCGGGATTGGCCTCGCCGAAGCCGCTGAGGCCCTCGTCGGTGTCGATCCGCACCAGGGTGGCCTGACCGTGGTAGGCCACCACCGCCGTCGTGACGTTCACGATCCGCATTGCTCTCCCGCCGCAGGGTAATGCGTATGAAAAGGACTGTCGCGAGGTCGAACTTGTCCTATAAGCTGATGACATGCCAAGGAGACAAGAGTCTCCGGACGCTGTCAAGGTCCGGACCCTTCCGGTGCAGGTGGCGGCCCACCTGACCCGGCGCATCGTCAAGGGCGAAATCGAGGACGGCCGGGCGCCGTCGGAGCTCGAGATCTCGAACGAGTTCGGCGTTTCCCGCGTGGTGGCGCGGGAGACACTCAAGATCCTCGCCTCGCTCGACATCGTCGACGTCGCGCAGGGCCGCCGGGTCGTGGTGCGCCCCCGCGCGGAGTGGGACTACCTGAACCCGTTGCTGATCGAGTGGCTGCCGACGGAGATCGTCGACGAGCTGCTGCAGGAACTGCACCAGATGCGCGTCCTGCTCGAGCCCGAGCTCGCCGCGATGGCCGCGACCGGCATCACCGACGAAACGCTGGCCCGGCTCGGGAAAGAGATCGAGCGGATGTCGGCGCTCGAAGCGGATCCCGAGGCCTACCTCGAGGTCGACCACGAATTCCACATGGAGATCTGCCGGGCGGCCGACAACCGCATCCTCGACCGGATCATGTACTCCGCGCGCTGGCTGGGCACGGCCAGCCGCCGTCTCACCAACGAGGCGCCGGCCGGGCTGCGCCGCGCCACCGCCCAGCACACGGAGATCTACGATGCGCTCGTGGCGCGCGATCCTTCGGGCGCCCGCGCTGCGATGCGCAAGCACTTGAGCAACAACTACTCCACGCTCCTCGCGGAGAAGGAGCAGCGAAGCAAGCGGGCCGCCCGGCGGCGTTAGCACCCCTGCACGACCGAGCTCCGGAACCGATGACGAGGACGGACGAGGCATGGCAGCATCCGCGATCCCGCCGATCCGGCTGGGGCTGATCGGCACCGGGCTCGCGGTCGAGAAGCTGCACTGGCCGGCGTTGCGCACGCTCGCCGATCGGTACGTGGTCACCGCGTTCACCGACTCCTCCGCCGAGCAGAGCAGGCGGTTCGCGGGCTACAGCGGGGTCGATCCGGCCCGGGCCGCCGCCGACCGGGCCGCGTTGCTGGCCCGCGACGACGTGGACGCCGTGCTGATCTCGGTGCCGATCCCGCACTTGTACGAGGTGGCGCGCGACGCGCTCTCGGCCGGCAAGGACGTGTTCTGCGAGAAGCCGGCCGGCGGCGACGCGGAGCAGGCCGCGGCCTTCCTCGCCTTGGCGGCCGCGCACCCCGGCCGCATTTTCGTGGTGGGCGAGAACTTCTTCTACCGCGACGACCTGCGCTACGCCCGCGCCTTGCTCGACGACGGCGCGATCGGCCGCCCGCACCTGATGGCGTGGCGGCACGCCGGCCGGGTGGTGCCGCGCGCGGGCGGCTTCAGCGGCACGCCGTGGCGGCACCGGCCGCAGTACCGCGGCGGGGTGCACCTCGACTTCGGCGTGCACCACATCGCCCAGATCCGGCTGCTCTGCGGTGACATCGCGCGGGTGCACGGTGCCGTGCAGACGGCCAACAGCACGATCGACGCACCGTCGGACCTCGCGCTCAACCTCGTGTTCACCGGAGGCGCCATCGGCAACTACACCGCGTCCTACCCCGAAATCCCGGTGCCGCCCGAACCCAACGAGATGCGGCTGTACGGCACCGAGGGCGTGCTCGTGCTCGCCGGTTCCGAGTCGGAGCGCCGCGTGACGCGCAGCGGTGCCGACGCCACCACCCACACCACGGTCTTCCGCGGTAGCGACAACGGCTACCGCGCGGAACTCGTCGACTTCGCCGATGCCGTGCAGTTCGGCGTGCGGCCGGTCGGCAGCGTCGCCCAGAGCGTGGCCAACACGATGGTCGTCCAGCGGGCGCTCGACTCCGCGGAACGGGCGGCCGCGCTGGCGCTCGACCCCGTGCCCGGTGCGGGCCCGGTGCCGCTGTGGCGGCCCCGCGGCGCGGCCGGGCTGTTCGACGGGCTGCCAGGACAACGCATCAGCAGTTCGGCGTCCTTCGCCGCATGAAAGACCCAGCTTTGCAGACTCGGCTTTGAAGACTCACAGCGCGGCACTCGCCTCGCTGCCCCGCCGGTTGCACCGTCGCCCCGTCGGTACGAGGAGTTGTCATGGAAGAGAAGAATGACCTGTCGAGGCGCACGTTCCTCGGGATGAGCGCGGGGGTGAGCGCGCTGGGCGTGCTCGGTCTCGCCGGGTGCGGGGGCGGCCCCGCACCCGCACCGCAGGTCGACGTCCAGGTGCCCCAGGCGCTGCTCGACCAGGCGGCCAAGCTCCGCGGCGGGTCGGTGGGGATGCTCTCGCAGAAGCTGTACTCGGAGGCCGCCAACAAGGCGCTGGACAAGTCGCTGCAGGTGTTCGCGCAGGCCACCGGCACCACGGTCCGCAACGACCTGGTCTCCGGCGACGCCGGTGACATGGTCGCGAAGATGGACGCCGAGGTGAAGGCGGGCACCAGCCGCGATCTGGCCTTCATGAGCGACCGGCGGTTCGTCGGCCAGCTCCACAACCTCGGCGCCCTCACCGACCTCACCGATGTGGTCAACGAGCTGAAAGCGCTTTACGGAGATCCCGCGACGGAGGCGAACAACTACTGCGTGTTCGACGGACGCTGGTTCGCGATCCCCTACCACTTCATCGGGACCGGGATGTACCTGCGCAAGGACTGGTACCAGGAAAAGGGTCTCCCGCTCAAGCCCTACTACACGTGGGAAGAGCTGCGCGACAACGCGTTGGCGGTCTCCGACCCGGCCAAGCGGCGCTTCGGCTGGGGGCTCACGGTGAACCGCTCCGGTGACGCCAACGGCTTCATCCAGAACGTCATCAACACCTACGGCGGGGCGATCGCGGACAACACCGGCACCAAGGTCGTGTTCAACTCTCCGGAGACGGTCGAAGCCATCACGTTCATCGGCGACATCTACACGAACCCGAAGTACCAGCCGATGCTGCCGCCCGGGGTCGGGAGCTGGACCGATTCGAGCAACAACGAGAACTGGCTGGCCCAGATCCTGGGGCTCACGCTCAACCAGTTCAGCGTCTACGCCGACTCGAAGACCAAGAAGAACCCGGTCTACGCCAACACGCACGTGTTCAACGGTGCGAGCGGACCGGCGCTCGACCGGCCGCTGGCCTACGGCGAGTCCAATTCGTTCGTCGTGTTCAAGGGGGCGAAGAACCCCGATCTCGCCAAGCTGGTGGCGAAGTTCATGGTCGGGGGCACCGCACTGCTCGGGGTCGCGAAGGAAGCGCCTTGCCTGGTCAATCCCTCGTGGGACAAGGTGTGGGACTCCGACCCGTACTACACCACCGGCGATCCGGCCTTCACCGCGCTGCGGGAGCAGACCCGCGCGCAGCTCCCGGTGAAGACCGCGACCGGCTACGCCTTCCCGCAGGCCCCGAGCCCCGGCGAGCAGGCCGCGCTCGCCGCCTACCTGCTGACCGACATGATGCAGTCGGTCATCCAGGGCACCCGGCCGGCCGACGCCGTGGCTTCGACCCACACCCGGATCGTCCAGATCTTCGAGCAGCAGGGCTACCGGCAGTGACGGTCGTGCGTCCGAAGAGGACACACCCGGCGCCGGCCCGTCCGGCGCCGGGCTCGTCGTCCTCGCTCACCCCGACCCAGCGACGGCTCGGGCGCGACTGGCGCCTCGCCGCGCTGTTCATCGGGCCGACGCTGCTGCTGGTCGCCGGCCTGATCCTGGTCCCGATCATCAGCTCGATCTTCACCAGCGCCACGGAACGCCACGGCGCGGAGACGGTCTTCGTCGGGCTGGACAACTACACCGCCCTCATCGGCGACGCCCTGTTCCACAAGGGCGTGCTCAACTCGTTCGTCTTCACCGCGTACGCCGAGATCTTCAAGGTCGTCTTCGGCCTCATCGCGGCGTTGATGCTGCACCACATGCGCCGCGGCCGGGCCATCATCGCCGGGGTGATCCTGCTCCCGTGGGTGATCCCGACGGTCGTCACGGCCTTCACCTGGCGGTCGTTGCTCGACCCGATCTTCGGCAGCGTCAACGTCCTGCTCACCGACTCCGGGATCGGACCCGCCCTCGCCGCGATGGGGCTCGTCGACAAGTGGCCCGCGGAGTGGCTTTCCGATCCCACGCTCGCGATGCCGGCGGTCATCCTGGTCAACGTCTGGAAGGGCATCCCGTTCTTCACGGTGACGTTCCTCGCCGGGCTCAAGGCCATCGACAGCGGGCTCCACGAGGCGGCGATGATGGACGGGGCCTCGCCGTGGCAGCGCTTCGTGCACATCACGCTGCCGGGGCTGCGCCCGGTCATGATCGTGACGGTGCTGCTGTCGTCGATCTGGACGTTCAACAACTTCGACCTGATCTGGCTGATGACCCAGGGCGGCCCGGGGGACGCCACCGCCCCGTACGTGATGGTGGCCTACTCGAAGGCCATCCAGCAGCTGCAGCTGGGCGCGGGCGCCGCGGTCACACTGGTGATGCTGCCGATCATCGCCGTCCTCGTGGTGATCCTCGTGCGGATGATGCGCCGCACCGACCTGCCGGGCGCGGCCGACCTGGGGCGCCGGCGGCTGACTCCCGCCCAGCGGCGGGCGATGCCGTGGGTGATCGTCGCGGGCTCGGTGCTCGTGCTGGTCTGGGCGTCGCCGCAGATCGTCTGGAAGGCCGCGCTCGTGCTGGGCGTGTTCGTGGTGCTCGCGGCCGTCGTCGGACGAGTCGTCTCCGTGCTCGCCATCCGGGGCAACCGGCTGGCCGCACGCCTGGTCGGCGGCACCGGCTCGGGGGTCGCGCTCGTGGGCCTGCTGGGCTTCGTGCTCGCCCCGATCTACTGGATGACGGTCACGGCCTTCAAGTCCGACGACCAGATCGTCGCGCGCACCGACGACCTCTGGCCGACCCCGTGGAGCACCGAGCAGTTCACCAACCTGTTCTCGGGCCGGGCGTTCGGCACCTGGTACGTCAACACGATCCTGGTGTCGGTGGCGTCCACCGTGATCGCCCTGGTCTGCGCGGCGCTGGCCGGCTACGCGCTGGCGCGGCTGAAGTTCCGGGGTTCGGAGAGCTTCACGGTGACGATCCTGCTCACCTACGTGATGCCGGGCGCGCTGCTGTTCATCCCGCTGTACCAGCTGATGAGCGGGATCGGGCTCAACGACTCGTTGTGGTCGCTCGTGCTCGCGTACCCGACGTTCACCCTGCCGTTCGCGACGTGGCTGCTCGTCGGCTACTTCAAGTCGATCCCGGCCGACCTCGAGGAGGCCGCGCTGGTCGACGGCTGCACGCGGTTCGGGGCGTTCATCCGGATCGTGCTGCCGCTGGCCAAACCGGGGCTGCTCGCGGTCGCGCTGTTCACGCTCACCAACGCGTGGAACGAGTTCCTGTTCGCCTTCGTGTTCATCACCAAGGACGACTACAAGACGCTGCCCGTCGGCATGCAGTCGATGATCTTCGGCGACGTCGTGCCGCAGGGGCAGCTGGCCGCGGCCTCGCTGCTGGTCAGCATCCCGGTCGTGCTCATGTACGGGTTCGGGCAGCGGTTCCTGACCGAGGGGCTCACCGCGGGAGCGGTGAAGGGATGAGCGAGATCACGGAGGAGCACGTCGCGACGGCGTCCCGGCCGAGCAAGCTGCGCATCACCGACCTGCGCGTGGCCAACCTGGCCGGGGTGCCGTTCCGCTCGTCGATCATCCGGATCGACACCGACCAGGGCCTGTCCGGGTACGGGGAGGTGCGCGACGGCGCCAGCGCCACCTACGCGCTGATGCTCAAGAGCCGGCTCGTCGGGGAAAATCCCTGCGACGTCGACAAGATCTTCCGCAAGATCAAGCAGTTCGGGTTCCACGGCCGCCAGGGCGGCGGGGTCTCGGGCGTCGAGATGGCGTTGATGGACCTGGCCGGCAAGGCCTACGGTGTGCCCGCGTACGCGCTGATCGGGGGCCGGTTCCGGGACGAGATCCGCTGCTACGCGGACACGCCGTCGCTGCCGGACCCGCACGCGATGGGCGCGCGGCTGCTGGAGCGCAAGCAGCGCGGGTTCACGATGCTGAAGATGGACGTGGGCGTCGACCTGCTGTGGGACGTGCCGGGGTCGCTGATCGCGCCGCCGGGCGCCCGCGAGGACGTGACGACGATGCACCCGTTCACCGGCATCCAGGTCACCGCGAAGGGCGTCGACCACCTGGTGTCCTATGTGGACATCGTGCGGTCGGTGGTCGGCACCGACGTCGCGCTCGCCGCCGACCACTTCGGCCACATCGCCCTCGACTCCGCCATCCGGATCGGCCGCGCGCTGGAGCCGTTCACGCTGGCGTGGATCGAGGACCTGATCCCGTGGCAGCTGACCGGCCAGTGGCGGCAGCTGACCGAGGCCGTCGCCGTCCCGACGTGCACGGGAGAGGACATCTACCTGCTCGACGGCTTCCGGCCGCTGCTGGACGCCGGCGCCATCCGCGTCGTGCACCCCGACCCGGCGACGGCGGGCGGGATCGCGGAGACCAAACGGATCGGCGACTACGCGCAGGAGCGCGGGATCGCGATGGCGCTGCACCTGGCGGCGTCACCGATCGCGACGATGGCGTGCGTGCACCTGGCCGCCGCCACGGAGAACTTCCTCGCGCTCGAACACCACGCGGCCGAGGTGGAGTTCTGGAGCGACCTCGTCACCGCCCCGCTGATCCGGGACGGCCACATCACGGTGCCGGACACCCCGGGACTGGGATTCGGGGACCTCAACGAGGAACTGCTGCGCCACCACCTCGACCCCCGCGACCCGGTGTTCTTCGCCGAGACGACGCACTGGGACGCGGAGTCGAGCCACGACCGGCTGTGGAGCTAGGCTTTGCCCCGCTCGGCGCGCCACCGCTCGTACTCGGGCCGGGCCTCGTCCGACAGCGGGTAGTACAGCCGCAGGTCGCCGCCCTCGGACAGGCGGATCCGGGAGAACTCCTCCCAGTCCGCGTGTTCCTGGGCGTGGGCCACCAAGGCCGGGGCGAGCTTGACCGGCACCACGACCGCCCCGTCGTCGTCGGCGACGACGATGTCGCCCGGCTCGACGAGCGTGCCACCGCACGCCACCGGCACGTTGACGGCGGCCGGGACGATGCCGGTCTGGACGTGGAAGTTCGGGGTGGCGCCCCGGATCCACAACCCGAGGCCGAGCTGCTTGGCCTCGCCGATGTCGCGCAGGCAGCCGTCGACCACCACACCGAGGCCGCCGCGGCCCTTGAAGTAGGTCAGCATCATCTCGCCGAACACGCCGCTGCCCATGTCGCCGCGCGCGTCGACGACGATCATGTCGCCGGGCTGGGCGTGGTACATGACGTGCCGGTGCAGCTGCTTCTCCGGTTCCTCGTACTCGTCGACGGGGTAGAGGTCTTCGCGCTTCGGCAAGAACTGCAGCGTCAGCGCCGGCCCGGCCACGCGCACGCCCGGGGTCACCGAGACCGGGCCCTGGATGAACGCGCTGCGGATACCCATGCGGCTGAGCTCACCGCTGGCCGTCGCGCTGCCGATGGCCGCGAGGGCCGCACTGAGCTCGGCGGGCGGGCGAACGATGTCGTGCGTCTCGACCACGTCGGTGGCTCCCTCGGATCCGCGATGACCGTGACTTTCGCTGAGACTTCCCTTCGAGCTTAGTCCGTCGGTGAACAAAAGCGTCCACTTTCGTGTGGACAATTCGGCTTTCCCTGGCCGGACGATCCGGATCGGGCTAGCGTCCACCGGATCGGGCAGGTGGCGCATAATCACCGCTCCGATGTGGACCCATGCTTTCCGGCCCGGACCTCGCCGGCTTCGATTTGTCGAGTCGGTGGAGGAAAAACCCGTGAAAGGCGAATTCCACAGAACACGTCCGGTACGGACCTGGCGCCGAGGCAGTGCGGTCGTGGGCCTGTGCGCGACGGTGAGCGCGCTGGGCCTGGGGCTGATGATCGGCGCACCGCAGGCCGTGGCCGCCGAAGCACCAGTCGGGCTCGGCACCGCGGGCTCCTATTCCGTGCTGGGCGGACAGACGGTGACCAACACCGGCCCCAGCACCCTGGACCGGAACCTCGGCGTCTCCCCCGGTACCGCCATCACCGGTTTCCCGCCCGGTACAGCCGCCGGTGCCACGCACGCGGGTGACGCCGTCGCCGGCCAAGCCCAGTCCGATCTCGTCGTCGCCTACAACGACGCCGCCGGCCGCGCGCCGACCGCGAACGTCGCGGGTGACCTCGTCGGCCGGACGCTGGTCGGTGGCGTCTACAAGTCCAGCGGCCCGCTCGCCCTCGGCGGGACCCTGACCCTGGACGGCCAGGGCACCTCCGGCACGGTCTGGATCTTCCAGGTCGCGTCCACCTTGATCACGGCTTCCGCCAGCAACGTGAACCTGATCAACGGGGCTCAGGCGTGCAACGTGTTCTGGCAGGTCGGCAGCTCGGCGACGCTGGGCACGAACTCGAACTTCGTCGGCACGATCATGGCGTTGACCTCGATCACCGTGACGACGGGCACCGTCGTCACGGGGCGCGCGCTGGCCCGCAACGGCCAGGTCTCCCTCGACGACAACACGTTCACCACCCCCGGTTGCACCCCGCCGCCGACCACGACGCCCACCACAGGCGAGACGACGAGTCCCCCGGGCACCGGCACCACCACGCCCACGACGTCGGACACCGGCAGCACGGCACCGTCCACTTCGGACACCGACACGAGCACGGTGACCACCACGGACGTGACGTCCCCCACCGGCAGCGACACGACGAGCAGCTCACCCGGCGCAGGCGCCAGTACGACTTGGACGGCCCCCGGCCACAACGGCGGCGGTGGGACTCTCGGCAACACGCCCAGCGACACCTCCGACCTCGCGAGCACCGGAGTCAGCCCCCTGTTCGGCCCGCTGGCCTGGCTCGGAGCGTCGCTCGTCGTGCTCGGTGGGCTGCTGCTCACGCTCGTCCGCCACCGCAGGACAAAGCGTTAGTTCCGACTGGACGCGGTCGCCGTCAGGGATCCAGCGGGGCCCGGCCGGTGCTCGCCCTCGGCATCAGAATCGGCGCCGGCGCCTGGACGTGCCCGGCCGCGCCGACGGCCAGGATCTCGTTCAGAGTCTCGATCGCCAGCACGCCGTGCTGGGTGATGTGGCGGTCCAGCGCCGTGACCGCGGGGCGGACCAGCCGGCACAGCGCCGAGTCGTCCCAGGACACGATGGACAGCTGTGCCGGCACCGAGACGCCCATCTCCTGGGCCGCGGCCATCGCCGACAGGGCCATCACGTCGTTGTCGAAGATCACCGCCGTCGCCCGGTCGCGTTCGGACAGCAGCCGGCGCGCCGCCCGGGCGCCGCTGTCGCCCGAGTAGTCGCCGTGGACGGTTTTCGACCACTCCAGCCGGTGCGTCTCGACCGCTCGGGTGAACGCCTCGTCGCGGCGTAGCGTGTGCGCGAACCGGCCCGGTCCCGCGACCCGGGCGATCCGGCGGTGCCCGAGCGCCGCGAGGTAGCCGACCGTCTCCTCCATCGGGGCCGCGTCGTCGGCCCACACGCACGGCACCTCGCCGGTCTGCGGGTAGCCGAGCGCGACGGCGGGCAGCCCGATCTCGGCCAGCACGCCGGTGCGGATGTCGTTCTCGTGCAGGTCGACCACGATGACGCCATCGACCCGCCGCTCGGCCCACCAGCGGCGGTAGGTCTCGATCTCGGCGTCGCGGTCCTCGGTGACGGCCAGCATCAGCGCCGTCGACGGGTCCGCGCGCAGGGCCGCCTCGATGCCGGAGACCAGCTGCATGAAGAACGGTTCGATGCCCAGCACCTGGGCCGGCCGGTCGACGATCAGCCCGATCGCCCCGGACCTGGACCTCGTGAGAGCGCGCGCGGCGGTGCTGGGCCGCCAGCCCATCCGGTCGGCGATCTCCAGGACGCGCTCGCGCGTCGCCGCCGACACCCCCGGCTTCCCGTTGAGCGCGTAGGACACCGCCCCCGTGGACACCCCGGCCGCGTCCGCGATGTCCGAGATGGTCAGCCGCTTCATCGTGCTCCTCGACTCAATCGCTTCACCTCGGAGGAGGCTACCCCGACGTCGGTCCGGTCCATTGACATGACGTGACCGAGGTTACAAGATGTGAAGCGCTTAACCCAGGCCCGCCTCCGACCGCGGCCTGACGACACCACCCTTCTCCGGCGCCGCGGCACCGTGGCGCACCGTCGAGTTAACCGCTTAAGCACACCCGGGAGTCCCCATGAAGGCCGGAAGGCACCGCCGCCTGCTCGCCCCCGCCGCCGTCGTCCTCGCGCTCGGCCTCGCCCTGAGTTCGTGCTCCAGCACCGCGACCGGCACCGACGGCGTGATCATCACCGCCAACACCGGCGCGTCGGGCGCGTTCGTCCGCAACTTCAACCCGTTCCTGCCCAACCAGGCCCAAGCGGGCTACGGCGGCACCGTCTACGAGTCGCTGCTGTTCTTCGACATGGCCGAACGGCGTCCGCCGGTGCCGCAGCTGGCCACCGCGGCGACCTTCTCCCCCGACGGCAAGACGCTCACCGTCACCACCCGCGACGGCGTCAAGTGGCAGGACGGGCAGCCGTTCACCGCCCAAGACGTCGCCTTCACCTTCGACAGCATCATCAAGCACCCCGAGCTGAACACCAACGGGCTGACGCTGGCCGCCGCGACCGCGCCGGACGACCACACCGCGAAGATCACCTTCGCCCAGCCGGCGTTCAACCAGCTGTGGGGCGCGGCGGGCCGCACCCTGATCGTGCCGAAGCACATCTGGGAGAAGATCGCGGACCCCGCCACCGAGCTGAACCCGAACCCGGTCGGCACCGGGCCGTTCACCCTCGACTCGTTCTCCCCGCAGACCTTCCTGCTCAAGAAGAACCCGAACTACTGGGAGCAGGGCAAGCCGGCCATCGACGGCGTGCGCTTCATCTCCTTCAGCGACAACACGAGCGCGAACCAGTCGCTGCTGGCCGGGAAGATCGACTGGGGCAACACCTTCGTGCCCGACCCGCAGAAGAACTGGGTCGCCAAGGACCCGAAGACCCACCTCGTCCCGTCCGCCGGGATCTACCAGACCAGCCTCGTGCCGAACCTGACGACCTGGCCGACGAACGACCTCGCCGTGCGGCAGGCGATGAACCTGGCGCTGGACCGCAAGCGGATCGTCGACACCGTCTACTTCGGAATCGCGAAGGTGCCGAGCCCCGAGCTGCTGCAGACCCCGCGGGACGACGGCTTCCGGATCACCGGCCCGGTCACCCGCGACCCCGCCGCCGCGCGGACCGCACTGGAGAAGGCCGGGTACACCCGCGGCGGCGACGGCGTCTACGTCGACAAGGGCGGCCGGCGGCTCGAAGTCTCGATCAAGGTCGTCACCGGCTACACCGACTACATCCAGGCACTGCAGCTGATGCAGCAGCAGCTCGCCGAAGCCGGGATCGCCCTGACCGTGCAACAGGTTTCCAGCGCCCAGTTCAACTCGGACCGCTCCACCGGCACCTTCCAGCTCCTCATCGACGGCCTCGGCGGCAAACCCGACCCGTACCAGCTCTACAACCAGGTGCTCGCCTCGGCGACCACCGCGCCGATCGGGCAGAAGGCCGCGTCGAACTGGTCGCGCTTCTCCGACCCGCAGGTCGACGCCGCGCTGAGCGCGATGGCCGGCACCGACGACCAGGCCGTGCTCAAGCAGCGCGCCCAGGAGATCGGCCGCGTGATGCTGGACAAGCTGCCCTACGTCCCGATCTTCCAGAACAGCCCGAACGCGACGTTCCTCGCCACGAAGGTCACCGGCTGGCCCACCGACGACAACGCCTACGCGCTGTCGCGGGCGGACAGCTTCCCCGACACCGGGTTCGTCGCCAAGAACCTGAAGCCGGTCAAGTAGATGCGGTTCCTCGGCAAGAAGCTGATGTTCTACGCCGTGGCGCTGCTCGCGGCGCTGTCGCTGAACTTCCTCATCCCCCGCCTCGCGCCGGGCAACCCGGTGGACGCGGTGCTGGCCCGGCAGTCGTCGATGGCGCCGGTCTCCCCGGAGGCGCGGCACTCGCTGGAACTGCTGCTGGGCGTGAACGACCAGCCGCTGTGGCAGCAGTACCTGCGCTACCTCGGGCAGATCCTCTCCGGCGACCTCGGCCGTTCGGTGACGTTCTTCCCGGCGCCGGTCGGGGACATCATCGGCCAGGCCCTGCCGTGGACGCTGGGCCTGGTCGGTGTCGCGACGGTCGTGTCGTTCACGCTCGGCATCTCGCTCGGCGCCCTGGCGGGGTGGTTCCGCCGCGGGATCGTGGACTCGCTCGTCGCGGGCTCGACGATGCTCGCCGCCATCCCCTACTTCTGGCTGGCGCTGGCCGCGTTGTACTTCCTCTCGGCCGGCCTGGGCTGGTTCCCGCTCGGCCTCGGTTACGACGTCGAGATCGAGCCCGGCTGGTCGGGCGAGTTCGTCGGCAACGTCGTCTTCCACGCGCTGCTGCCGGCGCTCACGATCGTCGTCAGCTCGCTGGCCGGGTGGCTGCTGGGGATGCGGAACATGATGGTCTCGACGATGGGCGAGGACTACGTCGTCACCGCGCAGGCGAAAGGCCTCAGCCTCCGGCGGGTGATGGTCACCTACGCCGCCCGCAACGCCGTCCTGCCGAGTGTCTCCGGCGTCGCGGTGTCGCTCGGGTTCGTCGTCGGCGGCGCGATCGTCACCGAAGCCGTGTTCTCCTACCCCGGTATCGGGTTCACGCTGCTGCAGGCGGTCCGCAACAGCGACTACCCGCTGATGCAGGGCATCTTCCTCATCATCACCCTCGCGGTGCTCGGCGCGAACCTGCTGGTCGACCTGCTCTACGCGGTCATCGACCCGCGCGTGCGCACCACGGCGAAAGCAGGTGCCCGGTGACCCAGGCCGTCATCACGCCCGTCCGCGCCGCGGGGCGGGTCTCCGCGCTGACCCGGCGGCCGAAGTTCCTGCTGGGCGCCGGCATCGTCGCGGTCTACGCGGCCGTCGCGGTCATCGGGCCGCTGGTGGTCGGCGACCCGCACGCGACCGGCGTGGACCTCCTCGCCGGGCCGTCGGCGCAGCACCTGCTCGGGACCACCAACAACGGCCAGGACGTGTTCACCCAGCTGATCGTCGGCTTCCGGTCGTCGCTGCTGGTGGGGCTGCTGGCCGGCACGGTCACGATGCTGCTGGCCGCCCTGGTCGGGGTGGTCGGCGGGTACGCGGGCGGCTGGGCCGACGAGGTGCTCAACCTGATCGGCAACGTCTTCCTCGTCATCCCGGCCCTGCCGCTGATCGTGGTCGCCGCCAGTTATCTGCACTCCAGCGGGATCGCCGTGATCGCGCTGCTGATCGCGGTCACCAGCTGGGCCGCCTCCGCGCGGGTCCTGCGTGCCCAGACGGCGTCGCTGGCGCACCGGGACTACGTCGACGCCGTCCGCGCGTCGGGCGAACGCGCGTGGCGGATCGTCGTCGTCGAGATCCTGCCGAACCTCTATCCCATCCTGATTTCCCAGTTCGTCTTCGCGATGATCGGCGCCATCCTCGGCGAGGCCGGGCTGTCGTTCCTCGGGCTCGGGGACCTCAACTCCGTCACCTGGGGCACGATGCTGTTCTTCGCCCAGAACGGCGAAGCGCTCTCGCAAGGCGCCTGGTGGTGGTTCATCCCGCCGGGCCTGTGCATCGCCGTGCTCGGCGCGGCCCTGACGCTGCTGAACATCGGCGTCGACGAACTCATCAACCCGCGGCTGCGCGTGCAGCGCCGCGGTAGCGCCCAGGGAGACATCCGATGACACCGGTGCTGCAGGTGCGCAACCTGCACGTCGACTACGAAACGGCCACCGGACCGGTGCACGCCGTGCGCGGGGTCAACCTGGACGTGCACCGCGGCGAACTGGTCGGCATCGTGGGCGAAAGCGGTTGCGGCAAAACGACTCTGGCCTACGCGATCACACGGCTGCTGCGCGCCCCCGCGCACCTGACCGCCGGCAGCGTCACCTTCCAAGGCGTGCACGACACCACGCCCGTCTCGGTGACGGCGTTGACCGGCGGCGCGCTGCGGAAGTTCCGCTGGGACCGGATGTCCATGGTGTTCCAGGGCGCGATGAACGCCCTCAACCCGGTCCAGCGGGTCAGTGCGCAACTGCAGGACCTCTTCCACGCCCACCGCCCGCGGATGAGCAAGGCCGAGCGTCGGACGCGGGTGGGCGAGCTGCTGGACCTGGTCGGATTGCCCGGCCGCGTCGCCCGCTCGTACCCGCACCAGCTGTCCGGCGGCATGCGGCAGCGGGTCATGATCGCGATGGCCCTGGCGCTCGAACCCCACGTCGTGGTCATGGACGAGCCCACCACCGCGCTGGACGTCCTCGTGCAGCGGGAGATCCTCGACGCGATCTCCGAGCTGCGGCACCGGCTCGGGTTCGCGGTCGTCTTCATCACCCACGACCTGTCGCTGCTGCTGGAGATCAGCGACCGCATCGCGGTGATGTACGCCGGGCGCGTCGTCGAACTCGGCGACAGCGCGCGGTTGCGGGAGAATCCTCAGCATCCGTACACGACCGGGCTGCTCAACGCGTTCCCGACCTTGCGCTCGGAGCGGCGCGACCGGCACGGCATCCCCGGCCACCCACCGGATCTGTCGGTGCCGATCGCCGGGTGCGCGTTCGCCGACCGGTGCGGGTTCGTCCGCCCGGAGTGCACCACCACGGACGTTCCGCTGCTGCCGATCGGCGGCGGCGACGTCGCCTGTCACCTCTACACCACCGAACGCCAGGAGGTGTCCCGATGACCGAGCTGAGCGCGCACGACCTGGTGCGCGACTACTCCGGGTTCCGCGCGGTCGACGGGGTCAGCTTCACCGTCACCTCTGGGCAGACCCTCGCGCTGGTCGGCGCGAGCGGCAGCGGGAAGTCCACCATCGCCCGCCTGCTGAGCGGGCTCGATCGGCCGACCTCGGGAACCATCACGATCGACGGCGAACCCCGCCGCCCCGGCTACCGGGCGCTGCGGGAGTACCGCAAGCACGTGCAGATGGTGTTCCAGGACCCGTTCGCCTCGCTCAACCCGGTCAAGCCGGTGCACCACCAGCTGGCCCGGCCCTTGCGCGTCCACGGGCTCGACGGCGACCGGCGGGCCGTGCTGGAGCTGCTGGACCGTGTCCACCTGCGGCCGGCCGACCAGTACGCGGACAAGCTCCCGCACGAGCTGTCCGGCGGGCAACGGCAACGCGTCGCCATCGCCCGGGCCCTCGCGCCCCGGCCGAAGGTACTGCTCGCCGACGAGCCGGTGTCCATGCTGGACGTCTCGGTCCGGCTGGACATCCTCAACCTGCTCGAAGAACTCAAGCGGGACAACGATCTCGCCGTCCTCTACATCACCCACGACCTCGCCACCGCGCGCCACTTCTCGGCCACGACCATGGTGCTGAACGCCGGGCGCGTCGTCGAGATCGGCGACTCCGACCAGGTCATCTTCCACCCGGCGGACGACTACACCCGCCGGCTCGCCGCCGCCGCGCCCGACCCGTGGCGCTGACCCCCTCCCATCCACCAGAAGGGACCCACCCGTGCGGATCGACCTCGGCGCCCACGACTGGACGCTGCGCGCCTGCGGACCTCTGACCCACGTCCCGATCGAGCTGGCCCGCCCCCTCGCCGAGGGGGTCCCGGCGACCGTGCCCGGGACCGTGCACACCGACCTGCTCGCCGCCGGGCTCATCCCCGACCCCTACCTCGACCGCAACGAGAACGACCTGCAGTGGATCGGCCTCACCGGCTGGCGCTACGAAACGACGTTCGACCGCCCGGCGGCGCCCGGCGTGGCCGAGCTGGTCTTCGCCGGCCTCGACACCATCGCCGAGGTCGAGCTGAACCACCGGGTCGTCGCGACCACCGCCAACATGCACCGCTCCTACCGGATCCCGGTGACCGACCTGCTGGCCGACGGGAACACCCTGGCCGTCACCTTCAGCTCGGCGGTCCGCTACGCCCGCGACGAACGCCGCAGGCTCGGGGACCTGCCCAACCTCGGCAACGACGAGCCGTCGAACTTCATCCGCAAGATGGCCTGCAACTTCGGCTGGGACTGGGGTCCGAAGCTGGTCACCGCGGGCCTCTGGAAGGCCGCGGCCCTCGACGTCTGGGACGTCGGGCGGCTGCGTCAGGTCCGGCCTCTGGTCACCGTCACTCCCGACGGGGACGGCGTGGTCGAGATCCATGCCGATACCGAGGGCGGCGATCTTGTGCTGCGCGCCCGGGTGGCCGGGGCCGACGTCACCGGTCCGGCCGGGTCGGCGTTGTCGGTGACGGTCGAGCAGCCGCGGCTGTGGTGGCCGCACAGCATGGGCGAGCAGCCGCTGTACCCGCTCACCGTGACTCTCGAAACCGCCGATGGATCCATTGTGGACACGTGGTCGCGTGAGATCGGCTTCCGCACCATCGAACTCGACGAGCGGGATGGCGCGTTCACCTTCCGGGTCAACGGTGTGCCGCTGTTCGTCCGCGGCGCGAACTGGATCCCCGACGACTGCTTCCCGCACCGGGTCGACGCGGCCCGCTACGACCGCCGCGTCAAGCAGGCCACCGACGCGCACATCGACCTCCTGCGCGTGTGGGGCGGCGGGATCTACGAAAGCGACGACTTCTACGCCGCCTGCGACCGGCGGGGTGTCCTGGTGTGGCAGGACTTCCTGTTCGCCTGCGCCGGCTACCCCGAGGACGAGCCCCTGCGCGGCGAGGTCGAGGCCGAAGCCCGTGAAGCCGTCGTGCGGCTCGCCCCGCACCCGTCGCTGGCGTTGTGGTGCGGCAACAACGAGAACTACATGGGCTGGTTCCACTGGGGCTGGCAGCGGGAACTCGCCGACCGCGACTGGGGCGCCGGCTACTACGAACACCTGCTGCCGGGCATCGTCGCCGAACTCGACCCGACCCGCTCCTACGTGCCCGGCAGCCCGTGGTCGGGCGACCCCGCCCGCGACACCCAGGACGACGGCCACGGCTGCGTGCACATCTGGGACGTCTGGAACGAGCGTGACTACCGCGGGTACCTCGAGCGCGTCCCCCGGTTCGTCTCGGAGTTCGGCTGGCAGGCCCCGCCCGCCTGGGCCACACTCACCGCGGCCGTCCACGACACCCCGCTGACGCCGAAGTCCCCGGGCCTCCTGCACCACCAGAAAGCCCAGGACGGCAACGGTAAGCTCGCCCGCGGCCTCGCGCGTCACTTCCCCGCGCCGACGTCGACGGACGACTGGCACTACCACACCCAGGTGACCCAGGCCCGCGCGATCCGGACCGGGATCGAGCACTTCCGCGCACACCGGCCGCGGTGCATGGGCACGATCGTCTGGCAGCTCAACGACTGCTGGCCGGTGACGTCCTGGAGCGCGATCGACGGCGCGGAGCGTCGCAAGCCGCTCTGGTACGCGCTGCGCGACGCCTACGCCGACCGCCTGGTCACCATCCAGGAGCGGGCCGGCTCCCTCGTCGCGATCCTGGTCAACGACTCCGCGTCCCCCTGGGAGACTCCCATCGAACTGCGCCGGATCACCGTGGCCGGGGAGATCCTGGCGAAGACCGGCACGACGGTGCAGGTATCGCCGCGCGACACCGTGACCCTGCCGTTCGGCGACGTCGGCGTCGCCGGGGACCCGTCGCGGGAGCTGCTGGTCGCCGACACCGGGGACGAGCGGGTGATCCGGTTCCTCGCCGACGACCTCGACATCGCCTACCCCGAGCCCCGGTTCGACACCGACGTGAAGCGCACGAAGTCGGGCTACGACCTCACCGTCACGGCCCGGACCCTGGTCCACGAGCTGGCGGTGTTCGCCGACCGGCTCGCTCCCGACGCGGAAGCGGACCGGTGCCTGCTCACGCTGCTGCCCGGGGACCACGCGACGATCCGGGTGGCCACGCGGTACACCCTGGACCCGGACCGGCTGACCGCGCGCCCGGTCCTGCGGTGCCTCAACGACTGAGGCGCTCAGGAGTCCGTGGTCTTCGTGCAGGAAACGGGCTTCCCTGGCCCCGCAGCCGAGGCCCGGGCCAGCTCCCTCTCACCGTCCAGCAGGATCCGGCAGGTGAGCGTGAGAGCCCCGGTGGGCGTGGCGGTGATCGCCGCCTGCTGGCCGGCGGTCACCACCACGTCCTGCTTCCACGGCACCCCGACCGGGCCCTGGACGGTCTGCTGCTTGACCTCGTCGTTGTAGCGGTCGGGCGAGTTCGCGTAGCCGACGTTCGCCAGCGTCCCGCCGTTCTGGCCGGTCACTTCGTAGGTGATGGCCCACGACTTGCCGGTCGGGTTGGAGCAGGCCGCGACGCCGGCCAGCGCGCCGCAGAGAACCACCGTCCCGAGCACTGCCTCGATCTTCATGCTCCGAACGGTAGATGCGGCGCGCCGGCCCGGCATCGCACCGAAGACTGATCATCCGATAGTGCGATGGTCTTACCCGCGCTGCAGCTCGCCGAGTACCAGCACGCGCCCGTCGAAGTACGTGCGCTGGATGGCCGCGTTGGAGTTGCTGCCCTGCAGGTACTCCGACCACTCCATGAAGTACGTCCACTTCGGCTGCGACGCCAGCAGTTCCGGCGACGGGATCGTCCCGGTCTCCCCCAGCGCGATGGGCTTGCCGTGCGCGACGTTCAGCATCGCCTGGTAGTCCGACGCCGACGAGTTCGCCTTCATCCAGACGTCCAGCGCCGCGACGTCGACGTAGCCGTCACCCGGGTAGTAGGAGGCGATCGACCCCATGTTCACGTCCTTGACCGCCCAGTCCCACACGATGCTCGTGAGCCCCTTGCCCACCAGGTAGTCGTGGGTGATCCGGTAGAGACCGGCGCTGCCGCCCAGGCCCGGGCGCCCGCCCCACCAGGCCCAGCCGTCGTTCAGCTCGTGCAGCGGCCGGAACAGCAGCTGGACACCTGCGTTCTGCAGCTGCTGCAGGTACGGCACGACCTCGTCGAGACGGGCCTTGTAGCGGTTGTTGAGGTTCGAACCGTTCGTCATCAGCTCGCTCCACTGGGCGTCGCTGAGCTTGCTCATCACCCCGGACGACCAGTCGCACGAGCTGCCCTGGGTGGGCGGGCACATGTGCCAGGTCATGGTGACGATCGCGCCGTGGCTCCCTTCGAGCTTCGCCTGGTCGATCACCGTCTGCCGGTGGGCGACGTCCGAGCCGCCGAAGAAGAAGTCACCACCCCACAGGCCGGGGTACTGGCCGGTGATGTCGTGCACCTTGCCGGTGTAGAACGACGGCTGGTTCGCGGGTTCCTTGTTGTGCTGCCCGGCGATCGTGTACTGGCCGGAGATCTGCTTGAGGTAGTCGAGGGTGCCACCGGCGCGGGGACTGGCGACGGCACTGCCGGGCGCGGCCAAAGCCGTGACGGCGAGCGCGGCCGCGGCGAGGGTCTTGCGCAGACGTGGGGACACAGGCTGCTCCTCTGCATTGAGGATGATTAAGCGCTTAAGTATGCCGCCCTCGACGGGTTCGACGTCAAGATGCCGGGCGACAATCCAGCGTGGTCTGTCCTGTTCATTGACAACACTTAAGCGGTTGACTTCCCTCTGCCGGTAGACAGTTCGTCCAGTCTGGATGTACCGTCCAGGCATGAGCGACGTGACCGCGCGCTGGGCGCCCGTGTGCGAGGCGATCGTGCGGTTGCTGTCGCCGCACGCGGAGGTCGTCCTGCACGACCCCGGCACCGACCGCGTGCTCGGCATCTGGAACGCGTTCTCGGGCCGCGCACCCGGCGACCCGTCGCTGCTCGGCGAGCTGGACGAGCTGCCGCCGTCGGGCCAGGACGTCTACGGGCCCTACCCGAAGTCCCTGCCCGACGGGCGGCGGCTGTCCAGCGTGAGCGCGGTGGTCCGCGACGGCGACGGGCGCGCGGAGTTCGTGCTCTGCGTGAACGTCGACCGCACGGCCTTCGACGACGCCGCCCGCCTGCTCTCGGGCTTCGCGGCGCCGGCGAGCGGGCGGCCGCCGGTGCTGTTCGAACGCGACTGGACCGATCAGCTCGACGAGCTGGTGGCGGAGTTCGTCCGCGACAGCGGCACGCCCGTCGAGCGGCTGGACAAGGACCAGCGATGCGCATTGCTGTCCCGGTTGGACAGGGCCGGCGTCTTCTCCCACCGCCGTTCGACGCCGGTCGTCGCGCGGGCGCTGCGGATCTCCCGGTCCGCCACCTACCAGCTGCTCGCCGAGACCCGGAAGGAACCCGATGCCGACACTCCCTGATTTCCGGCTGGAGACGTTCTTCTCACGGTGGGAGTTCGAAGCCCGCTACCACCTGACCGCGTCCGACGCGCAGTCGATGACGCTCGCCGAGCTGCTGGCGCTGGCCGACGACGACGGGCGCGAGCGCTGGGAAACGCTCTCGCTCGGCTACACCGAGACCTACGGCCTGCCCGCGTTGCGCGAGGAGATCGCCGCGACGTACACCGGCCTCGCCCCCGAGGACGTGCTCTGCTTCGCCGGCGCGGAAGAGGGGCTCTACCTGGCGATGCGGACGCTGCTGGAGCCGGGCGACCACGTCGTGGTCGTCACGCCGAACTACCAGGCGGCCGAGACGATCCCGCTGTCGATCTGCGAGGTGACGGGCGTCGCGCTGCGGCCGGAGGACGCCTGGGCGCTCGACGTCGACGAGGTCGAGCGGCAGCTGCGCCCGAACACCCGGCTGGTGTCGGTCAACTTCCCCAACAACCCGACCGGCGCGGTCCCGGACCTCGAGACCTGGACGCGGCTGGTCCGGCTCTGCGAAGACCGCGGCATCCTGCTGTTCAGCGACGAGGTCTACCGCGGCCTGGAGGCCGGACCGGCGCTCCCGCAGGCCGCCGACCTCTCCCCCGGCGCGCTTTCGCTGAACGTGATGTCCAAGGCGTACGGGCTGCCGGGCCTGCGCATCGGCTGGATCGCTTGCCGGGACCGGGAAATCCTGGGCCGGCTCGAACGGGCCAAGCACTACACGTCGATCTGCAACTCCGCGCCCGCCGAGGTGCTGGCGCTGATCGGCCTGCGCGCCCGGGACCGGATCCTCGACCGCAACCGCGCGATCATCGCCGGCAACATCCCGCGGTTCGACGCGTTCTTCGCCCGGTTCCCGGACCTGTTCGACTGGGCGCCCCCGCGCGGGGGCTGCGTCTGCTTCCCGCGGTACCTGGGCGCCGACGGCGTCGACGCGATGTGCCGGGACCTCGTCGAGCAGAGCGGCGTCCTCCTGCTCCCGGCGAGCATCTACCGCTCGGAGCTGACCCCGACGCCACCGGACCGCTTCCGGGTCGGCGTCGGCCGGCGGTCGCCGGACGAGGCGCTGGCGACGTGGACGTCGTGGCTGGAGAACCGGTGACAGCGCCGTGGCGGGGAAAGACTCACCGCACCTTCGTCGGCGGGGTGGTGCCGGTCCGTTCGTCGCCGTAGCTCAGCCAGGTCCCGATCGGGGCACGCTGCCCGACGCCCGGCCGGCTGTAGTCGCACACGCCGCCGGGGAAAGCGTCCCGCAGCCGCTTCCGGTCCGCCGCGGTGAAGGCGACGGGGTAGTCGCGGAAGTTCAGCGGCTTCAGCCGGCACTTCAGCACGTCGAGGGCCAGGCTCTCCCCCGCGACCATCCGGGTGTTGGCCGCCACCGGGTACTGCGCGCCGCACTGGCCGCTCGCCGGGTACGTCAGCTTCTCGGTGATCCGCGACGCGGCGGAGAGGTAGCAGCCGTCGCCGAGATCGCGCGGCCGGTTCGCCAGCACCTTCTGCTGCGGCGTCCGGTGTGAGCCGTCGGCGTCGATCGCGGTGAGCCAGCGGTCCATCGCGTCGAGCTCGTAGACGCTGGCGGCCGCCGCTTCGCCCGCAGTCGCGTGGTTTTCGATGATGACCTGGTTGGCCGCGGTGCCGTTGGCCCGCAGAAGCCGTTGCCGCATCACGTACGACCACTCGGTGGTGTGGATGTCGTTGCCGAACCCGGCGAGGTCGAGGTCGGTCCGCTGGTCGATGATCGGCGTTTCCCGCAAGCCCTGCGACGCCGAGTTCAGGATGTCGTCGGCGTAGACCGCGTCGAGCGCCTTCGGATCGGCCGCGATCCGCTGCGCCGCGGGCTTTCCGGTGTGGTCGAGGCCGCCGATGGCGGCGTTGAGGTCGGCGAACTGCGCCGCGGTGATCGTCCCGGCCTTCAGCGCGGACAGGCCGTACTGCACGCCGGTGGTGTCCAGCGGGCTGCGCACGAACCCGGTCTTCGGGTCCCGCCCGATCTGGTTGGCCAGCTGCTCGTTGGAGTTGCACTTCACCCCGCGCGGGTTGGTGACCGGATCCCAGCGCGCGGCGACGGGGATGGCCGCGTTGCAGCTGTCGGTCGCGGTGGCGCGGCTGGCGAACGTCTGGTCCCACGAGACGCAGGTGTCATAGCTGGCGAAGCCCGCGACGGCCTGCTTCTGCGCCGCGGTGAACGACGCGCCCGGCCCGGCGAAGTACCGGTCCAGCAAGCGGCAGTCCGACACCGGGCCGCCCACGCTCAGCGGGTCCGGGAACGAGACGCCGGGGATGATGCCGTCGACGATGCCGGGGTAGTTCTCGGCGATGTCGTACTGCTGGATCGCCCCGCCCGAGCCGCCCCAGCCGATGGTGTGCGCGACCGGGCCGTAGGTCTCGATGAAGTGCTCCTTGACCATCATCGCCGCCTCGGCCGAGATGATCGGGCTGCAGTTGTTGTCGAGCACGTTCAGGGTCGACGACGTGACCGCGTAGCCCTGGGCCAGGAACAGGTCGTTGACGACCCCGCCGGTCGCGTTGCCCTGGTGGTAGCCGGCGTTGCAGCCGCCGCCGAAGGTGTAGACCAGCTTCCCGTTCCAGCTCCTGTCCGGCGCGACGGGCGACGGCGCGCCGTCGTAGAGCGCCGCCATCTCGTAGACGGCGCGGTCGATCGTGCCGCGCTCGACGCGGACCACGTACGGCACCGCGTGCCCGCCGACGGTGGCCGTCGCGAGGTCGGCGGGCCGGGTCGCCGGGTCCGTCAGCGGCGCGAACGCCCCGGCGGTGGTCTTGTACTGGTAGCTCACCTGGGTCGGCGCGCTGCACAGCGGCTGCGACGCCGCGGGCAGGCCGAAGGCTGGGGTCTCGCAGTAGAACGGGCGCTGCTGCGAGCCGGAGAAGACGGGCCCGGTGATCGGGTGGTTGGTGACGCGCAGGTTCGCCCGCTGGTCCGGGCCGTGTCCGCTGGTCCGGGCGCTCAGGTCGTTGGACCCGTCGCGCAGGCCGGTCACCAGGCCGAGCAGGCTGCCGTCCGGCTGGGCGTGGAACCTCAAGGTGACGTCGTGGCCGTTGGTGCTGACGGTGACCCGCGTTCGCTCCGGCGGGACGACCTTGACCAGGACCTGTCCCCCGCTGACGAGCGAGGGCCGCGGGTTCGACACGGTCTCGATCGTCAGGTGCCGCCCGGACGGGGTGCCGGGAGCGGCCACCGCGGTCGCGGTCCCCAGCAGGAGGACGGGCGCGGTCAGGACCGCCACCACGATGGATGAGCGCACAGTACGGTTCGCCACCAGCAGCTCCGCTCGCTTGTGGCATCGCGTCCTCGCGACACCGCGCAGCTGCCGGTATAGCACCTGCGGCCCGGCGGGAACAACATCCGGTACCGGGCCGCATCCGTTGCGGAAGAACCGAAACGCCGGCGAACGGTCCGGGCGGGTGCGCGGCCGATGAGTACGAGACGGACACGCTCACAACTTCGCGGTCAAGATTGGCTTCACAATTGTTGACAATGTGGGTAACGTTCGCCCATCGCTCCCCCGCCAGCGCCGTCGGCGCTCTCTCCCGCAGGAGGACCCATGCCCCGCGCCAACGCCGGCACGGCCCGCGTCCGCCACCACACCCGCCGCTTGCTCACCGCGGTCGCCGGGATCGCCGCGGTCACCCTCGTGGCGGCCGGGTGCGGCGGGTCGTCCGGCGACTCGTCCTCCTCGGGTGGGCCGGCGAAGATCACCGTCGGGGTGATCCCGATCGTGGACGTGGCACCGATCTACCTCGGGGTCCAAAAAGGCTTCTTCACCACGGAAGGTCTCGACGTCACCCTGCAGACCGCCCAGGGCGGTGCGGCGATCGTGCCCGCGGTGGTCAGCGGGCAGTACCAGTTCGGGTTCAGCAACACGACCTCGTTGCTGCTGGCCCACTCCCAGGGCCTGCCGCTGAAGGTGGTCAGCACCGGAGTCGCCTCCACCGGCACCGACGGCAAGGACTTCGGCGCGGTCATCGTGAAGCCGGACAGCCCGATCAAGACGGCGAAGGACCTCGCGGGCAAGCGGGTCGCCGTGAACACCTTGAAGAACATCAACACCACGACCGTGAGCAACGTGGTCCGCAAGGCGGGCGGCGATCCGTCGACCATCACCTACGTCGAACTGCCGTTCCCGGACATCGCCGCCGCGGTGGCCAAGGGCGACGTCGACGCGGGGCAGGTCGTCGAGCCGTTCCTCACCATCGCCACCGGGCAGGGCGACCGGCAGGTGGCGTCCAACTACGCCGGCACCGATCCCGACCTGACCATCGGGATGTACTTCACGTCCCAGCAGTACGCGGCGCAGAACGCGAAAACCGTCACCGGGTTCACCGCCGCGATGAAGAAGTCCCTGGACTACGCCTCGGCGCACCCGGACGAGGCCCGCGCGGTGCTGAGCGGCTACACCAAGCTCGACCCGGCGGTGCAGAAGGCGATGGTGCTGCCGCGCTGGCCCGGCGCGGTCGACCGCGACTCCGTGCAGCTGCTCGGTGATCTCGCCACCCGGGACGGCCTGATCACCAAGCCGCTGAACCTCGGCACCCTGCTGCCGTGACGGCCGTCGTCCGCGGGCGCGCGCCCGATCGATGGCGGCAGCCCGCGCTCGGCGTGCTGGGGCTGGTGATCGTCATCGGCGTCGCGGAAGCGCTGCCCCGCTTGCACATCGTCGACCCGCGGTTCCTGCCGCCGTTCAGCGCCATGGTCCGCAGCCTGGCCACGCAGGTGACCGAGAGCGGGTTCTGGCAGGCGCTGGGCCAGACGGTGCGGGGCTGGGCGCTCGGGTTGCTGATCGCCATGGCCGCGGGCATCGTCTTCGGGGTGCTGATCGGCAGCATCCCGGTGGTGCGCAAGGTCACCTCCTCCACGATCGAGTTCCTGCGCCCCATTCCCTCCGTCGCGCTGATCCCGCTCGTCGTGCTGCTCTACGGCAGCCAGCCGCAGTCCGCGCTGGTGCTGGTCGTCTACGCCGCGGTGTGGCAGGTGCTCGTCCAGGTCATGTACGGCGTCGCCGACGTCGACCCGGTCGTGCGCGACACGGCCCGCTCCTACCGGTTCTCGCGCTGGGCGACGGTGCGGACGGTCGTGTGGCCGACCGCCTTGCCTTACGTCGTCACCGGTTTCCGCCTCGCCGCCGCCGTGGCGCTCATCCTGGAGATCACCGCGGAGCTGATCATCGGCGTGCCCGGCCTCGGCCGCTCGATCGGCGTCGCGCAGAGTTCCGGCGCCGTCGCGGACACCTACGCGCTCGTGCTCGTCGTCGGCGTCATCGGCGTCGCGGTCAACGCCTCGGCGCGGGCCGTCGAACGCCGCGTCCTGCACTGGCACACCTCGATCCGGGGAGACCGGTGAAAGCCATGAACCTGGTACGGCGCGCGCTCTTCACCCTGGGCCTTCCCGTCGTCCTCGTCGCCCTGTGGTGGCTGTCCTCCGCCGGCAGCACGGACTTCTTCTGGCCCCCGCTCGAGACCATCGTGCGGGCGTTCCCGGAGACGTGGACGGCGGACCCGATCCTGAACGACGTGCTGCCCAGCCTGGCGCGGCTCGCCGCCGGCTACCTCATCGCCGTCGTCGCCGGGGTCGCCGCGGGCACCGCGATCGGCTCGTCGCGCACCTTGCGCGCGCTCTGCGAGCCGGTGCTCGAGTTCTTCCGGGCGATCCCGCCGCCGGTGCTCATCCCCGTCATCGCGCTGTTCGCCGGGTACACGGCGTCGACCACCAAGGTCGTCACCATCGCCTTGGGCTGCCTGTGGCCGATCCTGCTGAACACCGTCGAAGGCGTCCGCTCGGTCGACGAGGTCCTGCGCGACACGGCCCGCTCCTACCGGTTCGGGCGCCTGGCCACCCTGCGGCACGTGGTGCTGCGCGGGGCGAGCCCGCGGATCGTCACCGGCGCCCGGCAGGCGCTGTCGCTCGGCGTGATCCTCATGGTGATCAGCGAGCTGTTCGGCGCCAACCGCGGGCTGGGCGCGGCGATCGTGCAGTTCCAGCGCAGCTTCGCCATCCCGCAGATGTGGACCGGGATCATCCTGCTCGGCATCATCGGCGTCGCGCTGTCGGGGCTCTTCCGCCTCGTCGAACACCGGACCATGGCCTGGTACCGCGGGGTCCGCCAGGCCGAACGGGAAGGCTGACACATGGCTCACCCCACCGCGGCGCTCGAGGTCACCGGGCTCGCCAAGACCTACCGCGGGCACGGCCGCGACGTCGAAGCCATCCGCGAACTCACCTTCCACGTCGACCGGGGCGAGTTCGTCTGCATCGTCGGCCCGTCCGGCGCGGGCAAGACGACGTTGCTGCGCTGCATCGCCGGCCTCCTGGACTCCTCGAGCGGCCGCGTCACCCTGGACGGGACGCCGGTCACCGGCCCGCCCGCCGGCATGGCCGTGGTGTTCCAGGAGTACGGCCGAAGCCTCTTCCCGTGGCTCACGGTGCGCAAGAACATCGAGCTACCGTTGAAGGAGAAGGGACTCGTCCGCGCCGAGCGGACCACCAAGGTCGACGCCGCGCTCGCGGCCGTCGGGCTGACGGAGAGCGCGGACGCCCATCCGTGGCAGCTCTCCGGCGGCATGCAGCAGCGGGTCGCCATCGCCCGCGCGGTGGCCTACGAGCCGACCGTGCTGCTGATGGACGAACCGTTCGCCGCCGTCGACGCCCAGACGCGCGCGGACCTGGAGGACCTGGTGCGGTCTCTGTGGCGGCAGCTCGGCGTGACCGTCCTGTTCGTCACCCACGACATCGACGAGTCCGTCTACCTGGGACAGCGGGTGCTGGTGCTGTCCAACCGGCCCACCGTCGTGCTCGAGGACGTCCGGGTCGACCTGCCCGGCGAACGCGACCAGCTGCGCACCCGGTCGTCGCAGCGGTTCACCGACACCCGGACCCGCGTCTACGAACTGGTCCAGCGGGCCAAGAAGGGCGAGCGGCCCGAGACCGTCCCCGAACTCAGCGCAGTACGGCCGCCAGCAGGTCGGCCCCCAGCGCCGTCAGATCGGGCACGTTGAGGGTGTACCGGACGTACCTACCGTGCCGGCGGGTGGTGAGCAGGCCCGCGCGACGCAGGACAGCGAGATGACGGGACACCTCCGGGGGTGAAAGCTCCCACGCACGGGCCAGCTCACCGGTCGTGTGCGGGCCGCGGGCCAGGGTGCGCAGCAGCCGCAGCCGGACCGGGTGCACGAGTGCCTCCAGCCGGAGCGAGACCGTTTCCAGCGATACCGGCTTCGACGGGCTCGCCTCGGCGACGGGGTACTGCACCACCGGCTGCCACCCGGGCGCGTGGACCGCCACCAGGTGCGGGCGGCCGAAGACGCTGGGGAGGAAGGTGACCCCGGTGCCGTCGGCGGCGGTCGCGCTGTCCTGCAGCTTGTCCACGATGATGCGGGTGCCGTCCGGCGCCAGGGTGACGGCGCCGGAGACTGACGCGAGCGCCGCCCCGATGCCCTGGCGCCGCAGCAGGTCGTTCTTCAGGCGCAGGTCGGTGGCGAGCTGCCCGGCGACGCTCGTCCAGGCGGCGTCGAAGAACGCCTCGGCGCACTGTTCGAGGGTGTGCCGTACCCGCGCCCGCACGGCCGCGGGGTCCGCGAGCAGCCGTTCCGCGAAGGCCTCTTGGAGCGCGCCGCGGGCCTGGGCGAGGTCCAGGGCCCGCTCGCGCGCCGTCGCGTCGGCGAGCGGTGACGGTGCGCCGAAGTGGACCCGGTTGCTGCCGCACGTGGTGATGAGCGCGGCGGTCACGTAGGTTTCGTCGTCGATCCGGTCGACGTCGTCCAGCTCCTCGGCGAGGGTCGGCCGGGGACGGGCGGGGACCAGGAAGTCGGCTCGTGAGGACCGCCAGAGGAACTCCGCCTCCTTGAGCCGCTCGGCCAGCTCCGGCCGCAGCCCGGCCCAGACGTCCCCGGCCCAGCCGGCGAGCTGCGGGTGGTGCCCGGGTTCGGCCAGCACGTGCAGCATCGCGGTCAGCTCGGCCAGCGGGGAGGCGGCGAACCGCAGCCGCTCGGCCGGCAGGCCGGCGATGTCGATCCTCAACGTCATCCCCTCATCATCGCTGGTCAGCCCGCCGGTGGCCGCGTCGGTTGACGGGGTCCGTCAATCGACGGGGCAAGCCGGTCGGCCGGCCGCACCGTGGACGCCATGGTCACCACCACCAAGATCCGGCCCGGCGCCCTCGTCCGGGCTTCCGGCGGTCCCCGCTATGCCGTCGCGCTGGCCGTGGACGCGCTCGGCACCGGCATGCTGCGGCCCTTCCTGCTCCTCTACGGGGTGACGGTGCTGAGGCTGTCCGCGTCGGTCACCGGCATCGCCATGACGGTCGGCATCGTCGTGGGCCTGGTGTGCGTGCCCGCGGTCGGCCGGTGGCTGGACCGGGGCGCGCGCAGCACGGTCGTGGCGGCGTCGATGCTGGTGCGCGTGCTGGGCGTGGCGCTGCTGCTGGCCGCCCCCGCGGGGCACGTCGGGCTGTTCACGACGGCGGCGCTCTTCCTCGGCATCGGCAACCAGGCGTGGCCGGCCGCCCACGCGGCCCTGGTGGCCACGGTCGCCCACGGCCGGGACCGCGACGCGGCGCTCGCGGGCGGCCGCGCGCTGCGCAACGCCGGCCTGGGGGTGGGTGCGCTCGTCGCCACCGCGTGCCTGGCGGGCGGCACCACCGCGTTGCAGGTGCTGGCGGCCTGCACCGGGCTCGCCTACTTCGCCGCGGCGGCCTTGGCGTGGTCGGTCCACGTGCACGCTCACCCAGCCGTCGCGGCCGAGGACAGCGACGGCGGGCCCGCACCTCGGCTGCGTGCGCTGCTGGCCGCGAACGTGATCTACGTCTTCTGCCTCAACGTCCCCGAAATCGCGCTGCCGCTGGTCCTGGTGACCCAGCTGCACGCGTCCCCGGTGTGGCCGGCGGCCATCTTCGTCGCGAACACGGTGCTGGTGGTCACCCTGCAGGTGCCGGTCACCGTCCTGCTGTCCCGCTTCGCCCGGCGGACCGTGCTGGCTCTCTCCGGCGTGGTGCTCACCGCGTCCTACCTCGGCTTCCTGGCGGCCACGTCCCTGGGAGCCGGCTGGGGTGCCCCGGCCGTCGCCGCGGTGTCCGTGGTCTGCACCATCGGCGAAATCATCTACGCCGGCAGCGCCACCGCGCTCGTCACCGCCCTTGCCCCGCCCCGTGTCCTGGGCCGTGCCCTCGCGCGTTTCCAGCTCTCCACGGGCTTCGGCCTCGCCGTTTCCCCGGCGGTCATCACGGCTCTCGCCTCCCGCGGCCCGGCCGTCCTCTGGGGCGGTCTCACGGCCGCGACGCTCTTCGCGTCCGCCACCGTGGCTAGAGACCCAGGTCGCGGCCGACGATCTCCTTCATGATCTCTGTGGTGCCGCCGTAGATGGTGGAGATGCGCGAGTCGAGGTAGTCCTGCGCGATGCGGTATTCGAGCATGTAGCCGTAGCCGCCGTGCAGCTGCAGGCACCGCCCGACGATGTCGACGTACTGCTCGGTGGTCCAGAACTTCGCCGCCGCGGCGTCCACAGCGGACAGTTCGCCGCGGGAGTGCCGGGCGAGCAGGTCGTCGACGTAGCTGCGGCTCACCCGCACGGCGGTGACCATCTCCGCCAGTTCGAAGCGCGTGTTCTGGAACGACCCGATCGGCTTGCCGAACGCCGTGCGCTGCTTGACGTAGTCCAGGGTGCGCTCCAGCACGCCCTCCGAAGACGCCACGGCGTTGGCGGCGATCGAGATCCGTTCCTGGGGCAGGTTGCGCATCAGGCCGAGGAAGCCCGCGCCCTCCTTGCCGAGCAGGTTGGCGGCGGGCACCCGGACAGCGTCGAAGAAGAGCTCGCTGGTGTCCTGGGCGTGCAGGCCGATCTTCTCCAGGTTGCGGCCGCGGGAAAAGCCGGCGCGATCGGCCTCGATGACGAGCAGGCTGAGCCCGCCGTGGCGGTCCTGACCGGTCCGCACCGCGGTGACGACGAGGTCGGCGTTCTGGCCGTTGGAGATGAAGACCTTGCTGCCGTCGACCACGTAGTCGTCCCCGTCGCGGACGGCGGTCGTGCTGATCCCGGCCAGGTCGCTCCCGGCGCCCGGCTCGGTCATGGCGATCGCGACGACGAGCTCCCCGGCGGCGATCCCGGGCAGCCAGCGGGCCTTCTGCTCGTCGTCGGTCAGGTCGGTGAAGTAGGGCACGACGATGTCGTTGGACAGCGCCACGCAGGCGAGCCCGTCCGACACGGGGTTGCGCGAGAACTCCTCACCGATCACGGCGTTGAAGCGGTAGTCGGTGATGCCGCCCCCGCCGTACTCCTCGGGGATGGAGAAGCCGAGGATCCCGGCGCGGGCGGCCTCCCGGAAGAGCTCACGGTCGACTTTGCCCGCCGCCTTCCACCGCTCGGCGTGCGGCGCGGCGTGCTTGTCGACGAAGGCGCGGACCGTGTCCCGCAGGAGCTCGTGGTCCTCGTCGTAGAGCGGCCGCTTGGCAGGGAAGACAGTCGTCACACGAACTCCTTCGACGTTGCGAACCGGTTCCGGCCGGTGAGGGCCTTGCTGAGAGGCGCCCCGCTTGGATATGTTAACGAGAAATCGCACAACTAGACAAGCTCGGGCACGACGCCGTGCCATCAAGTCCAGGCCCCCAAGCAGAGATGCACGGTTACACCTCCAAGGAAGCAGGTATGTAAATGAGCAATCTCAGCAGGCGGAGCGTCCTGTCCCTCGGCGCGGCCCTGGGGCTCGCCGGGGTGGCGAGCACGGCCGCTCCCGCGTGGGCCTGGTCATCCACGGGCTCGGTGGCCGGCACCGGCTCGGGAGCCGACCCGTGGCAGGTCTGGGACGACCCCGTCGACAGCCTGGTGGCCGGTCTTCTCGACAACGGCCAGATCCCGGCGGTCAACGCCGCGCTGGCGTCGTGGGCGAACAACGACGACGCGGTGCCCGGCGGCCTGCCCGCCGCCCTCGCCACCCACCTGCAGCAGGCCAAGAACCTGCCCTCCTGGGCCGACCGCGCCAAGCTCCGGCTCGCCGCCGACTTCAACCGGCGCAAGGACACCTACCTGTTCATGCTCTACGGCCTCGGCAGCGGCATCATGAGCACGGTGATCCCGCGGGAGGCCGCGTCGGTCTACTGGTCCGCGGGCGGTGCCACCATGAAGGACCGCGCGGCCAAGACCTTCACCTTCGGCTACGACCTGAGCGAGCTGACCGCCTACGAACCCGCCGGGCAGTTCGTGGTCACCGCCAACAAGACGCGGCTGGTGCACGCCGCGGTGCGGCATCTGCTGCCGCAGTCGTCGCACTGGCAGGCGACCACGGACACGCAGATCCCGATCAGCAACGGCGACATCCTGGTCACCTTCCACAGCCTGGGCACCTTCGTGCACCGGAAGCTGCTCGAGTGGAAGGTTCCGATGACGGCCGCGGAAGAGGAGGCCTTCCTGCACATGTGGCAGGTCGCCATCCACCTGCTCGGCGTTCGGGACGAGTTCATCCCCAAGACGTGGGCCGACGCGAACGCGCAGTCGGCGTACGCGCTCACGCCGATCCTCGCCCCGACGACGGAGGGCAAGGCGCTGGCCAAGGACCTGCTCGGCCTGACCGCGCAGGTCGACCTGGGCGTCACCCGCGGGTTCCTCAACGAGTTCGTGCGCTACGTGCTGAACGACAAGATCGGCGACTGGCTCTCCCTGCCGCGCGACTACGCGGCGGCCGCGCTGGTCCGCACCGGGTGGCCCACCTACATCGCGTTCCGCGAGGGGCTGCTGCCCGTGCTGCCGGTCGGGTTCTACATGTTCGACCAGTTCGTGCGCGCGCTGGCGATGCTGTTCCTCAACAACGGGACCTCACCGACCACCACGACCATCGTGATCCCCACTGGCAACCGGCCCGGCGCCTGACGCCGGGAGCCCGAGAGCCCCCACGACCAAGGCGGTGACGGCGGCGCGGTGGCCCGGGCTGTCCTGCCACCGCAGTCTCCGGCCGGCCTCGACCACCACGCCGAACCCCGCGTGCACCAACGCGCGGGCCTGGCGCGGGTCGAGGTCCGGACGGGCCAGCCGCAGCTGCTGCTCCCAGATGGCGATGTGCTCGCGCTGGGCGACGGCCAACGGGCGCTGCAGGGCGGCCGGCAACCCGGCGACCTCGGCGTCGGCGACGCTGGTGAGTGCGGTGTGCTCGAAGCTGTAGGCCACGTACGTCGCCGCCAGGGCGACCACGGCGTCGTGCGGGCCGGCCACCCCGTGCAGGTTCTGTTCCACCGCTTGGGCCAGCAGCCCCGCCGCCTGCAGGCAGGCCGCCGCCAGGATGTCGGCCTTGCCGGGGAAATGGCGGTAGATCGTCGAGGGGACCAGCCCCGCGGCCTCGGCGATCCGGCCGTTCGTGACGGTGGCGAAGCCGTCCTGTTCGAACAGCGGGATGGCGGCGGCGAGGATCTCCGCGCGCCGGGTGCGCGGCACGGGCAGGACGGGCAGCTCGACGGAGCGCGCGCTCCCGACCGGCGCCGCGGGACTGGTCGCGACCACGCGCAAGGCCGACGCGAGCAGCAGGTCCTCGGCCCGGCGCGGGGCGATCGAGGTGCGGTGCATGGTGATCGACGCGATCGCCCCGAGGGCCGCCGCGGCCCGCAGGTGCTCGTCCGGCAGCGGGTGCTCTCGCCGCACCACCTCGGTCACCCGCTCGACGACGTGCGCGAACTTCCCCCTGAGGACCCGGCGGTCCGCCCGCTCGAGGTACCGCGCCTCCCACCGGTACAGCCCGCCCGACGCGCGATGGGCGACGGTGACCCGGGTGACGGCGGCGAGCAGGTCCGCCAGGGCCGCCTCGGGCGGCACCTCGTCGACCGCGGCGACGAGCCGGTCCACCATGACGTTCGCGCACTCGGCGAACAGCGCGTACTTGTTCGGGAAGTGCCGGTACAGCGCCGCCGCGGTGATACCGACGGTGGTGGCGATCTCCTCCATGGACGCGGCGTGGTAGCCGCGCTCGCTGAACACCCGGCCCGCCGCTTCGACGATGAGCTGTCGGCGGTTGCGCGGGCGGGTGGCCGCGGGCGACTCGGCGGTCATCGGCGGACCCGGGCGAACGGACGCGGGAGCAGGGCCATACGTGCCAGTCAATCACGAGCCGGACCCACTGCCCGCGATCAGCACGACCACCTGACCCCACCTCCCGAGGAGTGACCCATGCCGATCGACGCACCTCCCGCCTGGTCCTACCGGCACCACTGGATGGCCCACGCGGCCACCCACGCCGTGATGCGACCCCACGGGCGGCGAGCCCGCCCTCCGCCACCTCGGCGAGACCACGACCTGGGCGCAGCTGTCCCGGCGGTCGTTGCGGCTGGCGGCCGGGCTCGCCGCCCGTGGGGTCGCCGGTGGTGGGGTCGCCGGTGGTGGGGTCGCCGGTGGTGGGGTCGATCGTGGCGAACATCGTCGTCGGCGGCACGGTCGTGATCCACCCGCTGGGCGCGTTCGACCCGAAGGCGGTGCTCGACGCGTACGAACGCGAGGGCGCCACCGTCGTGTTCAACGTGCCGCAGCAATGGGACCTGCTCTGCGCCCAGCCGGACATCGGCGAGCGCGCTGAAGCTGCGGATCATCAGCTGGGGTGCCGCGCCGGCGAGCGACGCGACGCTGCGGGCCATGGCCGAGAAGTTCCCCGGCGCGCTGAACGTGGCCGTGTTCGGGCAGACCGAGACCTCGCCGATCACCCGTCGGTGCGGAAGGTCGCCGTGCTCGGCAGGCCCGACGAACGCTGGGGCCAGGTGCCCGTCGCGTTCGTCGCTCTCGCCCCGGAAGCCGGCCTGTCCCTGCGGGAGCTGACCGGCTTCCTCGACGGGAAGCTCGCGTCCTTCAAGATGCCCAAGGACCTCGTGGTGGTCCCCGGACTCCCCCGCAACGCGGGCGGAAAGGTGGACAAAGGGCTGCTGCGCGCCCAGGACGTCACCCTCGCAGGTACGGTCCGCCCCGAGTGACGGCCGACCAGGCGTCGACCGCGCCGTGGCCGTAGAAGCCGTTGAACGAAGCGTCACCGACGCAGGTCGCGGTGTACGAAGCATCCCGGCCCTCGTCGAGGTAGTCGACCGTGCGGGGTACCGGGCAGGCGACGTCCGAAGCCGTGCCTTCGAGGACTCTCTGCACGACGTCCGGGTCCAGCCCGAGTCCGCCGGACGACGGCGAGCCGTACTCCGACACGATCAAGGCGGCGACCCCCGCGGCATGCGGTGCGGCCATCGAAGTGCCCTGCAGCCACCGGTAGTAGCCGACCCGGCCGCCGGCCGCGGACTTCTGGATGCCGACGGAAACCCCGGCGGGTGTGAGGTCGCCGGCCGCGTCGATGTAGCCGGCGGCGACGCCGACGTTGCGGGGGTAGGTCGACAGGATCTCGTTCTCGCGGCTGTCGTACCACGGGCTGCCGAAGTAGTCCCGCTTGTACCCGCCGGGCGCGGAGACCGAGATCTGCTCGGTGCCGTAGTTCGAATAGTCCGCCTTCGCCTGCGAAGGACCGAAACCGGCGACGCCGATCGTGTGCGGTCCCTCGAGCGGCAGGGTGAGGCAGCTCGCGTTGTCGATCCGGCGCGGGCGCGCGCTGTTCGACGGGTAGTCGGGGCTCGTCGCGTCCGGCTGCGGAGTGGCGAGGTCGCTGTGCTGGTTGCCCAGCGCGACGACCTGGCTGACGCCCTTGCGGTGCGCGTAGTTCAGCGCGCGCTTCGTCGCCTCGATGATCGTGCGCTGCTCGGCCTGCTCCGCGGCCGAGTCGGCGGGGTTCGCGGCACAGTTGAACAGCCACGGGTCGATGTAGAACGACATGTCGACAACGTCGATGCCCGCGTCACCGGCGTAGGTCAGCGCGTCGACGGTCGGCTGCAGGAAGTAGAAGCCCGAGTCCTGCGCGGCGCGGAGGTTCACCAGCGTCACGTTCGGGGCGACGCCGGAGACGCCGAAACCGTTCGCGGCCGCCCCGATGGTGCCGGCGAGGTGCGTGCCGTGCCCGTTGTCGTCGACGTCGACGGGGTCGACGCAGCCGCGGTACTCGCACGGCCCGTCGACGGGCACGCCGTTGACGTCGGCGACGATGTCCTTGGTGAAGTTGCGCGACGCGGCGCGGTCGAAGTTCGGCGCGATGTCGGGGTGACCGCCGTCGACACCGCTGTCGATGATGCCGACCTTGACCCGCTTGTCCCCGGGCTGGACGGTGCGCGCGAGGTCCGACCGCACGGACTTGAGGCCCCAGAGCTGACCGTCGAGCGGGTCGAGGCCGGCGGACGTCGCCGCGGCCCTCGGTGCGGACGCGGCGTCGAGAGCGTCCGTCTCGACGGCGTCCGGCTTCGGCCGGGGCTTGCCGTCCTTCGGCACGGTCCCGATCGCTTTCGCCCTGGCGACACCGAAAACGGCACCGGAGACCCGGTCGGCGAAACCGTCGGCGGGCGCGGCCGCGGTGAGCAGGCCGGCCGCGGCGTTGCTCGTGACGACGGTGCCGCCGGCCGCGCGAACGGCCTTTTCGGCCGCCGCCACGTCGTATCCCCCGGCGCCATTGCTTTCACGGGCCAGGACGGAGAATTCGGTGACGGGCCCCGACGGCGGTGGCTGCGCCGGCGCGGCCATCGCACTCACCAGCGGTACCACGAGCGCCAGCGCGAAAGATCTTTTCACTGTTCTCCCCCTGAATGACGCAGTTCCAGCATGCAGCACTTGACGCTGCCGCCGCCCTTGAGCAGCTCCGACAGGTCGGCGCCGATCGGGTCGAAGCCGCGCTCCCGCAGTTGGGCGATCAGCCCGGTCGCGGCCTGCGGCAGGATGACGTGCCGCCCGTCGGAGACCGCGTTCAGGCCGAAGGTCGCGGCGTCGGCGGCCGAGGCGATGACGGCGTCCGGGTACAGCTTCTCGAGCTGCCGGCGGCTGTCTTCGGTGAACGCCCCGGGGAAGTACATGACCACGTCGTCGTCCAGCACGGCCAGCGCGGTGTCCAGGTGGTAGTAGCGCGGGTCGGTCAGGGTGAGCCCCACGACCGGCAGCCCGAAGAACTCCGCGGCCTCCTCGTGGGCCCGGCGGTCGGTCCGGAAGCCGGTCCCGGCCAGGATCCGGGAGCCCGCGAGCAGGAAGTCGCCTTCGCCCTCGTTGTGCCACCGGGCCTGCCGGACGTCGCGGCAACCGTGCTCGGACAACCACTTCAGGTACGCCGCGGACTCCCGGCGCCGGTGCGGGTGCCGGAAGCGCGCGACCAGCGCCCGGCCGTTCACCACGGTGGCACCGTTGGCCGCGTACACCATGTCCGGCAGACCCGGCACCGGGTCGAGCAGGTCCACCCGGTGGCCCAGCTCGACGTAGAGGTCACGCAGCCATTCCCACTGGGCGACCGCGAGCCCGGTGTCGGTGGGCTTGCCGGGATCCATCCACGGGTTGATCGAGTACTCGACGTCGAAGTACCCCGGTCTGACCATGAGGTAGTGCCGCACGTGTTCTCCTAAGGGGCTCAGGCCGTCTGCAAGGATTTCTCGGTGCCCGCCAGCCGCTTGACCAGCTGGTCGCGGATGCGGGGCGGGATGTCCGGGGCGAACCGCCGGAAGTAGCTCTCGGCGTGCACCGCGCTGTCCATCAGGAACGGCAGGTCGAAGACGACGAGCTTGCGGATGGCCAGCAACGGCACCGGTGCGCGCAGCGCCTTGAACTCGTCGTTCCACAGGCCCGGCTGGTCGCACACCGGGTGGAACTGCCCGATCATCAGGCCGTCGGCGACGAACTTGTCCTTGGCCTCGCGCTGCAGGTCGTCCAGCGCCGTCGCGTCGTGGTGGTCCAGCTGCGGCAGCACGAGGAGGATCGTCAGCAGTTCCCGGTCTGCGGGCGGAAGCCGGCTCGAAAGCCGCTCGTACCACGAACGCAGGCTCTCGATCGCGTCGCGGACGTCCGTCTCGCCGTTCGCGGCGGTCAGTGCGGCCAGGTGGAACAGTCCTTTGTGGAGTGACGGCTGGGTGTAGGGGCACACCGGGCCGTTCCGGCCCAGGTCCGGATGGGAGGACACCAGGTAACGTCCCGCCCAGGCGAGGATCTCCCGGACGTACGGGAGATGCTCCGCCGGCACCGCGCCGGCGCCGACCTCCGCCGCCGTCCAGATGTGGACGTCGTGGTCGCCGATCATGATCCGATGCTTTGCGAGAAAGTGAACACGCCGTCCGGGTCGACCTGGTGCTTGATCTCCTTCAGGCGCGGGTAGTTGACGCCGTAGTAGGCGGTGCGCCAGTCCGCGAGGTCCGGGTCGATGAAGTTCTGGAAGGCGCCCTCGGACACGTACGGCGACAGCGCGTCGCCCAGGTCCGCCAGCCAGCGGAGGTTGGCCTCGACCACGGCGGGCTCGTCGTCCTCGGCCCACGAGGTGTCCATGGACAACAGGAACATCGCGTTCCGGTGGGCGAACGCGGTGTCCGTCGCGCCCACCCGGTTGATCGCGCCGCCCCAGGAGAACAGGGCCGCACCGCCACCGTCCGGGTTGCCGCTGGCGGGCCGGCGTCCGACGAACGACAGCATCGTGGCGATCGCCTCGTCGGGCAGCGGCCGGGTGACGATGTTGGTCCGCACCGCGAACGCGCCTTCGGCGGTCTCGTGCCGCAGATCGTCCTTGGCCTGCCAGAAGGTCCGGTCCGCGAGGTCCTGGCGGATCGGCCGGGCGACGGACAGGACGGGGTCGAGGATCTCCCGCAGCTCCTGCGCGGACCCGAGGTGCTGCCCGATGGCCGACACGATGGTGTCCGGCCCGCCCGCGTCGGAGACCCCGATCCTGGCCGCGAACTCGTCCGGCGCCTGCCGCACGATCTCCTGCAGCACCGAAAGGACCTTCGGCGCGTCCGCGCTTTCCCAGACCAGCAAGTAGGTCGCGCAGTCGGCCACCGGCCGCGCCTGAAACGTGAAGGACACGTTGATGCCGAAGTTCCCGCCGCCGCCCCCGCGGCAAGCCCAGAACAGGTCGGCGTTGGTGTCCGCGTCGCAGTGCAGCACCTGGCCGTCCGCGGTCACCAGCGTGGTCGCCACGAGCGCGTCGGCGGTGAGCCCGAACTTGCGCGAGACGGCCCCGCACCCCCCGCCGAGGGTGAGGCCCGAGATGCCGACCGTGGCGCTGTTGCCCAGTGCGAACGCCATCTCGTGGGGCTGGACGGCGGCGTGGACGTCCGCCATCCGGGCGCCGCCCGCGGCCGTCACGAGACCGCTCGCCCCGTCGGCGGACACGGTGTTCATCGCGCTGAGGTCGATGACCAGGCCGGTGCTGACCGAATGTCCCGCGTAGCTGTGCCCGCCGGACCGGGCGACGACGTCGACATCGGCCTCGCGGGCCCACTCGATGGCCCGCCGGACGTCCGCGGTGTCCACTGCGGACACGACGCCGGCGGGGACGATCCCGGCGAACCGCTTGTTGAACGGCGAGCTGACCGCGCGGAAACCGGCTTCGCCGGGCCGCCGCACGCGGCCGGTCACCGCGCGATCGAGGCGTCGCCAGTCCGCGTCGGAGGGACGTCGGGTCACTAGCTCACCTCGTCGAGGTAGGAGACGCCGGTGGCGGCGTGCGGGCCGTAGCGCTCCCAGACCTCACGCAGCCGGAGGCGGCCGTCTTCGGCCACCTCCGGTGTGTTCACCGTGTGCCCGCAGATCACCTCGCCGGTGGCGAGCACCACCGTGTACCCCAGGTGGAGAGCCCCGTCCGCGCGCTGGGTGCCGGCGATCGACCCGCGCCGCACCTCTCCCCCGGCGAACTCCGCCCAGACGACGTCGTCCTCTTGCCGGTACACGGCCACGGCGTTGGCGTCGTCGCCCGCCTTGCGGAACTTCCGCCCGTCGTAGTCAATCACGGGACCCGGCCTCACCGTTCTCGTGCGCGACGAACTCGGCCGACATCTCCCGATCCCACCAGATCGCGTAGTAGGAGAAGTCTTCGTCGTGGCCGGGAGCGTTGACGAGGTGGTGTTCGATCCCCGGTCTCAGGAAGACGATGTCCCCAGCCGCGAACGCGTGCCGGCGGTCGCCGGTGACCACCTCGGCACTCCCGGCCATCCCGATGAAGATCTCGTGCTCGTGATGGGCGTGGGCCACCGACACGTCACCCGGGCGCAGCACGCACCAGGCCCCTCGAAACGGTGCGGTCAAACCGTTCCACGGATGGAGCAGCTTCATGTCCAGTCCGTAGGCCCGGGTCAGGTTCCCGGGCTCCAGCCTGCGGATGTCCACGGCGGCAAGGTCTTGGTCAGTCACATCCCACTCCGATCGGCGCGGTCTTGTCGGGCGCCGATCGAGGCTATGTTCGCCCGGTTTCCCGGCGATAGGGGAACTGTTCCCGATTGCCGGTGAATTCGCCGCGCCCGAGACCCGCGTCCCGCGCCAGCACTATCGCCTGTGCGCGACCGGCTACGCCGAGTTTGGCGAAGACCGCGGACAGGCGGTTGCTGATGGTCTTGGACGCGAGCCCGAGATCGCGCGCGATCGCCGCGTTCGACCGGCCCGCGGCGATGCGGTCGAGCACTTCCCGTTCCCTGGTCGTCAACTGGGGGAACGGGTACGGCTCCGGAGCGGCCGCGGCCCGCATCAAGGCGCTGAACCGGGCGGCGATCGCCTTGCCGACGATCGCCTCACCCGCCGCCACGACCTGCACACCGCGCACGATCTGGTCGACGTCGGCACCCTTGATCAGATATCCGCGCGCCCCGGCGTGGATCGCCGACCTGATGGCGTTGTCGTCGTCGACCGAGCTCAGGACGAGGACCTTCGTTCCCGGTGAGACCAGCGAGACCCGGCCGATCACGTCCACGGTCAAGGACTCGCCGATCTGCGGGTCGATGACCAGCACGTCCGGCCGGTGCCGGGAGGTCTCCGCGATCGCCGCGTTCGCCGTGGCCGCCTCACCGACCACGCACGCGCCACCGCCGTGTTCCAGCGCGGACCGGACCCAGTGGCGGACCGCCGGCTGGGTGTCGGCGAGCACCACGGTCGGCGAGGCGGGGTCACAGTGTTCGACCGGCCGCAGACGAGCGGTGCTTCCGAAAGTGGCGACCTGAGTCATCGTTCCCCCTACGTCAAGCGCTACCGATCCGTTCCGATCGGCTCCATTCGGTGAAAATGCCGGAGAGTGCGCGCCCGACCGCGTTCAGGTTGCGGCAGCCCACAGGAAGCGTGCACGTCCTTCGTATCGGACATATCACCCGGTTCGTTAGGAAGAATTGATCGCAATCAATTTTCTTGATCGCGATCGATCCCCGGGCCGGCCGACCCCGCGACCACGGACGAGATTCCCCGGCACCCGGGAAAACCGTCCCTACCACCCGGGAAACAGCCGTCCTTACTATCGGTCCGGGCGTCATGCGGACGCCGCGTACCGACCAGGCGACCATGAGCCGAGGAATGGCCTCGCCGCACGCCGACCTATTCCTAGAAAACGGAGTGTATCTGTGACTGAAGTACAGGTGGGTTTGCTGGCGATCGGGGCCGGACCGGCGAACCTGGCGCTCGCGGTGGCCATCGAGGAGTCCGGGAACCCGGACCTGGCCCGGCAGACGTTGCTGCTGGAGCAGGGCCCGGACATCAAGTGGCAACGCGACCTGCTGATGCCGTGGGCGCGCAGCCAGGTCTCCTTCCTCAAGGATCTGGTGACCTTGCGCAACCCGCGCAGCAAGTTCTCGTTCCTCAACTTCCTGCACGACCAGCGGCGGCTCGACGAGTTCGTCAACCTGGGCACGTTCCACCCGTTCCGCTGGGAGTTCTCCGACTACCTGCAGTGGGTCGCGAAGTCGCTGGAGCAGGTCCACATCCGGTACGACGCCAAGGTGCGGAGCATCGAACCCGCGCGCGACGCCGGCGGGTCGATCACCGGCTGGGTCGCCACGCTCACCGACGGGGACACGATCCACTGCCGCGACCTGGTCGTGGGCGGTGGCCGGGACACGCACGTGCCGGAGGTCTTCGCCGACCTGCCGGCCGACCGGCTCATCCACAGCGCCCAGTACCGGCGCCGGATCGCGGAGCTGCCCGCGGACGCGCCCCTGCGCGCCGTCGTGGTGGGCGGGGCGCAGAGCGCGGCCGAGATGTTCATGGCCCTGCACGACAACCTGCCCAACAGCACCCGGACGATGATCGTGCGGTCGGTGGGCCCGCAGAACTACCAGACGAGCAAGTTCGTCAACGAGCTGTTCTTCCCGTCGTTCGTCGACCGCTTCTACGACAGCCCGCCCGAGATCCGGCAGCAGGTGCTGGACGAGATGCGGCTGACCAACTACGCCGGGGCGGCGCCGCCGTTCCTCGACCACATCTACACCACGCTCTACCAGCAGCGCGGCATCGGCCAGCACCGTTCGGAGGTGCGGACGCTGACCGAGGTGGTGGGCGCCCGGGTCACCGGCGACGAGGTCGTCCTCGACCTGCGCGACCGGACCAGCGGCAAGGTGGAGCCGTTGCACTGCGATCTGGTGCTGCTCGGCACCGGCTTCGACCACCGGATGCCCGCGATGGTCCGCGACCTGGCCGACCGCGTCGGCCTGGCGGAGATCTCGGTCAGCCGCTGCTACCGGGTCGACCTCGGCGACTCCGCCTGGGGCGCGGTGTACCTGCAGGGCGTGAACGAGGCCACGCACGGGATCGCCGACTCGCTGATCAGCGTGCTGGCCCACCGTTCCCGCGACATCGTCGACGACCTGCTGGCCCGCCGCGGCGCCGGCGAGCGCAAGGCCGGCTGATGGACCGGCTCGTGGTGATCTCGCCCGCGCCGACGGCGAACGGGGACCTGCACCTCGGTCACCTCGCGGGGCCGTTCCTGGCCGCGGACGTCTGCACCCGGTACGCCCGCGCGACCGGCCGGGAAGCCTTGTACGGCACCGGCATGCACTTCACCCAGAACTACGTCGTCACCGCGGCCCGGCGTCTCGGCGTGGCCCCGGAGGACCTGCGGGAGCGCTCGGCCGAGCAGGTGCGGCAGACCTTCACCGCGATGGGCGTCGAAGTCGACGGGTTCGGCTGCCTCGGCGACCGGTTCACCGAGCTGGTGACCGGCTTCTACCGGCGCCTGCACGGACTGGGCCTGCTGGAGCTGCGGACGGTGCGATTCCCGTACCTGCCCAGCACCGGCGAGTACCTGACGGACGCCTACCTCACCGGCGGCTGCCCGTTCTGCCTCGCCCACGGGAACGCGGGGATCTGCGAGAGCTGCGGGCTGCCGATCGCCCCCGGCGACCTGCTCGACCCGCGTTCGACCGTCTGCCCGGACGAGCCGCTGGAACACCGGGAGACGGACATCCTCGTCTTCCCGGTGGAGCGGTACCGCGCGGAGCTGGAGGCGTACTTCGCCCGGATGCCGATGCGCCCCGGCATGGCCCGGCTGATCGAGTCCGCGCTGGCGGGCCCCCTGCCGGACTTCCCGATCACCCAGCCGGCGTCGTGGGGCATCCCGGCGCCGTTCCCCGAGGTGGCCGGGCAAGTCATCTACCCCCACATGGAGGGCATGCCGTGGAGCATGTTCACCACCGCGCTGGCCGCCGAGAAACGCGGCGCGGTCCTGACTGTCGACGACGAGCTGTGGCACGCCGACGCGGGCACGACGGTGGTGTACTTCCTCGGCCTGGACGCGACGTACCCGTTCGCGATCGTGGGCACGGCGATGCTCACCGCGCTCGGTGAGCACGTGCTGCCGGCGCAGTACCTCACCAACGAGTTCTACGAGCTGGCCAACGAGAAGTTCTCCACCAGCCGCGGGCACGTGGTGTCCGGCCGCGAGCTGGCCGCCGAGGTGCCGCGCGACCTCATCCGCTTCCATCTCTGCGCCACCAGCCCCGAATATCAGCGCACCGACTTCACCCGCGAGGCCCTGCTCCGGGTCAGCGAGACGCGGCTGACCGGACCGTGGAACCGGGTCGCGGCGGTGGTCGACGACTGGGTCGACCGCGGTCCGCTGCCGGTCTCCGAGACCGCCCGGCGGACGGCGCGCCGGATGGCCGAGCGGTTCGCCGACGGGTACGAGCTCCGCCGGTTCAGCTTGACGGCCGCGGCCTCGACGCTGGCCGAGCAGCTCGGCCGGCTGGACCGCCTGGCCGCGGTGGCGACGGCCGAGACCGCGGGCGACCTGTGTCACCAGGTGGACGTGTTCCTGCGCTGTGCGGCACCGATCCTGATCGACCTCGCGGCGGCCGCGCTGCCGGACACGATGCTGCCCGGCCACCCGGACGCGGACACGGTCATCCCCAAGCGGCTTCCACGGCTGGCCGCAGTGGCTCGAGTGGCTGGGCTGGCCGGAGCGGCCGGGGTGGCCCAAGCGCCCGGAGCGGCTGGAGCGTCCCGGGCGGTTGGCGCGGTCGGAGCAGCCAGGGTGGCCGGCGCATCCGGGGCAGCCGGGGCGCTGGCTCCCTGATGGCCACGGTCGCCGTCGTCGGGGGCGGGGTGACCGGGCTGGTGACCGCGATCGGGTGCGCGCGGGCCGGCCACCGCGTCATCGTGCTCGAGCGGGGGCCCGTCCCGAACCCCGCGTCGACGTCGGCCGACCAGCATCGGGCGCTGCGGGTGCTGCGCCCGGACGATCTCGATGGCACCCTGCGGATGGCCGACGCCCGACGCCGCTGGCTGGAGCTGGAGTCGGTGCTGCGGACCAGCATCTTCCGGCCGGTAGGCGTGGTCACCTCGGCCACCCCGGACGAGTTGGAGCGCGCGCTCGACACCGCGCGTCAGGCGGGGCTGTCCGCGACGGCCGTCGCGCCGAAAACCCTGCCGTCCGTGCTGTTCCCGGCCGGGACCGGCGGGGTGCTCGACCCCGCCGCCGGGGTGCTGCTGGCCGACCGGTTCCTGCGCGCCGCCGCCGAGTGGCTCGCCGCGCATCCCGCCGTGGTCCTGCGGCCGGGATGCGCGGTCACCGGCATCGGCGACCACGAGGTAATCCTGGCCGACGGCATCACGGCCGAAGCGGACGTCGTGCTCGTCGCGGCCGGGCCGTGGACCGCCGACCTGACCGGGCCGCCCGTCGTGCTGCACCGTCAGACGATGGTCTACCTGCGCCCGCCGCCGCACCTGGCCCGCTGGTGGGCGTCGGCTCCCGGGGTCGGCCGGATCGGAGCCGACCGCCGCGCCTGGCTGCTGCCTCCCGGCGGCGGCACCCTGCTCAAGATCAGCTCGGACGCGGTGTGCCGGGAGGTCGCGACCACCGCGGACCCGGAGCACGGGGCGTGGGCCGCCCGGCTGCTCGCCGAGCCGATCCTCGCCGACGCCGCGGGCTACGCGGTCGTCGCCGTGCGGGACTGCCACTACGCGACCGATCCCGGCACCGGTGGCCCGGTGCTCAGCCGGATCCGCCCGTCCGTGTGGTCCCGCTCCGCCTGCGGCGGGTCCGGGTTCGGCACCGCTCCGCTCGTCGCCCAGGAGATCCTCGGCGCTGCCCTGGAGGTCAGTGCGTGAACGACAAGGAGAGTGCGTAGTGGAGTTCACGGTTGTGGGTGCCGGCATGGCCGGCGCGTTCCTGGCGCTCTCGCTGGGCAAGCAAGGCCACGCGGTGACGGTGTACGACCGCCGGCCGGACCCTCGCGAGACGGCGAGCGCGGTGACGTCCATGAACCTGGGGCTGTCCCGGCGAGGTCTGGCGGCCCTGGACCGGCTGGGGCTGTCGGCGGACGTGCAGCGGCTCGTCACGCCGATGCACGGGCGGATGCTGCACGACCTGGACGGGGGGTTGCGGTTCTCGGCCTACGGCGAGGGCGGCATCCTGGCCGTCCAGCGCCAGGACCTGAGCGCGCTGCTGGTGGACGCGGCCTCCCGGGTCCCCGGCGTACGGTTCGTGTTCGGCACGCGGTGCACCGGGGTGGACCGGGACCTGCCGTCGGTGTCCTTTGTGGACGCGAACGGGCAGTCGCTCGTGGTGAAGCCGGACGTCGTGGTGGGCGCGGACGGCGCGTTCTCGGCCGTCCGCCGGTCCATGCACCACGACCAGCGCGCGGAGTTCTCGCAGAGCTACCTCGAGTGGGGCTGGCGCGAACTCCACATCCCGGCCGCACCCGACGGCACCCACCGCATGGCCGAGAACGTCTTCCACCTCTGGCCCCGCGGCGACGTCATGATGTTCGCCCACCCCAACCGCGACGGCTCCTTCACCTGCTCCTGCGTCATGCCGTTCCACGGCACCCACGGCTTCGACTCGCTGCACTCGGCGGCGGACGTGGAATCCTTGTTCCGCGAGCACTTCCCCGACGTCCTGCCGCTGGTCCCCGACCTCGGCGAGACGTTCCTGCGGCGCCCCACCTTCACCCTCGTCACCGTCAGCACCGCCCCGTGGACCCACGAGGGCAAGGTGGTGCTGATCGGCGACGCCTGCCACGCCGTCTACCCGTTCCTGGCCCAGGGCATGAACTCGGCCTTCGAGGACGCGCTGGAGCTGACGGACAGCCTGGCCCGCCACGCCACCGACACGACGGCGGCGCTGGCCGGGTACTACACCCGCCGCAAGCCGAACACCGACGCGCTGGCCGCGATGTCCCACCGCAACTTCGCCGAACTCCGCGACACCGTGCGCTCGCCGGCGGTCCGCCTGGAACGAGCCTGCGACACGCTGCTGGAGAAGGTGCTCCGGCAGCGCTGGATGCCGCTGCACGCGATGGTCACCAACACGACCATCCCCTACGCCCAGGCCCAGCGCCGGGCGACCCGCCAGCACCGCATCCTCCAGTCCCTGGGGGCTGCCGCCCTTGCGGCCGTGGCCGTCACCGTGGGCCGCAGGCTCCGCCGCTGACGCACCGGAAAGAGGCCTTCGCCGCTGATCCGGCGAAGGCCTCTTTTCTTGCGGTACAACGCTTTACTCCGGACGAACCTCGATCCGCACCAGACCCGCAGCCTTCTCGGCGCGCTGCAGGGCCTCGGCCGGGCTGTCCGCCTCCGTCATGACCAGGCCCGCGCGGTCCCACGAGCTGCGCAGGCCGGCGAACCGGCGGCCGGGACCGACCTGGATGTCGACGAGGAACACGCCTTCCACCCCGCGGGCCTGCTCGATGCCCAGCACGGCGTCGATCACACCGGGCTCCATCGGGACGAAGCGGACGGCCGCCCCGCCGGTGGCGCGGCGGGGCAGCTCCGGCAGGGTTTCGCCGCGCATCAGGGCGAAGTACGAGTGCAGCAGCTTGATCGGGTAGGCGTGGTCGATGATCTCCATGATGCCGTCGCCGGCGATCCGGCCCGCGCACTCGACGAGGTACGGGACACCGTCGCCGGCCACGATCCACTCGCAGTGCAGGATGCCGTCGGCGAACCCGACGGCAGCGGCCACCTGACGGGTCAGGTCCGCCAGCGTCTCGGTGAGGTCTTCGGGGATGTCGGCCGGCACGATGTGCGCCAGCTCCACCGGCCGCGGGCCCGGGTAGAGCTGCTTGCCCGTGACGTTGGCGAACAGCTGCCGCCCGCCGCGGACGAGCATCTCGACGCTGTACTCGGGGCCGGGCACGTACCTTTCGGCCAGCATGCGCAGTTCCATCGGCCGGTCGGGGACGAAGATGCCCTCGTCCTGCTCGACGCAGTTCGCCCAGGCCCGATCGACTTCGGCCGGGTCGTGGACGATCTGTGTCCCCACGGCGGCCTGCCGGTTCGCCGGCTTGAGCACCACCGGGCCGGGGTGCGCCCGCATGAACGCCAGCACGTCCGCCGGGCCGGTCACCGTGGCGCTCGCCGGGTTGGCCACCCCGGCGGCCGCGCTGACCCGGCGCAGCAATGCTTTGTCCCGCAGGATCAGCGCGGCGCCCAGGCCCGCGCCCGGCACGCCGTAGCGTTCGGCGAGCCGGGCGGCGAACGGGGTGGCGTACTCGATCAGCGGGACCACCGCGACCGGGTCCAGGTCGCGGTGGCGCGCGTAGAACTCGTCGGCCGCGCCGGGCCGGGTGTGCTCCCACTCGATCAGTTCCCGGACCAGGGCCGACCCGGCCAGCTTCGCGCGCAGGTCCCGCTTGCGGACGACGTCCGGCTCTTCGACGAGGACGACCGAACCGTCGGGTTCGGCGCCGGTCAGGGCCAGCAGCACCGGCGTCACGAACCCGACGATCAGGATGGGCCGCTCACGCATCGGTCTTGGGCTTGTCCACGATGCCGAGCATGAACCGCATGGACGGCTTGGCGCCGACCAGGTGCGCGCCGACGGTCTGGGTGACCCGGTCCCGCGCGGTCGGGTGCATGGCCATGGTGAACGAGTCGCGCAGCCACCGGTTCATCGGGTCACCCGACCTGATCGCCGCGGTGCCGAGCAGGTCGCAGAGCCGCTGCACGACCCGCTTGGACATCCGGAACGCCTGCCACCCGGTCAAAGCCGGGGCGACCCGCTCGTCGGGCGTCAGGTCGTCCAGCGTGCCGATACCGTCGGCGGTCACCTCCCACTGCCGCTCCAGGGCCCGGTACACCCCGGCCCGGGTCGTGCTGTAGTCGGCCTCGCACTCGGCCAGTGTGATCTGGATGTGCTCGTTGTCCTTCCAGGCGACGCCGCTCATCCGCCAGGGCGAGCCCTTCAGGTTGTCGACCCGCTCGATGGTGAGGCCACGGACGTAGTCCAGCGCGGCCCTCGCCGTGCCGAGCGGGACGCCGCACATGCTGCGCTGGATCACGTCCGGCTGCACCAGCGGTCCGTTGGGGACCTTCGGGTTGTCGAACGTGAGGGAGTGGTTCTCCGGCACGAAGACGTCCGTGATCGTGTAGTCGCTGCTGCCGGAGCCGCACAGGCCGAGGGTGTTCCAGTTGTCGAGGGATACGGTCTCCTCGCCTCGCACGAAGAACAGCCGCGACTCGTGCGGGTTGCTGCCGTCCGGGCTGGCGTAGGGCTCGCCGTTCTCGAACACCATGGCGCCGGAGGCCACCCAGTCGGCGTGGGTCGAGCCGCTGCCGAACCCCCACCGGCCGGTGAGCCGGTAGCCGCCGGGAACCCGTTCCGCGTGCCCCGTCACCGGGAGCACCCCCGCGGAGTGCATGTCGATGCTGGTGAACATCCGGCGAGCCTCGTCCTGGTCGAGGAAGTTGGCGTGCAGGCCGATGTCCGAGCCGAGCTTGGCGCACCACCCCACGGACGCGTCGCCGTACGAAAGCGCCTCGATCACCTCGGTCTGCTCCATCGAGGTCATCTCGGGTCCGCCCCAGGCCCGGCTGAACCCGATCCGGAAGACGCCGGCGTCGCGCAGCAACTGCACCACGTCCGCGGGCAGGCTCCGGTTCGCCTCGATCTCCGCGGCCCGCTCGCGCAGGACCGGCGCGAGCGCCTTCGCGTTCTCGAGGATCTGCGCGCCGGTCAGCGGCACATCGGTGCGGGCGGGCTCGGTCATGGTCATGCGGAAACTCCCTCGTGTTCGTCGACGTCGAGCAGCCCGGCCGGCATCTCGAACGCGGTACCGGGTTCTGGTGGGTCCACCGGGTCGGCCTCGATCCGCACCGCGGCAGCGGCCGTGTCCAGTCGCTGGTCGCAGGTCGCGGGGTCGTCGGCCTCGCACACCACGAACGAGTGCCGGGCCAGGTAGCCGCCGGGCGGCAGCCGCAGGGTCGTCCCCGGGTCGATCATCGGGGCCGCGACGACCAGGCCGGGCGTGCCGGCCGGGACGGCGATCTCGTGGACCAGGCAGTCGTGGTCCGGGTAGCCGAACCGGATCCCGGCGACCGTGCGCCGGGTCGGCGTGATGACCGGCCGGGTCCCGACGGTGACGGCGAACAGCACCTCGCCGGGGTCGATGCCGGTGGCCGTCTTGCCGAGGAACGGGATCAGGTCGCCGCCGAGCCGTCCGTTGATCTCGATGATCAGCGGCCCGCGGTCGGTCAGCCGGACCTCGGAGTGGGTGATGCCGTCCGCGACGCCGAGCGCGCGGTGCGCCCGCGCCAGGACGTCCATCAGCCCGGCGTCGTGCAGCAGCGGGTCGCCGGCGTCGACGATGTGCCCGACCTCCTCGAAGTACGGCTGGTCGCCGGTCTGCTTGCGGGCCACGAACATCGGCAGGTACTCGCCGTGGTGCACGGCGGCGTCGATGCTGATCTCCGGCCCGCGGACGTAGCCCTCCACAATCGCGGCGCCGCCGTAGCGGCTCTGGTCGACCGTGGCCGCACCCATCGCGACCCCGAACGCGGCGTCCAGTTCGGACTCGTCTCCGGCGTACACCACGCCGATGCTCGCGCCCATGGCCCGCGGCTTGAGCACGACCGGGTAGCCGATCCGGGCGGCCGCCGCGCGGGCCTCGCCGAGGCCGGTGGTCAGGGCGAATCCCGGTTGCAGCAGCCCTTCGGCGGTCAGCACGGTCCGGGTGCGGTTCTTGTCCCGGCAGCCGCGAACCCCGGCCACGCTCAAACCGGGCACCCCGAGCTCGGCGGCGAGCTCACCCGCGGCGAGCACGACCGGTTCGTCCCAGCACATCAGGCCGGCGATCCGGTGCCGGCCGGCGACCTCGCGGGCGGCGGCGAGCATTTCGTCCGCGTCGAAGACGTCGACGTGCACGATCTCGTCGAAGTACGCGTGCTGCCAGGTGGGCTTGAGGTTGTTCAGCAGCACCAGCCCGAGGCCGGCCTCGCGGGCACACCGGTGGATCGACGTGACCAGGTATTCGCGATACGTCCGCAGCCCGCTGCCGATGACCAGCAGCACGCCCTGGTGTTCGTTCATGATCGCTCCCCCACGGCTTCCGGTTCGGTGGCGGCCACCGGACCGGGCTCGGAAACAGGTTTCGGCTGTCTGAGGTCGTAGACGTGCATCAGGCCGGCGGCGACGGACAGCAGCGCGCAGAAGCCCCAGAACGCCGGGCCGCCGGACCGGCTCCAGATGAGCAGCCCCAGCACCGGGCCGATCGTGGCGGCCAAGCCGGACAAGGTTTCCTTCGTCGCGATGTAGCGGCTTCTCAGCTCGACGGGGAAGGTGGCCGGGTGAGCGGCCGTGCTCGGCCCGTGGATCATCAGCCCGGACACCGCCAGCAGCGCGCCGGCGACCACGAAGAACGGGTGGTCCGCGATCAGCGTGTAGAGCAGGTACCCCAGCCCGGCGACCAGGCACCCGGACAACCCGGCGAGGTACTTCGGGATCCGGACGATGTACGTGGTGATCTTCAGTTCACAGGTGATCAGCACGAGCGACGAGATCACCAGCACCGTGCTGTAAAGACCGACCGGGTAGCCGGCGGAGACGATGTTCAACGGCAGTACCGCGACCGACCCGGCGTAGACGATCATCCCGAACACGCCGGCCAGCAGGTAACACAGGAACCGGGTGTCCCGGACCATCGTCCCGTACACCGCACGGGCGCTCGTGGCCGGCGCAGGCGTACCGGCGGGCTCGGCACTCTGCCGAGCCGTGCTTCGCTTCGGCAGCAACAAGAACGCCAGCAGGGCCCACAGCGCCGCCGTCGCGCCGTCCAGCCAGAACAGCAGGTCCCAGTTCACCAGGATGACCAAGGCCGCCAGCAGGGGCGCCACGGCGGCACCGATGTTCAGCGCGATGCGCAGCATCGAGAAGCCCATGACCTTGTGCTCTTCCGGCATCAGCTCGGCCAGCAGCACCGCCGCCGCCGGCCGGTACGCCTGGATCGCCAGCCCGGACAGGGCGATCACCGCGAGCAGCGCCCCGGGCACGCCCCGGACCAGCGGGATCGACGCGACGAGCGGTGCCGCGCACGTCATCGCGGTCACGATCGTCGTCCGGCCGCCGAACCGGTGGGTCAGCTCGCCACCGAGCATGGCACCGAAGATCGCCCCCACGCTGTACGCGGCGAGGCAGACCCCGGCGAACCCGACCGAGCTGCCCTGGAACGTCAGGTACAGGACCAGGAACGTCTGGACGAACGCGCCCAGCTGGTTGACCAGCATGCCGCCCAGCAGGTACCGGACCGGGGCCGGGGTCGCCCGCAGCACCGCGAAGACACCGGTCCGCGCACCGCCGGTCACGCCGGCTCCTCCTTGGTCGGTCGCACATCCACCTCCGTGGTCACGAACTCGCGATGGTGCACGGGGCGCACCCGCGCGGATTCCGTCCACAGGGGACAGTGCGCGCCGCCGACCCGGCGGACCGCTGCTCAAAGGCTAGGTTCGACCCGTTCCCGGCAGGTAGGGGAACTGTTCCCGTCGGCCCGGGAATCTCGCGAGCAGTGGCCCACCTCGTGGCGCAGCGCCTCCGACGCGGTCCTGCGCGCCCGGCGGCCGGACCTCGGGGCCGCGGCGGTGTGCGATGGCCGCTCCCGTTCCGCGGCGAACATCCCGACCAACGCGGGGACCGCGTAGCGGCCCGCGCCGTCGGCGCGCCGGAGAAGCCCGGCGTCCACCATGGACTCCAGGAGTTCGTCGGCGGTCTCGATCGAGACGTCCATCGCCGCGGCGATCCCGCTCGCGGTCGTCCAGCCCGATCCGAGGTGGCGGGTGGCTTCACGAACCGCGGGAGAAAGCCTTTCGTAGGCCGACGTGAACCGGTCGCGTACGGTGACGTCCCCCACGCTCAGGCTGTCGAGCAGCCGTTCACGGTCCGAGAGCCGGCTCGCGGTGGAGGCGATCGTCCGTTCCGGCCGTGCCGCGATCTTGCGGCCGACGATGGTGATCGCCAGCGGGAGATCGCCGCACAGTTCGGCGATCGTGCCGGCGGCGTCGGGTTCCGCGCGGATCCGGCGCGCACCGGCGATCCGGCCGAGCAGGGCCAGCGATTCCTCGCGGGTGAACGCAGCCAGCTCGACGCGGTTCGAGTCCTCCAGACCGAGCAGGCGGCCGCGGCTGGTCACGACGACTTGGCTGTGCGCCGTCCGACCGAGCAGCGGGCGCACCTGCCCCTCGTCACGGACGCCGGTCAGCAGCACGATCAGCCAGTGTTCGGCCAGCAGTGACCGGTACAGGTCGATCCGGTGCGCCGGGTCGTGGGGCGCGAGGTGGTCCGGTACGCCCAGTGCTCGCAGGAAGCCCCGCACGATGCCATCGATCGAACGGCCGCGGTCGCTCAGGTCCGCGTAGAGCTGCCCGTCCGGGAAGTTCGCGGCGACCTCTTCGGCCAGCCGCAACGCGAAGGCGGCTTTGCCGGCACCGATCGGGCCGGTGACGAGCAGCGGCACCTTCACCGTCCCGCTCGAGCCGATCATCCCGGCGGCGTCGGCCAGCTCCCGGTCCCGACCGACGAATGTTCTCGAGCCGATGGGGAGCTGGGCCGGCCGGGCCAGGCGCACGGCGCCGGAAGTGTGGTCCTCCCGCGGCTGGCCGCGACGACCCGTTTGTCCGGCGATGCTCCGCCACCGCCGTTCCCACGCCGCGCGGTCACCACCGCACGCGGACACGAACGCTAGGGTCACGGCCAGGGTCGGCAGCCGGCGGCCGCTGGCGGCGCTGGACAACACCGACGGCGCGAAGAGCGCCGTCCGGGAGAGCTCCCGGTAGCTCGCGTTTCCCGCCCTCTTCCGCAGCACCCGCAGCTCATGGGCGAACGCGGCGATCGGACCGGTGGTGACGTCGAGCGGACGTTCGGGCCGACCCATGCCACCTCCCCAGGATGGCGCAACGCGACCGCGCTGCGTAACGACAGCCCCCCGCCCTACCTGGCCCAAGTTAAAGGACCGGCGAAGGTCGCAGCAGATACGTCGGCATCGGCAACGACAACCGGGTGTTCCCTTTTGAGTGATCCTGAGCGATAGTGGTCGAGTCTGAGTTTTACAACGTTGTAAACCTGCGGGAGGACGCGATGCGCGGGCGACTGTCCTGGGGAACTGTCTGGCCGGCCGCACTGAGCCTGCTCGCGCAGGTGGCGCTCGGCGGTGTCGCCGACGCGGCCGAAGACACCGCCCGACCGGCACCCGGGGCCGGGACGCACTTCCTCGACCACACCTCCTCCCTCGCCGGCTACGCCGAGCCCGGCTGGTACGAGGCGAACATCCCGTTCGTGGACCTGCCCGACGCCACGATGCAGAGTGCCTACTACTACCGCTGGCGCGTCTACAAGGAGCACCTGCGCTACACCGACCCCACCGACGGCTGGATCTCGACGGAGTTCCTCGACTGCTGCGGCTACGCCGCGCCCTACCAGGCCATCAACGCCGCGGCCGGGCACCAGCTGACCGAAGGACGCTGGCTGCGCGACACCAGCTACGGCCAGGACTACCTCAAGTTCTGGCTCACCGGCCCGGGCGCCGGCCCCAAGCCCGCCACCGACGACGTCAACGCCGACACCACCGACTGGGCCCACGAGTACAGCGTCTGGCTGGCCACCTCGGCCTACGGCCAGGCCCAGGTGACCGGGGACTTCGCGCCGCTGCGCGACCTGCTTCCGGCCCTCGTGCGGCAGTACCGCGGCTGGGACAAGCAGTTCAACGCCGACCTCGGCCTGTACTGGTCGGTCCCGGTGTGGGACGCCATGGAGTTCTCCGCCTCCTCCTACGAATCCGCCGAGCCGTACCACGGCGGCGCCGGCTACCGGCCGACGCTCAACTCCTACCAGTACGGCGACGCCGTCGCGATCAGCCGCATCGCGGGCTCCCTCGGCGACCACAAGCTCGCCACCGAGTACGCCCAACGCGCCGCCCGGCTGAAGACCTCGCTGCAGAAGTGGCTCTGGGACCCGAAACGCGGTTTCTACTACGCCATGGCCCGCGACGACAACCCGAGCCACCAGCTGTCCGGAAGCCGCGAGCAGATCGGCTATCTCCCGTGGATGTTCGGCGCCGCGCAACCGGCCGACAGCACGGCGTGGTCGCAGCTGCTCGACCCGAGCGGGTTCGCGAGCGCCTACGGCCCGACCACCGCCGAGCGCCGCAGCCCGTTCTTCATGAAGGACGCCGGCTCGTGCTGCCGCTGGGACGGGCCGAGCTGGCCCTTCGCCACCTCCCAGACGCTGACCGGCCTCGCCAACCTGCTCGACGACTACCCGGCGCAGCGCTCGATGTCCAAAGAGGACTACGCCGCGGCGCTGGCCACCTACGCCCGGACCCAGACCAAGGACGGCAAGCCCTACGTCGCCGAGGCCCACGACCCGGACCGCGACGCGTGGATCTACGACGGCCGCAACCACAGTGAGGACTACAACCACTCCACCTACACCGACCTGGTCCTGTCCGGCCTGCTCGGCCTGCGCCCGCAGACCGGGGACACCCTGGACGTCCGGCCGCTGACACCGTCCACATGGGACCACTTCGCCGCCGAAAACGTGCCGTACCACGGGCACAACGTCACGGTGCTGTGGGACCGCGACGGAAAGCACTACGGCCAGGGCGCCGGGATGCGCCTCTACGTCGACGGACGGCTCGTCCAGCGCTCCGCGACGCTGCGAAACACCACCATCGACGTCGGCCGCACGCTGGTTCCCCCGCGCGACGACCTGGTCAACGACGCCGCCAACCCGCTGCGCACCGGCTATCCCCGGCCGATCACCTCCTACACCTTCCCCGGCGACAACGCGTGGAACGCCCTCGACGGCAAGGCCTGGTACAACGAAGTTCCCGAGAACACCCGGTGGACGAACTACGCCTCACCGAACGCGAACGACTTCTACGGCGTCGACTTCGGCGCACCCACAGCGGTCGGCGACCTCCGCTGGCACGGCTACGACGACGGCGGCGGGGTCAAACCGGCTGCCGCCTACCGCCTGGAGTACTGGACCGGCTCGGCCTGGCAGGAGATCCCCGGCCAGGTCCGCGAGCAGGCTAGCCCGGTGGGCAACGGCGTCAACCGCGTCACCTTCCCCCCGCTGACCACCAGCAAGGTCCGGCTCGTGTTCACCAACCCGCCGGGCGCCTTCGTCGGCGTCACGGAACTGCAGTCCTGGACGCCGTCGAGCCCGGCCGCCCGGATCACCGTCGGTCCCGCCAACGCCAACGGTGTCGTCACGGTCGATCGGACCACTCCGCTGACCGTCACGGTCCGCAACACGACGTCGAGCCCTCTCATCGCTCCGCGGGTGAGCCTCGCCGTGGCGGACGGCTGGTCGGCGGCGCCCACCGGGCGGCCCGCCCCCACGATCGCGCCCGGCCAGTCACGGACCTGGACCTCCACGGTGACGGCACCGGCAGGCGCCGAACCCGGCAGCGCCGCGGCCTTGACCGCGACGGTGTCCTACCGCGGCCCCGGCGGCCGCGCGGAAAGCACGCACCAGCGCCAGAACCTCCAGATCGCCCACCCGGCCGGACAGCAGAACCCGGTCGGCGCTTGGAGTCTCGACGAAGGCAGCGGCACCGTCGCCCACGACACCGCGGGCGCCCACGACGCCACCTTGACGGGCACGCCCGGCTGGGTCCCCGGCGTGACCGGCACGGCGCTGCAGCTCGACGGCTCGAGCCAGTACGCGGAAACGAGCGGTCCCGTCCTGGACACCACGGGGAACTACTCGGTCGGCGCCTGGGTTCGGCTGGACCGCACGGGCTCGTGGGCCACGGCGGTCAGCCAGGACGGCGACCCGAGCAGCGCGTTCTACCTCCAGTACTCGGCGGCCGACGACCGCCTGGCGTTCTCGACCAGCTCGGGCCGCGCCCTGTCGGACGTCGCCCCGCAGCCGGGCCGCTGGTACCACCTGGTCGGGGTGCACGACGCCGACGCGGGCACGTACGTCCTCTACGTCGACGGCGTGGCGCAGACCAAGACGTGGAGCCAGGCCGCCGGCGACGCCGCGCCCGGCCCGCTGGCGATCGGCCGCGCGGTCTCCGGCGGGCAGCACAGCGACTTCTGGCCGGGCAGCGTCGACGACGTCCAGGTGTGGAACCGGGTGCTGACCGCGAGCGAGATCAAGGCGGCGGGGGCAGCCATGAGCGGCTAGCGGACGCCGTACGTCAGTCGAGCGGGCCGAGTCCGTATCCGCCGTCGGCGACAAGCTCGGCGCCGGTGGCGAAGCGGGCCTCATCGGACGCGGCGAACATGATGAAGTCGGCGATCTCTTCGGGGGCGGCGTTGCGCGGGACGGCGAGGTTGCCGACGGGGACGATCGCGCTGCCGTCGGGCGCGTAGGCCAGCGGCGTTTCGATGATGCCCGGGTGGACCGAGTTGACGCGGATGTTGTCGCGGGCCAGGCCCTTGGCCGCCGCGCGCATGAGGCCGCGCAACGCCCATTTGCTGCTGCTGTAGGCCACGAGCTCGGGCGCGGCGGTGAGCCCGGCGATGGAGTTGACGTTGACGATCGCGCCACCGCCGGCCTTGCGCATCGACGGCGCGGCGGCGCGGATGCCGAGCAGCGCGCCCGTGAGGTTGGTGTCGACCACGCGCCGGAACTCCTCGAGCGGGATGCTCTCGACGTTGCCGATGCGCAGGTAAGCCGCATTGTTGACCAGGACGTCCAGCGGTCCGAAGTGTTCTTCGGTCCGCGCGACCGCCTCGGCCCACTCGGTCTCGCTGGTCACGTCGAGGCGGACGCCGAAGCCTCCCGCTTTCTCGGCGACTTCGTCGTACCGGCTGCGGGACGCGGCGACGACGTTCGCGCCCGCCCGGGCGAACTGGACGGACAGCGTGGTGCCCAGCGCGCCGGACGCGCCGGTGATGAGAACGGTCTTGCCGGTGAAGTCGAACATGGCGAGCTCCTTCAGCGGGTGAGGGCCTGGGCGGCGTCGTCGGCGTCGGTGGAGTGGGCGAGGGTTCGGCCGGCCTCCAGGGCTTCGAGGCGGTCGCGCAGGGCGGCGGTCGCCAGCGCGTAGGCGTCGGAGCCCAGGGTCAGCCGGAACGGCGGCTCGGCCTGGTCGGCGGAGGCGATGATGGCCGCCGCGATCTTGGCGGGGTCACCGGGTGCGGGCAGCGGCGGCAGTTCGCCGGAGAACACGCGGCGCAGTTGCCCGGACGGGCCGTCGGCGTATTCGGGCAGCGGCGCGCCCAGGACAGCGGCGCCGACGCCGAAGTTGGTGCGGGCCATGCCGGGTTCCACGAGGGTCACGCGGATGCCGAACGGCGCGAGCTCGGGCGCGGAAGACTCCCAGAACCCTTCGATCCCCCACTTGGTGGCGTGGTAGAGGCTCATGGCCGGGAAGGCGATCTGGCCGCCGACGCTGGCGATCTGAATGTAGCGTCCGCCGCCTTGACGGCGCAGGTGCGGGGTGGCGGCGCGGGCGAGCTGGATCGAGGCCGTGAGGTTGGTCGCGAGCTGCCGGTCGATCTGCTCGTCGGTGAGCTCTTCGGGCGCCCCGAAGAGCCCGTAGCCGGCGTTGGACACCACGACGTCGATCCGGCCGAGCTCGGCGAACGCGCGGTCGACGACCTCGCGCAGCGCCGCCGTGTCGGTGACGTCCAGGCGGGCGCGCCACAGCCGGTCGCCGTAGCGCGCGGCCAGGTCGTCCAAGGTGTCGAGCCGGCGGGCCGTGGCGGCGACGCGGTCGCCTCGGGCGAGCAGCTGTTCGGTGAGCTCCCGGCCGAAGCCGGAGGACGTGCCGGTGATGAACCAGGTGCGACTCATGCCTGCTCCTTCGTAGGTAAGTAACTGGTTACATTCATACCTGAGACCGGCCGGACTGTAAACACCTGGATGGTTATGTACGATGAGGCCATGCCACCCGACGCCACCGAGACCAAGCGACGACTCAGGGAAGCGGCCGTCGCCGAGTTCGCCGCCCACGGCCTGGCCGGCGCCAGGATCGACCGCATCGCCGAGTCGGCCGCAGCCAACAAGCGGTCGATCTACATGCACTTCGGCAGCAAGGAAGAGCTGTTCGACAAGGTGGTCGGCGACGCCTTCCTGGAGCTCGCGGCCTCGATCCCCTTCACCGAAAAGCACCTGATCGGCTACGCCGGCGACCTGTTCGACCGCCTGGAGAAGTGGCCGCACATCCGGCGGCTCTACCTCTGGGCCGGCCTCGAACGAGAGCAGTCCTTCGAGCCCGAGGTCGCGGGATACCGCGCGCGGGTCGTCGCGATCGCGGCCGCGCAGAAAGCGGGCAAGCTCCGCGCCGACATCCCGCCGGCGGAGCTCATGGCCATGGTGATCGGCGTGGTGATCAGCTGGGACAGCGCCGCCTGGTCGCTGAAGGCCCTGCAGCCGGAGTTCGGTTTCGACGACGTCGCCGGCCGCCGGGCCGCGGTGGTCAGCGCGGTGGCCGGGCTCCTCCAGCCGCCCCGGTCCGGCTCGTGACGGTCAGGGCTGGTCGGTGGGCCGGACGACGATCTCGTTGACGGCGACCCGCCGGGGGGCTGGTGACGATGTACCCGACCGCGTCGGCGATGTCCTCCGCGTGCAACGCTTCGACCTTGCCGAACGCGGCGGTGAAGTCCGCGTCGGAGTTGTCCTTCTGGTCGAACAGCTCGCTTTCGGTGCGCCCGGGTTCGACCACGGAGAACCGCAGGTTGCGGGTCGTGTACTCCTGGCGCCAGGCTTCGGTCGCCGCCGTCACGGCGAACTTCGTCGCGCTGTAGAGCGCCACGGTCGGGGCGGCGAACCGGCCGGCCACCGACGAGATGGTGACGACGTCGGTCACCTCGCGCGGGCTGCTCTGAGCCGCCGTCAGCAGGTGCGGCAACGCCGCCTTGGTCACGTACATCAGCCCGCGGAGGTTGACGTCGACCATCCGGTCCCACTCGTGCAGCGGCGACGTCTCCGACGGGCCGTTGAGCATCACCCCGGCCGCGTTCACCAGGGTGTCCAGCCGGCCGAACCCGGCGACGGTCCGCTCGACGGCGGCTGCCGCGGCCGCCGGGTCCGTCAGGTCGGCGGCCACCACCAGGGCTTCGCCGCCCTCGGCGCGCACCTCCGCGGCCAGTTCTTCGAGCCGCCGGCGCGGCGCGCCACGAGCGCGACGCCCGCGCCCGCCCCGGCCAGGCGACGGACGGTGGCCCGCCCGATGCCGCTGGAAGCGCCGCTGATGAGGGCGACCGTGCCGGTCAGGTCGTCAGCCATGAGAAGAGTCCTTTCGGTACTGGAAACGCTGTCCAGTCCAGGACAGCAACCGCGGCGGCGCGCGGGAACGGGATGGCGCGCACCCTCGCACCTGGTACTCGCAGTACTCGCCAAGCCCTGCGCGGTCGCGCCCGCCGGGCGAAAATGGACCCATGACGAAGCCGAGTACCTTGCGGGAGTTCTTGATGTCCCGTCGGGCGCAGCTCGACCCGGCATCGGTGGGGCTGCCGGCCTCGCCCGTGGCCCGCCGCCGCCGCGGGCTGCGACGCGAGGAGGTCGCGGCGCTGGCCGGGGTGAGCGTCGACTACTACGCCCGCCTGGAGCAGGGCCGGATCGGGAACGTGTCCGATCAGGTGCTCACCGCCATCGAAGACGCTCTCCGGCTCGGCCCGCTCGAACGCGAACACCTGCGTTCCCTCGTCAGCACTCCCCCACCCGGGAAGGCACGCCGCCCGGCGGTGAAGCCGGCCAAAGCGCGCAGCGGGATCCGGGCGCTGATCACCGCCATGGAGCCGATCCCGGCGATCCTGCAGAACTCGCGGATGGACATCCTCGCCTGGAACCGCTCGGCGAAGGTCCTGCCAGCCGACTTCGACGCGATGTCCACAAAGGACCGCAACGTCGCCCGCCGGCTGTTCCTCGACCCCACGACCAGGATCCGGTACCCGGACTGGGAGGCCGTGGCGGCTCCCACCGTCGCCGCGCTGCGCGCCGCGTACAACCCGAACTCCGCCGACGAAGGCCTCGAGCAGCTGGTCGGGGAGATGACCCTCAACTACGAAACCCTGTCCCTGCCGGACTCCGGTGGCCAGTTCATCTCCACCTACACCGCCGATGCCGGCTCGCCGTCCGACGAGCGCTTGCGCATCCTGTTGAGCTGGCACGAAACTCCCGCCGAGACGGAGCGCACCGGGTGATCGGACTTCCGGGACAGCGCCGTCAGCACGCCGACCCCGGCCGAAACCACCGCCAGCACCCCGAAACCCCACGGCGGCAGCAGACTCTTCCCGTCCGGGTGCGTGCTCACCACGAGCCACGTCGAAACCGCCGCGGCGACCGCGACGCGGGAAGCCGGCCACGCCACCGCCGCCCCGAGCACCAACGGCCAGGTGAAGTACCAGGGAAGGGCCACCGGTGCCAGCACGACCGTCGCGAACAGCGCCACCGCGGCTCCTCGGACGGCGGCCGCACCTCCGGCGCGCGAGCGCCACCACAGCCACGTCACCAGACCGGCGAGGACGACCCAGCCGGCCAGCCGGCACGTCGCGACCACCGGGCCGGGCAGCACCACGCCGCCGAGCTTGCCGAGCGCGGTCGGGATCGACAGCCATGGCTCCAGCACCGCGTTCCCGCTCAGCGCCCGGATCCAGCCGAGGTCGACCCCGGCGACGACCGTGCAGAGCCCGAACGTCGTGACCACAATGGACACCGAAGCCGCGAACACGGCGAAGAACCCGCGAGCACCCGGTCGGTGTGCCGCCCACACCCACACCAGGAACGGCAAGGCCACCGCCGCCGGCGCCTTCACCGCGGCAGCCAACGCGACCGACGCGAAACCCAGTTCCGGCGCACCCGTGAGCACCAGCGCCGTCCCCGCCGCGAGCAGTCCGACCATCAGCAGGTCGTTGTGCCCGCCGGACACCACGCACAGCACCGTCAGCGGGTTCGCCACCGTCATCCACAAGGCGCGTTCCGGCCGGGCACCGAGGTGGCGGCACAGGACGGGCAGGGCGAAACAGAGCAACGCCAGCCCGGCCACCATCGTCAGCCGGGTCAGGAACGCGCCGAGGACGACGTTCTCCCCGGTCACGGCGACCACGGCCTTCACGATCAGGATCTGCAGCGGCCCGTAGGGCGACGGGACCGACATCCACCCGCCGGCGGCGTTCTCGGTGAGCACGCCCGGAAGTTCGCCGGGCACGTGCGTGTAGGGGTCGAGACCGGCGTGCGCCACGGCGCCCTGCGCGAGGTAGGTGTACAGGTCGGTGCTGAACAACGGCGGCGCGCAGAGCAGCGGGACGCACCACAGCCACGCCGCGCGCACGACCTCGCGCGCGTCCCCCGACTGTCCCAATCGGACCCAAGCCGCCAGCACGAGAGCGAGGCCGAGGTACAGCACCGCGGTCGCGAAAACCCGGCCGTACCCGGCTTGCCAGGCGCCGGACAGCACGGGATCGCGTGGCGTCGCACCCGCTCCGAACGCGCCGAGCGAAACCAGCACGGACCCGGCCGTTCCCCAGGCAGTGGCGCTCTTTCCGGCGAAGATCATGGGACAGGTCTAGTCAGCGGGTGCTCACCGGCCGTTAAGATCGGCTTTTATCCGCTCTTTATCCGGCCGGGGATCTACTGGAGCCCGTGGGGAGGAAACCATGCGGGTACTCGTGGCCGAAGACGAGCGGATGCTGGCCGACTCCATCACGGAGGGACTGCGGCACCTGGGCATGGCCGTGGACGTCTGCTACGACGGCGACGCCGCGCTCGAACGCGTCGCGGTCCACCGGTACGACGTCGTGCTGCTCGACCGCGATCTGCCGCTGGTGCACGGCGACGAGGTCTGCCGGAAGATCGCCGGCGGAGACGGCGAGACCCGCGTGCTGATGCTCACGGCCGCGGCGGGCATCCGCGACCGCGTCGGCGGGCTCGGCCTCGGCGCGGACGACTACCTCACCAAGCCGTTCGCCTTCGCCGAACTCGTCGCCCGGGTGCACGCGCTGGCCCGGCGCGCCCGCCCGGCGCTGCCGCCGGTCCTCGAGCGCGCCGGCGTCGAGCTGGACCCGGCGAAGCGGTTCGCGTCCCGGGACGGGCGGCCGTTGCCGTTGGCCCCCAAGGAGTTCACCGTCCTGGAAGTGTTGCTGCGGGCCGAAGGGCGGGTCGTCAGCCCGGAAGAGCTGCTGGAGAAGGCATGGGACGAGCACGCCGACCCGTTCACGAACACGGTGCGGGTCACGGTGATGACGTTGCGGAAGAAGCTCGGCGCACCACCGGTGATCCACACCGTGGCCGGAGCGGGCTACCGGCTGGGTACCTGAGCCGCGCCCGGGCGTCGGTGCGCGGCCGCGTCGAACTGGTCCTCCTCGGCGCACTGCTCATCGCCCTGGCGCTGGCGTACCCGCTCACCAAGGCGCTGGGAGTCGTGCTGGGCACGTTCGTGAGCAACGACTTGTGCCCGCGGGGCACCGGTTGCCACAGCGTGGCGGGCGGAATCCTGTGGCTCGTCCCGCTGGTCGCCTTGGTCGTGCTGGTGGTCGCCGTGCGCCGCCCGCTGGCGTCCTGGGTTCTCCGGCCCTTGCCGGACCTCACGGCCACGATCGAGCAGCTGGGGCCGCGCAACCTCGGTCAGCGCATGCGGCTGGACCAGACCGACGCCGAGGTGCGCGCGCTCGCCGCCGCGGTGAACGCGATGCTCGACCGCCTGGCCCTCGGCTTCGAAGGACAGCGGCGGTTCGCCGCGAACGCGTCGCACGAGCTGCGCACACCACTCGCGGTGCAGCGCACGCTCGCCGAGGTCGCGGTGGTCACCGGAGGGGGTGCCGACGTGCGGCGGCTGGCCGACCAGCTGCTGGTGGTCAACGAACGCAACGACCGGCTGATCGAAGGGCTTCTCGTGCTGGCCGAGGCGGACCGCGGGCTGCCCGGCACGGTGCCGGTGCGGCTGGACGAGCTGGTGGCCGAGGTCCTCGCCCACTACGCCGAGCCGCTGGCCGAAGGCGAGCTGACCCTGCGCGGCGGCTCGGCGGAGCGGACCGTGCCCGGCGATCCCCTTCTGCTGGACCGGCTGATCGCCAACCTGGTGGACAACGCGCTCAAGTACAACCGGCCCGGCGGCTGGGTCGAGGTGGTCGTCGGCGGCGAACCCGCGCTGAGCGTGCGCAATTCCGGCGAGCGCGTGCCGCCGGAAGCGGTCGACGCGCTGTTCCAGCCGTTCCGCCGCCTGGCCGCCGACCGCACGAGCCACCGCGACGGGGCCGGCCTCGGACTGTCCATAGTGCACTCGATCGCCACCGCCCACCACGGCCGGGTGACCGCGGCCCCCGGCGAGGACGGCGGCCTGCGGGTCGACGTGGTCCTCCCCTGACCCGGCTGAGGTAGAATCGGGGCACGGATTGGCCTGGCGGTCGTGCCGCGGAGCTCCCGGACCTCTTTCTTCCACTCACCGACGGTGCAGCGCCGAACCGCGCGCACCGCCGGTGGTCCGCGCGTTCAGGAGACACCCATGACCAGCTACAGCGTCATGTCCGCCGGCCCCCGCTGCACCGTGCTCGCCACCTGGCCCGGCGCGTACCACGACCAGACCGTGAAGGTCACCACCCTCGACGACGGCGAACTGGCCCGCGACCTCGCCGTCTACCTCACCCACGTGTCGGAAGGCTCGTGGGACGCCGCTGCGTGGCTCGACACCTCCCCGGTCATCGAAGCCGGCCTCACCACGCTCATCGGCCACCTGCGCGGGCCCGGCGCCGAAATCCCGCGGATCACCCTCGCCGGAGACGGCCACCGCCACCACGACCAATGGAGCTTCTTCGACGTCGCCGAGGTGCTGCTGGACCTGCCCGGGGTGCTGACCCGCCTGACGAGAGCCCAGCGGCTGACCGTCGCCGACGAACTGGCCGGCGACGCCGCCGGCCGCGCCGAAGCCCTCCGGGTGTTCCCGGCCCGGCAGGAACCGGCCGCCGAGTCCTCCCGCGCGTGGCAGATCCTCGAGGTCACGCGCGCGCTGCACAACGGCCTGCTCGGACCGTTGCCGGAAGGCGCCGCCGGCTGGCTGTCACGCGCCTGGGGAAGCGATCTCGGCCTGCTCCAGCGGTGGGCGGCGCGAGACCGGCTGACCCGGATCGAACAACTGGTCGCGGCCTGCCGGCAGGCCGGCGGCCGCGGCGAAGCGGAGCACGACCCCGAACTGTGCGCGCACCTCGTCGTGCCCCGGGACGGCCCGGCGACCGGCAACGACGTCTTCTACGTGGTGGCGCCGGCCGGGCACAGCGGTTCCCCCGGCGAGCGCCCGGACGCGCCGATGACCGTCAACCGCTTCGGACACCTCGACCGCGAGCCCGAAGTCGTCGCCGTCCTCGACCCCGCCGACGACGCCGGGTTCGCGAGCGCCCTCGGCGGCTGGACCCGGCTGGTGCCCTGGTCCGGCCGGCACGTACCCGTCTCCCCCGAGGCCGGTGCGGTCAGTCGCTGACGTGGGCGGTGCTGTCGACCCAGTGCCGAGCGAGGCCGGTGTCGCCGTCGATGCCGAGGGTGGCCATGCCGGAGAGCGGGACGCGGCGGGTCAAGACCGCCAGCAGCGCTCCGGCCGGGCCGGTCACCGTGACGTCGGCCGGCCGGGTTCCGGCCTGCCACGTCGCCCCGTCCGGCCGCCGTTCGACGAACCAGGCACCTTCGCCGTCCGCGGTGTCGGTGGCCAGCCACTGCAGGGTCTGCCCGGTGCCCCGGATGGCGTGCGCGGACTCCGGCCGCTGCATCTCCCACGTGGGCGAGGTGAGCATCCTGAAGTGGTTGCTGATCAGCGCGGCGGCGACATCGGCGTCGACGTCGACCGGCCGGCCCGCCGCGATGGCGGCGTCGAAGCCGTGGACGACCGCCTCGTTCACCATGCTGGAGAGCCAGAACTGCCCCCCGGTCCGCTCGTCGGCCGCGGCGTTGAACACCGGCGCCTCGAGCGCGTCATCGGAGAACGCGTTCGCGACCCGCTGCGCGGCCTGCGACAGCCACGCCGGCCACTCGCCGGGATCGGTGGGCAGCGCGGCCACCTCCGTGGGCAGCTGCGTGGGGTCGGTGACCCGCCGTTCGATGATCTCCGCGACCCAGTTCTGGGTCTGGCCCAGGTGCGCGACCAGGTCGGTGACGGTCCACTTCGGCGCGGTCGGCACGGCCGCGTCCGGCCCGGCCGCGGCCGCCGACTCCGCCAGCCGCCGGGTGTGCTCGACGATCGCGTGACGGGCGGTCTCGGCGTTCAGTTCAGTCATGGGAATGCGTCCTCGGTGTCTGGGTAGCCGCCCCCTTGCGGGCGCCTTCGACTACGCGTCGAACGACGATAGCCGGGATCGACAGCCCCTCCCGAGAATCTTCGATCTTTCGGTTCGCGCGCCGGTTCAAGCGTCGAAGCGCAGGTACACGGTGCGGTGGTAGTCGCCCGCGCCCACGTTCGGGCGGCTCTCCGGGCCCAGTGACGCGACGCCGTGGAACTTGGTGCCGATCGGCGCGATGCCGTCCAGGAAGGAGATCTCGCCGGCCGGGTAGGTGACCACCGCGTTCTGCGGATCGGGTCCCACCGCCGGGGTGAACAGCCGCAGGAAGAGGCCCTCTTCCGCGGCGACCACCGTGACCGCGCCTTCGGTGGTGTCCAGCACCGCCCAGCAGGTCCGCGCGTGGTAGCCCTTGAACTCCGGGTAGCCGAACCCGCTCGCCCCGGTCGCCGTGTCGTTGTAGGGCTTGCTCCAGACGTCGGGCTGCACGCCGCGCAGCCGGTTCTTGTAGACGCGGTACGGCCCGTCCCCGAGCCAGGTGAGCCCCCGCACGTTCCCCTCCGGGTAGCCGAAGTTCACCCCGAGGTGGTCGTGGTCGCCGGTGGCGCGGTAGCGGTACTCCAGCCGCAGCCAGCCGTTGGCGTCCAGGCGCCAGCGCACGGACGTCAGGTCGCCGCTGTAGCCGGCCTGCACGACCCAGCCGGTGCCGTCGCGGAAGTGGCTGAACGCGGTGAGCGCGGCCGTCCCGCCGGCCGGGGCGGGGCCGTCGGCCAGCGACACCGGCGAGCCGCCGCGGCGCACGCCGATCAGCCGTCCGCTCGACTTGCTGACGGTGACCCGGGTGGCTCCGGCGACGAGCGTGACGTCGGTGGCGGTTTCGGCCGCCGTGACGCTGCCCGTGGTCGCCGGCTTGACCAGGCGCGCGGCGAAGTCCGGCGCCTTGCGGATGCGCCACGTCCAGCCGGCGACGTCCCGGCCGGTCGGGTCCGTCACGCTCAGCCGCAGCGCGTCGGCGCCGGTCCAGTCGGCGGGCAGGCCGAGCGTCACCGCGCCGGTGGCCCCCGGCGCGACGTCCGGCGCGCCGGCCTGGCCCTGGGACAGGACCTGGTGACCGGGGCCCGCGCCGGGCGCGGGGAACGCGAGCAGCTGCCAGCCGAACCGGCACGTGCGGAGGTTCGTGAAGTCGTACCGGTTGACGAGCTTCACGGTCTTGTCGAACGATGCTGGGAAGACCGAGTCGTAGTAGGCGGGGCTGGCCAGCTGGACCGGCGACCAGATGTCCTTGATCGTGAAGAAGCTGCCTTCCTTTTCGCGGTACGGGCCGAGGATGCCGTCGGGGGCCCGGCTGCCGTTCGTGTCGAGGGCCCCGCCGCGGTCGTCGCGCGCGACGCTTTCGTCGACGAGCGCCCAGATGAACCCGCCCGCCGAGCGCTGGGCGCCGCCCATGAGCTTCCAGTAGTCGTTCAGGCCGGCCCCGGCGCCGCCGTCGTAGAGCCCGTGCAGGAACTCGGTCGGCATGAAGATCGTGCCGGCGGCGGCCTTGCTCGCCGTGCTGCTGTAGGTCTGGTAGTGGCTGGTGTCGATGCCGCCGAACGTCGTCCACGGGTGCAGCACCGCCCGCCGCTGCGGGTCGTACTTCCCGAAGTCGTCGTCCAGCGCGGTGTTCCAGCCGCCTTCGTTCCCGTGTTCCCAGAACAGGATCGACGGGTGGTTGACGTCACGCTCCACCAGCGCCTTGACCAGCGGCGCGCCGACACCCTCGTCGTAGTCGCGCTGCCAGCCGGTCAGCTCGTCCAGGACGTAGAGGCCGAGCTCGTCGCAGAGGTCGAGGAAGAACGCGTCCGGCGGGTAGTGCGACATCCGGACCGCGTTCATGTTCATGTCCTTCATCAGCCCGATGTCCAGCCGGGCGAGGCGAGGACTGGACGCCCGGCCGGACGTCGGCCAGAAGGTGTGCCGGTTCGCTCCTTTGAGGACGATCCGCTTCCCGTTGACGTAGACGCCGTCACCGGTCCGGACCTCGATCGTGCGGAACCCGAAGCGCTCGACGGTGCTGTGCCACGGCACACCGGCCGCGCTCGCGAGCGTCAGCTCGACCTGGTGAAGGTTCGGCGTTTCGGCTGTCCACAACGATGGTTGCGCCGCGGTGGTGGTCAGGGTCGCGCCGGTGGCCCCGCTCGCCACGGCGACCGAAAAGGCCCCGCCGACGGCCGTGCCGTCGAGCTTGCGCAGCTGCGCGGTCAGCCGGGCCGCCGCGGTCACCCCGGCGAGGGCGATCTGGGCCGTGAAGGTCCCGTCCGCGCGGGCGTCGAGCGCGACGCGGTCGATCCGCGCGGCCGGGTGGGCCTCCAGGAACACCGGCCGGAAGAGCCCGCCGAAGTTCCAGAAGTCGCCGCGGCGCTCGGCGTCGTTCACCGAGTTGTCGGCCGACTCCTTGCTGACGGTCACCTCGAGCAGGTTCGGCTCGCCGAGCCGCAGCAGGGCCGTCACGTCGTAGCGGAAGCGGTAGAAGCCGCCCTGGTGCACCGGACCCGCCGAGACGCCGTTGACCCGCACGTCGGCGTCGGTCATGGCGGCCTCGAACACCAGGAAGATCCGGCGCCCGGCCCAGGACGCCGGCGGCGTGAACGAGTGCCGGTAGTTGCCCTTCTCCGCCGGGACGAGGTCCCCGCCGTAGTGGTAGCTGCCGAAGCCGTGGCACTCCCAGTTCGACGGGGTCGGGATCGTGGCCTGCTCCCCCGCGCGCCGGCCGGCCGTGACCTGGAAGTCCCAGTCGACGGTGTGGTCGGCGTCGCTGCCGGTGAGCAGCATCGTCTCGGTCACCGGAGCCGCTTCGGCCGCCGAAGCGATTCCGGGCGCCGGCAATCCCGCTGCGGCCACGCCGGCCGCGCTGATCGCCAGTGCCTGACGACGGGTGAGTTCCACCAGACCTCCCGCAGTCCGATCTGATATATGACACACCGTACAACGGCAATTCACCGACCGAGCGGACAAGCAGCCGGACAAGTCTTGACGTCCGGTCGCGGTCCCCCCACAGTGGTGCGGCACTCCGCCCCGTCCCGTGGTCTCCGGCCGATCCACCGTGAAAGGTAGGAGAATGGTCTCCTCGAGCATCCGCCGGCGACTGCGCCTCGGTGTCCTGACCGCGGTGATCGCCGCCGCCGCACTGGTCGCGCCCACCGCCACCACCGCGACCGCCGCCGCCGGCTCGACCGTGGTCGGCGTGGCCTCCGGGCGGTGCCTGGACGTCGTCGGCAACAGCACCGCGGCGAAGACGCGCGTGAACATCTACGACTGCAACGGGCAGGCCAACCAGGGCTGGACGTTCACGTCGGCGGGCGAGCTGCGGGTGTACGACGGCACCATGTGCCTCGACGTCGCCGGCGCGAGCACCACTTCCCCGGCCGACGCGCAGATCTACACCTGCAACGGCGGCGCCAACCAGAAGTGGCGGATCACCGCCGACGGCTCCATCACCGGCGTGCAGTCGGGCCTTTGCCTCGACGTCACCGCGGCGGGCACCGCGAACAGCACCCTGGTCGGGTTGTGGACGTGCAACGGCGGCGGCAACCAGAAGTGGCGGACCTCCCTCGGCGCCGACACCCAGCCGCCGAGCGTGCCGGGCAACCCGCGGGTGAGCGACCTGGTCTGCGACGCCGTGACGTTCTCGTGGAACGCCGCCACCGACAACGTGGGCGTGGCGTTCTACGACGTCTACCACGACGGCCAGCAGATGAAGTCGGTGAACGGGAGCACGCTGTCGACGAGCCTGACCGTGGTCGGCGGCGTGACCTGGGGTCTGTACGTCAACGCGCGGGACGCCGCGGGCAACGTCTCGCAGGCCAGTGCCACGGTGCCGATCACGCCGCCGCAGTGCCAGCCGGACACCCAGGCGCCGAGCGCGCCCACGAAGCTGACCGGCAGCGCGTCCGGCACGACGGTGACCCTGAACTGGACCGCCGCCACGGACAACATCGGCGTCCGGGCCTACGACGTCTATCGTGGCGGCGCCAAGGTCGGTGCTGTCACCGGGACCGCCACCGCGCCGCCCGCGACCACTTTCGTGGACAGCGGGCTGGCTGCGAACACGGCCTACTCGTACTACGTGGTGGCCCGCGACGCCCAGGCGAACGTGTCTTCGCCCAGCGCGACCACGACCGTGACCACCGGCGCGGCTTGCGGCGACTCGGTGTGCGCGGTGACGCAGATCGCCACCGACACCGACATCCCGTGGGGCCTGGTGACCCTGCCGGACGGCACGATCCTCTACACCCGGCGCGACGCCCACGACATCGTCCACCTGAACCCCGCCACCGGGGCCAAGACCAGCGTGGGGACGGTCCCCGGGGTGGACAACACCGACGGCGAAGGCGGGCTGCTCGGCCTGGCCGTCGCAACCACCTTCGCCAGTGACCACTGGCTCTACATCATGCACACCTCGCCGTCCGACAACCGGATCGTGCGGATCAAGCTGGCGGACGACAAGCTCGACACGGCGTCGGAACAGGTCCTGCTCAGCGGGTTGCTGCGCAACAAGTTCCACAACGGCGGCCGGCTGCGCTTCGGCCCCGACGGCAAGCTCTACGCCAGCACCGGCGACGCGCAGAACGGCGACAACGCGCAGAACAAGGCGAGCCTCAACGGCAAGGTCCTGCGGTTGAACCCGGACGGCAGCGTGCCGTCGGACAACCCCTTCGGCAACCAGGTGTGGAGCTACGGCCACCGCAACCCGCAGGGCCTGGCGTTCGACTCCCAGGGCCGGTTGTGGGAGCAGGAGTTCGGCAACGCGGTGCTGGACGAGACCAACCTGATCACCAAGGGCGGCAACTACGGCTGGCCGGCGTGCGAAGGCACCTCCGGGACGTGTGGCACCGCGGGTTTCATCGCGCCCAAGCGGACGTACTCCACGGCGGACGGTTCCTGCTCGGGCATCGCCATCGTCCGCGACGTGCTCTACGTCGCCTGCGAACGCGGAACCCGGATGTACCGCGAAGTGATCAGCGGCAGCGACCTGACGAACGTCCAGGCCTACTTCAACGGCACCTACGGGCGGTTGCGCACGGTGGAACCCGCCCCCGACGGCGGCCTGTGGCTGACGACGACCAACAACGGGGACAAGGACAGCATCCCCGACAACAGCAACGAGAAGATCTTCCACGTCGCACTGGGCGGATGACCGTCGCGGCGTTTCGCTTCATCGGCGGATTCGGCGATCCACGGCCAGCCAGTTCGTTTCCCACGTCCTTCCGCCGTCGGCCGAGAACGCCTGCTCGAACCTCGCCTCGTCGGGGCCCGGGCGGGAGATGAGGAACCGCACCTTGATCGGGCGGCCGTCGAGCTGGTCGTCGCCGTAGAACTCGCCCGTTCCGTTGCGGAACCCGCCGTACACCGCCGGGGTGAGGAGACCGTCGCGGATGTTGACGAAGGTCAGGCTCCACCGCTGCGCCTGCGGCTCGTACAACCGCATGTTGAGGGCGTTGATGCTCCCGTTCGGGCCCGAGACCTCGAACTCCAGGACGTTCGCCCGCCCGTCCAGGAGGGGACGCACGGTGCTGGTGCCCGCGAACTGGAGCCACTGGTCCGCGGATTCCGAGAGCGGCTCGGCGAGGACCCGCACCGTGCTGCGCCAGGTGCCGATCTCCCACTCGAAGTCTCGTTGGCCGTCGGCACTTGTCGACGACGCGGGCGGCGTCGAGGCATCGCCCGACGCCGCCGTCGCGACCAGCAGGAGGGCGGAAAGGCATGCGATCATGATTCGTCTGTGTGGCACGGTCATGGTCCGACTATCCGAGTGGAGCACCGCCATGGACAAGAAGGCACCTGCAGGTAACCCCTCGCGCCCCAACCCGCTGCCCGGCTGCCCGATGGCCGCGGCGTTCGCCGCGATCGGCGGGAAGTGGAAGCTGACCCTGCTCTACTGGCTCGCCCACGGAGAGACCCACTTCGCCGGCCTCCGCCGCAGAGGCACACCGATCACGCCCAAGGTGCTGGCCGAACAGCTGCGCGAGCTCGAAGCCGACGGACTCGTCGAACGCGTGGTGACCGGACCGGTCCCGGCCCCTGTCATCTACCGGCTCACTCCCTACGGGACGACGCTCCTGCCCGTCGTCGAAGGCGTCCGGGTCTGGGGTGATGCCCACCTCCGGCGCACCGCACCGGACTCGGCGATGAGCTGCGCCGACGCGGTCGCGTAGGCCGAGAGCTACCCGACGGTGTCCAGGAACCGGTTGTGGCGCAGACGAAGTGCGCGTTCGGCACTGGCCAGCACGGCGCCGGCGCCGACCACGGAGTTGAGCCACGCCGGAAGCGAAACAGGCGAGACAAAGGTCCCGAGGCGCGCCGCGACCGGCGGCAGCTTGAAGGCGACCTCGATGAGCTGAGGGATGAGCAGGAGCACCGAGATCACCAGCAGGGTCACCGACGTGGCACTGATGACGCGGCTCAGCGCGGGATGCGCGCGGGCGAGGTGCGCACGGCGTCCTTCGGCCGAGGTGCGCTCCGGAATCAGCGGACGCTCCTCCCCGCCCGCCGCGACGTAGTGGCAGCGCTTCAGCCCGAACCGGGACTCCGCGACCTCGATCGCGCCACCCGGGACGGGAAAGACGGCCGGGAGCTTGGATTCGGCCCGATGACGGCCGTCGAGGTAGAGGTCGGCGGTGCCCTTGCCGTCGGTCGCGAAGATCCGCCGCCGATGGTGCACGTCGACGACGTACTTCGGCTGCTGCCCGTCATCACGCCTGGGTGCGAGCGAGTACAGGGATCGCGAAAACGGTTGCCACCAGCGAAACGGCTTGAGTTCCCGCCCGGTACCGGGCTTCACCCGCTTCGCCGCGCGACGTCGGTTCCATTCGTGCATGACAGTTTCTCCTAACGGGGTATCAGGATCCGAGCACCAGGGGCACGAGGAAGTAGATCTCGACGGCCTCGTACCCGGCGCCGATGACGAAGAGGGCGAGCGCCGGGAGCCAGAGCCAGGCGAGCCGGGTCAGGCCCCGCACATACCCCTGCCGGCGAGTGGGAGCGTCGGCTGTCGCGGGCCGGAGCCACGACCTGCCGAGCAGGTAGGCGCCGAACATCACGAGCGCGTAGGCCTGGAACTCGATGAGCAGCGTGAGGGAGTGCGGGATCAGGGTCAGCCGCGAGGTCGCGTCGACGGGAGCGAGCGTGACACCCAGGTCGATCGTCTTGATCGCGAAGACCACGAGCCCGGCGAAGGGGACCACGAGCGACGGGAGGGTGATGAGCAGCAGCGCGGTCGGGAACACGTTGACGAGGAAGATGACCACGCCGAACACCCACCCGTTGCCGATCACCGCGTTGACGAGCGCGCCCTGCTCGCCGCCCGCGAACGAGGCGACCCGCGCGGCGTGCAGGTCCGGGAAGAGCGTCCCCAGCGCCATGCCGAGGAGCAGCACTCCGTAGACGATGGCGTTGACCAGGAGATACGCCCGGAGGTCGGCGCGGATGAGCTGGAACGGCCTGCGGAGGCGGTGCATGGGCGCACGTCCATTTCGCTTCTAATACACTGTGCTAGTGCGGTCGGCCGTGACCGTAGCACAGTGTATTAGTACAGCGTGTTAGAGAGGTGTCGATGGCGGACCAGGAGACGGGTCTCAGCAGCCGGGACATGGTCCTTCGGGCGGCCATGGCGATGTTCGGGGAGGATCCGGGCGCGCGGCTCAGCGTGCGGGCGGTGGCGGCCCGCGCCGGGGTGAGCACCGGCTCGCTCAGGCATCACTTCCCGACGCAGCGCGCGCTGCAGGACGCCGTGCTCGCCGGCATCTACGACGTGGTCGCCCCCGGCGACCGGATCCACGACCGATCGGCGACGGCGCGCGACCGGCTGATCGACTGCCTCCGGCAGGTGCTCGCTCTCGCCGGCGTGGGCGAACAAGCACGAGCGGGCTGGGGCGAGATCTTCAAGACCTACATCGCGCCCGAACCGACCGACGAGACCCGCGCGGCGTACCTCGCCATCGAGCGGGAAGGGCAACGCCGCGTCGAGTACTGGCTGACCGTCCTGAGCACCGAAGGCGCGCTCGCCGAGGGCGACAACGGCCGGCGTGCCCGGTTCCTCATGACCGTCCTCAATGGACTCTCCATCGCGCGGGCCCTGCCCTCCGAGGAGTCGATCCTGGCCACCGAAACCGAGACCCTGCACGCGGCCGTGGATCACGTTCTCGGTTCCCGATTCTGACGGCAGCCAAGGCGTTCACCTGGTTCCCACCGTTGCGTGACCGAAGCGCCCGCACTTGGCGCGGCAGGCGGCATCGACGGCGTCGCGATGCCCACGGCGAACCTCGACCGGGATCGAGGTCAAGACCGCGGCGGCTTAACCGTAGATCGAAGCGGCCCATTCGGGGTGGTCGATGAACGGGTTGCGGTTGTGCTGGAACTGGTCGTAGACGACCTGGTTGCGGTGCTGCTCGGCGGCGTCCGGCGGGTCCTGGGCGTTCCACGTCAGCAGCACCGACAGGCGGCCGATGTGGGGCGCCGATCCGTTGTCGACGCTGTCGTTGGGTTCGAGGTCGGGGTAGCCCTCGGTGCCGTCGTAGCGGACCGCCATGTAGAGCACCATCCGGGCCACATCGCCCTTGACCGCGTCGCGCGGCTCGAAGGAGTCGTCGTCGGTGAGGTTCCCGGGCGCCTGGTCGACCGGCGAGCCGCCGGCGTCGAAGTCCTTGTTCCCCCGCTCGGCGTTGACCGAGACGTCTTCGGCGCGCAGGTGGTGCAGGTCCGTGCCCGGTCCGGTGGCGGTGCCGAAGTCGCCGTGGGACTTGGCCCAGACGTGCTCACGGTTCCAGTCGTCGGGCTCACCGCCGTTGGCGGTCTTCGCCTGGGAGCGGCCGCTGTAGAGGAGGACGACGTTCGCCGGGTTCGCCGGGTCTTCGTCGGCGGCCTTGATCCCGTCCCACACCTGGTCGTAGGTCAGCTTGGTGTTGGTGCTGATGATGTCGTGCAGCGCGGTCTTGAGCTCGGCGCCGGTCTTGCCGGCCGCGTCCTGGTAGTAGTCGTCCGCGTCCACCGACACCCAGGGCGCGGCGGGAGCCGCCGGCGCCGCGGGTGCGAGACAGGTGGCGCCGACGACGGCGCCGAACACGATGACCGCGGCACGGCGAGCTGCGCGCATGAACGAGTCCTTCCCCAGGGAGACCGCTGCCCACCGGCAACCAAGGCAACACGATGGACATCTAGTTGGAAAAAGACTGTCATACGTGTCAATAGGGAGCCTTCTGTCACTTTTGCTCGCCCTGCGAGCAGCACCGCGGGACGACGTCGTCAGCGCCTACGCCGGGGCGAGCGCCCGGCGCCAGCAGCCGGTGACGCTGCGGCGCACCCGCTCGACATCGACACCGCGAGGATCCAGCAGCCGCTGCAAGGCGATCCCGCGCAGCTGCCCGACGACGGCGATCGCCACGTCGTCCGGGTCGAGGCCGGGATCGATGACGCCGGCCTCGATGCCGGCCGCGACGTCTTCGCGCAGGTCGGCACGGAAGGCGTCGTCCCGCTCACGGAAGATCGGGGCCAGGTCGGGTTGCGTGGCGGCCTCGGCCCACAACAGCAGGAAAGCCTGGTTGAAGACGCCGAGCCGACGGAGCTCACCGAGGTAGCCGTCGATCAGCCGCAGTAGGCGGTCGAGCCCGGGAGGCAGGTCGTCCAGGCCCGGCACGAACCCGGCCTGCGTGGCCCGGGCGAGCCGCTCGATCAGCGCCTGCTTGGCGCCGAAGTGGTGCGTGACGATGCCGCGGCTGTAGCCGGCGCGTTCCCCGACCCGCGCCAAGGTCAGCGAGCGCACGCCCTGTTCGACGACCAGTTCGGCGGCCGCGGCGAGCAACGCGGCCTCGGCCTGGTCCCGGCGTTCCTGCTGGGTGCGGCGGACGGTCGTCATGGGCCGAGCCTACCAAACTAACTTGCGTGTTACTCAGCAAGTATGTGTACCATCGGCCAAGCAGGCGGATCCGTGCCCGGTATCCCCCACCCGTCGTCAGGAGGAGTCGTGCAGTCCGAGTCGCGCAGCGCGGAACTCTTCGCGTGCACCCCGAAAGGCGGCTACTGGGACCATTTCGCCGAGGGCGACCGGGTGCTGGTGTTCGGCGAGCCGGACCCGGCGACCGGCAGCCGCCGGGTCCGGCGGGGAACCGTGCTCGCCCCACCTTCGCCCGACATCATCACGATAGATTTCGGGAACGAGGGCCACGAGGAGCTTTCGCCGGCCGACCCGGTCCACGTCAGCCACGCGGCCGGCGCCTGCCGGTGCGTGGTGGCGATCTCGTGAAGCGGTGGTTCAGCAGGGACCGATGGAGGAAGCCTGGTCGTTCGGGTTCTTCTCGACGTAGGCGAGAGCGGTGCCCGCGCTCATGACCGTGCTGTTGCGGCCGACGTAGTTCTCGTCCCAGTACCAGCAGTACACCTGTGCCGTGTTGTTGACCCACGAGCTCAACTGGTCGGACCAGGTTCCGTCGTTGTTGTTGTGCTTGGAGCTGCGGCATCCCGGACAGGCGAAGGCGCGGAGGTCCGCGTAGGCCGCACCGGCCGGGATGGCCAGCACGGTTCCCCCGAAGTCCTTGTGTTCGTACAGGCACACCGAATTCGCCGGACAGGACGCCAGCACGCTGGCCGGCAATGCGACCGGCCCGGCCGCGGCGATCCCCGTGAGCCTAACGATCGCCCCCGGAGAAATTCGTTGGCACAGAGCGCAAATCCGCGCGTCGCGCCGACCGGCCGGTTGACACGATGCGCAATCAGGCCCACGCGCCGGCCAGCAGGCGGGCGACCGCCGCGGTGAGGATGCGGATTCCCTTCGTCGACGCGGGATCGACCCCGGTGCTCTCTCGCACCCGCCGGAGGCGGTAGTCGAGGGTGCGGGGGTGGATGTGCAGCGCGACGGCGGAGCGGAGCCGGTTCATGTCGTTGCGGTAATAGACATCGAGCGTCGTCACGAGGTCCGGGCCGTTCGCCAGCCGCCGCGCGACGTCGCGAAGCACTGGTCCACCTCGGGCACCCGGCCGACGCCGATCTCGACGAAAACATCCTCGATTCCGGGCAACGCGCGCGGAATCCGCTGCACCGGCGCGACTTCGGCCACCTGGCGGGCCACGGCCACGGTCTCGGGCAGCCGGCCCGCCGGCCCGGTCGCGACACCGACGCGGCAGGATCCCGCCACCGCCTCGGCGATGTCGCGCACCACGAGCAGCGCGTCGTCCGCCGTCGTCTCCTGCGGAGCGCACGCCGGCAGCAGCGCCAGCAGCTCCTCGGGCCCTCGCCAAGCGATCGGCACGGCGTGCAGCTTGAATGCCGACTCGACGAGGTCGTCGGTGTCGTCGGCGCGGCCGGGCGGGCGGCCGGGGAAGACCATCACCACCACGAAGTAGTGGTCGTGCAGGCAGACACCGAGGTCCCGCGCGACGCCGGCCGCCGCGAGGTCGCCGGCCAGCAGCAGGTCGACGAGATCGCGCAACCGCTTTCCCACCGAGAGCCGGAGCCGCTGCGCGGCCAGGTACCCGTCGAGGTAGCGGCCACTGCCCCGGGCACCCTGCTCGCCGAACCAGGCGGTGAGGCGCAGCAGCTCCTCCAGGTCGTCCCCTTCGGCGACTTCGTTGATCTCGCGCAGCATCAAAGTGGCGTGCAAGGCGAGGACCTGTTGCGCCGCCCCGGTCGAGAGCCCTTCCTCGGCGCGTTTCCGGCCGATGTCCCCGATGAAGGAAAGGTCTTCCTCGGAAAGCCGGCGGCTTTCCCGGACCAGCTCGACCGTGTGGCGGCGAAACCACACCGCGTAGTCCAGCATCTCCGCCCGGGACCGCGGATCCCCGGCGCGGACCCGGTATTCCGGCAGCTCGCGTTCGTAGGCTTCCAGCTCGGCGCGCGCGTTGGCGTCGGCTCGTCTCATCAGTTGTTCCAGCAGGCCACCCATAGCGATCCGTCCTCCCAGTCACGCGCCTGACCTCGCGGAGCCCCGAACCGAGAGTAGTGCCGCACCGCCTGCCGGACCCGATCCTCGGCGACGAGTACGCCGAGCGGCCCGGGGCTTCCTCGCGGAGCACCCCGACGCAGCGGTGCTGCACCTGGGCTGCGGCCTCGACGCCCGGGTGTACCGGATCGACCCGCCCGCCACCGTCGGCTGGTACGACCTCGACTACCCCGGGATCATCGAGCTGCGGCAACGGTTCCTGCCGCCGCGGGAGCACCCGCGGCTCGGCTACGTCGACGAGACACCGATGAACGATTCACCGGTGCTGATGGCCAAGGCGCCCGTGAACGTCCGGCGCGTGTATCGCCTCCCGAACCTGTTGCCGGGCATGACCCGGTCGACCCGCATCGTGCGGTTCCGGTTCTGACGAACCGGCCGGCATGAATTCGAGGGGTGCCACGAGAAGCGGACTTTCCCTGACCGCTACTGCCGACATCGTAGGTCCTGTCGCCGGAAACCTCCGGCCGCGGAATCTCTCGAGAAAGACCGGACCACATGTCGCTCAACGCTGTCGCCCACCTCAACTTCACCGGCCAGGCCCGTGAAGCCCTCGAGTTCTACCGGTCGGTCTTCGGCGGCGAGGCCACCATCGTCACCTACGGCGACTTCGGAATGCCCGCCGAGCTGCCCGACGCCGGCAAGGTCGTGTTCGGCCAGGTCACCGCCGGCAACGGCTTCAGCGTCATGGCCTACGACGTCCCCGGCTCGGACGGCCCGGCCACCCCGGCCGCCCCCACCACCCGCCGTGAGAACGGCACCACGATCACCCGGGAGCCGTTCTTCCTCTCCGTCCGCGGGCAGACCGTCGACGAGGTCTCCCCGGTGTGGAAGGGCCTCGCCGAGGGCGCCACCGTCATCGAAGAGTTCGGCCCGGCCCCGTGGGCGCCCGCCTTCGGGATGCTGGCCGACCGCTTCGGCGTCACCTGGATCGTCGACGTCGCGGCGCGCTAATCCCGACCGGCCTGGCTGATCGTCATCATGGCGTCGCCGCCGCGCTGGAACTCGTAGTCCACGGGCCGGACGGTCGTGCGCAGCCCGGCGGCCGTCAGCTCGGCGCGCACCGGTGCCAGCTCCGGGTTTTCGGCCAGGCCCATCGGCACCAAGGGGAACACGCGGACCTCGCGGCCGACCCTCGCCAGCTCGCGCAGGCTCGCCACGTGGAACTCGCGGTCGAGCCGGTCGGCGTAGCTGAACAGCAGGTGCGAGCTCAGCACCAGGTCGAACTGCGCGTCCGCGAACGGCAGCGCGGGCAGCGAGGCCTGGACGTAGTTCTCCGGGCGCGCGGCCCGGTCGGCCGCGAACAGCTCCACCGACCGGGTCCGCGCCTGGAGGTAGTGGTCCGGGTCGCGGAAGTACGTCCACACGTACTCGTCCGGGTTGGCCTGGTGGTAGGCGTACCCGCGGCCCAGGCTCTCCAGCGCCGCCTCCCGCACCTGCTCGACCGGACGCTCGTACACCGGGTCGCACGCCAGCGCGTTCCCGCCGGCCGCGGTGACCTCCGCGGTCAGGCTCGCCGCGCCGCCGGGGCAGTCGAGGACGCGCCCGGCGAGGTCGGCGTCGGTGAGAGCGAACATCCTCCGGTACTCGTCGAGCGAGCGCGAGCTGACGAGGACCGCGCCGATTCTGTTCTCCGGGCGAAATTCGTCCGTTTTGGGCATTGCTGTCCCCTCCTCGGTCAGGTCGGTTATTTTCGCATTTTCGCCGAGTCGGGCGACAACAAACCGGTATTCTCCCCTCTCGGGATCGAGGGAGGGATTGTCATGCGCACATTCCAGCGGTGGATCACCGCCACGGTCACCGTTGTCGCCGTCACCGCGCTGGGCGGGTGCGGCCTGCTCGGCGGGTCGGACGACGACGCCGGCAGCAACGACAAGGTCGAGAAGGCCACCGTCAAGGTCGGCATCATCCCGCAGCTGCTCGACATCGCCGGCTTCGAGCGGGCCCGCAGCGCGGGCTACTTCGGCGCCGAGGGCCTGCAGGTCGAGCTGGTCACCATCAAGAGCGCCACCGAGGCGGTGCCCAAGCTCAAGACGGGCGAGCTGGACTTCGCCTTCGGCAACTGGTCGTCGTTCATCGCGGCCCAGGCGGAGGGGGCGGCCGACATCCGGACGGTCGCGGACGGCCTGCAGGCCAAGCCGGGGATGACCGCCCTGGTCGCGATGCCGCAGTCCCCGATCACCTCGCCGAAGGACCTGCCGGGCAAGTCGGTCGGCGTCAACGCGCTGGTCGGCAACGTGACGCTCACGAGCAAGGCGGTCATCAAGGCCGACGGGGCCGACCCCGCTCAGGTCCAGTTCAAGGTCATCCCGACCGCGAACGCGCTCAACGCGCTGCAGACCGGGCAGATCGACGTCATGTCGCTGCAGGAACCGAACCTGACCATGGCCAAGCAGAAGCTCGGCGTCAAGGTCGTGGCCGACCGGGCGATCGGGCCGGTCGCGGACTTCTCGATCAGTGGCTACGTCGCGCCGGCGAACTTCGTCAAGGACAACCCGAAGACGACCGCCGCCTTCGCCCGCGCCATGGCCAAGGGCCAGGGGGACCTCGCCGACCAGCAGACCGTCCGGAAGACCCTGCAGGACTACGCCAAGCTCGAGCCGGGCGTCGCGAACGCGGTCGGCGCCGGCGTCTTCCCGACCTCGGTCGACCAGGCCCGGCTGCAGAAGGTCGCCGACCTGATGCTGACCTACGGCGACCTCAAGCAGAAGTTCGACGTCGGGCCGATGATCTACCAGGCGCCGGCGTCGTAGGTGCGCCGGTTCCTCCGTCGCCTCGCCGGAGTGGCGGTGCTCCTCCTCGGCTGGGAGGGGTTCAGCCGCTCCGGCGTGATCGCGCGGGAGTACTTCCCGCCCCCGTCCGAGGTCGTCGTCGCGCTGGTCCGGATGCTGGGCGAGCGCGAGTTCCTGCTCGACCTGGTCGCGACGCTCCTCGCCTGGCTGATCGCGGTGGGCCTCGCCGTGCTGGTCGCCGTCCCGGCCGGCCTGCTGCTCGGCAGCATCCCGCCGGTGCGCACGGCGGTCGGCGCGGTGATCGAGTTCCTGCGGCCGATCCCGGCGATCATGTGGTTCCCGCTGTTCTCCGTCATCCTCATGGACGGGCCGGAAACCAAGATCATGCTCGCCGCCTACGCGGCGGCCTGGCCCATCCTGTTCAACATCGTCTACGCGCTCGGCGAAGTCGAGCGCGGGTACATCGAAACCGCGCGGTCCTTCGGGCTCGGCCGGCTGGCGATCCTCCTGCGGGTCAAGCTGCCCGACGTGGTGCCGTTCGCGATCACCAGCCTGCGCATCGCGGCGACGTTCGCGTTGCTGGTGGTGGTTTCGACGGAGCTGGTGTTCGGCGGTGACCGGGGCATCGGGATCTACCTCATCCGCTACGGCGAGGAGAGCGGCCGCTTGGACATCGTGCTGGCCGGCGCCGTGGTCGCCGGGGTCGTCGGGTACCTGAGCAACAGCGTGTTCTCGGCGCTGCAACGGAAGTTCGTCATGTGGGCGCCCGGGGAGCCGCGATGACCGGGCGGACCGAGGCACCGGCCCGGCTCGTGGCCGGGGCCGTCCAGCGGTGGGCGGTGTTCGCCGGGTGCCTGCTCGTGTGGCAGGCGCTGACCGCGTACTTCGACGACACGTACTTCCCGACCCCGGTCGAGATCGCCGGGAAGATGCACGAACTGTGGTTCTCCGGCCCGGCGAGCCACCTGTTCCTGACGACGGTGGCCATCGAGAACATCGTGCCGAGCCTGGGCCGGCTGCTGGCCGGCTGGCTCATCGGCGGCGCGACCGGCGTCACGCTCGGTCTCGTGCTGGGCCGGTCCCGCGCCGGACTCGACTACGCCGACGCCATCATCAACTTCGGCCGCGCGCTGCCGGCCCCCGCCCTGCTCCCGGTCTTCCTGGTGCTGTTCAAGATCGGCACCCCGGTCCAGCTGGCGACGATCGTGTTCGGCGTGATCTGGCCAGTGCTGCTGAACACCGTGCAGGGCGCGCAGTCGGTGGAGCCGGTCATGGTCGACACGGCGCGGGTGTACGGCACTTCACCGACGCGGCTGCTGGTCACCGTCGTCCTCCCGGCGTCGCTGCCCAAGATCTTCTCCGGCATGCGGATCGCGCTCGGCCTGTCCCTCGTGCTCATGGTGATCTCCGAGCTGGTGGGCGCCACGAACGGGATCGGCTACCAGTTCCAGCTCGCCAGCCAGAGCTTCGACCTGTCCGCGGTGTGGGCGTGGATCGCGCTGGTCGGCATCCTCGGCAACCTGTTGAACTGGCTGTTCCTGGTCGTGGAGAACCGCGCCCTGGGCCGGCACCGCGCGTCGGTGGGGTAGCCCTCAGCCGTCCGCCACCATGCTCTCCAGGTTCCTCCGGGCGATCCGCTTGCGGAACCCGCCCGCGTAGGAGGCGTCACCGGAGTCGTGCATCGTGTCGGTCATCCAGACCGCGGCGGCCTGCCGCTCCCAGGTGTGGCCGAGGCAGGTGTCGGAATAGCTGTCGAGCAGACCGGGATCGCCGTTCTCGACCTGGCGGACGACCGCACGGGCGAACACCTCGGCGTCGTGGAGCGCCAGGCTCATCCCCTCCGCGCTCATCGGGGAGATGAGGTGCGCGGCGTCCCCGAGGAGGAAGAGCCGGTCGTGCCGCATGGGGCTGAACACCACCCCGCGCAGCGGCACGACCTGCTTGCTCGTGATCGGCCCTTCCCGGGCCACGGGTGCGCCGAACCGGGTTCCCAGTTCGGTCCAGACGCGTTCGTCCGGCCAGTGCCCGACGGTGTCGGTCACCGGGCACTGCAGGTAGAACCGGCTCGCGTTCGGGCCCCGGGTGATCTGCGCGGCGAAGCCGCGGGAGTGCACGGCCAGCACCGCCGGGGGATCCGCCGGGACCTCGGCCATGACGGTCAGCCAGGCATACCCGAACTCGTGGGTGTCGCAGGTGAGGACGTCGGCGGGCACGGCCGTCCGGCTGACCCCGTGGTAGCCGTCGGCACCGGCGACGAAGTCGCAGCCGAGCACCCGCCTCTCCCCCGCGGCGTCGCGGTAGCTCACCTGCGGGCGTTCGGTGCCGATCCCCTGCAGTGCCACGTCTTCGGCTTCGAAGCGGAGGTCGCCGCCGTCGCGGAGGAACACCTCGATGAGGTTCCGGACGAGGATCTGCTGCGGACAGAAGGCGCCGTCGACGTCGTCTTCGGTCATCTTCCAGAAGTGCCGTTGCCCGTCGATCAGCAGCGGCATCCCCGCGTCGGAAGAATCGTGGCCGACACTCCCTTCCACGACTTCGCCCAGCCCCCACTCCCGCAGCACGAGCACCCCGCGGGGGTCGAGGGAGCCTGCTCGTTGCCGGTGTTCGACGTGCTCGCGCCGGTGTTTTTCCAGGATGACGCAAGCGATTCCGCTACGCAGCAGGAAGTTGCCGAGCGCGAGCCCGGCGACGCCGCCGCCGACGATGACCACGGTGGTGTCTTCGGCTGTCTGGTTCATGTGTTCCCGTACTCCTCGAAGGACTGTGCTCACCACAGTGGCTTCGGGGAGGGGGTGCCGACCACCGGTATCCGGTCAGCGGACACCGGAAACCCGCCAAGTCAGTCTTCTCCGCGGAGGCCGGCCTGGTAGCGGCCCGGAGTCTGGCCGACGACGGCGGTGAACGCCTCGATGAAGGTCGAGGGGTTGGACCACCCGCACACGACCGCGGTGTCGGTGACCGACTGCCCGTCGGCGAGGTGGGCCAAGGCGTGGTGGATGCGCAGGATGGTGCGCCACCGGTGGAAGCTCATGCCGAGGTCGGCGTGGAAGAGCCGGCTGAGGGTGCGCTCGCTCGCCCCCGCGGCGCGGCCCAGCTCCGCCAGCGTCGCGGCCCGGCCGGGATCGGCGCGCAGCAGCTCGGTGACGACGCGCAGCCGGTCGTCGCGGGGCTCGGGCAGGTGCAGGGACTGATCGGGGGTCTCGCCGAGCTCGTCGAGCACCACCGCGCGCAGCCGCCGCTCGGCGTCCGGCCCACGCCCGTGCCCGCCGGTCAGGGCCAGGAGAGCTTCCCGCAGGAGCGGGCTGACGCCGAACACGCCGGGATACGCCCCGAGCGCGCCGCACTCCCCCGCCGGAACGGCGACGAGCCGGGCATCGGTCGGCCCGTAGAACCGGTGGGAGTGCGCGAACCCCGGCGGCGTCCAGGTCACCCGGCTGGCGGGCGCCACCCAGGTCCCCCGCGCGGTGGTGGTCGCCAAGACCCCGGCGGCCGCGTACACGAGCTGGCCGTCGGGGTGCGAGTGCGTGTCGAGGTGGTAGCCGTGCGGAAGCCAGCCCCCACCCCGAGGCGTCGTCTCCCCGGATTCAGCGGACGACAGCCGGCGGGTTTCCTGCATCGGGGACCAGATTACCGCCGATGCCGAGGGCGGCGATCAGGCCGGCGACGTCACCCAGTCCTCGCTGAGCCGCCAAGCCGCGGCGCGAGTAGCGGCGTCGTAGGAGATTTCCGGCGAGCGCGCCGGCGTTTCCCGCACGTAGTACTGACCGGTCGTCGCCGCGAGGTCGGCGTCGACCGCCAGGCGCAGCGCCGCCGAGGCGCCTTGCTCGGGAGTCAGCAGCCGCCGGTGGATCAGCGACCGGAACGGCGCGAGGACCTTGGGCGTGATGTCGTCGACGATGCCCGTGCTGACGATGCCGGGGTGCACCGCGTTGACGCTCACACCCTTCTCGCGCCACCGGTCGGCGAACGCGTACCCGCAGATCGTGGTCAGCAGCTTCGCCCGGGCGTACGCGGCGAACGGCGCGAACCCCGACTCCGGGTTGAGCTGCCGCACGTCGGTGACCTCCGAGAGGTCGAGGGAGACCGGGCGCGGCCGGCCGGGCAGGGGAACCGGGCGCACGTCGGACATCGTCGCCGAGACGACGTTGACCACGCGCGCGGGCGCTGCCGCGAACAGCTGCTCGCGAAGCAGGTAGGTGAGGCTGAACGCGGTGAGGTGGTTGACCGCCAGGTGCGCCTCGACCCCGTCGGGGGTCAGCCACCGGTGCCGGTAGTGCGCGCCGGCGTTGTTGATCAGCAGGTGCAAGGCGTCGTGGCGCTCCGCGAACTCGGCGGCGAGCCGGTGCAGATCGCGACGGACGGCGAGGTCGCCGGTGAGGACCTCCACCCGGTCGTCGCCGATCTCGGCCGCGACCTGCTGCCGCAGGACTTCGCCGCGCCGGGGGTCCCGGCTGGTGGTGACGACGTGCGCACCGGCCCGGGCCAGTTCCGCGGTGATGACCCGGCCCATTCCCCCGGTCCCGCCGGTGACGAGCGCGACCCGGCCACGCAGGTCCACCGGGACCGCTGCGGCGCTCACGCGAGGATCCGCGGGGTCTGGTGGAGGTACGCCGGTTCGACGGCCTCGCGCACGAGGAAGTCGGCGAGATCGGCGCGCGAGACGGCCGAAGTCAGCCGGACGACGGAATCGGAGCCGGTGCGGTAGCGGCCGGTCGGTGCCGTGTCCTTCAGCGCGGGCGGGCGGACGATGGTCCAGTCGCTGCCGGAGGCCCGGATCAGCGCCTCCATGGACTCCTTGTCCCGCATCTTGTGCCCGACGCTCGCCCACAGGAGCAGCGAATACCACGAGCGATCCCGGCTTTCGGCGGCGCCGTGGGCACTGACGGCCACGAGCCGCCGCACGCCGGTCCGGCTCATCGCGAGCAAGGCCGCGCGGACCCCGACGGTGCACACCGTGACCGGTCCCCGCGCGGTGGTCCCCAGCGCGCTGATGACGGCGTCGTGACCGGCGATGGCGGCGGCGAGCCGGTCGGCTTCGGTGAAGTCGGGGATCAGGACGACGGTCAAGCCGGGGGCCGGCGGCAGCGCGCCTTCCCGGCGCACGACGGCGGTCACCTCGTGCCCGGCTCGCAAGGCCACGTCGACGGCGGCCCGGCCGGTTCCGCCGGTGGCGCCGAGGACGACCAGGCGGGAAAGTTTTGAGTCACTTTGTCTCACAGTTCGACTGTGCACCCTCGACTACTTCTGAGTCAAGCTGTCTCATAAGATGTCCGCATGGCCGACTCCCCGGACCCCCGCGTGACCCGCAGCCGCGAGGCGATCCTCGCCGCGGCCCGCGAACTCCTCCTGCAGGAGGGCCCGGCCGCCGTCACCCACCAGCACGTCGCCGCGCGCGCGGGAGTCGGGCGCGCGACCGTGTACCGCCACTGGCCGCAGCCGGGCACGCTGCTCGGCGACGCGATGGCCGGGGTCCGGCTGCCGTTCTTCCGGGAGCCCGTCCCACCCGTGCGCACGTGGCTCAGGCAGCAGCTGCGGTCGCTCGCCGACGAACTGGACCTGCCCGATGTCCGGGCGGTGACCGCGGCGCTCGTCCAGGGGGTGGTGGACGCCGGGACCACCGACGGCCCGGAGCAGCCCGCCGAGGCCATCGGCCGCCGGCTCCGCGCCGCGCTGGCGTCGGCGCAGGAGTCGGGTGAGCTCCGGCTCGCCGTCGATGCCCGGGACGCGGCCGCGCTGGTCGTCGGACCGCTCTTCTACCGCTCGATGCTGGAACTCGGCCCGGTCTCCGAGGCGATGATCGACCGACTGGTGGACACGCTGGGCACCTGGACCGGTTCCGCTCATACCCCGGTATGAGAACGCCCGCGTTCCCCTCATGCCCCAGGCCGAAATCCGCTCGCTCACCCGGTGCCACCACCGCGGCACGGCTTACCGTCGCGGCATGGAAACGCGAACGGTACACGGAAATCCTCCCGGAACGCTGGTGGCGGCGTTCTTCGGCTACCTCGTCTCCACCCTCTCGGCCCTCGTGGGCGCCGGACTCCTGCTCGGTTACCGCGACGAACTGGCCGAAGCGTTGCGCACAGCCGGAAACACCAGCGGGACGCGCCTCACCGAAGACCAGATCCAGCATTCGGCGACGATCGCGCAGGCCTTCGGCATCGCGGTCTTGGTGGTGCTCGCGCTGCTGTACCTGTTCCTGAGCTTCAAATTGAAGGCCGGCCGGAACTGGGCGAGGATCGTGCTCACGATCGTCACGCTGCTGCAGGTGGCTTCTCTCCTGGCGACGTCGGGAACCGCCGTCAACTACGTGAGCACGGCGATCTCGGTGCTCGCGCTGGTGCTGTCCTACCTGCCGCCGTCCAATGCCTACGTCACGCAGGTGAAGCACGGCGGCGCGTAGGTTGTGCCATGATGTCGCGCTGTGACTGTGGATTCGAACTCCGCCTGGGATGACGCCGGTTGCAGGGCAGCCCGATCGCCCACGCGGAGATGAACGCGCTGGCCCGCGTCTCCGCGAGCGCGGATCTGTCCACGACCACACTGTGGAGTTCGCACCACCCCTGCGTGACGTGGACAGCCGGTGGTCGATCGTCGCCAACCTGCTCTTCCTGGCCGGCATCCGCGCGTTCTCCGGTGCGGGTGCCCCGATGATCCGGCGAGCTCGCGACCGTGAGCCGGAGACGACCGACCTCCTTGACATGGTTGCGCTGGAACAGTTGCGGACCACGACCCTGCCGGACGCGCTGGGGCCGATCTGGCCGGACGTCACGAATGCGGCGCAGCGGCGGCGGCTCCGCGTTCGCGGTTGACGTGTCTGCTTCGACTCGATGTCGAAGCTGAAGGCACACCGGGCGGTCGCGGCCGACCAACCTGACCGGTGCCGCGTCGGCGTTCATCGACCGGTGCACCGATTTGACCAAATGCCTCGCGGCGAACTGGTCGGACCGGGCCAGCTCGTTCGTGCTCAGCTGAGCGGGCCCGGCCCGGAAAAGCGGGTCGTCTCCCCAGTTCCGGGGAGACGACCCGCTGACAGAAACGGAACTCAGCCGCGAGCGGCGGCCACCGCGGCGACGGCCGGCTGGTCGGTCGCCGGCGGCATCAGCTTCGGGTATTCCTTCTGGAACTTCTCGATCATCGTGGCGGACGGGACGATCCGGTTCGGGTTGCCCTGGCTCGTCGCCTGCTTCTCGCCCCAGGCGCCCGCGGCCTTGCGCTGGTCGGGGGTGCCGTGGCTGTGGAAGCAGTCACCGATGGACGCATCGAGGTAGGTGACCTCCTGCTGGGTGCGGGAGTTCCACGCGAAGCCCTTGGCGTGCGCGACGAAGTAGCCGCCATAGGCGTCGGGGCCCATTTCGGACGACTCGTTGCGCGGGTGGTTTTCGTGGGCGAAGTCGACCTGGTGGCCGTACTCGTGGCCGACCACGGACTCCACCGAGACGTCGTCGAACCCGAGGAGGTTCACCGTGTCGAGCAGGCCGTCGCCCAGCGCCACGCGCTTGCCGCCGAGGCTGCCGGCCGGGGCGGAGAACGCGTTCAGGGTGAGCAGCGGGTGGCGGCCGCCCTGCAGCGCCGGCACTTCGTAGAGCACCTTGGTGGCCAGCGCGGCGGCGTCCTTCACCTTCGCCGGCGCGAGGCCGAGGCTGAAGGTCTGCGCCATCTTCGCCTGGCTGCCGAGATCGGTGCCCTTCCAGGCGACGAGCTGGATGTTCCAGCTCTCGATGTCCCAGAAGCCGCGCAGCTTGTCGATGGTTTCGGTGGCGCGCGGGGTGTACTGGCCGTCGGTGCCGAAGACCTGCGGGGTCTTGTCGGACGCGACGCCCTGGACGTAGAGCTGGCTGAGCCCCGACAACGCGTCGAACGCCTGGTTCTCGAGCGGGGTGAGCTGGGCCGCGAGCTGGTTCGCGTACGTCAGCAGCGAACCCTCGGTGCAGCCCGGGATCGGGCCCTGCGCGGCCCGGCTCCGGGGCCCGATCTTCGGGATCGGCGACTCGATGAGCCGGTCGACGCCGCGCAGCGCGTCCGCGGGCAAGCCGTTGTAGAGGTCGGTGACGTCCTGGTACAGCTGCGCGACGTCCTGCTCCACGGTGGATGGTGCGGCCGCCGCGGGAACGGCCATGGCGAGCGCGAGTGCCGCCGCGGTGCCCGCTGCTGCGAGCGTTCTGCCGAAAAGTCCGGTCCGGTCGGGCAAGGTGGTTCCCCTCTTCTGTTCCGGTTCAAGATCACCAAGCACCGCCACATTAGGACGGTGCTTGGCGGCGAAACCGGCGCCGGACGGAGAACCCCGGAATGGCCCACGTCTTTCGGAGGGTTTCCGCGGGCGGACATCGGCCGAAAGTACTAGAAACCGTTTTCCCCGGAGTCGAACCCGTTGCCCGGCAAGGAGAACTTCGCCGCGATCGACGGCGTGAGCGGGACATCGAGACTTCCTTCGACGAGCTCCGTCCGCAGCCGGTTCGTGGCCTTCCAGCCGTCCAGCGCCCGGGCCGGGTCGGCGGCCGAAACCGCCAGGAGCAGCGCGTCCACCAGGAGCAGCTGGCACACCAGGCCGCTGGGCAGCGAGTTCTCCGTGGACGGCGTCACGAGGATCGTGTCCACCCGGTCCGCGAAGTGACTGGCCAGCATCTCCGTGATCACGACGATCGGGCAGCCGATCCGGAGGGCTTCGCTGATCGCCACGTCGTGTTCGCGCACGTGGCGCAGCGGTGCCACCAGCACCAGCGCGGAGTCCGGCCTCAGCTGGCCGAGCTCGTCGGCGAAGTTGTATCCGGTCAGGCCGGTCACCGCCGCGATCCGGCCGATGCGACGCAGGCCCAGCGCCAGCGAATCGGCCACCGGCAGCGCCGATCCGTAGCCGACGACGAGCGTGTTCGCCGCCCCGGCGAGGGTGGTGGCCGCCGCCTCGAACGTCTCCGGGGGCACCGATCGCGGGAGCGCCCGGACGAGCTCGGCCGCGTCCAGGCTGATCTTCGCCAGGAGCTCGCCACCGTCGTCGGAGCGGGTCAGGTGGTCGGCGAGGGTCTGCTCCGGGTCGCGGACCGGGTTGAGCATCGCCGCGGCCGCGCGGCGCAGTTCGCCGAGGCCGCCGAAGCCCAGCTGCTTGACCGTCCGGATGACCGTCGCGTCGCTGACCTCCGCGCGCCGGGCGATCTCCTGCGCCGAGAAGACCGACGCTTCGGCGGGGTGGCGGGCGAAGAAGTCGACCACCCGGAGGCCGCCGGCGCTCAGCTGGTCACGGACCTGCGCGATGCGTTTCGTGAGCGTGGGTTCCATCTAGTCCCCACTAGACATTCTCGATTTCATGAAGTACACACTACATCACCCTGATGGGCGGAGGTAAGTGACATGCCACGGACACCCCGGTTGCTCGCGGCGGCGCTGGTCCCGATCTTGACCTTGACCGGCTGCGGGCTCGGGTCGGCGGGTGCCGCCGACCCCGGGCTGGTGACCCGGCCCCACGGCCGGTGCGACCCGGCGATGACCGCGGCCCTGCCCGCGCCCGTCCGCCAGCGCGGCGCGTTCCAGGTCGCGATGGTGCCGGACACGCCGCCGATGGCCTACTACGCCGAGGACGACGCGACGATCGTCGGCTTCGACCGCGACCTGAGCCAGGCCATCGCCGACGTGTTCTGCGTCGGCACCGAACCGGTTCCCACCAACATCGACGCGGTCGTGCCCGGGCTCGCGGCCGGGCGCTACGACCTGGTGCTCGCCTCGCTCAGCCCGACCGACGAGCGCCGGAAGAAAGCCGACTTCGTCACCTACTACAACGGCGGGCAGGGCTTCCTCGCGAGCCACCGCACGAACTTCGCGGTGACCACCTACGCGGACCTGTGCGGCCGCACCGTCGGCGTCGTGGTCGGGTCGGTCCAGCAGGGACAGCTGGACCAGGCGGCCGGCACCTGCGCCGAGGCCGGGCGGCCCGCCTGGCGGCTCAGCCTGTTCCCCAACGGCAACGCGGCGGTGCTGGCCCTGCGCAGCAGCCGCATCGACGTCCTGTACTTCTCGATCTCGCTGACGCAGTACGTCGCGAGCCGGGCGCCGGACCTGTTCCGCCTGGCCGGGCGGTACAAGCGGGCCATCGTGGCGCTCGGGCTCAAGCGGGACTCGCCGCTGACCGATGCCGTCCACGAAGCCGTGCGCCGCCTGATGGCCGACGGCACCTACCGCACGATCCTGGACAAGTGGGGCCTCCAGGAGAACCACCTCGACACGACGGAGATCCTGAAAGGACGGTCCTGAGCATGGTTTCCCTCGACCGCGGCACGGAAACGCGGCTCCCGGCCCGCATCCTCGGCCGGAAGAAGTACGGCACGTGGATCGCCGGCGCGCTCGCCGCGGTGGTCGCCGCGCTGGTCCTCGCCTCCGCCTTCACGAACGAGAACTTCTCCTGGCCGGCGTTCGGGCACTACCTCTTCAGCCCGTCGCTCCTGCTCGGGCTGGGCCACACCGTCGAGCTGGCGGTGATCTCGATGGCGCTGTCGATCGTCCTCGGGGTCGCCCTGGCCATGATGCGCCAGTCGGCGAACAAGGTGCTGACGACGGCGGCGGGCGCGTACATCTGGGTCTTCCGCGCGACGCCGCTGCTCGTGCTGCTGCTGTTGCTCTACAACTTGGCCGCGCTGTACCCGAAGCTTTCGCTCGGGACCCTGGTCTCGGTGGACACGAACACCGTCATCACGGTGGCGGGAGCCGCGATCATCGGGCTCACCCTGCACGAGTCGGCGTACTGCGCGGAGATCTTCCGCGCCGGGCTGATCTCCGTGGGGCGTGGTCAGCGCGAAGCGGCCGAGGCGCTGGGGATGCCGGGAATGCTGGCCCTGCGCCGCATCGTGCTGCCGCAGGCCATGCGGGCGATCGTCCCGCCGTTGACCAACCAGTTCGTCAACGTGGTGAAGACGACGTCGATCGTCAGCGTCATCGCGATGCCGGAACTCCTCTACAGCGCCCAGATCATCTACGCGCGGACCTACGAGACGATCCCGCTGCTCCTGGTCGTGACGTTCTGGTACCTCGTCATCACCGCCCTGCTCACCGTCGCCCAGCGACGCATCGAACGGCACTTCAACCGCGGGGAGGCGGGCCTGTGACCACGTCGGCGATCGAGATCCGGAGCGTGCACAAGCAGTACGGCGCCCTGCACGTCCTGCACGAGGTCGACCTGGTCGTCCGGCCCGGCGAGGTCGTCTGCCTGATCGGACCTTCGGGGTCCGGGAAGAGCACGTTGCTGCGCTGCATCAACAACCTGGAGAAGATCCAGGCGGGCTCGATCCTCGTGGACGGCGGCCTGGTCGGCTACCGGTGGGCCGGCGACGACCTGCAGGAGGCGACGCCGCGCCAAGCCCGCCGCGCCCGCCGGGACATCGGGATGGTGTTCCAGCAGTTCAACCTGTTCTCCCACTTCACGGTGGTGCAGAACCTGATCGAGGCGCCGGTCCGCGTCCTCGGCGTGCCGCGGCGCGAGGCCGTCGAGCGCGCCGAAGAACTGCTGGCGAAGGTGGGGTTGTCCGACAAGCACGCGAGCTACCCGGCGCAGCTGTCGGGCGGACAGCAGCAGCGCGTCGCCATCGCCCGCGCCCTGTGCATGAAACCGAAGCTCATGCTGTTCGACGAGCCCACCAGCGCACTGGACCCCGAGCTGGTCGGCGAGGTCCTCGACGTCCTGCGCGACCTGGCCGAGGACGACCTGACCATGGTCATCGTCACGCACGAAATGGGGTTCGCCCGCCAGGTCGCGGACACGATCGTCTTCATGGACCAGGGCCGGATCGTCGAACGCGGACCGGCAAGCCAGGTCCTCGACGCCCCGCGCGAGGACCGCACCCGCCGTTTCCTCGAGCGGGTCAGCTGAAAGGGAGGAAACGCACGTGCGATCCGTCGAGTACGCCGTCATCGGAGGTGGTGTCGTGGGCACCGCCACCGCGTGGAACCTCGCCCGCCGCGGCGCGGAGGCCGTTCTGCTGGAAGCGGACGAGCTCGCGTCCGGCGCGTCGGGCGGCCCCGGTCGCCGGGGGGTCCGCGCCGGCGGCCGGGACCTGCGGGAACTGCCGCTGGTGCGGCGCGCGATGGAGCTCTGGCCGGAGCTGGACTCGGCGCTCGGGGCGCCGACGGGCTACCGGCGCAACGGCCTCCTCAGCGTCTACGACGTCGAGGTCGCCGGCGTTTCGGGCTGGCAGAGCCTGCCCGCCCGGGCGCAGGCGCAGCAGGCGGCCGGGATCCCGTGTTCGATCGTCGGCCGCGAAGAGCTGGACGACCGGCAGCCGGGCCTGGCCGGCGACATCCGGGTCGCGCTCTTCACCCCCGAAGACGGCACGGGCGACCACCCGGCGACGACGAGGGCGTTCGCCAAGGCCGCCGGCGAACTGGGCGCCCGCGTCCTCGAGCACACCGCGGTCACCGGGCTGGTCCCGCACCCCGACGGCTCGGTCACGCTGCGCCTGGCCGAGGGCGACGAACTGCGCGTCACCCGCGGGGTGGTCCTCGCGGCCAACCGCGCGGTGCCGCGGTTGCTCGCGGAGTCGTTCGGCCTGAGCCTGCCGGTGTGGGAGAAGGCCACGCAGGTCACGTTCGTCGCGCCGCCGAAAGGCTTTGCCCTCAACCACCAGGTCGGCCACACCCGGCGCTCGCTTTCGGTGAAGCTGACCGACGAGGGCCAGGTGATGCTCTCCGGCGGGCGGCCGGGCGGCTGGGACGCGGCGAGCGGCGTCGGCACCCCCGATCCGGAGGTCCTGCGGGCCAGCCTGGCCGACGTGGCGGCGACCATCCCGGCCCTGGGCGGCGCCGAGGTGCTCGCCGTCGACAACAGCCGCGCCGACACCAGCACCATCGACCTGATCCCGGTGATCGACACCGTGCCCGGCCGCCGCTCGGTGTTCGCCGCCACCGGGTGGAGCGGCCACGGGTTCGCGCCGGCCCCGGCGGTCGGCGAGGCGCTGGCGGACTGGGCCCTCGACGGAGAGCGCCCGGAAGCGCTGCGGCCCTTCACCTTCGACCGGCTGGGCGTGGGCCGGGTGTGATGCCCAGTGACGGCACCTCACGGTGAGCCCGGCCGGGGAAGCTGGACCCCGGCGGCCCGGAGCTTGGCCTCCACGAGTGCGGCGAGACGGGCCGCGGCCGTGCCCGGCCCTTCGCTGTGGTGGGCGATCAGCCGGTAGCGGGTCGCTGTCTCGGTGCGAGCCTGCAGGCCGGTCACGATCTTCAGCTGCGCGGGGTGGGCGAGGTAGTGGCCGGCCAGGTCGGCGGCCAGTTCGGCGACCCGGGGATCGTCCGGTTCCCAGCCCCCCACTTCGGCGGAGCGCTGCACCAAGGCGAGGAACCGAGGGTCCTTCAGGGCGCTTTCGACGTTGTCCAGGTAGTCGTCGAAGCCTTCCGGCACCAGGACTTTGGCCAGGACGAAGGACTCCTGGGCGGCGGTCACGTCGTCCGCGCTGAAGCCGAGGCCGGGCATGCCTTCCAGCAGCGCCACCGCACGCGCGGGGAGCAGGGCGTGGTCACCGCGGGCGAGCCGGCGCAACGTGTCCCGTTGCGCGGTCAGCTCGTCGATCCGGTCGGTGAGGTGCCGCTCGACGTCGGCGAGCGAGGCGGCGAACGACGCGGTGCCGGAGTCGGGCAAGCGACCGATTTCGGCCAGCGGCACCCCGGCGGCGGCCAGCGCCCGGACCCCCACCAGCCGGGACAGCGCGGCCGATCCGTACCGCCGGTAGCCCGAGCTGTCACGCTCGGGCTCCGCCACCAGGCCGAGCTTGTGGTAGTGGCGGACCGTCTTGACCGTGACCCCGGCGAACGCCGCCGCCTGCCCGATCGTGACTCCGATCATCATCGGCCCAGCCTGCCTCAGCGGGCTTCCCGGCCACCAGCCGCGGCGGCTTCCCGCACGGCCGCGGCGATGGCCCGGAAGTCCTTGCGCACGATCTGCGTGTGGTTGCTCGCCACCTTCGCGCTGACCCGGAAGTTCGGTTTCCGGCGCAGCAGCGGATCCAGGGAGGCCCGCATCCGCTCCATCTCCTCCCGGCCGCCCCCGAGGTTCGCCCCCGTGGCCAGGACGTAGCGCACCGGGCAGGTCAGGCCGTCCAGGACCGGCTCGATGGCCGCGCAGACCTCGTTGATCTCGATGCCCACCTCGGCGTGCTCGGCGGCGGTCATGGCGGCGGCCAGGCCCAGCGGACGGGCGAGCGGCAGGAAGAACCGCATCTTGTGGAACGCGAGCCGGATCCGTTCCCGGTTCTCCTCGCCGGTCAGTCCCCACGGGACGCCGCCGTCGACCGGGACGACCCCCGAGACGCGGTCCGGGTGCCGCTGGGCCCAGTGCACGGCGAGGGCCGCGCCGTAGGACCAGCCGACCAGCAGCGGCCGGTCCACGCCCGTCGCTTCGACGACCGCGTCGACGTCGCGAAGGCACGCCTCGAAGGAATAGTCCGCGGACCGTTTCGACGCGCCGCGGGCCCGCTCGTCGTAGGTGACGTGCCGCCAGCCGGGGCCGAGCTCGGTGATGACGCGGCGCCAAGACCGCCGGCTGGCGTAGGCGCCGTTGAGGTAGAGGACCGGACGGCCGGAGCCACCGGTGTCGGTCACCGCGAGGACTGTGTCGTCGACCGGCACCGTGCGGGCCCCGGATGTCGTGGCTGAACTGGTCATGCGGCCAGCGTCGACCCTGACCTCGGGTCAAGGTCAAGGCGGAGGCGGCCTGACCCGTTCACCCGTTTGCCCCCGCGTTGTACGTTGTGCTCAAGCCGTCAGCGCCGATGGGACACCCTTCGCCACGCGTGGCCAGGAGGCATTGTGCTGGAAGCGCTGGGCATGACCCCCGACGAAGAACGGGTCTACCGCGCGATCGTCGGCGGGTACCGGACCGCTCCCGGCGAGATCGCGGGCAAGGCGGGCGTGAGCCGCGGCGACGTGGACCCGATCCTGGACGTCCTGCTGGCGAAGGGGCTCGTCAGCAGGATCGACGAACACTACGTGTCCGCACCGCCGGACGTCTCGCTCGGCCCGCTGCTGGTGCACGGCCAGGAGCAGCTGGAGGCCGCCCGGGCCGCGGTGACCCAGCTCGCCGAGGAGTACCGCGGCAGCGCGCGGCGGCGGGACTCCGCGCAGCTCGTCGAGGTCATCACCGGCGTGGACGCGATCCGCCGGCAGGCCCTCAGCATCCAGCGCGGGGCCCGCGAAGAGTCCCTGTGGTTCTGCCTGGAGGGCAACGTCGCGATGGCGGCGTCGGAGAACGTCGAGGAGGCGCTGGCGCAGGCCCGGGGCGTGACCTACCGCGTGATCTACGAGACCGGCCTGCTCGAAGAACCCGGCCGGATCGTCAACGTCCTCGAAGGCATCGAGGGCGGTGAGATCGCCCGCTCGATCTCGAAGCTGCCGGTGCGCCTGGCCATCTCCGACCGTTCGGTGGCGCTGTGCCCGCTGGTCAGCCACGACAGCACGGGCGAGCCCACCGCCGCGCTCGTCCGGGAAAGCAGCCTGCTGTCCGCGCTGGTCGCGTTGTTCGAGGTCTACTGGGAACGCGCGTCGCCGCTGCGGATCGGCGACACCGCGCCCACCAGTCATCTCGATCCGGACGAGCGACGGCTGTTGTCCCTGCTCATCGGCGGGGTCAGCGACAAGTCGATCGCGACGCAGCTCGACGTCAGCTACCGGACCGTCCAGCGGCGCCTGCAGGACCTGATGCGCCGGGTCAACGTCCGCACCCGGATGCAGCTGGCCTGGCAGGCGAGCCAGCTCGGCTGGCTGGACGAGCCGAGCCCCGGACGCCTCCTGCCGCGTGACGGCGGAAGGCACCCGGGGCCCTTGAGCGACGCTATTTCTGGCTGAGCCCGTACGCCCGGATCACCGTCTGGTCGACGGAGTTGCCCGCGTTGTCGGTGGCCTGCACCCGCACCGCGACGTACTTGTTCGTGGCGCCGAGCGACGGGTGGTCGATCGTGGCCTCGTAGGACTTCCCGGTGCGCTTGACGTCGACCGCGCGCCAGGTCTTGCCGTCGTCGTAGGACGCCCAGGCCTTCATCGACCGCACGTCCGGCGCGGCCATCCCGTCCTGGAACCGCGCGGTCAGGCCGATCTTCGCCTTGCGCCCGGCCGGGAGCCGGTTGCCGGCGTCGGCGTCCACCGCGTAGTCCAGCTGCAGCAACGGAAGCAGCGCCGGTGCCGCCGATCGGGCCGAGCGGAACGTCCACGACGTCTGCGTGCCGGTGCCGAACAGCCACTCCGGCGAATCGCGCCGCACCGCCAGGTCGAGCCGGTAGGTCGCCGGGTCCGCGCCGGCGGGGAAGGTGCCGAACGCGTACGGCTGCTCCGACACGAGTTTGCCGTCGCGGAACAGCTTCGCCGACGTGGTGGCCGGGGCGGCCTGGTCGTCGCCTTCGTTGAAGCCGTAGTGCCCGGCCTGGCTGTCGACGAACTCCGGGATTTGAATGTGCAGGTTGTCGCCCTCACGGGTCGAGTCCATGCCGGGCACGCCCCGCGGGATGGCGGGCCGCACGACCGGGGCGAACCAGTCCTCGGTCAGGTTTTCCGTGCCCGTGTAGGTGCGCGGTGCCGCGGTCATGCCGCCGTCGAGCGGCGACATCTCGTCCCAGACCAGGCCGTGCTTGACCCGGTGCTGCCACTGGACGTCCCCGGAGCTGACGTACTCCTCCCGGGTCGAGGGCGTCGTCACGTACCGCTGGTACTCGTTGACGGCGAAGTCCTGCCACGGCTTCCACGCGAACCGCTGTTCCTTGGCCTCACCGCCGCTGCCGGTCTGGCGGTAATGGGTGGTGACGGTCGCGGTGTTCGCCGCGGTGACCCGGTGGACGAGCTTCTCCGGGATCCGGTCGTGCTCGGTCTGCACCACGTCGTAGAGGTACGGGCTGACCGCGATCCCCTGCAGGGTCAGGAAAGTCGGGAAGCGCTTGATCTTGGCGAGGAGGGCCAGCCCTTCGTCGCGGTCGAGCTGGACGGTCGGGATCGCCAGGTTCGGCGCCGCGCTGACCGACGGCACCGAGGCGGTGCCCCAGCCGTCCGGCACGGTGATGAAGACCATCGCCGCCCCGGCCTCCGCGGCGGCGCGGGAGACCTCGTCGCGGTTGTAATCCGCCGGGTCCGGGTCGACGATCGCGGCCTTCCCGCGCACGTTCGCCTTCTTGAAGTCCGCCGGTTTGCCCGCCCCCGCGGAGACGGCTTGCAGCAGCCGCCAGCCGTCCAGTTTGGGCGAGCCGGCGAGGTAGCGGGTCGTGAGCGGATCACGGCCGCCCAGGACGTTCGCCGTCAACGGCGGCGCGATCCGCGACCAGCGCGAGCCGAACTCGAAGGCCCCGGTCGTCACCTTCGGCGTCGGGGTGACCCGGAGTTCGCGGGTGTAGTCGAACTGCATGGCGTAGTTCGCGATCTTGCGCGAGCCGAGCTCCCGGTAGGTGTAGTAGCTGAAGATCCCGGCCTGTTCCGACGGTTTCGGGGTCTCGATCTCCACCTTCACCGCCTTGCGGGCGTCCAGCACGATGGTCGTGTCGCCGGTGACCCGGATCTCCGGCTGGACGACCTGGTAGACGTAGTCACTGCTCTCGACGCCGTTGACCTGTGCGGTCAGGTAGTACACGCCCGCGCCGAGCTCGGTGGTCATGCTGCCCGCCATCGCGGTGTTCACGTCGAAGCGGTAGTCCTCGCCGTACATCAGCAGCCACGGCACGAGGGCCGGTTTGCCTTGCAGGTCGAGTGCGGTGAGCGTGACCTTGTGCTTCGGCGCGGTCTTGTCCGCGCCGAGCGCGGTGTGGACGACCACCCCGGCCGCGGTCGCGGTGAGCCGGCCGCTGTAGGTGCCCGCCGCCAGTTTCGCCGGGTCGCCGGTGATCGTGACGGTGGCCTGGCCACCGGCCGGGACGTCCACAGTGGATTTGTCGATCCGGATCCCGTCGGCGGCGGGGACGCCGGCGAGGGACTTGGCGTCGAGGGCGACCTTCAGCGAGACCGGCGTGGTGCCGGCGTTGGTGTAGGTGACCACTTTGGACACCGGTGCCCGGCCGTCCTCGACCGCGCCGAGGTTGAGCGTGCCCGTGGCGAAGACCTTCTGCTTCACCGCGCGCGCCACGTCGACGCGACCGCCGCCCTGCTCGAACACCGAGAGTCCGTTGGCGGTCAGCGAAGTGCTGGACAACGCGTCCTTCAGCCGGCTGCCCGTCCAGTCCGGGTGCTGCTGGGCGAGGATCGCCACCGCGCCGGCGACGTGTGGCGTCGCCATCGAGGTGCCGGAGGCGGCGGTGTAGTGGTCGTCGACGACGTCGCCCATGGCGGTTCCCGCGGCGCGCGCGGCGACGATGCCGACGCCGGGCGCGGTGATGTCGGGCTTGACGGCGTTGTCCCCCAACCGCGGGCCGCGGCTGGAGAACGACGCCAGGCTCTCGTCACGGCCGACCGCGCCGACGGTCAGCGCGGCTTCGGCGGTGCCCGGCGAGCCGATCGTGTACGCGCCCAGTTCGCCGTCGTTGCCGCCGGCCACCACGAAGAGCGTGCCGGTCTGCGCGCTGAGCGCTTCGAGACCGAGGCTGAGCTCGTCGGTGCCGTCGGTCGGGCCGCCGCCGAGGCTCATGTTGACCGCCTTGGCGCCGGAGTGCGCCGCCCACTCCATCCCGGCGAGGACCCAGGACTCGTAGCCGAAGCCGTCGTCGTCGAGCACCTTGCCGACGAGCAGTTTCGCGCCCGGCGCGGCGCCCTTGAGCCGGCCGCCCGACGCGGCGCCGGAGCCCGCGATCGTCGAGGCGACGTGCGTGCCGTGGCCGAAGTGGTCGGTGGTGTCGGGGCTGGTCGTGAAGTTGACCGCCTCCTGCACGCGACCGGCCAGGTCGGGATGCGTGGGGTCGTAACCGGTGTCGAGCACCGCGACCGTGGTGCCGGTGCCGTCGTAGCCCGCGGCCCACGCCTCGGGAGCACCGATCTGCGGGACGCTGCGGTCGAGGGAGGCGCGAACCTTGCGGTCCAAGGAGATCCGCTCGATCGCGTTGCCCGCCGACGAAGTCCAGAACGCGGTGGCGTTCGCCTTGCTGGCCCGCGCGGAACGGCCGTTGACGCTGGTCAGCGTCACGCCCAGTTCGGCCGCCGCCGGGGCGGCCTCGGCGGTGCGAAGGTCCGCGCCCTTGCGGTAGGTGAGGATCAGCGGGAGGGTCGCCGACTGCTCGTCGGCGTACCCTTCGGCGATCAGCTCGGTGACGTCGAACAGGGTCCGGTCCACCTGCTTCGAGCCCAGCCGCGGCGTGACGTCCTCGGGGAAGACGCTCAGGTGGCCGTCGATCTCCTGCTGGTGGAACCGGATCTTCTCCCGGCCCGGCGCGGGCTGGATGGTGGCGGCCTGCTTGCCGCCGGGCTGCCGTTCGACCTGGACGACGTCCCCGGTGAGCAGGGTGACCGAATGACGTTCGACGCCCGCGGGTGACGGCGCCGCTTCCGGGCCGGGGGCCGCGTCCGCGACTCCGGCGGTGCCCGCGGCCAGGGTGCCGGCGCAGGCCAGGACCAGAACACGTGATCTCCAGTGCATCGCACCAGGCTCGCGCCGCAGCCCTCATCCGTCACTAGGGCGGCCGCGTCCGAATCACGACACGTCGCATCTTCGTCACCGGGCCAGGATCACGACCTTCCCGCGGAGGTCGCCCGCCTCGCTCCGGCGGTGCACGTCGGCGAGCCCGTCGAGGGTGTGCGTCTCGGTGACGTCGACGGTCACGACGCCCGCGTCCACGAGGTTCACCAGTTCGGTCAGCTGGGCGGGGTCGTAGCGGACGACCACGTGCGTCGAAGTCACCCCGGGCGGCGCGGGCACGGGCGCCGCCGCTGAGATGATCGCGCCGGACCGCCGGACGGGCGGGGTCCACGGCGGCGGCGCGCCGACCAGGTGGATCAGCACGTCGACGGGCTCGACCGCGGACGCGACGGACTCGCTGGTGTAGTCGATGATCTCGTCGGCGCCGTGCCGCCGGACGGCGTCGGCGCTGCGCGCGCTCGCGGTGGCGATGACGTGGGCGCCGGCGCGTTTCGCGAATTGGACGGCGAACCCGCCGATCCCGCCGCCGGCGCCGTTGACCAGGACGCGCTGCCCGGCGGAGACGTGCGGGAAGACGACCTGCCACGCGGTGAGCCCGGCGAGCGGGATGGCCGCGGCGTCGGCGAGCGGGATGCCGGTGGGGGCCGGGACGAGCCGCCCGGCCGGCGCGACGGCGTACTCCGCGGCCGCTCCCCGCTCGAGCCAGCCGATGACCGGGCGGCCGGCCACCGTGCCCGCGACGTCCCAGCCGAGGGTGGCGGGCAGTTCGATCGGGAACACGGACCGCAGGACGCCGGACCGCAGGGCGGTTTCGGTCGGGTTGAACGACGTCGCCGCGACCTCGACCGAGACCTCACCGTCGCCGGGGACCGGCCGCGGGACGTCGTCGATCCGGATGACGGAGGGACTGCCGTGACGGTGGATCCGTGCGCTTCTCATGAAAAGCACCCTAGGATCGAACCGGGAGACGCTCCATGCGCGTGAGTCCTCTTTTTCTGTTCGATCGTCTCGCGGGAGAGACCATGGATGTCTTGAGCGACGTGCTCGCCGTGATGCGCACGGGCGAGCCGCGCTCGGCCCGGGTGGAGTGGAACGCGCCCTGGGCGCAGTGGTTCGCGCCGGTGCCGGGTGCCGCGGGGTTCCAGGTCGTCGTGCACGGGACCTGCTGGCTCATCCGGGCGGACGCGGAACCGGTGCCGCTGACCGCCGGCGACGTGGTCTTCCTGCCCCACGGACAGGGTCACGCACTGGCCGACAGCCCGGCGACGCCGATCGACACGCAAGCGTGCGACCCGGACGATCCCGCGTTCGCCGAGCGGTACGCGGACCGACCGGCGACGGGCACGGGCCCGAAGACCGTGACGCTCTGCGGCGCGTACCGGCTGGATCCGGCGCGGACGCACCCGTTGCTGTCGAGCCTGCCCGAAGTCGTGCACCTGCCCGCCCGGCTGGACCGTGATCTGCGGGCCGTGGTCGAACTGCTCTGCGCGGAGCTGGAACGCCCGCGGCTCGGCACGGACGCGCTGATCCCGGCCCTGCTGGACGCGCTGCTGCTGTACATCCTGCGAGCCTGGTTCGACGAGCGCGCCTCGACCGCCGAGACCGGCTGGGCCGCCGCGTTGCGCGACCCCGCGATCACCGCCGCGTTGCACGCGATCCACAGCGACCCGGCCCACCCGTGGACGGTCGCGAGCCTCGCGGCCCGGGCGGGGCTGTCCCGGGCGCCGTTCGCACGCAGGTTCACCGAGAAGGTCGGCCGGCCACCCCTCACCTACCTGACCTGGTGGCGGCTGACCCTCGCGGCCCGGCTGCTGCGCGACACGGACGCCCCGCTGCGCGTGATCGCGGGAAAGAGCGGCTACACCTCGGAATTCGCCTTCGCCAAGGCCTTCAAACGACACCACGGCGTAGCACCCGGCCGGCTCCGGCGGGCCTGAACCGGGCGCGCGCTCCTTCGCTCAGCTCCGGGCGTTCGGATCGATCGCGTCGCCGACCGGGCCCATGGCACCGAGGGCTTCCGTCCCCTGCGCGCTCGCCGTGTCGACGACGTTCTGCCCGGACTCGGTCAAGCCGGCGGCGGACTCGGAGACCTGACCGGCAGCGTCACCGACCGGCAAGTCGATGCCGGTCACTTCGCTGACCTTCTCGCTCGCACCGCCCAGCAGTTCGGTGGCCTTGTCCTTGATCATGTCGAACAGGCTCATCAAGTGCCTTTCTGTTCAGCTCGAGCGACCCCGCGTGATCACGAGGTAGCGGAGAGCGGCGATACTCGTCACCATACAGACAAAACAGACCTTTCGACCATGAGGGCATCCGCAGAGCCGCCCGTAAAGGTCTAAACATCAGTTCTTTACCAGGAGTCACAAGTCTGCTACAACTGGTTCGCGGTGCCCCAATAGGGAATAACCAGAGTCCCCGCGCGACTGCCGAGTAAAAACTCGATCATTCATCATACGTCTGACGGAGAACGTCCGGCGCCTACCGCAGCGGCAGCCTCGACCACCGGACCAGCACGGCCCCGTCCGACCCGACACCCTCACCGTGGAAGGTGCTCCATGAGGTCGATCCGCCTGCTCCCCGTCGCGGTGCTGCTGGGTGCCGCCCTCACCGTCGCCTCCCCGGCGCTCGCCGCCCCGGGCGATGCCGCCTTCTCCCCCGCCGCCGGGCGGCTCGACGTGGACTACGCCGGCTACCTGGCCAAGCACGACATCGTCTACAACCGGCCGAACACCAACCCGAACTACGGGCTGACCGTCGGCAACGGCCGCACCGGGGCGATGGCCTGGCAGCAGAACGGCCTGACCATGCAGGTGTCGAACGTCGACGCCTCGCAGCAGACCGCCTTCGGCGCCGGCCTGGTCAACCTGGCCACCACGCCCGCGATGGACTCCGGGTACAGCGCCTACCAGCAGCGGCTGTCGCTCTACGACGGGACGCTGACCACGAAGTACGACAGCAACCGCACCGTCACCGTCATGGGCCAGCCCGGCTCCGAGGTCATGGGCATCCACGTCGACGACACCCGCGGCGGGGTCGGCAGCGTGACCCTGGAGCTCTCGCTGTGGGACGTCGCGAACCTCGGCAACAGCGGCGACGTCCCCGACATCACCACCTGGCGCCAGGTGTCGAGCTACGCCGACGCGTCCGGCGCCGGGATCAGCCGCGGCCAGGCCGACCCGCAGAAGTTCGGCTACACCCTCGCCGCGACCGTCGAGGGCGCGAACTACAGCGCCTCCGTCGTGAACAACAGCCGGGTGCGCCTCAGCATCACCCCGACCTCGAGCTACACCGTGTGGTTCACCGCGAGCACCCGGCTCAACGCCGCCGGCAACAACTCGGTCGGCCAGGCCAAGAACGCCCTGAACGCGGTCAAGGCCACCGGCTACCAGAACACCTACACCGCCTACCGGAACTGGTGGCACAGCTTCTGGAACAAGTCCTTCGTCCAGTACGGCGGGCTCGGCGGGGACGCCGACTACCTCGAGAACGTCTACTACCTCTCGACCTACCTGATCGCCGCCGGCGGTTACGGCAACTACCCGTACCACTTCATCAACGGCGTCTTCCGCGCGACCGGCGACCAGACGAAGTGGAGCAACGCCTACTGGTACTGGAACCAGCGCGACGTCTACAACTCGTTCCTCGCCTCGAACCACGTCGACCTGATGACCACCTTCAACAACCTCTACAGCCGCAACTACACCGCGCTGAAGTCGTACACGCAGACGCGCTACGGCGTGGACGGGTTGTGGGTGCCGGAAACCATGGGCTGGGACGGCAACGCCCGCGGCACGGTGAACAGCGACTACACCAAGAACATCCTGTCCACCGGGTACGAAGCCGCGTACAACATGTACCTGCAGTACCGCTACACCAACGACGACAACTACCTGCGCAACGTCGCGTACCCGTTCCTCCGGGAGACCGCCAAGTTCTACTCGCGGATGCTTTCGGTCGACAGCAACGGCAAGTACTCCATGGCAAACTCGAACGCGCACGAGACGTACTGGAACGTCCCGAACGCCATCACCGACCTCGCCGCCGTGCGCAGCGTCTTCCCCATCGCCATCCAGGTCTCCCAGCAGCTCGGCGCCGACGCAAACCTGCGCACGGAGTGGCAGCGGGTCCTCGGCAACCTCGTCGCCTACCCGCAGCAGAACGGCGCTTACCAGCCGCACCAGCCGCCGCTTTCCCAGACCCGCAACGGCGAGAACGTCGCGTCGGAGCTGATCTGGCCGTACAACGTCACCGGGATCGGCGCCGCCGACTACCAGACCGCGCTGACCACGTGGAACAGCCGGCCGTTCCCCTACGGCAACGTCTGGGCCAATGACGCCGTGCAGGCCGCGCGGCTCGGCCTCGGCGACCAGACCTTCACCGGCCTGAAGCGGATGCTGCAGCAGTACCAGAACTACCCGAACGGGTTCACGAGCAACACCAACGGTGTCTTCGAATACCACGGCGTCAACCTCTCCGCGATGAACGAAGCCCTGCTGCAGTCCTACAACGACAAGATCCGCGTCTTCCCGGCGGCACCGGCGAACTCGTCGTTCGTCGGCAAGTTCACGCTGCTGGCGAAGAACGGTTTCCTCGTCAGCTCCGAGCGCGAGGCGAACGAGACGAAGTACGTCGGCCTGCGCAGCCAGTGGGGCGCGACCGCCCACCTCGTCAACCCGTGGAGCGGACAGCAGGTGCGCGTGCGGCGCGCGTCGGACAACACGATCGTCCTGACCACCACCGCCGCGGAGTTCGACGTCCCGACCACCTCGGGCGCCACGTACATCGTCGAACGCACCGCGAAACCGCTGACGTCCTACTCGACCACCCGGCTGACGGGCAGCCCGAACCAGGGCGCCAAAACGCTGAGCGGCACGGCCTCCACCCTCGGCCTCGACGCGAACGGCGGCGGCCTCGTCAACGACACCGACGTCGGTTACGACAGCAACTGGTTCCCGACCACCAACCGCGGCTACGGCGACTACAACGACGACACCCACCACTCGACGACCGTCGGCGCCACGGCGAACTACACCTTCACCGGAACGAGCCTCCAGTACCTGTCGGAACGCAACGGCGACATGGGCACGGTCGACGTCTACCTGGACAACACGTTCCAGGCGACGGTCGACCTGCACGCCGACGGCGCCCGGCAGGTGCAGCAGGTCGTCTGGCAGAAGAGCGGCCTCGCCTCGGGGCAGCACACGGTCCGGATCGTCAACCGCAGCACGTCCGTCGGCATGATCGACGCCTTCCGCGTCACCTGACTCAGGCCGGGCAGAACGTGTCGTGGGCCGGGCGGCGGCCGGTCGCGAGGTAGTCGCTCACCGCCTGGTTGCCGCACCGGTTCGCGCCGTTGAGGTAGGCCACGTGACCGCTCAGGTCGGCCGTCACCAACCGGGCGCGGTCGCCGAGCGCCGCGCGGAGCCGGAGCGCTCCGGGCAGGGGCGTGGCCGGGTCGCGGAGGTTCTGCAGCATCACCGACCGTGGCCGGCCCCGGTCGGCTGGCCGAGACCAACGGCTGGCTCTGAACTCCGCCGGCTCGGGACAGGCGCCGGGACCGGTTACCTTTTCGCGTGAGAAGGCGGCTCGACCAAGAGGATCGCGTACTGGCGATCGTGGGTGTTCTGGGGCTCCGCTACCTCATTTCCGCGCCCCAGGACCCCGGGTACCCGGCTGTTCATCGCCGCCATGACCGCGGTACCGTTCGGCTTGCTGGTGCTGCGCTGGCGAGCGGCGGCCGGCTGGAGCGACCGGCACCGGATCTGGCTCTTCGGCGGCATCCTCGTGTCGCACACGGCATTCATGATGCGCGGTTCACTGACCACCGCACTCATCGGCTTGCTGACCCTCGCCGGAGAGGTGTTCTTGCTGAACGTCCTCGCCAACCACGTCGGGCGACGAGAAGCCATGGTCGGGACGGTCGGCCGACGTTGACCCGGCCAGGATGACCGGCGCGAACGCCGTCCGCAGGTGGGCCACCACCGCATCGAGTGCGGCGACGGCGACTTCGACCGGCTTGTCGTGGGTGAACCCGTGGTCGACGCCGGGAAACCGCTCGTGCGTCACCGTGACCCCGGCCGAGCTCAGCTTCGCCGCGAAACGGTCACTTTCGGCGGCCATGACGTCCAGCTCCGCGGTCATGATCAGCGTCGGCGGGAAGCCGGCCAGATCATCATCGAGCGACGGCGAGGCGAGGCACTCGCGCCGGCGCGGGACGTCCGGGAAATAGGTCGCGTACATCAGGTTCAGCAGCCACGGCGCGACGGCCGGGTGCTTCTTCGGCGACGTGCGGTCCGGTGGCGTCAGTGTCATGTCCATGGCCCCGTACCCGCTCACCAGGGCGACGGGGCGGAAGACGCCACTTTCCCGCGCCTGCTGGCACACGTTGATCGCCAGCTTGGAGCCGGCGCTCATCCCGCCGGCCGCGAGGCGCTCGCCGTCCCAGCCGTGCTCGTCACCGTGGGTCGCGGCCCATTCGGCGACGTCGTAGGCCTGCTGCTCGGCGACGGGGTAACGCACCGAGGGAGCCGTGTCGTAGTCGACGCTGAGCACCACGGCGCCGGTGTGGGCGGCGAGGTAGCGGCAGAGGTGATCGTCCTGCTCCGGCGCGCGGACGATGAAGGCACCGCCGTGGAACTCGACGTACACCGGCGCAGTGTCCTCGCCGGCCCGCGGCGGCCGGTAGACGAGGCAGCGGACGTCCCCGTGCCGGGTCGGGACGTGGATCTCGGCCGGGTCCCCGACGTCGGGGCTGAGGTTCCGCAGTTCCTTCGGCACGGAACCGAGCAGCGGGAACGAGCCGCGCAGGAGCCGGGCACCCAGGCGGGACCCGACGGAAATGTGCTGGGAGGTCACGGTTTCACTCCTCGGGGTCGACGCCGTGCGAGGGCGGGTACTCGGACATGGCGTGCGTGAGGATGCCGACGTCGCCGCCGGGGTGGACGTCAGTGGTTTCGATCGTGACCTTCAGCTCGTCGGCCGCGTCGTGGTAGGCGTAGTCGAGCAGGTTTCCGATGGCACCGCCCATCAGCACCGGGATGCCCTGGGCACGCAGGAGTTCGTTCATCGTCGCCGCCTGTCCATCCGGAGTTTCGAGCAGGATGTGGTGCAGCCCTTCGCCCTTCGAGTCGAGGAACTCGCGGTACTGGCTGGCGCCCGGGCCGGGTTCGACGATCTCGAACTGGATGCCGCCGACGTCGGCGACCGCGGTCCGCATGGTGTAGTCCGTGGGTGTGCCGCGCACTGTCGTGCCGTGGTGCGGCAGCTTGGTGTAGTCGATGACCTGCCACGGCCCCCAGCCGAAGATCCGGTGGTAGGCGGCCATCGTGGCCTCCAGGTCGTGGACGACGATGGCGACCTGGCTGATCGTGACTCCCGGTGTGCTCATGCCGGCTTTGCCTCCGCAGCGATGAAGTGGCTCATGAGGGGCGCAGTCCCCGCCGGGCTCAGCAGCAGTTCGCCACCCGCGTTCGTGTCGAGAATCGCTCCGGCCATGCGGTCGAGCATGGTCTGCTCGAACGCCGCGATCGCGTCATCGATCGTGAGGTGCCGCGGGGAGAACAAAGCGTGGACGAGAGTCACGGCGTCGAGCAGGGCCATGTTCACGCCCTCCCCACCGAACGGCGGCATCACGTGGGCCGCGTCGCCGAGCAGGGTGACCCCGGAGTGGGGTGCCCACTGCTGGCGCACGGGCATCCCGTAGAGGGGCCAGTAGGCGAAGTCGCTGTCGATCTCGTCGAGCACGCTCAGCAGGTCCGAGCTCCAGCCGGCGAAGGTCTCGCGCAGCTGCTCCCGGACCGCGGCGGAGTTGCCGAACCGGTCGCCCTGGGTCCGGGTCGGGTCCTCGGCGGTGCGGACCGCGAAGTAGACGCGCACCGAGCGGTCGGCGGCCCGCTGGGCGAGGATCGCCTTGTTGTCGCCGAGGGCGTGCAGGATGCCCTCGCCGGTGTGCCGGGCGACGAACGACTCTGGTCCCGGGTCGTGGAGGTCACCGTGGATGAAGGTGATGCCGCTGTAGGCCGGCTGCTCGGTGGTGACCAGCCGGCGGGCGTGGGAACGGATCCCGTCGGCGGCGATGACCAGATCGGCGTCGACGTGCGTGCCGTCGGCGAGGCGCACGCGGTGCCGGCCGCCGGGCAGCGGCGTGACGCCGCCGACCTCGGCGCCCCAGCTGATCGTCTCCGGCGGCAGGGAGTCGATCAGCAGCTGCCGCAGCTGGACCCGGTCGATCTCGGGCCGGTACTCGTCGGCTGACTCGTCCACGTCGAGCCGGACGGTCCCGTCCGGGTCCATCAGGCACAGCCGCTGCCCCAGCGGCCGGGCCAGCTCGTCGAACTTCTCGCCGAGCCCCATCTCCCGCAGGGCCAGCTGCCCACCCTGCTCGGCGAGATCGAGGCTGCCGCCCTGGGATCGGGCGTGCGGGCTCGCGTCCCGTTCGAGAACGCGCGGCGCCAGCCCGCGCTGGTGCAGCAACCGGGCCGCCGCGAGCCCGGCCGGGCCACCGCCGAGGATGACGATGCCGGCGGCGCGGACAGCCTGCTCGGCCGAAGAAAACTCACTCATGGTCGATCTCCTGTCCTTTGTGGTCAGATCTGGGCGAGGCCGCCGTCGACGACGATTTCCGAGCCGGTGATGTACTGGGCGTTTTCGCCTGCGAGGAAGACGACCGCGTGTGCGACGTCCTCCGGCTGCCCCCAGCGGGCCAGCGGTACGGTGCTGGTGACGTAGTCGTCGATCGCCGTTTGCATCGCCGGGTCCGTTTGCGCGGTCAGCGGCGTCGCGATGCACCCGGGCGTGACCGCGTTGACCCGCACGCCTCGTCCCAGCACCTCTTCGTCCAGCGCGAGCGTGCGGACGAGGCTGCGCACCGCGGCCTTGCCGGCCGAGTACAACGGGTCGCCGGGACGGCCCTTGGCTTCGGAGACCGAGCTGGTCACCACCACCGAACCACCACGGCGCAGCAGCGGCAGCAGCTTGACCACGGCGAAGAACACGCTCTTGACGTTGGTGCCCATCATCAGGTCGAAGTCCTGCTCACGGGTGTCGAGCAGAGGCGGGGCGTCGGACCGGCCGGCGTTCGCGAACAGCAGGTCGACCTGCTCGTACCGGGCCCGGACCTGCTCGGCAAGCTGCTCGACCCCGGCCAGGGTCGCGAGATCCGCGGCCACCGTGTGCACCGGCCCGCTCCCGCCGATCCGGTCCGCGGCCGCCGCCAGCTTGCCGGCGTCGCGGCCGGCGATCACCAGCGCGTACCCGTCCTTCGCCAGCTCTACGGCGGTCGCGAGACCGATCCCGCTGCTTCCCCCGGTCACCACCGCGACCCGGCCGTTCCCGTCCTGTGCCATCACGTGTTCCTCCCTTGGCTTCCCCGCCACCATAGCGCCACTGAGAAACTAATGTAAGTCAGTTACCTTTTTTAGAGAGTGACATGTAGTCCAAGACACACGAACGTCATCGTGAGAGTCGCGGTGTACCCTGGCCCGCGTGAGCGACGATCAGGACGGGGACGGCACGCGGCTGAGCCTGCGAGAGCGCAAGAAGCTGCTCACCCGCCAAGCCCTGATCGGCGCGGCCGAGGAGATGTTCGCCGAGCGAGGCTTCGACAAGGTCACCGTCGCCGAGATCGCCGACGCGGCCAACGTGGCTGCCAAGACCGTCTTCGTCTACTTCCCCACCAAGGAGGACCTGGTCTTCCACGGCGAAGACGAGGTGCTGGGCACCCTGGTGGAGCGCATCCGGAACCGGCCCGCCGGCCACACCCCGCTCGACGCCGTGGCGGACATGCTCGGCGAGGCGATGACCACCAGCCCCGACGGTGCGGTCACCGAGCTGGACCGCCTGCACCGCACGGTCGGCGACAGCGCCGGGCTCCAGGCGCGGATGCGGTTGATGTGGGAACACTTCGAACTGGCTGTCGCCGCCGAACTCGCCGAGGAGACCGGCGAGCCCCCGTACGCACCCCGCCCCCGCATCGCCGCGGCGCAGCTCGTGACGATCTACCGCACCATGGCCTCGCCCGAAGTGGCGGCCTACATCGGAGCACACCCCGAGAACCGCCGGCGCAAGGCCTTCAGCGACTGGCTGGGCGTGGCGCGGAAGATGACCGGCGAGGGCATCGCCGACTACGCCAAGCGCGCAGGCTGAGTTACCGCGCCGGGCAACCAGCGGTGCGCCCAGGTCCCCCACCCGGTTGATGCGGGAAGTCACGGCGGACCCCGGTCCGGACGATTTTCAGTCGACTCGGCTACAGCCGGCCGGCACGGGCGGTTGAGACCGGCCGGATCAGGGAATCCTCCTGGTTCGCAACCGTTTCTTTCTGAGGAGAGCGATCGTGAACCTCAGTGACGCCGGTGGCGGCGAAACCGCCGTCAAGGCCGACTTGACGGAGCTGGCGAGGGTCCGCGGCTGGGCACGAGCGCTCCTGGCCGACCTGACAGCCGATCGCCTCACCGATGTCGTGATGGTTCTCGACGAACTCGTCTCCAACGCTCTCCGCCACGCGGCCCCGCCCGTCCGGGTCCGCCTGCGCCGCAGCCGCCGGTCGTTGCGGATCGAAATCGACGACGGTTGCACCAAGGCAGCCCGCCACCGGCCACCGACGTCCGGTGGCGGGCGCGGCATGTCGCTCGTCGAGCAGGGCAGCATCGCCTGGGGCCAGCAGCAACGCCTCGACGGCAAGACCGTCTGGGCGGAGCTTGCTCTCGACCGCGCGGTTCGAGGAACCGCGTAACCCCGGATGGCCGTTTCAGGAACCGGACAGCGGCTGGTTGAACCGGATGCTGTTGCCGAACGGGTCACTTGCCGACGTAGAAGTCGAGCGCCTCGTCCATCGTCCCGGTCAGCTCCTCGGCCGCGTCCAGGCCATGGCGAAACAGGTCGGCACGTCCGCCGCCGGTACGCCGTCGGCGGCTCGCCGACGATGTCGCGGGCCCGCTCCACTCGCCGGCGTTGCAGGCAACGATGCGGGGTTTCCCGAACGTCGCGCGGAAGGTCCGGATGAAATGCACCGGCGAGACGTGCGCGACCCTGGCCAAGGCGGCCACGTCCAACGGCTTCGCGTAGTCCCGGTCCATGGTGTCGCGCCCGGTTTCGGTTGCCCACCGAGTGTCCCACGTCACGTCGCCGATGATCCTTACCTGAGGGTTACGTCGACTGACCACTGTGGACGGCCGGTCCGGTGGGACATCCGCAACGAAAAGCGGGGGCACCGAATCGGTGCCCCCGCTCTCCTACCCCTTGACCGTCAGACGGTGTGCGGGCTGTGCGCGACGGTGTTCCAGCCCGTGGCGATGACGCCGGCGTCGCCGCCGTTGCCCGCCCAGCCGGAGTTCCCGCCGGTGGTGCTGCTGGTGTTGCCCGCGTCGCCGGTCCAGCCGGTGGCGCCGGTGTCACCCGAGTTGCCCGAAGTCACCGTGGTGGCCGACTTCGTGCCTTCGTGCTTCCAGCCACCGTTGTTCCGGTGACCGTGGTGGCGGCCCTGCTGCTCGTGCCCGCGGGTCGACGTGACGGCGGTGTTGCCGCCGGTCGAGCCCGAGTCACCCGAGGTGCCGGACGTGCCGCTCACCGCGTTGTTGTCGCTGGTGGCGTTCCCGGCGTCGCCGGAGTTGCCGCCCTTGCCGCCGGTCGCGGTGCCGGTGACCTGGCCCAGGACGCTGCTCTTGCCGCCCTGGTTCCCGTGGTGCCCACCGTTGTTCGTGGCGGAGTTGTGACCGGTGCTGACGACGGTGGCGTCGCCGCCGTTGCCCGCCCAGCCGGAGTTCCCGCCGGTGGTGCTGCTGGAGTTCCACGCGTCACCGGTCGAGCCGGTGGCGCCGGTGTCACCCGAGTTGCCCGAAGTCACCGTGGTGGCCGACTTCGTGCCGCTCTCGTGCTTCCAGCCACCGTTGTTCCAGCCACAGCCGCGGTGGTGTCCACGGCCGTTGTCCTGGCCACCCACGGTCCACACGATGGCGGAGTTGCCACCGGTGGAACCCGAGTCACCCGAGTTGCCGGAGTTGCCCGTCACCGCGTTGTCGTGACTGGTGGCGTTCCCGGCGTCGCCGGAGTTGCCACCGTTGCCACCCGTGGCGGTGCCGGTGACCGAGCCCAGGACGCCCGTCTTGCCGCCCTGGTCGTGCCGGTTCCAGCCCCAGCCGTGCCCACCGTTGTTCTTCGCGGAGTTCCAGGTGGTGCCGGCCGCGGTGGCGTCGCCACCGTTGCCCGCGTTGCCGGAGTTCCCGCCGGTGGTCGTGCTGGTGTTGGTCGCGTCACCGGTCGAGCCGGTGGCGCCGGTGTTCCCGGAGTCGCCCGAGGACACGGTGGTGCTGCACTGCGCCAGCAGGCAGAGGCCGTAGGCGCTGTTGCCCCCGGTGGACCCGGAGTTCCCCGAGTTGCCGGAGTTGCCCGACACCGCGGAGTTGCCGCTGGTGGCGTTCCCGGCGTCGCCGGAGTTGCCACCCTTACCACCCGTCGCCGTGCCCGTGACGGTTCCGAGCACCTTGCCGACGCCGCGGGCGCCCCGCGAGTCCGCGGTGTTCTTGCCCGACGCCGCCGCCGTCCCGGAGCCGCCGTCGCCGGCGTTCCCGGAGTGGCCACCGGTGGTGGTGCTGGTGTTCGAGGCGTTCCCGGTCGAGCCGGTCGCGCCCGTGTTCCCGGAGTTGCCCGAGGACACCGAGGTGGTGCACTTGGCCAGCACGCAGACGCCGTAGGCGCTGTTGCCGCCGGTGGAGCCGGAGTTGCCCGAGTTGCCGGAGTTCCCGCTGACAGCGGTGTTGCTGCTGTTCGCGTTCCCGCCGTCGCCCGAGGTCCCGCCGTTACCGCCGGTGGCGGTGCCGGACACGACCGAGTGCAGCGTGGTGCCGAGCCCGCCCAGCGGGCCCGAGTTCCCGGTGTCCGCACTGGCCACCGCTGATCCCAGCAGGACGAACCCGCCGGAGATGAATGCGGCGGTCAGGCCGCGTCGCACGTACTTGTGCATGACTTCCCTTTCCTACTCTCTGTCCATTGTGGATTTTGAGGGTGGAAAGGGAACGTCAGCTCGGATGGTCGTTGCCGTAGAACTGCAGCCAGTGCAACGACCACGAGCCCGCGGGTGGCGCCCGCCAGGATCGATCGGTCCCCGGCTCGCCGGTCCCGGCCGCGGTCACGGCGTACTCGCCACCGTGCTGACCGCCGGAACCCGCCGACATCGAACCGCTCATGCCGGACACGTCGGCGGGCAGTCCGCCGCCGCCGGATCCGGACATCGGACCGGCAACGCCGGCCGAATCCGGAACCGCTTCCCCGGCGATGTGCCGGGAACCGGCCTGAGCGTCCTGACGACGCTGAGCGTCACCCTGCTTGACGACGGCCGGAGCGTTCCAGCCGGCTTGAGCGATCCGCTCGACCGGTGCCGCCGCCACAGGCGGGGCACTGGTGTCTCCGCGAGGCGCGGGCTCGGCCGGTTGCCCGGTCAGCGCCGGAGCCACGTTCTCGGCCCCGATCGCCCGCACCACCGGCTTGGTCACCGGGGCCGTGGCCTGCAGGACCGGCGAGGTCACCGGCGACAGCGCGTGCAAAACGGGCTCGGTGACCGGCCGCAAGGCCGACAGCACCGGCTCCGCCGTGCGCAGCACCGGTCGGGTCAGCGGCGCGAGCACGGGCTCGAGCCCGCTCGTCACCGGCTTCACCACCGGAGCCACCTGCGAGGTCACCGCGTGCACAGTGCCTGTGACCGGCTTCAGCACCGGTTCGACGGGTTCGAGCACGCCGTGCACGGTTTGCCCTGCTCGATCGAGCAGGCCGGACCGATCGGGCGGGGGCGAACCTTCGGAAGCGTTCGCGGCCCCCGACACGGCCAGCGCCAGCAGGGTGAATCCGAACAACGCGCCGGCCACGACGAGCACCCGGAGTACCAGTGGGTGCCGGACCAGCGCGGAGTCCGTCTGGGAAGTATCCATCCATCTCACCCCCCTTCGGGTCTGGACTTCACCGTCAGTGGGGTTTCGAGGCGAAGACCATCACCGGATTGGGTGTAGATCGAAGTTTTTTCTTTCCCTCTAACGGGTTTGCTACCACTGAGTAGCGGGTAAACCGCCGAATTTTCCTGCCTCGAAGCCCACCTGACACCCACACGGTGGATCACCCCCATCCGCGGCGGGGACAGCCCCGAAAGGGAAAGGTCCACGAAGGATCCGTCCCACCGCGGGAAGACCCGTCGAGTGGGTGTCGCCCGCCGTACGCGCGCGGGCGGGGAGGAGTTCGTCCGTGTTTGGCAAACGCTATGCCGCAGCGATGATCAACCGCAGTGCCGAAAACGACCAGGACCGCCGCCGTTTCCTCAAGGCAGCCGGCATGACCGGCCTGGGTGTCGTCGGCGCCGGCGCCCTCGGCGGTCTCGTCGCCGGGCCCGCCGCCGCGGCCACCGCACGACCCGCCGCCGCGGCCGCCCCGGGCGGGGTCAGTGACGGCGCCGTCTTGAACTTCGCGCTCAACCTCGAGTACCTCGAAGCCGAGTTCTACCTGCACGCCGTCACCGGCAAGGGCCTCGCCGACGCCATGACGACCGGCACGGGCACGCGCGGCGGCGTCACCGGCGGGCGCGCCGTCCGGTTCCAGACCAAGGCCGCCAAGCAGTACGCCCAGGAGATCGCCGGCGACGAGAAGGCCCACGTCCAGTTCCTGCGCTCGGCGCTGGGCTCGGCCGCGGTCAGCCGCCCGGCGATCGACCTGCAGTCCAGCTTCACCGCCGCGGCCCAGGCCGCGGGCCTGGTCAAACGCGGTCAGAGCTTCGACGCGTTCTCCTGCGAGGAGAACTTCCTGCTGGCGGCGTTCCTGTTCGAAGACGTCGGCGTGACGGCCTACAAGGGTGCCGCCCCGCTGATCACCAACAAGACCTACCTCGAAGCCGCCGCCGGCATCCTCGCCGTCGAGGCGTACCACGCCGCCAACATCCGCAGCGCCCTCTACCTGCGCGGCGACGCCAAGGCCACGGTCAAGCTGTCGGCCGCCCGCGACAGCCTCGACGGCCCCGCCGACGACGACCAGGGCGTCGTCGACAGCCACGGCAACGCCAACATCGTGCCCACCGACGCGAACGGCATCGCCTACAGCCGCTCGCCCGGCCAGGTCCTCAACATCGTCTACCTGACGAACAAGGCCGCCACGTCCGGCGGCTTCTTCCCCAAGGGCGTCAACGGCGAAGTGAACACCAGCGCCGCCAACTGAGCTCCGATCGCGGGTACCGGACCGTCCTCGGGCGGCCCGGTACCCGGGGTCTCGGGCCAGGAGGTCAAAGCTCAGGCTTCCGGGTGAGCAGAACCAGCGCGACGTCGTCGTCCAGCGGGCCGTCGTTCAGCTGCTGGACGCGGCCGATCAGGGCGTCCAGCGCCTCGCCGCGGTCACCCGGCCCGACAAGGAGCCCTTCCGCCAGCGCGGCCATCCGCGCGCGGCCGAGCCGCTCGCTCGCGCCGGAGCGGCCTTCGAAGATCCCGTCGGTGTAGAGCAGCAGGGACCAGCCCGGTGCCAGGGTGACTTCGGCCTGCCGGCGCGGCCTGCGTAGCGGGATGCCCAGCGGCGGGCCCAGCGCGTCCGACGGCAGGAACGTGGCCGGTCCGGCTCGCGGGAGCAGCAACGGCGGCGGGTGCCCGGCGAGCACCATCCGCGCGGATGCCCGGTCCGGGGCGACGGTGAGCATGCAGGCCGTGGCGAACAGCGGCTCGATCTGCTCGTTGACCAGGACCCGCTCGACCGTGGTCAGGACGTCGACCGCCGGCAGCCCGGCGAGCACCAGGGCCCGCCACGCGATCCGCAGCGCCACGCCCAGCGCGGCTTCGTCCGGGCCGTGGCCGCAGACGTCCCCGATGATCACCTCGACGGTGCCGTCAGCCTGCTCGACGGTGTCGTAGAAGTCGCCGCCCAGCAGCGCGCCGTCCCGGCCCGGGCGGTAGCGGACCGCCAGGCCCAGGTCGCCGTCACCGAGCAGCGGGGTGGGCAGCAGGCCGCGTTCGAGACGCGCGTTCTCCCCCGCGAACAGCTGCTGCTCCATGAGCCGCTGTTCCGCGTCCTCGGCCCTTCGCCGTTCCCAGGCGTACCGCATCGCACGCATCAGCAGCGGGCCGTCGACCTGGTCCTTGCCGAGGTAGTCCTGGGCGCCGGCGGCGACCGCGGCCACGCCGGTGGCGGTGTCGTTCTGCCCGGTCAGGACCACGATGGCGCTCGCCGGGCTGCGCTGCCGCAACGTCGTGAGGGCGCTCAGGCCGGACGCGTCGGGCAGCTGCAGGTCGAGCAGCACGCAGTCGACGCCCGCGATGTGGGGCAGCGCGGCGGCCAGCGTCGCCACCCGCAGCAGCGTGATCCGCTCGGCCTCGGCGGGGAGGTCGGCGAGCATCTCCTCGACCAGCAGCGCGTCCCCGTCGTCGTCTTCGACCAGCAGCACCGACAGCCGGTCGACCGTCAAGGGCGGCGAAGGCACGGATAGCCGCGCGGAACCGATCGGAGGAGCGATCACCCGCATCGAGCCCCCTCTCGCACGAGCACTCGCCGCTGACGGCGATCCGGCTGGGGAAACTCTATGCCGCGGGGATCCGGAGTCACCAGACCCGGGCACGGGGAGAAGCCGGCCGCCGCCACGACCATGGAGTGAACCAGCGGTGACGGCGGCCGGCGGGACGCCGCCGCTGAGGGCGTCCCCCGGCGGCGGATCTCCCTGCTACCCGCCGCCGGACCGGAGCCACGGAGGTCCCGCCCGGGAACCTCCGTGGATGCGACACAGCCGCCGCGGCTCCAGCGATCGTGGAGCCGCGGCGGCAGCTGCTACCGGGTCACCCGCAAGGGAGGGCTCGATGACCCGGAGGTCGGTGTTACTTGTTGGTGCCGGGGGTCAGCACCTTGTCGATCACGAAGACCGTCGCGTTCTTCGTGGGGATGTTGCCGCACAGGATCTTCGCGCCGTTGACCGTCATGTTGTCACCGGTCCCCTCGATCTTCAGCGGCCCACCCGCGGTGTTCAACGACTCCAGCGAACCCGCCGCAGCCAGCCCCTTGGCGTCATAACGCTTGCCGACCACGTGGTACTGCAGGATCGGCGACAGCTCCGCCGGCTTACCCGCCAGCTCGGTGAACTTCGCGTCACCCAACGCCGCGAACGCCGGGTCCGCCGG
>NZ_JBEZHS010000015.1:0-218407 GCF_040650695.1 Amycolatopsis sp. NPDC048633
GGGGTGGCTGCACTTCTACAATCACCACCGACCCCACAGCTCAACCGGCGGCAAGCCGCCGGTCACCCGACTGACCAACCTCCCCGGACATCACAACTAGCACAGCCGGGACTAGGGATACAGCCGCGCCAGCGCGCGGATCGTGCTTTCCAGGTGCGCCACCAGTTCCGCGGGCGCCAGCACCTGCGCGTCCGCGCCGAGCCGGAGCACGCCCGCCGCCGCGTGGGGCACGCTCTCCATGGGAATCGTGACGCGCTGCCAGCCCTCGGCATCCGCGGGTTCGAGCGTGCGCCGCGCGAGCCGGGCCGCTCGCGGGCCGAGGATGTCGGGCAGGGCCGCGATCCCGGCCGGGGACAGCCGCACGACGGCCGTCTCGCCGGCTTCGCTCTCTTCGTAGCTTTCGACGTGCTCGCGCCAGAACTCCGCCAGGTCGAAGCCGTCGGGACGGGTGAAGTGCTCGTCGAGCGTCCGCAGCTGTTCGATGTTGCCGACGCGGTAGGTGCGCACCCGCGGCCCGGCGACGAGGTACCAGACGCCGGCCTTGAGGACGAGGCCGAGCGGGTGCAGCCGCCGCGTCACCACGCCGGGCGTCGGCGACCAGCGGCGGTAGGACACTTCGACGACCTGGTCCTGCCACAGCGCTTCCGCGGCCGCGAGCAGCTGCGGCACCGGGTCGGCCTCGCGGTACCAGCCGGGCGCGTCGAGGTGGAAGCGTTGCCGGATCCGCACCGAAGCATCTCGGTACGGCGTCGGCAGCGCGGCCATCAGCTTCAGCTCGGCCGCGGCCACCTGGGCGCCCAGGCCCAGCTCCGCGGCCGGCTGCGGCAGGCCGGTGAGGAACAGCGACCCGGCCTCGCCGGCGGTCAGCCCGGTCAGCCGGGTGCGGTAGCCGTCCATCAGCTGGTAGCCGCCGTCGGGCCCGGTCTCGGCGTAGATCGGGACGCCCGCGGCCGCCAGCGCCTCGACGTCGCGGTACACGGTCCGCGGGGTCACGCCGAGCTCCGCGGCCAGTTTCGCGGCGCTCATCCGGCCGCGGTTCTGCAGCAACAGCAGCAGGGACACCAACCGGCTCGCGCGCACCCGGCGAAGTCTGCCAGCCACCACTGACAGAAGATGTCAGTGGTGGCGCCCCAAGCTCACCGCCATGACCGATTTCGCCTTCTTCCACGGCTCCTGGACCGTCGTCAGCCGCCGGCTCACGACCCTCTTCGCCGGGAGCGACGACTGGGACGTCTTCCCCGGCACCACCACCTGCACGCCGCTGTTCGACGGCGGCGGCAACACCGAGGAGATCCGCTTCCCCGCCCGCGGGTTCCGCGGCTTCACGCTGCGCCTGTTCGACGTCGAACGGAAGGAGTGGTCGATCTACTGGGCCAACGACCGCACCGGGGTGCTCCAGCCGCCGGTCGCCGGCACGTTCACCGACGGCCGCGGCGACTTCTACGGCGACGACACCCACGACGGGAAACCCATCCGGGCGCACTACATCTGGTCGGACATCACGGACACCACCGCCCGGTGGGAGCAGGAGTTCTCCGCCGACGGCGGGCGGACCTGGGAGTCCAACTGGGTCATGGAGTTCACGCGCGCCTGAGCGGGCACCTTTTCGGGCGCTTGACACCGCGTCTCGCATCACGCACGTTGTTGCCGAAGACGCAACTTCGTCGCCCGGAGGGACAGATGGCAGCACGGCCCCGGGTGGCCGTCATCGGCGCCGGCCTGCTCGGCTGCGCGCTGGCCGACGAGCTCACCGAGCGCGGCTGGACCGACGTCACCGTCCTGGGCGGCGGCGAGCCGGACGGCCACCCGGGGCTCGTGTTCCGCACGCACGCCGACCGCACGCTGACGGAGTTCGCGAAGTACACCGTCGCGAAATACGGCGGCCTCGACGGTCAGTGGTGCTTCAACCCGGTGGGCAGCCTCGAAGTCGCGACGGAACCCGCGCGGTTCGAGGAGCTGAAGCGGCGGCACGGCTGGGCGACGTCGTGGGGCGTGCGCGCTTACCTGCGCACGCCCCACGAGTGCACCGACCTGCACCCGCTGCTCGACGGAACCCGGGTGCTGGGCGGGCTCCACGTGCCCGGCGACGGCCTGCTGCACGCGCGGCGTGCGGCCGAAGCCCAGGCCCGGCGCGCGAAAGCCCGGGGCGCGCGGTTCGCCACCGAGGAGGTGGTGGCGGTCGAGCGGGCCGGTGGCCGCGTCACCGGCGTCGCCACCGCGGCCGCGCGGTTCCGCGCCGACGTCGTCGTGTCGTGTGCCGACGCGGGAGAGCTCGCCGGTCTGACCGTGCCCCGGGTGCCGCTGACCCACGAGTACCGGATCACGGCACCGGTGCCGCAGCTGGCCGGCGACAACGACGAACACGTGCAGGCGGGCAAGCCCGTGCTGCGCCACCTCGACACCGGGATGTACGTCCGCGAGCACGTCGACCGGCTCGGCGTCGGCGTGGCCGTGGCAGCCGAGCTGGTGCCGGCACTGCGCTACGCCGGCTTCGAAACCACCACGACGGTGGCGCTCGCCGGCACGCCGGACGGACAGCCGCTGCTCGGCGAGCATCCCGAGCTCGACGGTTTCTGGGTGGCCGAAGCCGTCCGGGCCGAGCACTCCGCGGGGGTCGCGCGCGAGCTGGCGCGCTGGCTCGTCGACGGGCAGCCGTCGCTCGCCCTGCACGGCTGCGACCTCGCCCGGTTCACGCGGTCGTCCCGGTTCACCGCGGAGCCGGTGCGGACCAGCCCGTTCCACGAGCGGCAGGCCGCGCTGGGCGCGCACTTCGGTTCGGTGGACGGCTGGGCGCGGCCGGAGCGGTACTCGGCCGAGGCTCGCGCGGAGGCGCTGGTGGCCCGCGAGCGCGTCGCGATGTTCGACCTGACGCCGGCGCCGCGCCTCGCGGTCACCGGCCCGGGCGCGCTGCCGTTCCTGCAGGCCATGACGACCGGCGACCTCGCGAAGGCGCCGGGCACCGTGACGGAAACGCTGCTGCTCGGGGAAGACGGCGGCCTGCGCGGCTGCCTGACCGTGGCCCGGCTCGGCACCGAGCGGTTCCACGTCGGCACCGGCGGGCGCCTGGACTTCGACTGGCTGCGACGCCACCTCCCCGGCGACGGCACCGTGCAGATCCACGACACCACCCCAGGCACCTGCTGCGTCGGCCTGTGGGGACCGCTGGCCGACACCGTCCTACCGGAACTGTCCACAACGGACTGCTCCACTGAGGAGACCTGCGTCGGCGACGTGCCGGTCGTCGCGTTGCGACTGTCCACTGTGGGCGAACTTGGCTGGGAACTGCACACCACGGCGGATTTCGGCCGCCGGCTGTGGGACACCCTGCGGGACCGCGGTGTCGTCGTCGCGGGTCACCAAGCCTTCACGAGCCTGCGCCTGGAGGCCGGCGGGCGCACCCCCGGCGTCGACTTCACCACCGAGCACGATCCCTACGAGGCCGGACTCGGGGACGCCGTCCAACTGAACAAGGGCTACTTCCTCGGTCGCGACGCGCTGGCGGGCCGGTCCGCGGAGACCGTGAGCCGCCGGCTCGTCCGCCTGACGACCGGAATCGTCTTGCAGGGCAAGGAACCCGTGTACGCCGAAGGCCGCGCGGCCGGGTACGTCACCAGCGGCGGGTACGGCTACACCGTGGGCCACGCCATCGCGCACGCCTGGCTCCCGGTGGAGTACAGCGCACCCGGCACACCGGTCGAGATCGCGTACTTCGGCGAGCGCGTGCCGGGGAGGGTCGCATGACGCACTACGACGTGATCGTGCTCGGCCTCGGTGGGATGGGCAGCGCCGCGGCGTACCGGCTGGCACAGCGCGGACAGCGGGTGCTCGGCATCGACCAGTTCGCACCCGTGCACAACCGCGGGTCGAGCCACGGCGGTTCGCGGATCACGCGCCAGGCGTACCTCGAAGGCCCCGAGTACGTCCCGCTGCTGCTGCGCGCCCACGAGCTGTGGGAGGGCCTCGAGCACGACAGCGGACGGCGGCTGTTCACCCGCTGCGGCGGGATCATGGTCGGCACGGCGGGCTCGCGCACGATCACCGGCAGCGCGGCTTCGGCTCGTGCCTTCGACATCCCGCACGAACTGCTGGACGCCGGCGAGATCCGCCGCCGGTTCCCGACTTTGGCGCCTTCGGCGGGCGAGGTCGCGCTGTACGAGCCGGGCGCCGGTCTGGTGTCGCCCGAGGGCAGCGTCGCCGCGCACCTGCAGCTCGCCGCGCGGTGCGGCGCCGAACTGCACCACGAGGAGAAGGTGTTCACCTGGAGCACGATGTCCGGCGGGGTGCGCGTCGGGACGTCGCACAGCTACTACACGGCCGACCGGCTCGTCCTGTGCCCGGGCGCGTGGGCCGGCGAGCTGCTGCGCGGCTTCGGCGTCGAGTTCACGGTCCGGCGGCAGGTGCAGTACTGGTTCGCGCCGACGGGCGGGATCGCCCCGTTCCGGCAGCACCCGGTGTACCTCTGGGAAGGCGACGGCTACACGTTCTACGGCTTCCCGGCGCACAACGCGCCCGCGGACGGCGTGAAGGTCGCGTTCCACACAGGTGGCCGCGCGTGCACCCCGGACGGCATCGACCGGACGGTGTCCGCCGAAGAGGTCCACGAGATCTCCACCGTCGTCAAACGGCACCTCCCGACGTTGCCGGGAGCGTTCCTGCGCGCGGCGACGTGCATGTACACCGACACCGCCGACGAGAGCTTCGTCGTGGCACCGCACCCGGACGAGGAGCGGGTGGTGCTCGCGTGCGGGTTCTCCGGCCACGGCTTCAAGTTCGCCCCGGTGATCGGCGAGATCGTCGCGGACCTGGTGATCGACGGCTCGACGGCCCACCCGATCGCGAAGTTCGACCCCGCCCGGTTACTCCCCTAGCAGCGTCTTCGCGAGCCCTTCGAGGTCGACGCCCGCGACGCCGTCCAGGACGTGCCACGGCGCCAGCCAGCCCGACGCCGCCAGCTCGTCGTACACCGCCGCGCAGCGCCGCTGGAGGCCGTCGTCGGTCTCGAAGGCGTCGCGCTCGCGGTCGGTTTCGGCCTCCGCGCGCCGCTCGGCGCGTTCGGCCGCCACCGCGGGCGCGACCCGCAGCAGCAGGTGCGCGTCGGGGCGGGGCAGGCCGAACCGCGCGACCTCCAGCTCCCACACCCACTTCACGACTTCGCCGGCCGCGTCCTGCCGCAGGCGCGCGGCCGCGTACGCGGCGTTGGACGCGACATAGCGGTCGAGCAGGACGACGTCGTGCGCGTCCCGCAGTGCGCGGATGTCGTCCGCGGCGCCGCTGCGGTCGAGCGCGTAGAGCACGGCCATGCCGTACACCGAGTCGGCGAGGTCGCCGTGCCCGCGGTGCAGCGCCTCCTTGACGAGGTCGGCGTGCACGCTCTCGCCGTAGCGCGGGAACGCCAGCTTCGCGACGCTCGCGCCCTGCGCGCTCAGCGCGTCCGTCAGCCCGTCGGCGAGCGTGCGCTTGCCCGCGCCGTCGAGCCCTTCGATGACCACCAGTCGACCCACGGGGGTCACAGTAACGGTGGTGGACCGGCGGGCTCGGTGGAAGGGGATCGACGCCGAGCCCGCCGGTTCGTCTTCAGGCGGAGATCCGCCTCAGGTGCAGCACGTAGCCGGCGCCGCTGACGGCCAGCACGCCGACGAGGATCAGCAGCGGCACCCAGCCGGTGTCGTGGCCGGTCGGCGCCGGGCCACCGTCGCCGCGGGGCATCACCTGGGACGTCGCGTCGTAGCCGCCCGCCTCACCCTCGCGGGCGTAGTCCGAGCCGGGGAGCTTGTCCGCGTACCGCGCCGAAACCGTCCGCTGGTAGTCGGCGACGGCGACCGCGGGCTTGTTCTCCGACAGCGACGTGACGCGGCCGTCGTGGACCGCGTACCAGGCGTCGACCTGCGGTTCGTGCAGCAGCTGGGCACCCGCGGGCAAGGCGCGGGCGAACGCCGTCTCGACGTCGCCCGAGGCGATGTTGCCGACCTGCCACCCGCCGTCGTCGCCACGGACCGACCAGAGCGTCGCGGTCCGGCCGTCGGAGGCCCGGGCGGGCACCGCGAAGTAGACGAAGTCGCCCGGTGCCGCCCCCGGCTTGCCCACGACGAAGTCCGGCGACAGCTCGTAGACCGGATAGGTCTCCGGCGCGACCTGGACCGTCACCGGCCCCTTCGCGTCCGGTGCCTGGGCGAAGAACCGGACCAGGACGTCCTGGAGGTCCGCCGCCGCGGCGTGCGCGGCCACGGCGTCGGCGCTGCTGATGCCGGCGGCCTGGGCCGCGCCTGACACCGGTGCCGTCATCAGCAGCGCCGCGCCGGTCAGCACGGCGAGGACGAGAGCCCGCCTGCTCATCGGGCGATCCCGGTGAGCGTGTGCGTCCAGGTGAACGACGAGTTGCGCGTGTAGTAGCCGTAGGTCGACCAGTTGTAGCGCTTGGCCGGGCCGGGATCGCCCCAGTACAGCCAGCCGCCACGGGTGTCGTAGCCGTAGAGGACGTGGGTGTGGCCGCCCCCCGAGCGGTACCCGACCCGGGTCTCGACCGGCCGGTTCGCCGCCGTCTGCGTCCGGACGTCGGCGTAGGAGATGCGGCGGTCGAGGTAGCGGCCCGGCGAGGCGTATCCGAGCTTCGCGAAGGCCCGCTGCGGGTCGGCGAGGGTGCCGGGGAGGTTCGCGCAGTCCTGACCGGACTCGCCGTGCGCGAGCTGGCAGAACCGCGTCTGGCTGACGGCGGTGCCGTGGAAGGCCGCGATGGTGGTGCCCGAGCCCGCCCAGCACCACTGGTTCTTCTGCTGGAGCTGCAGCACGATCTGGTTCCGGTAGGTCGAAGGCACGCCGGGCGCGGCTGCTTGGGACGCAGCCGGCGCGACCAGGCACATCATCAGGCTCACAGCCAGTACGGCGTGGACCCTGCTCGACTTCACCAGCACGGACGGCCTCCTGCTCGAACGTGGGCGAACCAGCGGTGGTCACAACGGTGAACAACGCGGTCACAAGGAGCAAGAACGCCATCTGGATGAACGGACCGTTCCGGGTCGTTGCCGGAACGCGGAACAGTCACCATAACGAGGCCAACCACCCTGAACGGGGGTCGGCACTCCTACTTTACGCTGCTACCGTGAACGTTCCGCGGTGTTCACGCCCAGCGCACACACTGGTCGGGTGAAGGGACGAGCGGTGGCACAAGACGGGAACCTCCCACTGATCATCGATGGCGCCCGCGCGACCCGGGCATCGGTCGCCGAACTGCCGAAAGAGCTGACTGAGGCGCTTCGCACCGGCGAGTTCCACCATGCCTTGAGACTGGCGATCGCCTACCGCGGCCTCTCGCTCGCCCGGCTGCGCGCGCATCTCGCGCTGCGCGGGGTCCAAATCGGACAGTCGACGCTGAGTTACTGGCAACGCGGGCTGCGCCAGCCCGAGGTGCCCAAGGCGCTCCCGGCGGTCCGGGCCCTGGAATCGGTCCTCCAGCTGCCCGCGGACGCCCTGGTGGTGCTGATCGGGCCGCGACTGGTCCGCCGCGGCCACCAGCCCGCGGCGTCGTTCCACGACCTGCGTTCCGGTGACATGGGGTCGATCGTCGAGGACCTGCTCGCCGAGCTCGGCGCGTACCCGTCGTCGAACCACTACAACGCCGACCTCGAGCTGCTGTCGGTGCACGACACGATCACGTTCGACGCCGAGCACCGCCAGGTCAGCCTGCGCACCCGGCTGGTGACGCGGGCGCGCCGGCACGGCCCGGACCGCTACCTCACGGTGTACAACGGCGATCCGGGCTGCCGGATCGACGACGTCGAGCTGATCACCGACGAGGGCTGCCGCGTCGGGCGGATGCGCCGCAACCCGGACGCCGACACGATGGCGACGGAGCTGCTCTTCGACCGCAAGCTCGCCGAGGGCGACATCCACGTGTTCTGCTTCGAGGTCCGCGACGACTCGGGCTCGGCGTCGCCGGGGTACTACCGGATGCTGCGCGACCGGTGCGCGAGCTACCTGGTCCAGCTGCGCTTCGACCGCAACGCGCTGCCGGCCCGCTGCACGCGTCAGGTCCGGGCGCGCGACGACGCCCTGCCGGTCGTGGCGGAGGAGCTGGCGTGCGACATGGGCGGGGTGAGCAGCGCGTTCTTCAACGACGCCGGGCCGGGGCTGGCCGGCGTCGCCGTCGAGTGGAACTGATCACACCACGCCGTCTCGCAGGGCGTTGAACAGGCGTTCCAGGCGTTCGCGGTGGTCGGCCGCCACCTCGTCCGGGTCACCTCGCTCGACGAGCCAGTTCGCGGTCTGCACCAGCACCGTGGCGTAACCGGCGATGAAGAACGCCGCGAGCAACGGCCCGTCGCCGTCGAAGTTCCGGTCGTTCGCGAGTTCGTCGGCGAGGAGCCGCTGCAGGTCCGAACCGATCTCCCGCACCCGCGCGATCAGGGCGGGCGACGCCGCGACCGTCCGGAAGAAGGGGATCGCCCCGTCGGCGACGCCGGACAGCCCGTGCCGCTCGTCGAGCAGCCGGAGGGTCGCCTCGCGCAGGGACGCCACGACGTCGACGCCCGGAGCGCGGTCGCGCACCGCCGAGCGCAGGACGTCGGCCGCGTCGACCTGGCGGTCCAGGAGGAGGTCCTCCTTGCGCGGGAAGTGCTTGAAGACCGTCACGCTCGAGACGCCGGCCTCCTTCGCGACCTCGGCGACCGTGACCGCGTCGAACCCGCGATCGAGGAACAACCGGGTGGCGACCTGCGAGATCTTCGCCCGCGTATGCGGCCCGCCGCGCTCGCCGGTCCTGGGCATCGGATCACACTCCCTTGTGTCACTAAACTTAGTCAGTTAACTTAGTGGCATGCCCTCCGAACAGACCACCGGCATTCTCACCGAGCCCGCCGCGGGCCGGTCACCCCGATCCTTGCGCGAAGCGTGGATCGCCCTGACCGGGCTGTCCGCGGTGTTCCTCTTCGAGATGCTCGACAACTCGATCCTCAACGTCGCGCTGCCCACGATCGGCCGCGAGCTGCACGCCTCGACGACCACGCTGCAGTGGGTCACCGGCGCCTACGCGGTGGTGTTCGGCGGGCTGATGCTCGCCTTCGGCGCCGTGGCCGACCGGTTCGGCCGGCGCCGGGTCATGCTCGCCGGCTTGGTCCTGCTCGGCCTCGCGAGCCTCGCGACGGCGTTCGTCTCCACTGCGGAGCAGCTGATCGCCGTCCGGGTGGCGATGGGGGTCGCGGCCGCGATGACGACCCCGGGCTCGATGGCGCTGGCCTTCCGGCTGTTCGACGACGACGGCCTGCGCGTCCGCGCCACCACCCTCATCTCGACCGTGGGCCTGGTCGGGCTCGCGATCGGCCCGACCGCCGGCGGCTTCGTGCTCGCGATCGCGCCGTGGCAGGTCCTGCTGCTGGTGAACGTGCCGGTCGCCGCGCTCGCCCTCGCCGGCGTGCGGTCCGGCATCGCCGCGGACGACCCGGCCGGCCTCCACCGCGACCCGGTGGACGTCGCCGGCGCGATGCTGGGCACGGCGACCGTCGTGTTCGCGCTCGTCGCCCCGACGCTGTTCGTGAACGAGGGTGCCGGCACCTGGGCGCCGTGGGCGGCCACCGCCGCGGCCGTCGTGACGGCGGTCCTGTTCGTCGTCCGCGAGCGCTCGGCCCGCTACCCGCTGCTCGACCTCAAGCTGGTCGCGCACCCGCTGGTGTCGAGCGGCCTGGCGTTCAAGGCCGCCGCCGGGCTGGCGACCGCCGGTCTCGGTTACCTGGTGACGCTGCAGCTGCAGCTCGACTGGGGGTGGCCGCCCGCGCTGGCCGCCGCCGGGATGCTGCCGCAGGTCGTCGTGCTGGTCGCGGGCGGCGCGTTCGTCGGTCCCTTCGTGCGCCGCGCCGGCCTCGAGCGGGCGGCCTGGATCAGCGCGGCGGCGGTCGTGGCCGGGCTCGCGTTCTACGGCCTGCTGAGCCGGTTCGGCTACCTGTGGGTGGCGATCGCGCTGGTGCTCGTGGCCGCCGGGATGCGCGTGGTCGGCGTCGTCGCGGGCGTCAACGTCCTGCGCGGCCTGCCGGAGAACCGGACCACGATCGGCGCGGCGCTCACCGACACCGCCACCGAGGTCACCTCCGGCGCCGGCATCGCCGCCACCGGCACGATCCTCGCCGCACTGTTCACGGGCGACATCGCGACGACGCACTGGAGCGCGCAGCAGACCGCGCAGTTCCGGGAGGCCGTCACGATCGCGGGCCTGACCCTCACGATCGTGGCCGCGGCGCTCGTCGGCTGGGGAATCGTCCGCTCGCGACGCTGACTACGCCGGCCCGCCGCCGATGCCGAGCTCGTTGCCCTCGGGGTCGCGGTAGATGATCTTGCGGACGCCGTTGTCGTAGGCCTCCCGATCCGCGGGCTCGATGCCGCGCGCGGAGATCCCGGCGACGCGCTCGTCCAAGTCCTCGACGAACAGCGTGTGCATGGCGAGCCCGGCCCGTTCGGGCCGCAGCACGACGTAGACCGAGCCGTGCGGAGTGACCTCCCACAGCACTTCGGTCTCGTGCACGACGAACGTCGGCGGGGATCCGAACAGCTTCTCGTACCAGGTGAGGGCACTCTTGAAGTCGCGGACGGCGATCCCGGCGAAGAGTTCGACAGTCACAGCACCTCGAATCCGTTGGCCTTCGCGGCGTCGGCCTGACGCTCGTCGCGGGTGACGAAGGTGACCGGCTCGCCGCCGGTCAGCTCGGCCGTGGAGTGTAGGGCCACCGCGAGGTGGATCGCACCGAGAGCAGTCACCGGACTCTCGATCACCGTCGACCGAGCCGCGGCGAGGACCTGCGGTTTCAGCGGAACGATTCCCAGCACAGTCCGCGAATCCTCCTCGAACCGGTGAAGGACCCCGGTCACACCGGGCTTGCCGCCGGCGATCGCATTGGCCAGTTCCAGCCGGGTGAGTTCGCTCGTCAGCACCAAGTGTCCGCCATCGATGAGCAGCTCTCGCAGCTCGGCGTGGCCGGGTTCGTCGGCGAGATAGGCCGTGAGCAAGGCTGTCGGGTCAGCGTAGAAGGCAGTCATCGTTCGCCCCTGGTCCAGCCGATCGATCCCCAGCCGCGCGAGAGTTCTTCCAGTTCGTCGTGTCCAAGCGCGTCACCTTCGGGCACGAAAGTGATCAACTTTCCTTCGGCGACCAGGCGGCTCCGCCGTTCCAACGGGCTCTCGGTCTGCGCGACCACGCCCCGCAGGGCGTCGGCGACCACGTCGTTCATGCTCCACCCCTCGGATTCGGTTCCCGCCTTCAAATATCTCTGTTCACGACGCGAAACAGAAGGGCCGCCCCGAACACTTTCGGGGCGGCCCTGACCTGCGAAAACCCAGTTACCTCAGTACCGGTAGTGCTCCGGCTTGAACGGGCCCTCGACGTCCACGTCGATGTACTCGGCCTGCTCCTTGGTGAGCTTGGTCAGCTCGCCGCCGAGAGCGTCCAGGTGGATCTTCGCCACCTTCTCGTCCAGCTTCTTCGGGAGGCGGAAGACCTCCTTGTCGTACTCCTCGTGCTTGGTGAACAGCTCGACCTGCGCGATCACCTGGTTGGAGAAGCTGTTCGACATCACGAACGACGGGTGGCCGGTCGCGTTGCCCAGGTTGAGGAGCCGGCCCTCGGACAGCACGATGATCGTGTTGCCGTTCGGGAAGATCCACTCGTCGACCTGGGGCTTGATGGTGATGCGGCGGATGCCCGGGTAGCGCTGCAGGCCCGCCATGTCGAGCTCGTTGTCGAAGTGGCCGATGTTGCCCAGGATCGCCTGGTGCTTCATCTTCGCCATGTCCTCGACCAGCACGACGTCCTTGTTGCCGGTCGTCGTGATGACGAGGTCGGCCTCGGGCAGCGCGTTCTTCAGCGTGCGGACCTGGTAGCCGTCCATCGCCGCCTGCAGCGCGCAGATCGGGTCGATCTCGGTGACGATCACGCGGGCACCCTGGCCGCGCAGGGACTCCGCCGCGCCCTTGCCGACGTCGCCGTAGCCGCAGACGACCGCGACCTTGCCGCCGATCAGCACGTCGGTGCCGCGGTTGATGCCGTCGATCAGGGAGTGGCGGATGCCGTAGCGGTTGTCGAACTTCGACTTCGTCACCGCGTCGTTGACGTTGATCGCCGGGAACAGCAGCTCACCGGCCGCGGCCAGCTGGTACAGCCGCAGCACGCCGGTGGTGGTCTCCTCGGTGACGCCGCGGATGCCCTCGCCGATCTTCGTCCACTTGCCGGTGTCGGCCGCGACCGAGTCGCGCAGCAGCTCGAGGAACACGCGGAACTCGTCCGAGGTGTTCTCGTCCGGGGTCGGCACGACGCCCGACTTCTCGAACTCGGTGCCCTTGTGGACCAGCATGGTGGCGTCACCGCCGTCGTCGAGGATCATGTTGGGACCCTCGCCGTCCCAGGTGAGCATCCGCTCGGTGCACCACCAGTACTCCTCGAGCGACTCGCCCTTCCACGCGAAGACCGGGACGCCCTTGGGCTCCTCGGCCGTGCCGTGCGGGCCGAGGACGACCGCGGCGGCCGCGTGGTCCTGCGTCGAGAAGATGTTGCAGGACGCCCAGCGCACCTCGGCACCCAGCGCGACCAGCGTCTCGATCAGGACGGCGGTCTGCACGGTCATGTGCAGCGAGCCGGAGACCCGCGCGCCGCGCAGCGGGAAGACCTCCGCGTATTCGCGCCGCAGCGCCATCAGTCCCGGCATCTCGTGCTCGGCGAGGCGGATCTCCTTGCGGCCGAATTCGGCCGCCTCGAGGTCGGCGACGGCGAACTCGATGCCGTTGCGGGTCTGGTGCCGCTTGGCAACGCTTTCGGGGGTCATAGTGGCGATTCCTCCAAGACTCGATGACTTCCGAACACTACCGTTGTCCGCTCGACCTTCCCTAGGATCGCGTAGGAGGCCTTCACCGTGCCCATGCCCGGCTCGGACACCCGCGTCGTAGAAATCCGCGTCGCGGGGCTGGTGGGCACCAGCGGCGAGACCCTGCTCGACGCGGTCTCCACCGTCGACGTCGCCGGCGACGGGCTGGGTCGCGTGATCCGCCCGGCGGACCGGCTGCGGCGGCCGGCGCCCGGGCCCGTGCTGCCGGCGTTGGGCCGGTCGATCCCGCGGACCCTCGAAGGCTACCTCTGGCACGGCATGACCTCCGGCGGCGCCGCCAAGGCGACCTGGGCACTGCTGTTCCCGTTCTCCCTGGCCAACGTCGCGTTCTGGATGCTGCCGCCGGCACCGCCGGACCGCCGGCTGCCGCGCGTGCTCGGCGCGGTGTGCCGCGGCCTGCTGCGCGTCGGCGCCCTGCTGCTGACCATGCTGCTGATGGGCCAGCTCGCGGCGATCGCGCTCGACCTGTTCGCCACGCAGTGCCTCGCGCCCGGGTCCGGGTGCCTGCCCGTGGTTCCCGACGTCCTCCGCTCGGTGCCGGCGCGGATCGCGGTCGGCGTCGTGCCCCTGCTGGCCGTGATCTTCGTGCTGCACCGGATCTCGTCGGCGACGTGGGCGGTGCACGCCGACGGCGACCTCACCGGGGGCCCGCTGCGGATGCGAGCCGACCCGGACACCCCCGCGCTGCGCTGCCTGCACACCGTCGCGGCGCTGGTCTCGGTCGCACTGCTGCTGCTCGGCGGGCCGTTCCGGGTGCCGGGCGACGGCTTCGACCTGGTGGTCTGGATCGTCACGCTGGCGCTGGTCCTCGCGACGGTCGTCGCGGCCGCGATCGGCGTCGACACCGGCCGGTTCGCCCGCCCCGGCGTGATCGCGCTGGCAAGCCTGCTGGTGGTCGTGGCCGCGGTGCGGGTGCGGCCCGGCCCGGGTCCGCTGCCGGGGACCAACGGCGTCGTCGAAGGGCTCGGCGCGGCCCTCGTCGTCGTCACGGTGCTGTTCGCGCTGTTCCTGGTCCCGGCCGCGCTGCTGGCCCGGCCCGGCTGGGTGCACAAGCCGCGGCGGCTGCGGCCGTGGCTGGGCGGCTGGGCGGCCGCGCCGGTGCTCGCGCTGGCCGGGCTGCTCGGCGGCGGGTTCGGCGCCGGTCTCGCCGAAGCGCTCCGGCGGCTTTCCGGCGCGGAGGTCCTGCACGTGCCCGACACGTACCTGCTGGTCACGGTCCTGTGGGGCGCCGGGCTGGCGTTGGCCGCGGTGCTCGCCGTTCTGGGCTTCGCGGTCGCCGTCCCGCTGCGCCGGCTGCGCCGCGGCGTCCCGGAGATCGTCGAGCTGATGGAGCACGACGAGCGGCAGGAGGCCCAGGCCGCGGCGGCGTGGGCGCGGTCGGCGTGGGAGCGGCGGCACCTGCACCACCTGGCCCTCGCGGTGGCTTCGGCGATGTCCGCGGGCGGCGCCGCGCTCTTGGTGCTGCGGTTCGGGTTCGGGCTGGTCCCGGGCTGGTTCGGGCCGCTGTCCGCGATCGGCGTGGTCGCGCTCGGCGCACTCGCCGCGGGCCTGCTGCGCGTCGTCTACACGGCCGCGCGGACCCCGCAGCGCAGCCGGCACCTCGGGGCGCTGGCCGACCTCGTCTGCTTCTGGCCGCGGGCGGCGCACCCGACCGTGCCGCCGTGCTACGCGCTGAAGGTCGTCCCGGAACTGGCCGCGCGGGCGCGCGAGCACCTCACCGAGCCGGGGACGCGGGTCGTGCTGTCGGGCTACAACCTCGGCAGCCTGCTCACGGTCATGGCCGCGGCCCGGCTGGCGGCCGAGCTGCCGGAAGCCGACCTCGAACGCGTCGGCGTGCTCACCGCCGGCTCCCCGTTGCAATGGGGCTACCAGCGTGCCTTCCCGGCGTTGCTCCCGCAGGAATCGCTCGAACGGCTCTTCGCCGACCTGGACGGCCGCTGGCGCGCCCTGTGCCGCGGCACCGACATCTTCGGCGGCGGCGTGACGACCTGGCGGCACGAAGTCTCCGGCCGGTGGCTCTACGGCGTCGGCTACCAGGCCGAAGGCGGCTCCGGGCCGCTGAAGGCGAAGGCCGACGAGAACGGCGTCCTCATCCTCGGCGGCGACCACTGGCTGCCGGACCCGCTGCGCGGCCCGACCGGGCGGCACCGCTGGGCGCCGGGGGTGCTCAAGCACCAGGACTACGTGGTCGACGCGGAGTGGGACCACGCCGTCGCGATGGCCGCCGGTCTCGGCAAGCCGACCTGGGGCGAGCAAGGATCGCTCTTCGGGGACTTCCCCTCGAAACAGTGAAGGCCCCTCGCCGGAGCGAGGGGCCTTCGACCGCGAACTAGCTCAGCTTCACTCGGAAGCCTTGCGGCGGAACTTCAGCAGCGCGAGCAGGCCGCCACCGCCGAGGATCAGCAGGGCCGCGATCCAGACCAGCCACATGTTGTCGAAACCGGTGTTGGCCAGGCCGCCGCCGGTGCCCGACTCGTTACCCGCCGGGACGACGGCCGGAGCGGTCGTGCTGGTCGGCTGCACGGTCTCGGACGACGCCGGGGCGCTGGGCTTCGACGTCTCGGTCGGCTTGGTCGTCGGGGGCGTCTTGGTCTCGGTCGGCTTCGAGGTCTTCGTGCCGCAGAGGAACCACTTGTCGATGTTCGGCTGCTTGTGCCCGAAGGTCAGCGTCGCCTGCAGGTCCTTCCACGGAGCCGTCGCCGAGAGCTTCTTCTTCCCGGGGATGTACTCGTTGAAGCCGTCGTCGCCGCCGATGACCACGATGCGGGTCACGGTCACGCCTTCGTGGACGCCCTTGATCGTGAGGGTCTTCTGGCCCACACCACCGGTGAAGTCGACGTCGTCCTGGGTGATCTTGTCCTGCTTGGGCGCGCACGCCGAGTGGCTGCGGTCCGGGACCGGGTTCGACCGGTCGTCGTCGCTGTAGCAAGCCAGCGCGGAACCGGCGGTGCCGATGAGGGCTGCGGTGGTCAGCGCCGTGACGGCGACGGCGCCGCGGAAGGTACGTCTGCGCATTCAGAACTCCTGATACCGGCGGGGAGAGAGCACTTGCGAAATCTGGGGTCGCGAAGCCACCGAGCGTGTGAATCACGCTTCTGTAATTCACCCGTCAGTGGCACGCGAAGGATCGAAAGGTATCGCACGTCACTCGACCCGCTACACGGGGTCCCCTCTTAGGCACGAAAAGCAAGATCGCCCGATGTGAAGTGGCGCGAAAAAGCCCCGCCGACCTGCGCGAACGCGGGTCGGCGGGGCTTCACGATCGGGTGGGTGACGCCGGTCAGGACTCCGGGGCCTTGACGGGCTCGTCGGTACCGTCGGCCTGCCGCTTGCCGAGCAGCGAGTGCCGCCGGCTGTAGGCGAAGTAGAGGACCACGCCGATCACCATCCACACGATGAACCGCAGCCAGGTCAGCACCGTCAGGTTCAGCATCAGCCACAGGCACGCGAGGATCGCCAGGATCGGGATCAGCGGCACCAGCGGCACCTTGAACGCGCGGGGCAGGTCGGGCCGCGTCTTGCGCAGCACCAGGACGCCCGCCGAGACCAGCACGAACGCGAAGAGCGTGCCGACGTTGACCATCTCTTCGAGCTTGTCGGCCGGGAAGAACGTCGCCGCGAGGGCGACCAAGCCGCCGACGATGATCGTGGCGCGCTTGGGCGTGCCGTGCTCGCCGGTCTTGGCCAGGCCGCGCGGCATCAGGCCGTCGCGGGACATCGCGTAGATGATCCGGACCTGGCCGAGCATCAGCACCATGACGACGGTGGTCAGGCCGGCCAGCGCGCCGAAGGAGATGATGTTGGCCGCCCAGTCGACGCCGTTCGCGGAGAACGCCGTGGCGAGCGTCTTGTGGCTGCCGTCGCCGGCGTCGGTGGCCAGGTCCTTGTAGGACGTCATTCCGACGACCACGAGCGAGACCGCGACGTAGAGCACGGTGACGATGATCAGCGAGCCGAAGATGCCGCGCGGCACGGCCTTCTGCGGGTTCTTCGTCTCCTCGGCGGTGGTCGCCACGATGTCGAAGCCGATGAACGCGAAGAACACCAGCGAGGCGCCGGCCAGCAGGCCGAAGACGCCGTACGAGCTGCTCGCGCCGCCCGCGATCAGCGAGAAGAGCGACTGGTCGACACCGGTCTCGCCGGAGCCGCCGGTCGAGCCCGGCGGGACGTACGGCGAGTAGTTGGCGCCCTTGATGTAGAAGATGCCGAGGATGATCACGAACAGCACCACGGCGACCTTGATGCCGGTGATCACCATCGAGACCCGCGAGGACAACTTGGTGCCGACGGCCAGCAGCGTCGTCAGGATCGCCACGACGACCAGCGCGCCCCAGTCGACCGTGACGCTGCCGATGTCGAACGTCGTCTTGGCGCCCTTGCCGAACAGGTAGCCCAGCACCGTCTCCAGGTACACCGACCAGCCCTTGGACACGGCGGCGGCGCCGACGGCCAGTTCGAGGATCAGGTCCCAGCCGATGATCCACGCCATGAACTCGCCGAACGTGGCGTAGGAGAACGTGTACGCGCTCCCCGCCACCGGCACGGTCGAGGCGAACTCGGCGTAGCAGAGCGCCGCCAGCGCGCACGCGATCGCGGCGAACACGAACGCGAGCGAGACCGACGGGCCGGCGTAGTCACCGGCCGCGCGGGCGGTGAGTGTGAAGATGCCGGCACCGATGACGACCGCGACCCCGAACACCGTGAGGTCCCACGCGCTCAGGTTCCGCCGGAGCTTGGTGTCCGGCTCGTCGGTGTCCGAAATGGACTGCTCGATGGATTTAGTGCGCCACAATCCCGTTCCGGGCACCGTTGACCTCCTGCGGCTGGCCTGCATGTATCGCAGTAGGTCACCCTATCGGGTCAGACGCGTGACGGCTCGCCGAACGCCCGGACCTACTTCGCGAGGCTGCGGTCGAGGTCCGGCTCGAGGTAGATCAGCTTCGCGACGGGCACCTTGGCGCGGACGCGGGCCTCCGCGTCGTCGATGGCCATGGCCAGCTCGGCGGTGTCGAGGCCGGGCACCATCGCCAGCTTCGCCGCGACGAGCAGCTCGTCCGGGCCCATGTACTGGGTGCGGATGTGGATGACCCGCTCGACCTTGCCCGCGGCGAGCTCGTCGACGATCGTCGCGAGGACGGCCTCGGTGACGCCTTCGCCGATGAGCAGGCTCTTCATCTCGACGATCAGGATGATCGCGATGACCCCTAGCAGCGCGCCGATCGCGAGGGTGCCGACGCCGTCCCAGACGGGGTTGCCGGTGATGACCGAAAGCCCGACGCCCAGCAACGCGAGGACGAGCCCGATCAGCGCGCCGGCGTCCTCCAGCAGGACGACGGGGAGCTCGGGCTCCTTGGCCTGGCGGATGAAGCCCCACCAGGTCGCGTCGCCCTTGATCTTCTTGGACTCGCCGATGGCGGTGTAGAAGCTGTAGCTCTCGAGGCCGACCGCGACGACCAGGATGATCACGGCGACGATCGGCGACTCCAGCGGCTCCGCGTGGCCGACCTTGTGGACGCCTTCGTAGATCGCGAAGGCCGAGCCGAGGCTGAAGAGCATCAGCGCGACGATGAAGGAGTAGAAGTACCGGTCACGGCCGTAGCCGAAGGGGTGCTCCTTGTCGGCCGCGCGCTTCGACGTCTTCTGGCCGAGCAGCAGCAGGCCCTGGTTCGTGGTGTCGGCCAGCGAGTGCACGGACTCGGCCAGCATCGACGACGACCCGGTGACCAGGAAGCCGACGAACTTCGCGGCCGCGATCCCGGCGTTCGCCCCGAGCGCGGCGATGATCGCCTTGGTTCCGCCTCCAGCTGACACGACCGCTCCCCTGGTTGGTCCCGAATGTCCGGGTGGAGCGTAATAGGGGCGGTCCCGCCCGGTCGCCACCGGCCGGGGATTCGCTCAGGCGGTGGCGGCGACGTCACCGTCGCCGAAGTGGATCGACGGGTGCGGCGGGCGAACACCTGGCGAGAATTCCGCCTCCGGTGAACGGCCGGTTTCTGTCGGGCCCCTTCGCTACGGTGACCGCTTCGGCACTGGGGAAGGTGGACATGGCTCACTTCGGCGTGCTCGGGCCGCTCGCCATCGAGGGGCCGCCGGGGCACTGGGTCGCGTTGCGCGGCGATCGGCAGCGCACCCTGCTGGCCGTGCTGCTGCTCAACGCCAACCAGCACGTCCACGTCGACGTGCTGGTCGAAGCGCTGTGGCCGGAGCGGCCGCCGAAGTCCTACGCCTCGAACCTGCACACCTACCTCTCGCGGCTGCGCGAGCGGATCGGCGGCCTGCGCGTCGAGCACGGGCCGCTCGGCTACCGGCTGTGCGTCGAGCCGCGCGAGCTCGACCTGCTCGTCTTCCGGTCGGCCGTCGCCGACGGGCAGCGGGCCGGGGACGCCGTCGCCGCGGCGGGGCACTACCGGCGGGCGCTCGCGCAGTGGCGGGGGCCGGTGCTGGCCGGGCAGCACGTCCCGCGGCTCGACGCCGACGTCGCGCGGCTGGAGTCCGAACGGCTCGCCGTGTTCGAGGACTGCGTCGACGCCGAGCTCACCGCCGGCCGCCACGGGGAGCTGACCGGCGAGCTGCAGGCCATGATCACCGAGCACCCGCTGCGGGAACGGCTGGCCGCGCAGCTGATGATCGCGCTGCACCGGGCCGGGCGGCAGGGCGACTCGCTGGAGATCTACCGGCGGCTGCGGACCACCTTGATCGACGAGCTCGGCGTCGAACCGGGCGCCGAGGTGCGCCGGGTGCACGCCGCCGTCCTGCGCGGTGAAGACCCGGTGCCGCGCATGCCGCCGCCGGTCTGGCCGGTGTGCCAGCTGCCGCCGGACATCGCGGACTTCACCGGCCGCGACACCGAGCTCGCCGAGCTGACCGCCGAGCTGGGCAGTGGCGCCGGTGTCCCGCTCGCCGTGCTCAGCGGCGAGCCGGGCGCGGGCAAGAGCACCCTGGCCGTGCGCGCGGCGCACCGGCTGCGGGCGCGCTTCCCGGACGGCCAGCTGTACGTCCCGCTGGGCGGGCGCGACATCGGCGAGGTGCTGGCCGACCTGCTGCGCGCGCTCGGCGTGCCCGGCCCGGCGGTGCCGGACGACGTCCGCGCCCGCGCGGCGGTGTTCCGCGGCCGGCTGACCGACCGGCGGGTGCTGGTGGTGCTCGACGACGCCGGCGACCCCGAGCACGTGCGCGCCCTGCTGCCGGGCACGCCGGGCTGCGCGGTGCTCGTGACGAGCCGGCAGCGCCTCAGCGGGCTGGCCGGCGCGCACCGGCTGGCCCTCGGTCCGCTGTCCGACGCCGAAGCCGCCGAGCTGCTGAACCGGCTCGCCGGGGCGCGGGTGGTCCGGGAGCGCGCCGACGCCGGCCGGATCATCGCGGCGTGCGCGCGGCTGCCGCTGGCCCTGCGCATCGCGGGCAGCCGGCTGGCCATCCGCCCGCACCTGCGGCTCGGCGAGCTGGCCGACCGGCTGGAGGACGAGGTCCGCCGCCTCGACGAGCTGACCGTGAGCGACCTGGCCGTCCGGAGCAGCATCGCGCTGAGCCACGAAGGTCTCCGGCCGCCGACGCGGCGCGCGTTCCGGCTGCTCGGGCGGTGCCGGCTCGTCGACCTGCCGGCGTGGGCGGTCACGACGCTCATCGGGGAGCCGGACGCCGACGAGGCCGTCGAAGAGCTCGTCGAAGCGAGCCTGCTGGAGGCGCGCGAACCGGATCCGACCGGCGAGGGCCGCTACCGGATGCACGACCTCGTCCGGCTGTACGCGGCGGAAGGGCCGGCGGAGGAGGGCGGCGCGGCGACGGTGCTGGCGGCGACCCTCGCGCTGGCCGACGCGGCCGCGGCCCGCCTGCCGCGCACGGTGCCGATGCCGGCGGTGGCCCACGAGCCGTTCCCGCAGCCGCTGCCGGGTTTCCTGGTGGAGCGGCTGCTGGAGCGTCCGGACGAGTGGTTCGCGGCCGAGCGCGCGAACCTCGTGCGGCTCATCGGGACGCTGGGCGCGCGGGAAGCGCTGCTGCTGCTGGACAAGCTGAGCGTGTACCTGTACCTGCACGGGCACTACGCGGACATGCGCGCGGCGTACGAAACAGTCCTGGCGGCGACGGACGACCGCCCGGCGGCCGCGATCGCCGAGGCGAACCTGGCGCTGCTGCGGCACGCGCGCGGGCAGTACGAGGAGGCCGCGTCGGCGTACCGCGAATGCGCGAAGGAGCTCGAAGCCCACGGCGACCACCGCACGCACGCGTGGGTTTCGGCGAACCTGGCGCACTGCCTGATCGGGCTGGGCCGCGCCGAAGAGGCGCTGCACACCGCGCGCGGACTGTCCACTATGGATGGCCAGTCGGAGGCGCTCCTGGTCCGGGAGGCGGAATCGGCGGCACTGCTGCGGCTGGGCCGGGTGGCGGAGGCCCGGGAGGTCGACCTGCTCGCACTGGCCTCGGCCCGCGCCGGCGGTGACCCGCGCCGGATCGGCACGGCGCTGCACGGGTTCGCCTGGTCATCGCTGCTGACGGGCGACAGCGGGGAGGCGGTGACGGCGATCGCGGAGTCGGTGGAGCTGCTCCGCGGCACGATGGCTCGCTCGGCGTTGGCGAAGTCGTTGCGCACACTGGGCGCGATCTCGGCGGCGACGGGCGCGCGAGCCCGCGCGACGGCGGCGTTCGAGGAGGCCCGCGACCTCGCCCGCGACCTGGACGAGCGCCCCCGCGAGCTGTCCTGCACCCGCGCGATCGCGGCGAGCTGGATCGGTGAGGGTCGAGCGTCCCAGGCGATCCCGGTGCTGAGGGCGTGCCTCGACGAGTTCCGCGAGATGGGCGGCAAACCGGCAACAGGCCTGACGTGGCTCGTATTGAGCCGAGCATGCGAAGCGGTGGGCGACGAGGAAGGGGCCGCGGAGGCAGCGGCCGAAGCGGCGGGGTTGGCCGACCCCCGCGACGCGAGCGCGGCCGCCTTGCGGCGTGCATTGCTCGCGCTGACGGAGCCGGCCGGACAACCAGCGGGCCGGTCCCTCCGGTGAGCACCCCTCGCACTCACCGAACCAGCCGCCCCTGCGCCGCTGACCAGGTCGCCTCGCCCCACGACCCCACCCGCCAACCGACGCCCCCCGGCTCGGTTGGTCCCCCGCCTCCGCGGATCCCCCTGTCGACGAAACGGGGGTGGTGCCGCCCCCTCGCGACACCACCCCAGCCCACGGACGCCGGGCGCTCGCAACCGAACCGACCGGCGTCACCCCCAGGGAGCTACCGGCCCTTGCGAGCCTGCGCGTACCGGTTGATCGCCGGCAGCCACGTCAGCGCCACGACCGCCAGGCCGGTCACCACGGTCAGCCACGCCACCCCGCGGATCGCGGCGGTGCCGCCCTCGATGTCCGTCGCCAGGCGCAGGGCAACGCTCGCGTTCGCCAGCGCCGCCAGCGTCAGCAGCACGCGCACCCAGACCGCGCCGCGCAGGGCCAGCAGCCCCCACAGCAGCAGCACCGCGCCGAAGAAGATGGCCATCGCTCCGCGCACCTGGAGCGTGCTCTGCACCTCGTCCAGGGCCGCCTCCAGCAGCGCGCCACCGTCGGCCTTCACCGAGTCCGCCGAAGCGCCGGTGATCGCCGCGATCGTCTCCGCCGCGACGTCCAGCGCCATGTCGCGGCCGCCGACGAAGTACAGGACCCCGTCGACGATCGCGGCCAGCGCCGACACCACGGCCACCCCCACCAGCGCCAGGAGCGCGCCAGGCCGGGACGGCGCCGCGACCGGGGCACGCTGGGGAAGCCCGGTAGCGGCATCGGGATAGGAAGTCACAAGCTCGTTCTCCTCGAAAATCGACACGACGGGGCGTAAGAACCACCCTTACGAGCGATAGTGGAGAAGAGCACCACACGGAACGCACACAGAACCGCGGGCCCGGAAAGTCAGTCCTCGCAGGTTCCCGCGGTCGCCCGGAACAGCTGGGCCCGGGCACCGTCGAGCGGGCGCACGCGAACCGGCGGGTCCGCCGCCGGCAACCACACCGACTGACCCCGGCGCAGCTCGACCTTCTCGCCGTCGTCGGCCGTCACCAGCAGGTCGCCGGCCGTGCACAGCAGGATCTGCGGGCCCACGCTGTCGACCGCGATCTCGTCGTCCTCACCAGAAGCCCACTCGACGCGCGACAGCTCGAACTCCGGGGCGTCCGTGCGGTACACCGCGAGACGCTCGCCGCCGTCGCCGCACTGGACCGGCATCTCGCCGCACGCGAAGTCGACCACGCGCAGCAGCTCCGGGACGTCCACGTGCTTCGGCGTCAGGCCGCACCGCAGGATGTTGTCCGAGTTCGCCAGGATCTCCACGGCCGTGCCGTGCAGGTACAGGTGCAGGTTGCCGGCCGGCAGGTAGATGGCCTCGCCCGCGCGCAGCGTCAGGCGGTTGAGCAGCAGCGCCGCCAGCACGCCCGCGTCCCGCGGGTGCGTTTCGCCCAGCTCCAGGATCGTCCGGCACTCGACCGCGAACTCGCCGTGCTCCTGGACGTGCCGGACGCACGAGTCCAGCACCTCCGGCAGCAGCGCGTCGAGCGACGCCTGCGGCAGCGTGATCCACGTCGTGAACAGCGCGCGCAGCCCCGCCGGTTCCGGCTGCGCCTCGAGCAGCCCGGTGTACTTCGCCAGCCCCGGGGTCTCGATCGCCTTCAGCAGCTTCACCGTGCGGTCCGGCTCGCGGAACCCGGCCAGCGCGTGGAACTCCGTCAGCGCGCAGACCAGCTCCGGCTTCGCGGTCGGGTCCGGGTAGTTGCGGTTCGACGCGTCCCGCGGGATGCCCAGCTTCTCCTCGCGGGCGTGCCCCTCCGCGGCCTGCGCCGCCGACGGGTGCGCCTGCATCGACAGCGGCTCCTCCGCGGCGAGGATCTTCAGCAGGAACGGCAGCCGCCCGCCCCACCGCTTCGCGCACCGCTCGCCGAGCTGGCGCACCGGGTCGGCGTCGACCAGCTCGAGCAGGCTCCGCTCGGTCCCGTCGGGGCCGATGACGTGCGACGGGTCGCCTGGGTGGGCACCCATCCACAGCTCGGCCTCGGGGTGCGGCGCGGGGATCGGACGGCCCAGCAGCTCGGGGATCGCCGTCCGCGATCCCCAGGCGTAGGGCCGCACCGCGTTGCGCAGCAGCTCCACTGTCACCTCAACTCCACTCCTTCGGCGCCGGCCCGGGCCGGTGCTCGGCGGGTCTCACGCCGTCGCGGGGGCGAAGCGGCCCGCGCCGCCGATACTGCCCGCCGCCAGCCCGAGATAGACCGCCGCCAGTTCGAACCGCAGCGCCAGCACCGCGGCCCGCACGATTTCGTCGGCCTCGATCTCCTCGGCCGGGGCGATGACGTCCGCACCCGGCAGCAGATCCTCCGCTTGGAAGCGGGCCGCGTCCGTCGCCGGACCGGTCCGCACCGAGAGAAGGAGCACCCGGGTGGGGATGTCACCTGATGGATCGTCCGGATCGGCGAAGATGTCACGCTCCGCGCCACCCGATTGCGCCGCCCGCCGCAATGCGGGGCGCGCCAAAGCCTGCCGAAAGTCTTCGACGTCGCACACAGTAGCCGCATGGGCGGCGAACGCGTGCGCAGCGTGCTCGCCGACGGCGACCGCGACCGGGTCCAGCCCCCACAGCAGCGGCACGCGGTCCGCGACCCGCAGGGCGAGCGCCTTGGCCGGGTTCGCGAACGAGTCCCGGGCCAGGTAGTCCTTCTCGGCCTCCAGGTCGAGCTGGTCGGCCAGCACCTCGACGTCGGCGACCAGCAGGCCCAGCGCGTTCGCGGTGAGCAGCCCCGCGGCCAGGCCGCGCGGGAACGCCAGCTCGGGCGGCACCGGGATGCGCGGCGCCAGCAGCAGGCCCTTGCCCGCCACCGCGGCCGCGACCGGCCCCTCGGCCGGTGCGGAGAGCACCACGGACGCGCCGAAGCGCGCGGCACGTTCCAGCGACGCGGCGAGTTCGCGGTCGCCGGGGTCGTCGGTGTGCGCGAACACGACGTCGAGCGCGCCGATCCAGCTCGGCACGACTTCGGCGATCACGACCGGCACCGGGCACGTCGGCGCGAGCAGCGCGACGAGCAGCCGCGTGAGCGTCCGGCTCACCCCCGGCCGGTCGATGAGGACGACGGCGCGCGGGCGGCCCACGTCGAGCCGCTCGGCCAGCTCCATGTCGGCGGCGAGCTCGGCGGCCGCCCGCACCTGGGCGCCGGCCATCGCGGCCGCCCGGAGCAGCCCCGAGCTGTCGGCCTCGGCCAGCCGCGAGGGGTCGTCGAGCAGCGAGTCGTCAAGCACTGTCGGCATCGGATTTTCCGCTGTCGCCAGGAGTCTGGGCCTCGTCGAGGAGCAGCACCGGGATCCCGTCACGGACCGGGTACACCCGGCCGCACTCGGTGCACGTCAGTGCGTCGGCCTCGGGGTCGTCCGGTGCCCCGGGGCGCAACGGGGCGTGATCGGGCGACGGGCACGCCAGGATCTCGAGGAGCTGGGCGTCGAGCGTGATGGCCATGGTTCCTCCATACCACGCGATGGGGTGTGGTGAAGGGCACCTTCCGGACACAGTTGGCCCCGGAAGCCCGCCCTCCACCGGGGGCGGGTCAGCTGCGGATGATCGCGAGTACTTCGTCCACCAGCCCCTGCACGGCCTCGGCGTTCGCGGCCTCGACGTTCAGCCGGAGCAGCGGTTCGGTGTTCGACGGGCGCAGGTTGAACCAGGCACCGCCCGGCAGCTGCACGGTCAGGCCGTCCAGCTCGTCGAGCTCGACGCCGGAGCGGGTGCCGAAGGCGTCCTTGACGGCCATCATCTTCGCGACCTGGTCATCGACGGTCGAGTTGATCTCGCCCGAGGCCGCGTAGCGCGAGTACGCGCTGGTCAGCTCGGACAGCGGGCCGTTCTGCTCGCCGAGGGCGGCGAGGACGTGCAGCGCCGCCAGCATGCCGGTGTCGGCGCGCCAGAAGTCGCGGAAGTAGTAGTGCGCCGAGTGCTCGCCGCCGAAGATGGCGCCGGTGCGGGCCATCTCGGCCTTGATGAACGAGTGCCCGACGCGGGTGCGGACCGGCTTGCCGCCGTGCTCGGCGACGATCTCCGGCACGCCTTTGGACGTGATCAGGTTGTGGATGACCGTGCCACCAGGGTCCTTGGCCAGCTCGCGCACGGCGACCAGCGCGGTGATCGCGCTCGGCGAAACCGGCTCGCCGCGCTCGTCGACGATGAAGCAGCGGTCGGCGTCGCCGTCGAAGGCCACGCCCGCGTCCGCGCCGACCTCGCGCACCTTCGCCTGCAGGTCGACGATGTTCGCCGGGTCCAGCGGGTTGGCCTCGTGGTTCGGGAAGCTGCCGTCGAGCTCGAAGTACATCGGGACGACGTCGATCGGCAGGCCGTCGAAGACGGTCGGGACGGTGTGCCCGCCCATGCCGTTGCCGGCGTCGACGACGATCTTCAGCGGGCGGTTTCCGGACAGGTCGACGAGGTTGCGCAGGTAGGCGGCGTAGTCGGCGAGGACGTCCCGCTCGCTCGTGGTGCCCCGCTGGCCTTCGAAGCCGGGCACGCCCTGCTCGACGGTGTCGCGGATCTCGGCGAGCCCGGTGTCCTGGCCGACCGGGGAGGCGCCGGCGCGGCACATCTTGATGCCGTTGTACTTGGCCGGGTTGTGGCTGGCGGTGAACATCGCGCCCGGCAGGTTCAGCGAACCCGAGGCGAAGTAGAGCTGGTCGGTGCTGGCCAGCCCGATGCTCACGACGTCGAGCCCCTGCGAGGTGACGCCCTCGGCGAAGGCCGCCGCCAGCCCCGGCGACGAGTCGCGCATGTCGTGGCCGATCACCACCGCGGGGGCCTCGGGCTTGATGAGCAGGGCGAACGCGGCACCGAAGTCGCGGACGAGGTCCGCGTCGAGCTGCTCGCCGACCACGCCGCGAATGTCGTAGGCCTTCACGATGCCCGAAAGGTCTGGCACGCCGTCTCCCCGCGAATAGTCGTCCCGGCGCGCGCTGCGCCGCGCGGAAAGCCTACCGGCGGTGGTGGCGGGTTACGCGCTCAGGCGCGACCGGGGAGGACACGCAGGTGGCCGCGGCGCCCGGAGGGGCCTTCCGGCTCGGGCGCGGGGGCCGGTTTGCCGGGGCGGCCGGCCTCGCGCACGGCCTCGGCCAGCGCCGTCAGCTCGTCGGCCGACGGGTCCGGAGCAGCGAAGGCGCCTTCGTGCCGGACGACTTCCCAGCCCTTGGGGACGGTCAGCCGCAGCGCGTGGGCTTCGCAGAGGTCGTACGAGTGCGGCTCGGAGGCGGTGGCCAGGGGGCCGACGACGGCGGTGGAGTCGCTGTAGGCATACGTCAGCGTGGCCACTGCCGGCTCGAGACAGCCGGTACGCGAACACTTCCGTACGCTCCGCACGATCCGAAACGATAGCGCGTCGCCGCAAGCTAGGAGGAGCGACACGCGCTGGGACGTGCCGACCGCATAGACTTCCGGGGTGGCGACGGCTCGTGATTACCGACAGCGGCGGCGCTCGCGACGGGACCGGCACGGCCGGGGCCTGCGCGGGACGCTGTACCCGGCGACCCTGCCCGCCGCCGCGAGCCGCGCGGAGCGGTTCGACGCGCTGGTGCTCGACGCGCTCGAACCGATCGAGGCCCGGTGGCGCCACGAGCTGACGAAGCTCGACGTGGCGGTGGACGACGTGCCCGAGGTCCGCGAGAACGGCAAGGCCCCGTCCGACGGCGTGCTGCACGACGGCGCGGTGCCGCTGTCGCGGCTGGTACCGGCGGGCGTGGACCGCACCGGGCTGCCGACGCGGGCGCGGATCGTGCTGTACCGGCGGCCGCTGGAGGCGCGGGCGAAGGATCCGTCCGAGCTGGCCGACCTGGTGCACGACGTGCTGGTGGAGCAGGTGGCCGGCTACCTGGGCGTGGAACCGGACGTCATCGAAGGCGAGTGACCCGAGCGCCCCAATGTGGCCTTGGTTGCGTCCAACGCACCGAAGGCCGCCTTGGGTGCGTTGAACGCACCGAAGGCCACATTGGGGCGCTGGGGAACTAGCGGCGGCGCCGGGCCGGGACCGCCGTCAGCAGTGTGAACAGCACCGCCGCCAGCTGGGCCAGCAGCAGCAGGTTCCGTTCGGTCCCCGGGAACTCCACCGTCACTTCGGACGACGTCGGCGGCACCGACACCGCCACCTGGTGCCCCCAGGCCGGCACGATCGGCACGCTCTTGCCGCCCACCGTCGCCTTCCAGCCCGCTTCCTGTTCGGCCGCAAGCACCAGCAGCCGCCCGGTCGGGCCGTCCGAAACCCGGACGCGCACGTCCGGCAGGCCCGCCTGGACCGGGGCCACGCCCGGCGCGTTCCCGGGCGCGCCGCCGCCCGTCACCGCCGCCTTCGCCTGCTCCGGCGAGATCAAGATCACCTGGCCGGCCGGCGGCAGCAGGCGCAGCGTGCCGCGCCCGTCGGACGTCGGCGCGGCCACCGAGACCAGGTCCTTCGCCAGCGGCACGTACGCCCGCGGGTCGACCCCCGCCGGCAGCACCACGACCTGCACCCCGGCGGCGGCCGCGGCGGCGAACGTGCGCTGGACCGCCGCCGCGTCGCCCTGGCCGAGGTCGCGGCGCCACGCCGCCAGCCGGGCCGGGGTGCCGGGCGTCGGGGCGAGTTCGTCGTCGCCGTAGTGGGGCAGCCGGCCGTCGAGCTGGCGGGTCGCGTCCGGGGCGAGGTCCAGCACCGACCGGCCGGACGCGGACACCTCCGCCGAAACCTCGGGTGCGAGGGAGGGCCGCTCGCCGGCGCGAAGCGGACCCTGACCGCCGACGACCACCGCACCGGCCGCCAGCGCGAGGAACACCACGACCCCGGCGACCGCGAACACCTTCGGCAGCCACGGCGACGGCACCCCGGCCGAGCCGCCGCGCTGCCACGAGCCGAGCACGACCCACAGCAGCCCGGCGCCGACGACCAGCAGCGGCACGCCCGCGTAACCGTGCGCGGGTGATCCACCCTGAATCGGCGTCGCCGTCACCAGCCGCACCAGGACCAGCCCGCCCGCGCCCAGTGCGGCCAGCGCGAGCCCGCCCGCCGCGAGCTTCGTCGGGCGGACGACGATCGCGATCAGGGCCGCCGCGATCACCGCGACGCCGATCGGCCACGCGCCCGGCCCGCCCGGGTCGAGGCCGGCCAGATCGGTGCCGGACACCACCGAAGCCGCGCCGCCGAGCCCCTGCACCAGCAGTTCCGGGTGCCGCAGCAGCACCGTCGGCCACGGCAGCAGCAACGCCAGCGGCAGCAGCACCACGATCCCGACCGACGCGATCCGCCGCGCCAGCCCGGTCGGCGCGGGCAGCACGACGAACCCGATCAGCAGCCCGGCCAGCGCGAGCCCGTGCGCGAGCGGGGAGAACGCGCCGAGCAGCGCCACCCCGAACGCCGACAGCGCCGACACGTGCAGCCAGCGCGTGTCCGCCCGGACCAGCAGCCCGGCGATGCCCGCGGCCACGAGCGGCAGCACGAGGTGCACCACGACGACGTCGAGCCGGCCCTGCGCCACCCCGGCGGTCGCGGCGGGCAGCAGCGCGTAGGTCGCGGCGATGACCGCGCGGACCCACCGGCGCACGCGAAGCCGTCGCGTCGCCGCGTACGCGCTCAGCGCGGCCAGCGGGATGTCGCCGAGGAGCAGGATCGCCACCAGCGCGGCCGGGCCGCCGATCGGGGCGAACACCGCGCCGAGCGTGCCGAGCACCGGCAGCGTCGCCGACGCGGGAGCGCCGGTGCCGCCGGCGACCGCGTGCCACGGCGTCAGGTACGACGACCAGATCTCCCCCAGCCCGCCGACCGGCAGCAGCTTGCCGCCGAAGAGGTCGAGGCCGAGCCGGGCGCGGTTGACGACCAGCCCCAGCGCGGTCATCACGACGAGCAGCACCACCGGCGGCGCGAAGATCGTCGCCGCGAGCACGCGACGGCGGTTCACCTCGACGAAGACGAGCTCCGGCTCGGGCTCCGCCACGACGGTGTCTTCGGCCGCGGACACCGGTTCGGGCGCCGCGGTTTCCGGCAGCGCGACGGCGACGAGCGTGCCCGGCCGGCGCAGCCCGGACCCGCGCGAGCTGAGCCCGCGCAGAGCGCCCGCGGGCAGCGCGTCCGGCCCGACCGGACGCGTCTCGCGCGCGTCGAGCGCTTCGGGCGTCACCCACGCCGACTCGGTTTCGACGGTTTCGGGCACGCGGCCGAGCGCGAAGTCTTCCTCGACGCCGCGGCGGACCAGCCCCACGACGCCGGCGCGGACGGCGTTGCGCAAGCGCGTCACGCGTCCGGTGAAGAGCCCGCGAACCGTGCCAGGCCGCGGATTCCGCCGTCGGCGGGCCCGTGCGGCGCGCAATCCGCCGCGTCCACTCAGGAGGTACGTCGCGGCGGCGAACTCGGCCCGCGCTTCCCCGGTGCGGCGCAGCAGGACGAACGCCAGCGCGCGCAGGACGGAGAGCAGCGGGAGCCGGATCATCCCCAGCCAGAAGGAAAACGGCGAGCAGTTCACGAGGAACACCCGCAGCCCGTGAGCGCGGTTCGCGGCCGCGAGCGGGGCGGCGACCGCGTCCGCCGGGCGCTGCCCGGTGGTGACGGCGCGGGCGTGCCGCACCCGCGCGGTCGGCACGGAGAGGACGAGTCCGCCGGCGGCGTTCGCGCGCCAGCCGAAGTCGAGATCCTCGCGCAGCAACGGGAAAGCGGGGTCGAAGCCGCCGAGCTCGTCCCAGGCGTCGCGGCGCACGAGCGAGCCCGCGCTGGGCACGGCGAGCACCTCGGCCGGCTCTTCGCCGAGCGCGGCGATCTGCTGGCGGTGCCCGGACGCGTCGGTGGACAGGCCCGCTTCGACGATCAGCCGCGGGTCGGTCCAGTCGAGCCCCAGCGAGCCGAGCACGGTCGCCGACGGGGTTTTGGTGGCGACGCGCAGCAGTTCGTCGAGGCAGTCGGGCTCGGGCGCGCAGTCGTCGTGCAGCAGCCACAGCCACGAACCGGGGTCGCCCCAGCGTTCGGTGGCGTGCTCGACGGCTTCGGCGACGGCGGCAGCGAAGCCGGTTTCACTCGACAGTGTGATGACGCCGGAGAGCACGGGCGCGGAGTCCGGGCCGGGATCGGCGGCCGCCTCGGCGAGCAGCCGGGCGGTCGCGTCGGTGGAACCGGTGTCCACGGCCAGCACGTGCCGGGGCCGGAGAGTGCTGCGGCGCAACGAAGAAAGCGCCAGCGGCAGCCAGTTCTCGCCGTTGTGACAGACCACAATGGCCAGAACGGGCGCGGTGCGCAGGACGGGCGGCGCGGCGGTGCGGGGCAACGACTGCTCCAGATCAGGCGGCGGATCGGTGCGGCCACCCTACGACCCCGGTCCGTCACCCGGTGGTGAACCCACGCCGAGTGTTCACCACGTGGAATCACCGGTGATGCGTGGCATCACCGGTGGTTCCCCCTCAAACAGCGCGTTTCTTCAGCTTCCGGCGCTCCCGCTCGGACAGACCGCCCCAGATGCCGAAGCGTTCGTCCTTGGCCAGCGCGTACTCAAGGCACTCGTCCTTGACCTCGCAGCCCAGGCAGATCCGCTTGGCTTCACGGGTGGAACCGCCCTTCTCGGGGAAGAACGCCTCCGGGTCCGTCTGCGCGCACAGAGCGCGTTCTTGCCAATCCTGCTCTTCCTCGGTGGCATCGATGAGCTCGGTGAGATCTCCCAGAGCCTGCTCCGGGATCTCGCCCCAACCCATGACGTGCCCCCATTCCTTACCATCGGCTTCCAACCGCACGTCCGCCTCCTCGCTCCCTAGCACTCCCCAGGCTGGCGGTGGTGAAACGACACTCGCTGTCCCCTCGACAACGAATGACATCACTGTGATTACACCCGTGTAGTGCGGTCAGGTCAAGCGGAGTAGCGAGTTCGGGGGACGTTCGGGCCCGATCGCGCAAGGGGACACGCCGGTAACTTCACACCGGGCATACGGAAGACTGGAAGCGTGCAGAAGTCAGCAGTGCGCCCCAGCCCGGTCTTCCTCGGCATCCTCGCGCTCACCGTCGCCGGCGGCGCGATGGCCGCGTTCGGTGACATCAACACCGTTTTCGTCCGCGACCGCGACCCCCTGCTCATCGCCGGCGTCGTGATCTTCGTCGCCGCCGGTTGGGTGGCGTCGCTGTCGCTGCACGAGTTCGGCCACGCGATGGTCGCCTACCGCGGCGGTGACTACAGCGTCGCCCACAAGGGTTACCTCACCCTCGACGTGCGGAAGTACACCGATCCGGTCCTCTCGATCATCCTGCCGCTGATCTTCCTGATCATCGGCGGCATCCCGCTTCCGGGCGGCGCGGTCTGGATCAACCGCGGCGCCCTGCGCAGCCGCGGGACGTCGTCGTGGGTGTCGCTGGCCGGGCCGCTGAGCAACCTCGCGGTCGGCGCGGCACTGGCCCTGGTGGTCGCGCTCGTCCCGATGGCGGGCGGCCTGGTGATCGCGATGTCCTACCTGGCGCTGCTGCAGATCGTGACGTTCATCTTGAACATCCTCCCGATCCCGGGCCTCGACGGCTGGGGCGCGATCGAGCCGTACCTCCCGCCGCGAGCCCGCGAACTCGGCGCGAAGGTCCGCCCGTGGGCGCCGATCATCCTGTTCGCGGTCCTGTGGTTCTTCCGCCCGGCGAACACGGCCCTGCGGGAAGGCTCGTACGCGATCTTCGGTGCCCTCGGCGGCTATGTGGACGGCGCCCAGATCGGGTTCAGCGTCTTCCAGTTCTGGAACTGAGCCTGCCCGTCCGGCCACCCGCCGATGGGTGACCGGGCAACGGCACTCGGCCGAGCTTGAGGCGCGCCACTCGCGGAGATCGCCACGCGGTCGATCCGGCACCACCCGCTTGCCCGCGATCCGTACGCCGCGAATGACTCATTCGGGGCGCCAGAGGTCCCGAATGACTCATTCGCGACACCGAACTCCGGCCGAGCGCACCGGCCGAGCGACTCACCTCGGCGCCGGTGCGCCGGGCGGGGCGTTGTTACGGCTCGCGTCGCGGGAAGCTCACGTACGGCGCTCGGTCAGCCAGACGTGCGCCCGCTTCCAGACCTCGCGCAACCCCGACCGCTCGCCGAAGTAGTCTCCCGCCGCGCCCACGATCGGCAGCATGCCGATCGCCCGGTGCAGGAGGTTCCCGCGCGGCCGCTTTTCCAGCTCTTCCGTGATCCCGAGGAGCCCGCGCCCGAGTCGCCACAGCGTGCCGGCCGCCGCCTTCACCGTCGCCTTGCCGTGCTTCTTCTCCGACGCCGTCAGCTCTTCGGTCAGCCTCGCCGCTTCGTCCGCCTCCGCGGCTTCGTCGTGCTCCGGGTGCTTGCCCGCCGCGAGGTCGGCGTCGATCTCGCGCTCGAACAGCACCCACGCGATCAGCTGGACCCGCGTGCCGACGTCCGTCACGCCGTACTCGCCCGCGATCGCGCACAGCAGCAGCCCCTGCGACGCCGCCCCCAGCGTGTCCTGCACCGGCAGCCGGTCGGCCAGCGCGCCGCCCAGGCCCGGGATCGACGTCAGCAGCGCCGTGAACCGGCCGACGCGGTTCATCCACCAGCTCGACCGGTCGTAGCCCGTCATCCGCGCCCACGCGGCCGTGCCGGGTACCTTCACCGACGTCAGCCCGTGGACCAGCTTCGCCTTGAGCCCGGACTCGACCTCGGCGAGGTCGTCGGCGTCGGCCCGCTCGGCCCGCGCCTGCAGGCCGAACGGGTCGGACTCGCGCAGCGCGTCGAGCATCGGCCCGCACGCCCGCACGAACGGCCGCAGCACCGCCACGACCTGCCGGTCGGAAATCGCCTCAGCCACGTCCCGGTTTCCTTCCCGCCGCACGGCCCAGCCCACCGCCGAGCACCATCGCGCCGGGCAGCGCGCTGGCGCCGAGCAGGAGCAGCGCCCGCCAGTCCTGGATCAGCACGAGGTCACCGCCCGGGCCCAGCATGCCCACCCCGAAGACGACGAGCACCCATACCGCGAGGGGTACCCACGAAAGAGCGGGCCGCACCAGCTTCGCCGTCGTCGACACCAGCCACGGCGTGGTGACGGCGCCGACGAGGACCGTCAGCGGCAGCGGCACGACCCCGATCCGCAGCGGCAGGAAGAACAGCTCCACCACGGCCAGCAGCACTGTGTCCACGGCGAGCAGCAGCAGGAACAGCCGCTGCTCCCAGGTCAGGGGCTCCGGCACCGTCACAGCCCGCCGAACAGGTCGTCCGCGGCACCCTCGGCCGGGCCGTGGGCCAGGACGAAGGAGTCGTGCGCCGGAATCGGCTGGGCGACCTCGTTCGTCAGCGCGAAGTACGGGACGTCGCCGCCGCCCACGGCCAGCTGCGTCGCGTGCGCGCGCAGGGCGGCCAGCTTCGCCGGGACGTACGCGGCGACGTCGAGCGTCGTCGTGATCTCCTCGTCCGGCGTCACCGGCAGCTCGTCGTCGGGCGGGACGCGGTACTCGGGTTCGGCGGCCCGGAGCGCGGCCAGCCCGGTGCGCACCGCGTCACTCGACGTGACCGTGTGGAACACCCGCACCACCGACTCCGCCCGCGGGGCCGCCGCCATCGTGATCTCGTGGGCGCGGATGTGGTCGGGGTGGCCGTAGCCGCCGAAGGCGTCGTAGGTGACGACGACCTGGGGCCGCACCTCGTCGAGGATCTCCGCCAGCTGCGCGGCCTGCTCGCCGGCGCTCCCCGCGGTGAACGCCCGGGGGTGCGACGCCGACGGCGTGCCCGCCATGCCCGAATCGCGCCACCGGCCGATCCCGCCCAGATAACGATGTCGTGACACCCCCAGCGCGGCGCACGCGGCCTTCAGCTCCGCGGCGCGGTAGCCACCCAGCTGGTCGGCTGCCCAGGCGCCCAGCCCCGCCAGCTCGGGCAGGCCGGCCATGATCTCGCCCTCCTCGCCGAGCGTGCAGGTCACGACGGTCACTTCGGCGCCTTCGGCGGCGTATCGTGCGATCGTGGCGCCGGTGGTGATGCTCTCGTCGTCGGGATGAGCGTGGACGAGCAGCAGCCTGCGCGGTACCGGGGAGATCACGGGTTGAGCGTAATTCCCGTGCTCCGACCTTCGTCGGGGACACCCTCGGTTATCCTCGCGCGAGTCGCGACCGCCGCGTCGCGATCGTCTGTACCCCCACGAAGGGCATCTTGGTGAGCACTGAAGCAACTTCGGCGGACGTCGCCGGCGTGTCCGGATCCGTCCTGTCGATCTCGGACCTCAGCGTGTCGTTCCAGACCGAGGACGGCGTCGTCGACGCCGTCAAGGGCATCGGTTTCGACGTGCAGCCCGGCGAGATCGTCGCCGTGGTCGGGGAGTCCGGGTCCGGCAAGTCCGTCACGTCGATGTCGGTGCTGGGCCTGCTGCCCAAGACCAGCCGGATCGCCGGCGAGCTGCGCCTCGGCGAGCGCAACCTGGCGGATCTCAAAGAAAAGGACATGCAGAAGATCCGCGGCAACCAGGTCGCGATGATCTTCCAGGAGCCGATGACGGCGCTGAACCCGGTCTACACGGTCGGCTGGCAGCTGCGCGAGGCCCTGCGCTCGCACCTGGACATCTCCAAGGCCGCCGCGGACAAGCGCGCGATCGAGCTGCTCGACATGGTCGGCATCCCGAACCCGGAGCTGCGGTTCAAGCAGTACCCGCACCAGCTCTCGGGCGGGCTGCGCCAGCGCGTCGTCATCGCCATGGCGATCTCGTGCGACCCGAAGGTCATCATCGCCGACGAGCCGACCACCGCGCTCGACGTCACCGTGCAGGCGGAGATCCTCGGCCTGCTGCGCAAGCTGCGCGACACCCTCGACACGGCGATCGTGCTGATCACCCACGACATGGGCGTCGTCGCCGACATGGCTGACCGCGTCATCGTGATGTACCAGGGCGAGATCGTCGAAGAGGCCCCGTCGCGCGAGCTGTTCGCGTCGCCGAAGGAGGACTACACCCGGCGGCTGCTGGCCGCGGTGCCGGTGCTCGGCCAGCGCCCGGAGGGGCGCCGCCTGCTCGACGACGCCGGGATCGCCTCCGACAGCACCGAGGCGGCCAAGATCGCCGAGGAGATCCGGCTGGCCGACGCCGAGCTGGAGGCCGTGATCGAGGAGGCCGCGCCGGCCCTCGAGATCAAGAACCTGGTGCTCGAGTACCCGGGCCGCCGCGGTCAGAACAAGAACCGCGCGGTCGACGACGTCTCGATAACCATCGCCAAGGGCGAGATCGTCGGCCTGGTGGGCGAGTCCGGCTCCGGCAAGACGACCGTCGGCCGCTGCGCCGTCGGCCTGCTCCAGGCCACCCAGGGCACCATCGCGATCGCGGGCAAGGACATCACGAAGATGTCGGCGAAGGAGCTTCGCCCGCTTCGCCGGTACTTCTCGATCGTGTTCCAGGACCCGGCGTCCACTCTGGACCCGAAGATGTCGATCGGCGAGTCGATCGCCGAGCCGATGGTGCTGCACAAGGTGCTGGCCGGCAAGGAGCTGTCGGCCCGCGTGCGTTCGCTGCTCGACAAGGTCGAGCTGGGCGGGCACTACATGAACCGCTACCCGCACGAGCTCTCGGGCGGCCAGCGCCAGCGCGTGGCGATCGCCCGGGCGCTGTCGCTCGACCCGGCGCTGCTCATCGCGGACGAGCCGACGTCGGCGCTGGACGTGTCGGTGCAGGCCCGCGTGCTGGACCTGTTCCTCGACCTGCAGCAGTCGCTGCAGTTCGCCTGCCTGTTCATCAGCCACGACCTCGCGGTGGTCGACCTGCTCGCCGACCGCGTCGCGGTGATGCAGCACGGCAAGCTGGTCGAGATCGGCACGCGCGACCAGGTGCTGCACTCGCCGCAGCAGGACTACACGCGGCGGCTGCTGTCGGCGGCGCCGGTCGCGGACCCGGTGCTGCAGGCCGAGCGCCGCGCGGCCTGGGAGGCCGGCAAGCTGGCCCCCGTGGCCGACTGAGTTCTCTTCGGACGAAAGGCCCCACCCGGACTGCCGGGTGGGGCCTTCGTCGTTCCCGGGGCCCATGCGCCCCAATGTGGCGCTTTCAGCCCACCCGGATGCGGGGGTCGAGGATCCCGTACAGCAGGTCGGCCACCAGGTTCGCCACCACGACGCTCACCGCGATCAGCACCAGCCAGCCCATCAGCACCTGGGGGTCGTTCTTGTTGACCGCCTCCACCAGCAGCGTGCCCATGCCGTGCCAGTTGAAGACCGTCTCCGTGATGATCGCGCCGGTCACCGTGGCGCCGAAGTTGACCGAGAACAGCGTCATCACCGGGATCAGCGCGTTCCGGAACGCGTGCCGCCAGATCACGCGGCTGTTCGAGACGCCCTTGGCGCGCGCCGTGCGGACGTAGTCGGCGCTCAGGACCTCCAGCATCGACGCCCGCTGGAAACGGCTGTACGCGGCGAACGTGATGGCCATGATGGACAGCGTCGGCAGCAGGAACGCGCCGACGTACTTCGCGAGCGCGTCGCCGACGCCGGTCGCCGAGAGGCTCTCCGGGCTCGTCGTGCGCAGCCACGGGTCGCCGAGGACGTCGGCCAGGCCCAGCTGCCGAACCCAGCCGTTGAGGCGGATCGCGTAGCCCTTGAGGACGATGGCGATGCAGAAAATCGGCATCGAGAACATCAGGAACGCCAGCGTCGTCGCGAGGTAGTCCCAGAGCGAGTACTGCTTGACCGCCGCGAGGACCCCGACCAGCACGCCGAAGAACAGGGCCAGCACCGACGCCGCCAGCACCAGCTCGAGCGTCACCTTGAAGGCCGCCATCACCTTCGGCGCCACCGGCTGGAGCGCGTTGCCCTGCGCGATGGAGATGCCCCAGTCGCCGCTGAGGAAGTGGCCGAGCCAGGTGAAGTACCGCGCGAAGACGCTCTGGTCCAGGCCCAGCTTGTGCTCGAGGTCGGCGATGGCCTGGAGGTTGGTCCCGGGTTTGCTCCGGATCTCACCGAGCGGGTCGCCGGTGTTGGCCACCATGACGAAGCAGAGGAACGTGCCGATCAGCAGGACCGGCACCGAGATGGCCAGCCGGCGGAGCACGTAGAGCACGAGATTCATCCGAAACCCCCAGGTCCGGCGATCTCCGCGCGAAAACGGACGCGGGGGCGACCGGAACCGGTCACCCCCGCGTCGCGCGTTCAGGCCTTCATTCTCCGCTGTCGCGGGTCGAAGGCGTCGCGAAGACCGTCACCGATGAAGTTGATCGTCAGTGAAATCAGCACGAGCACGATGAACGGCCCGAAGAACAGCGCCGGCCGCGTCTGCAGCTGGGCGTAGTTCTCCAGGATGACGCGGCCGAGCGAGGTGTCCGGCAGCTGGACACCGAGGCCGATGAACGACAGCGCGGCTTCCGCCAGCACGGCCTGCGCGACCGCGAGGGTCGCGTTGACCGTGATGCTGCCGACCATGTTCGGCACCAGGTGCTTGAAGATGATCCGGAACGTGCCGGCACCCGAAGCGCGAGCCGCGTCGACGAACTCGCGCTGGGACAGCGACATCGCTTCGGCGCGGGTGATCCGGGCGATCTGCATCCAGCCGAACGACGCCAGCACCAGCGCGACGATGTACCACGAGCCGCTGCCGAACACCTTGGCCAGGATCGCCGCCGCGGCGATCTGCGGGATGATCAGGAACAGGTCCGTCACCCGCGAGACCGCCGAGTCGGTGAACCGGCGCAGGTAGCCCGCCAGCGCGCCGAGGACGACGCCGACCACGGTCGACAGGATCGACACCGTGAGCGCGATCAGCAGCGAGAACTGGGTGCCGCGCAGGATCTGCGACACCATGTCCTTGCCGACCTGCGTCGTGCCCAGCGGGAATTCGCCGCTCGGCTTGGCGAACGAGGCGAACGAGCTGTCCTCGTAGCTGTGCTTCCAGAAGAGCGGCAGCAGGATGCTGAGCAGGATGATCAGCACCAGCACCGCGGTCGACGCCATGGCCAGCTTGTGGTGCAGGAACTTCCGGAGCACCAGCTTGCCCTGGCTCCGGGGCTCGGGCAGGGCTTCCGGCGGGAGGGTGCCGTCCTTGGTCGCGGTCTCGCTCGCGAGAAGGGAGTTCAAGTCAGCCAACGCGAATCCTCGGGTCCAGGATGCCGTACACCAGGTCGGCGATCAGGTTGGCGACGATCACGCTGGTGGCGATGACCACGAGCCAGCCCATCATCACCTGAGTGTCGTTCTTGTTGACGGCTTCCACCAGCAATGTGCCCATACCGTGCCAGTTGAACACCGTTTCGGTGATGATCGCGCCGGCGAGGACCGACCCGAAGTTCACCGAGAACAGCGTGGTCACGGGGATCAGGGCGTTGCGGAACGCGTGCCGGAAGATGACCCGGCCGTTCGCGAGGCCCTTGGCTCGCGCGGTGCGCACGTAGTCGGAGTTCATCACCTCGAGCATCGAGGCCCGCTGGAACCGGCTGTACGCGGCGAAGCTGATCGCCATGATCGACAGCGTCGGCAGCAGGTAGGCACCGATCGTGCTCGTTATGAAGTCCCCGACGCCGTCCGTTTTCAGCTGTTCCGGGCTGGTGGTGCGTAGCCATGGATTGCCGAGCACGTCCTGCAGCCCGAGGTCCCGCACCCAGCCGTTGATCTCGATCGCGTAGTTCTTCAGCACGATCGCGATGCAGAAGATCGGCATCGAGAAGAGCAGGAAGGCCAGCGTCGTGGCGAGGTAGTCGACGATCGAGTACTGCTTCACCGCGGCGAGCACGCCGACGATGATGCCGATGATCAGCGCGAGGATCTCGGCCCCGACGACCAGCTTGAACGTGACGCCGAAGGCCGCTATCACCTTGGGCGCGACCGGCTGGAGCGCGTTGCCCTGCGCGATGGACGTGCCCCAGTCACCCGACAGGAAGTCCCCGAGCCAGCTGAAGTAGCGCGGCACGACACCCTGGTCCAGCCCCAGCTTGTGGGACAGCGCGTCGATGGCTTCCTTGCTCATCTGCGGGTTGTTCCGGATTTCGCCGAGCGGGTCTCCGGTGGCGGCGACCATCACGAACGACAAAAAGGTCCCGACCAGGAGGACGGGAATCGATATCGCCAGACGGCGAAGGATGTAGATCACCAGGTTCAACGAACTGCTCCTCATCCGGGCCTGGTCGTCAGAAGTGCGCTGGACCGCTACCCGGTTGTCTACCGTAGTGGGGGTAACCCTACGGTCAACAGCTACTTCCGGTGGGTACCGGGGCCCGGCTCGTGGCCGGGCCCCGGTACCTCCCAGGTCATCTGGAACGAGGGGAAAGAAGAGGCAGGATCAACCCTGCTACTTCTTCTCCCACTCGCCGGCGTTCCACAGGACACCGTTGTAGGACTGCATGTACACGCGGTCGATGCCCTTGAACGCCCACATGCTCGGCGTCTGGAACAGCGGCAGGGTCGCGTACTTGTCCGCGATCGCCTTGTCGGCGGCCTGGTAGCTCTGCGTCTTGACGGTCTCGTCGGTCGCCTTCACCGCAGCGGTGAACGGCTCGTCGATCTTCGGGTCGCAGAGGTTCTGGTAGTTCTGGTCACCGCCGTCGTTCGGGCAGACGTAGATCGAGCGCGACTGCGACTTGAACGGCGCCGCGGACCAGCCGAACAGCGCGATGTCGTAGTCACCGGTCGAGACGCGGCCACCCTTGAGGAAGTTGGCGTCGGTCTCGTCCTTGACCTCGATACCGGCCGCCTTGGCCTGCGAGATGATGATCTCGACGGTCTGGCTGCGGCGGGCGTTCTGGTTGTGCGTGATCTTGAACGAAGCCCGCTGGCCACCCTTGGCGAAGATGCCGTCGCCACCCTTGACCCAACCGGCGTCGGTCAGGGTCTTGGCCGCGGCGTCGGCGCCCAGGCCGGCCTTGCTGCCGTAGAGGTCGGTGTAGCCCTCTTCACCCTGGAAGAACACGACCGAGTTCAGCGGAGCCGCGTCGGCCTGGACTTCCTTGAGCAGCTTGTCGGTGATCGCCTTGCGGTCGACCGACTCGAAGAACGCCTTGCGGAGCGCGTCGTCCTTGAACATGCGGTTGAACTGCAGGTCAAGGTGCTCGTAGGTCAGCTGTGCGGCCGAACCGTAGGTCACGCCCTGCGGCGCGAGGCCCTTCATCGTGGCCGCCGCCGTGGCGTCCGGCTGGGTCGACGCCGCGACGTCGATCTCACCGTTCTGCAGCGCCGTCGCCATGGCCTTGGTGTCTTCCATGGCGCGGACCACGATCTTGGCCGGGCCGCCCTTGCCGCCCGCCCAGTTCGGGTTCTTCACGAGCGTGACGGACTTCTGGTTGGCGTCGAACGCGTCGATCATGTACGGGCCGGAGGCCGGCATGAGCGCCTTGTCGAAGCCCTTCCACTTGTTCGTCCAGAAGTCGCCGGCCTTGGAGATCAGGGCCGGGTCACCGGTCGGCGCCAGCTTCGTGATGTCCGGAATGCCGGTCTGCTTCTCGAGGATGTGCGCGGGCAGGATCGAGACGCCGCTGAACAGGCCCTTGTAGTCGAGGTACGGCTCGCTGTAGTCCGTCTCGAAGGTCAGGTTGTCCTTGCAGGTGGCCGTCTTGATCTTGTCGTAGCCGGTGGTCGAAGCGGCGTTGAACGGGTTCTTGCCGTCCGAGCCCTTCGCCTGGCCGCTCTGGGCCAGCCAGTTCAGGTACAGGTCCTTGCAGTCGAAGGCCTCGTTGTCCGACCACTTCAGGTTGGGCCGGATCTTGTAGGTGACGACCTGCGGGTCCTTGGAGGTCACGTCGACCGAGTCGAACATGTCCTTGTTGAGCAGCACCTTGTTGTTGCCGTCGAGGACGAACGAGTCTTCGAGGACCGTGGTCAAGATGTAGGTGTTGTACGAGCTGTTGGTGTCCGGAGTGTTGTTGTTGTACCCCGAGTACCCGTCGTCGATCCCGACCGTGACCGTGCCGTCCCAGCCCTTGACGTCCGCGAGCTTGAACGAGTCACCCTGCTCGGCCTTGCCGACCGCCATCGACTTGACGTCGGACGACGATCCGTTCTGGTCGGTGCTGCCCGAGCCCGCGTCGCCACCGCTGCAGGCGCTCAGCAGCAGCGAGGCGCCTGCGACGAGCGACAAGGCGGAGACTGCTTTGGTTCTCCTCATGAAGTGTGCCCTCCTAGCACTGAGTCCTTGAATTGTGACAAGGACCCACACCGCTCCGGTTTGGTGCCGGAGCCTACGACACGCCAAGCGACACTCAACTGGCGCACTGCGGGTGCACGCTAGAAAGGAAAAGCACCGACAGTCACCAGTTCAGGGTCGATCGTGACCAAAGGGTGACTTCCAGCCGACATCTGGAAATACGACGGTTACCTCACGGATTCAAGTAGTCCCACTCGAAGGCGTGCGCGAAGATCACCCGGTAGTACTGAATGCGTAGCCGAGCGATTACTTCGGGCCGCGAGTCCAGTTCACGGCGGACCCGAAAGGACCCACCATCGGTGGACCAGGCGTGACGCCCGAGATGCCCGAACCGATCGCCAGGGTGTCAGCCGATTGGAACAGCGGAAGCACCACGTTCTGGCGCCAAAGTTCAGGCTCCAGGGTGGTCAGGGCCTCGGCGATCGGTGTCGCCCCGGACAGCGCGGCGTCGATCGAGGGCTGCAGCGCCGGGTCGCAGAACCCCGCCGAATTGCCCGGAACGACGGGTTTCGCCGGGTCCGCCCCGGTGGCGGTCTGCTCGGGGCGGCAGCCGAAGGTCGACGCGAGCACCGACGCCGTGTCGCCGCCGGCCGCCTGCGGGACGACCGCGATGTCGACCCCGACGCTGCCCGCCGAGTCGCCGGTCGGCTGCTGGACCCCGCCGGAGACCGGCATCGCGAGCAGGCCGCTGAACAGGTCGCGCGGCTGCGGCGTGATCGCGTTGACCTCGATGCCCTGGGCGGTGAGCTGGCTGGCGAGCTCCTTGGCGATCGTCGCGTACGGCTCCTGGGTGCCGGGCGAGGCGATCACCAGCGAGAGCGCCTTGCCGTTCTTGCGCCAGGTGCCCGCGGTCTTGGTGTAGCCGGCCGCCTTCAGCGACTGCTCGGCCTTGGCGACGTCGGGCGCGGTGGGCGGGCCGGGCGGGATGGTCGCCGCGTACCCCGCCACCGACGGCGCCTTCACCTGCGCGTCGGCGTGCAGCTGCGCCGACGGGCCGCCGTTGACGCCCTCGGTGATCAGCTTCGGCCGGTCGATCAGCGCGGCGATACCGGCGCGCACCTGGGCGTCCTGCAGCGTGGCGCTGACCGGCCGCAGCAGCACGTCGGCCACCAGCGGCCGGGCCACGGTGTGCAGCTGCACGGCCGGGCCGAGCTCGCCGAGCAGCTTGAGCTCGTCGCCGGTGGTCCGGGCGAGGGCGAACTGGTCGTTGCCGCTGCGCAACGCGGCCAGCAGCGTGTTCTGGTCCGAACGGCGCAGCACGATCCGGTCGATCGCCGCGGGCTTCTCCCAGTAGCGCTCGTTGCGCTCGAGGATCACTTCGCCGCGGGCGGTGTCCAGGCTCTTGATCGAGAACGGGCCGGCGATGGCCGGGAAGTTCGACGCGAGCGCGCCGCGCCACCCGTCGGGCGCGTCCTTGAGCAGGTGGGCGGGCAGCAGGTCCGAGAACAGCGTCTGCCAGCCGGGATAGGGCTTGGCGAAGGTGACCTCGACGCGCTTGCCGCCTTCGCGGGACTGCAGGTCGGTGATCTGCCGGTAGCCGGCCGGGCCGATCACGCCGGGCTGGTCGCGCATCTGGGTGCGCAGGTAGTCGAAGTCCTCGGCGGCGATGGGCGCGCCGTCGGACCAGGACGCGTCCGGCCGGATCTCGTAGGCGACGACGAACGGCTGCTGCGAGATCACCTGCGCGGACTTCATGAGGTTCTTGTCCAGCTGGGTGCTGCCGTCGTCCTTCTGGCGGAACACCGAGGGCAGCAGCAGCTGCGAGAGCGCGGAGGTCACCTGCGAGGAGTCGGCCAGGTTGTGCGGGTTGTAGCCGCCGAGCACGTCGTCGACCCCGACGACGATCTGCGACGGCGTCTTCCCGGTGCTCGACGCGGGCGGGACCGACGACGACACCACCGGTGGCGGCGGGGTGTTCGAGCAGGCGGTGACCAGCACGGCCGCGAGCGCCAGCACCGGCACCGCCTTGCGATTCACCCGCACGCCCCGTTCCTCCCAGATTCTCCCCGATCGGGTCAGCCATGCTCCCACGACCGCGTCCGCCGCCGGAACCGGGATTCCCGTACCCGGATCGGCCGAGCCCCGCGCCCCTTGGTGGCGCTATGGAAAAGGACGCGCGGAACACCGTCCGGGTTCCCGGACCGTTCCGGAACGGCGGAACGAACACGCCCGGGACACGGGACGGGTTCCACCCGGTGGTGAACACCAGGCTTCGAATCCTCGAATGCCCCTATAAAGATATAAGGAGAAGAACGGCGGAATTCGTGACGTCGTGTCGGTCGATTATCCACCCAGGGTGACGATCAGGCAATGCAAAAACCTCCCGGCGTGATACGCCGGGAGGCTTTTACGCGGTATTCGGGATCAGCCGTTGTCGCGGCTCTTCGCGCGCGAACGCTCCTTCGCGCGGGTGTTGACGTCCAGGGTGACCTTGCGGACCCGGACGACCTCCGGCGCGACCTCGACGCACTCGTCGACCGAGCAGAACTCCAGCGCCTCTTCCAGGCCCATCTTGCGCGGGCGGGCCAGCGTCTCCATCACGTCGGCGGAGGACTGACGCATGTTGGTCAGCTTCTTCTCCTTGGTGATGTTGATGTCGAGGTCCTCGAAGCGCGGGTTCTCGCCCACGACCATGCCCGCGTACACGTCGGCGCCCGGCTCGACGAAGAAGGTGCCGCGGTCGGCCAGCTGGATCATCGCGTACGCGGTGACCGGGCCGGTGCGGTCGGCGACCAGGGAGCCGCTGTGCCGGGTGCGGATCTCGCCCGCCCACGGGAAGTAGCCCTCGAACACGTGGTTCGCGATGCCGGTGCCGCGGGTCTCGGTGAGGAAGTCGGTGCGGAAGCCGATCAGGCCGCGCGCCGGGAGGACGTAGTCGAGCTTGAGCCGGCCGGAGCCGTGCCCGCCCATGTGCTCCATGCGGCCCTTGCGCGAGGCGAGCAGCTGGGTGATCGAGCCGAGGTGCTCCTCCGGCGAGTCGATCGACAGGCGCTCGAACGGCTCGTGCACCTTGCCGTCGATGATCCGGGTGACGACCTGCGGCTTGCCGACGGTCAGCTCGAAGCCCTCGCGGCGCATCTGCTCGACGAGGATCGCCAGCGCCAGCTCGCCACGGCCCTGGACCTCCCAGGTGTCGGGGCGCTCGGTCGGCAGCACGCGGATCGAGACGTTGCCGATCAGCTCCTGGTCGAGGCGGGCCTTGACCAGCCGCGCGGTGACCTTGTCGCCGCCGTTGCGCCCGGCCAGCGGCGAGGTGTTCACACCGATGGTCATCGAGATCGCGGGCTCGTCGACGGTGATCCGGGGCAGCGCCACCGGGTTCTCGGAGTCGGCGAGGGTGTCGCCGATCGTGATCTCCGGGATGCCGGCGATGGCGACGAGCTCGCCCGCGCTGGCCTCGGTCGCCGGGACGCGGGTGAGCGCCTCGGTGACCAGCAGCTCGGAGATGCGGACGTTCTGCACCGTGCCGTCTTCGCGCATCCAGGCCACGGTCTGGCCCTTGCGGAGCTTGCCGGCGTGGATGCGGATCAGCGCGATGCGGCCGAGGAAGTTCGACGCGTCGAGGTTGGTGACCAGCGCCTGCAGCGGCGCGTCGAGGTCGGCGGCGGGCGGCGGCACGTGCCGGAGCAGCGTGTCGAACAGCGGGTCGAGGCTCTCGCTCTCGGGGATCTCGCCGTCGGCGGGCTGCTCCAGGCTCGCCTTGCCGGCGCGCGCGGAGGCGTAGACGACCGGGAGGTCGAGGATCGCGTCGTGGTCGGCGTCCTCGATGTCGCTGGCCAGCTCGAGCAGCAGGTCGTGGGTCTCCTCGACGACCTCGGAGATCCGGGCGTCCGGCCGGTCGGTCTTGTTGACCAGCAGGATCACCGGGAGGCGGGCCTCGAGGGTCTTGCGCAGCACGAAGCGGGTCTGCGGGAGCGGGCCCTCACTGGCGTCGACCAGCAGGACGACGCCGTCGACCATGGCCAGGCCGCGCTCGACCTCGCCGCCGAAGTCGGCGTGGCCGGGGGTGTCGATGACGTTGATCGTCACGGAGCCCTCGGGCGTCTGGCGGTGGATCGAGGTGTTCTTCGCGAGGATCGTGATGCCCTTTTCGCGCTCGAGCTCGCCCGAGTCCATCACCCGGTCCACGAGCTCGGCGCGCTCGGCGAAGGCGCCGGACTGGCGCAGCATCGCGTCGACGAGGGTCGTCTTGCCGTGGTCGACGTGGGCGACGATCGCGACGTTGCGCAGGTCGGGCCGGGTCTTACCGGTCGGCCGGCCGGTTTCGACGGTAGCGCTGGCTGCGGGCACGCGAGAACTCCTGAACTTCAAGGGTTGGATGGCCGCGTAAGCCCATCAGGCATCCCGTGACCGGCTTTGGTCACACGCGGACCTCACCCAGGATACCTGCCACCCCATTGTGAGCGGCCCCACGCCCCCATGACGGTTAGGCTGACCTAACGTGGAAACCCGGTGAAGTCGCCGATCCGAGGAGCGTGCGCGTGGGCAAGAAGCCGGCCGATCCGCGAAAGGTCGTGCGCAAGCTGATGAAGGCCGGCAAGGTCAAGAAGAAGTGCTGCCGGTCGAAGCCGCGCTGCAAGAAGTGCCCGGTGCTGGCCCTCAAGAAGGCCAAGCAGGACCTCGCCGCCTAGCTCTCAGTGCGGCACCGCTTCGTTGAGCAACCGCAGCTCCGGGGCGGTCTTGGTCGGCGAGAACTCGATGACCTCGTACTTCGCGAGGTGCTTCACCGAGAACGGGTCGGACGCCAGGATCGCGTCCAGCTTCCCGCGGTTCATCGGGCGCGTGATGATGACGCCGCCGATGCGCGGGTTCCGCCGCCCGGACGCCAGGAAGTGGCCGTGTTCGTACTGCTTGTTCAGCCATTCGACGTGGTCCGGGAGCGCGTAGTCGATCTCCTCGATGGGGGCCGTGTAGTTCAGCAGGACGACATACATGGTTACGACCGTAACTCCGCCGGCCCGCTCCCGCGCCCGGGCGATACCGAGTGGTGACGGTTCTCGGCTATGCTCGGCCCATGCACGCGCAGACCTCCAGCTGGTGGCCGCCCTCGGCGGCCCACTGATCCTGCGCTGAACCTCAGCGGCCGCCCCGGACGGGCGGCCTTTTTCGTGCCTTCTCCGGGGTGGTCCCACCTCGGAAGGAAGACCCATGAGCAAGCTGTCCGGCATCACGCCCTCCGGGCACGTCCACCTCGGCAACTACCTCGGTGCGGTGCGCCGCTGGGCTCGTGAGGGCGGCGCGGACGACCTGTACTTCGTCGCCGACCTGCACGGCATGACGACCCCGCACAACCCGGCGAAACTCCGATCCTTGGCGAGCGAGCAGCTCGCCGTGCTGATCGCCGCCGGGATCGACCCCGAGCGGGTGTTCGTCCAGTCCGACCTGGCCCGCGAGCTGGGCGCGCTGACCTGGGTCCTGGAGTGCACCTGCAACTACGGCGAGGCCGCGCGGATGATCCAGTTCAAGGAGAAGTCCAAGGGCCAGGCCGGGGTGCGGCTGTCGCTGCTGACCTACCCGGCGCTGATGGCCGCGGACATCCTGCTGCAGGGTGCGGACGAGGTGCCGGTCGGCGAAGACCAGCGCCAGCACGTCGAACTGACGCGGACGCTGGCGAAGCGGTTCAACGGCACCTACGGCGAGGTGTTCACCATCCCCCGGGCGGTGCTCCCGCCGGCGGGAGCGCGCGTCAAGGACCTCGCCGACCCGACGCGCAAGATGTCGAAGTCGGCGCGGGACGCGGTGGGCGTGGTGTTCGTGCTCGACGAGCCCGACCAGATCCGCCGCAAGGTCCGCCGCGCGGTCACCGACGGCGGGACGGTGCCGGTGCACGCCCCGGACACCCGCCCGGGGATGGCGAACCTGCTGGAGATCCTGGCCGCCTGCCGGGGCGGCTCGCCGGCCGACCTGGCCGACGAGTTCTCGTCGTACGGAGCGGTGAAGGACGCCGTCGCCGACGCCGTGATCGAGGAGCTGCGTCCGCTGCGTGAACGAGCGTTAACGCTGCTCGAGGACGTCGCGGAGCTGGACCGGGTCCGCAAAGCGGGTGCGGAACGCGCCCGGGAGCGCGGCTCGCACCGGGTCGACGCGGCGTTGCGGATGATCGGCGCCTGTTGAACCGGGGTTAGGAGAGCAGCGCGCGGAAGGCGGGGAGCAGCAGGCGGTCGGCGGGCAGCCAGTCGACGTCGCCGAGGTCGTCGGGCCCGAGCCACCGGACGGCCAGGTGCTCCACCGCGCGCGGCTCTTCGCCCGGCGAAACGAGCTTCGCGGCGTAGATGCGAAGGACCTTCTCGCCGGGCAGCGGGACGTCTTCCCCGACGCGCCGCCCGACCTCGATGACGACGTCGAGCTCCTCGCTGCACTCGCGCGCCAGGGCGAAGGCTTCGGACTCGCCTTCCTCGACCCGGCCGCCGGGCAGCTCCCACTGCCCCGCGTGCCCGGGCGGCCAGGCCCGCTGCTGGGCGAGCAGCTTGCCGTCCCGCACCAGGGCGGCACCCACGATCACACCGTTCACAGCCCCGGAATCTACCCGGAAGCCGCGGGCCTCCCGCGGCCCCGCCGTGTCGACCCGCCAATCACGCGTGCCGACCCTCCAGACACACGAACCGACCCTCCAAGTACGCGAGCCGACCCTCCAGGCACGCGAGCCGACCCTCCAAGCACGCGAGCCGACCGTCTAGGCACGCGAGCCGACCCTCCAGACACGCGAACCGACCCTCCAAGCACGCGAGCCGACCCTCCGGTCACATCTCGCCGCCCTCGGCCGCGCGCCAGACGACCACGAACCGCGCGCCGCCGTCCGGGGACTCGCCCACCTGGACCCGGCCGCCGCGCCGGCGCACCGTCTCCGCCACCATCGCGAGCCCCAGGCCCGTCCCGCCCGACGACCGCGCCCGGTCGTCCGCGATCCGGTAGAACCGGTCGAACACCTTCTCGCGGTGCTCCGGCGCGATGCCCGGGCCGTCGTCGTCGACCACTACCCGGACCGACGAGCGCGACGCCAGCACCGACACCACGATCTCGCCGCGCGCGTAGCGACACGCGTTGCGCAGCAGGTTGTCCAGCACCAGCTCCACCTCGGCGTGCGCGGACGACGCCCAGGCCTGCGCGACCGCGTTGCTCACCCGTGTCTCCGGCGACCCCGCCGGGAGCCGCGCGACGGCCGCGCGCACCTCGCTGACCAGCTCGACCGGCGACGCGGGCGGCACCTCCCCCGCGTCCGAGCGGGCCAGCGACAGCAGGCCGTCCAGCAGCGACGAAAGCCGCTCGGCCTCCGTCAAGATGTCCGACAGCGTCTCCTGCGACAGCTCCGGATCCGGGTTCGTCACGGCCACCTCGGCCTGCACCCGGATCGACGCGACCGGCGACCGCAGCTCGTGCGCCGCGTCGCCGGTGAAGCGCCGGAGCCGGTCGCTGGCCTGCTCCTGCCGCTCCAGCAGCGCGTTGAACTCCTCCGCCAGCGCGCGCAGCTCGTCGTGCGAGTCCGGCAGCGCCAGCCGCGCCCCCGGCGGCAGCGCGCGCACCGAGCCCCGCATGCGCGCCACCGGCCGCAGCGACAGCCGCACCACCAGCCACGTCGCCAGCCCCGCCACCAGCGCCCCGACCGACGCGACGACCACCAGCCACACCCCGCCGTAGTGCACCGCGGCGGAGAACCCGACCAGGCCGGCGCCGGCCACGACCAGCCGTTGCGCCCCGTCCGGCGCGCTGACGACCGTCCCGAGGTACCGCGCGCCGTCGCGCTGCACCGGCTGCCCCGCCTTGAGCGTCGAGACGTCGTACAACGTAAGGCCGGTCGGGGTACCGCCGTCCACAGGCGCACCCGCGATGTCCAGCACCCGCAGCGTCACCGGCGCCGCACCCGACAGCGGCCGCCCGGCGCTCACCTCGGCGCCGGCCGGGCCGAGCGCGCCCGTCAGCTCGCGGTCGACCGAGTCGATGAGCAGCGGCGACAGCTTCGCCGCCGCCAGCGCGGCCAGCCCGAGCAGGCAGCCCAGGGTGATCGTCGCGGCCAGCACGGTGATCCGGACCTGCAGGGACCGGCCCCGCCACCACGAGATCACGGGGTGATGACCTCGTCGAGCTGCGCGTCGGAGGCCAGGTAGCCGTGCCCGCGCACGGTTCGCAGCAACGCGCCGGCGCCGACGGCGTCGAGCTTGCGCCGCACGTACCCGACGTACACCTCGACGAGGTTGCGCGTCACGGCCTGCTCCTCGCCCCAGACCGCGCGCAGCAGCTCGTCCTTCGTGACGACCGTGCCGGCCCGGCCGACGAGCACCTCGAGCAGCGCGAACTCGCGCGGGCTCAGGCCGACCTCCTCGCCGTTCCAGTGCACCTGCCGCAGCCCGCGGTCGACCGCCAGCGCGCCGAGCCGCAGCGTCCCCCGGCCGGCCTCCGGCCCGGCGCGGCGCAGGGTCGCGCGGACCTGCGCGACCAGCACCACGAAGGAGAACGGCTTGACGAGGTAGCCGTCGGCGCCGAGGTCGAGGCCGTCGGCCTGGTCGACCTCGCCGTCCTTGGCCGAGACGAGCAGCACCGGCGTCATGACGCCGTCCTTGCGCAGCCGCTCCAGCACGCGGTAGCCGGACAGGCCCGGCAGCATGATGTCGAGCAGCACGACGTCGAACGAGCCGGTGCTCGCCAGCTGCAGCCCGGTGGGGCCGTCCGCGGCGGTGACCACGTCCATCCCCTCCGCACGCAGCCCGCGTTGCAGTGCCTTGCGCACGCCCGGTTCGTCGTCGACCACCAGCACCCGAGGTTTCACGAAGTTCATCATGGCGCGTTTGCGCAGGTCCCGTGGGATCTCTCAGCACGATCTCAGCCGGAGAGGGAGAACCTTCAGGGGTATCTCAGCCTCGAGAGGGAAGCGTCGTGGCCAGGGAGCCGGGCACACTCGAGCCCGGGACACCACAGGGAGAGACGCATGAAACCGAAGACGAAGGGCATCACCGCCGCGGTCGTCGGCACCGCGCTCGGTGCGGGCGGGCTCGCGTTCATCGCGATGCCGGCCAGCGCCGACGACAAGCCGGCGCTGCCGCAGGTGAGCGCCGAGGACCTGGTCCAGTCGGTCGTGAAGGCGAAGCCGGGCGCGTTCGACGGCACGGTCAAGGTCAGCAACGACCTGGGGCTGCCGTCGGTGGGGAACGCGCTGCCGGGGGCGTCGGCGCTCAACATCGACTCGGCGCACATCTTCAGCGACGGCGCGGGCAAGAGCCGCCTGGCCGCCACGCAGGGCGCCAGCCAGGAGACCGTGGTCCACGACGGCACGACCGTCTGGGACTACAGCTCCAAGACCAACACAGCGACCAAGGTGACCATCCCGGCGGACGTGGCCAAGCAGAAGGGCGCGGGCAGCGAGAAGACGCCCGACCCGGTCGCGACGACCACCGAACTGCTGGCGAAGGTCCGCGAGAGCAGCACGGTGTCGGTCGACGGCACCGCGACCGTCGCCGACCGCCCGGCCTACGAGCTGGTCCTGACGCCGAAGCCGAGCGAGCGGACGCTGCTGCGCGAGATCCGCGTCGCGGTCGACTCGCAGACGCGGATGCCGCTGCGGGTGTCGGTGCTCAGCAACGGCACGTCGACGCCGGCGCTCGAGGTCGCGTTCAGCGAGATCCAGTTCACCCAGCAGCCTGCCGACCTCTTCACCTTCACCCCGCCGAAGGGCGCCAAGGTGCAGGAGAAGACGCCGACCGTGGACCCGAAGGACAAGGCCCTCGCCGAGCAGGCGAAGGACGACGTCAAGGTCGTCGGCGATGGCTGGGACACCGTCGTCACGGGCAAGGTCCCGGCGGACGCGCTGAACGCCGCGCCGAAGGCCTCCGGTGAGCGCAAGGGCAACAACGCCGACCCGAAGGCGCTGCTCGAGCGGTTCGCCAAGAAGGTCAACGGCACCTGGGGCAGCGGCTACCTCGTCACCACGAAGGTGGGCACCGCGGTGCTGACCGACGACGGCCGGTTCGCCGCCGGTGCGGTGCCGGAGCAGGTCCTCTACGAGGCGCTGGGCCAGAAGTGACCAGCACCACTGTGGAGTCCGGGGCGGACGTCTCTTCGGAGACGTCCGCCCCGGCGGTTCCCCTGGCCGCGCGCACCCGGGGGCTGCGCAAGGTCTACGGCAGCACCGTCGCCGTGGACCACGTCGACCTCGACATCCCGGAGGGCGCGGTCGTCGGGATGCTCGGGCCGAACGGCTCGGGCAAGACGACCACCATCCGGATGCTGCTCGGCCTGGTCCGGCCGACCGAGGGCGAGGTCGAGCTGCTCGGCCGCAAGATGCCGGACGCCGCCGCGCACGCGCTGCCGGACGTCGGCGCGCTGGTCGAGGGGCCGGGCTTCCACCCGTTCCTGTCCGGGCGCGACAACCTGCTGCGCTTCGCCGCCGCCGAACCGCGGCTGGCGTCGTCCGGGATTCCGACGGCGGTGGACTCGGCGCTCGAGCGCGTCGGGCTGACCGTCGCCGCGCGCCGGCGGTACAAGGGCTATTCGCTCGGCATGAAGCAGCGGCTCGGGCTCGCTTCGGCGTTGCTCGTGCCGCGGAAGATGGTCGTGCTCGACGAGCCGACCAACGGCCTCGATCCTGCGGGTACCAGGGAGATCCGCAGGATCGTCGCCGAGCTGCACGCCGCCGGGGTCACCGTGCTCGTGTCGTCGCACCTGCTGGCCGAGGTGGAGGCGACGTGCACGCACGTCGCCGTGCTGCAGGCCGGCAACGTCGTCGCGCAAGGCGAGCTGACCGAGCTGCTCGAGTCCGGGAACGCGGCCCTGCTGGTCCGCACGCCGGACGCGGAACAGGCGCTGGAGGTGCTGCGGGAGAACCGGATCGGCGCCCGGCTCACGCCGGACGGCGTCCGGGCCGACCTCACGGCGGCGGAAGCGCCGCGGGTGCTGCAGGTCCTGGTGGGCGCGGGGGTCGCGGTCCACGAGGCGACACGGGCCCGCACCGGGCTGGAAGACCTGTTCGCCCGGCTGACGGAGTCCACTGTGGAGGGATCGGGATGACGGCCGTCCTGGAAGCACCGGCGGCCCGCACGGGCCACGACACGGTGCCGCTGACCCGCTTGCTGGCCGCGGAGCTGCGCTGGATCTTCCGGCGGCCGCGGACGTTGGCGGTGCTCGGGCTCCTGGCGCTGATCCCGGTGATCATCGGCATCGGCCTGACGCTGGTCGACGACAACCCGTCCGGTGGCGGCGGCCCGGACGACGGCGGCGGCGCGCTGCTGGCCTCGGCGGTCAACAACGCGTTCGTGCTCCCGATCGCGGCGGTCGTGATGTCGCTGGCCCTGCTCCTGCCGCTGGCCTCGGCCATGGCGGGCGCCGACGCGATCGCCGGCGAGACGGCCCACGGCACGCTGCGCGGCTGGCTGATCGCCCCGGTCGGCCGCGGCCGGCTGCTGGCGGTGAAGGCGTTCGGCGTCGCGACGGTGTCGGTGGTCTCGGTGCTGGCGATGTGCGTCACCGGCGTGGTGACCGGGCTGGTCATCAACGGCACGGACTCGCTGTTCACGCTGTCCGGCACGACGTTGTCCCTGGGCGGCGCGCTGGCCCGGATCCTGCTGATGGCGGGCTGGGTGGTGCTCCAGCTGTGGGCGGTCGGCGCGGTGGCGCTGGCGATCTCCAGCTGGACCGAGCACCCGATGCTGGTGGTGGCGTCGGTACTGGCGGCCGACATCGTGTTCACCATCCTCGGGTTCCTGACGTCCCTGGACTGGCTGCACCCGTTCCTGCTGACGCAGAACTGGTCGGTGGCCCCAGCGGAGGTGCTGCAGGACCCGATGGGCGCGCAGATGCTCGGCGAGGGCGCTTTGCGGGCGGCTTGCTACATCGTGATCGGGCTCTCGCTGGCCTACGCACGACTGTCCACCCGCGACGGCTAAAGATGTCGTGAGTGAGAAACAGTGTTCTAACCCTGTTTCTCACTCACGACCGGCCGAGCACCGCAATACCGTCAGGGTCGAGCGTGAGGTGCACCGCGTCCCCGGCCCGCAGGTCCGACGCCGCCGGGGCGACCGCGTCCACAGTGGACTCCTTGAGCTTCACCACGAGCCGGACGTGCTCGCGTCGGTGCACCGCGGCGACCACCTCACCCGGCGCGCCTTCGTCCGCCACCCGCAACGCGTGCGGCCGCAACCCCAGCCGCACCGGGCCGTCGCCAACGTCCGGGAGCGCGACGTCACCCAGCGGCGTGTGCACCACCCCGCCTGCCGCGACGCCGTCCGTGAACGTCGTCACGCCGAGGAATCGGGCCACGTCGTCGTCCGCCGGGTTGCGCCACACGCGCCGGACCGCCCCCTCTTGGCGGACCTCACCGGCGTCGAGCACCGCGACCCGGTCGGCCAGGGTGAACGCCTCCTCCTGGTCGTGCGTCACCAGCAACGCCGTGATCTTGCTGCGCCGCAACAGGTCCGCCAGGTCGATGGCCAGCTGCTCGCGCAACCCGGCGTCCAGGCCGGACAGTGGCTCGTCGAGCAGCAGCAGCCGCGGCTTCGGCGCGAGCGCCCGGGCCAGCGCCACCCGCTGGGCCTGCCCACCGGACAGCTCGGTCACGCGCCGTCGTTCGAAGCCGGCGAGGCCCACCAGCTCCAGCAGCTCGGCGACGCGCGGGGCCCACTGCTCACGGGGTACGCCGTGCATCCGCAGGCCGAACGCGATGTTCGCGGCGACGTCGCGGTGGCCGAACAGCTGGCCGTCCTGGAACACCAGCCCGAAGCCGCGCCGGTGCACCGGCACCGCGCCGAGGTCGTCGCCGTCCCAGCTCACCGCGCCGCGCGCCGACGGCTCGAGGCCGGTGATCGCGCGCAGCAGCGTCGACTTCCCCGACCCCGACGGGCCGAGCAACGCCAGCACCTCGCCGTCGGCGATGTCGAGCCGCGCGTCGCGCACCGCCGCGAACGATCCGTAGTGGACGGTCAGGTCCCGCACCGACAGCGCCATCAGAACTCTCCCACCCGGCCGCGCGCGGCCCCGAGCCGGTCGATCAGCGCGACCGCCAGCACCGTCACGAGCATCAGCAGCGCGCACGCGGCGTACGCCATCTGGTTGTTCAGCTCCCCCGGACGTCCCATCAGCGACGCGATCGCGACCGGCAGCGTCGGCGACGTCGGCCGCGCCAGGAAGCTCGTCGCGCCGAACTCGCCGAGCGCCACGACGAACCCGAACCCGGCGGCCGCGACCAGCGGGCGCAGCGTCAGCGGCAGGTCGATCTCCCGCCACACCCGCAGCGGGCTCGCCCCAAGCGTCGACGCGGCTTGCCGCAGCCGGACGTCGACCGAGCGCAGCACCGGCAGCACCATCCGCACGATCAGCGGGATGATCACCAGCGCCTGGGCCAGCGGCACCAGGTAGGGCGACGTCCGGAGGTCGCCGGGCAGCGCGTCGAGCGTCACCAGGTAGCCGAACCCGACGGTCACTGCGGACACCCCGAGCGGCAGCATCAGCACGGCGTCCATGGTCTCGCCGAGCCCACGCGCGGCTTTCGCAGGCGACCGACGCAACGCCACGAGCACGACGGACGCGAGCACGCCGACGACCATCGCGAGCAGCGTCGCGTCGACGGCGACCTTCAGCGAGTTGAGCGCGGCGTCCCAGCCGGACACCTGCAGCGCACCTTTCTCACCGGTACTGGTTAACGCTCGATAACCGGCGAAACTCCAGCCGCCCGAAGTGGACACCGATTCGACGAGCAGCGCGACGATCGGCGTCAGCAGAAGCGCCAGCACGACGCCCGCGGCGCCGACCACGGACCACTCGCCGCCGCGGGGACGCCGGGGATTCGCGGCACCGATCCGGGCGCCGTCCTTGCGCCGCCGCGCCAGCCCGCCGAGGACGAGCGCGGCGACCACGGCCGCGAACTGGATCAGCGAAAGTGCCGCCGCGCCCGAGAGATCGAGGAGGTCGACGGTCCGCAGGTAGATCTCGGTCTCCAGCGTCCGGTACTTCGCGCCGCCGAGGATCAGCACGACGCCGAAGCTGGTGGCGCAGAACAGGAACACGACGGCCGCGGCGGACGCGATCGCGGGCGCCAGCGCCGGCAGCGTCACCGAGCGGAACGCCCGCCACGGCGACGCGCCCAGCGCGCGGGCGGCGTCGGTCGTCCGCGAATCGAGCCGCGCCCACAGCCCGGCGACGGTCCGCGCGACGACGGCGACGTTGAAGAACGCGTTGGCCAGCACGATCGGCAGCACGCCGCCGTCCGGCCAGAGGGCGCGGAAAGCCAGGCCGACGACGACGGTCGGCAGCACGAACGGCACGAGCACCAGGGTCCGCGCGAGGCCGACCCCGGGCAGCTTCACCCGGGACAGCAGGAACGCCACCGGCAGCCCGGCCAGCACCGCGACCAGCGTCGACGCGGCCGCGCTCGCCACGGTGAACCCGGCCAGCTGCCAGGTCCGCGCGTCGCCGAGGACGGTGTCGAGCCCGCCCGCGGCGAACCCGCGGCCGATGATCGCCAGCACCGGCCAGGCGAAGAACACCACCAGGAACCCGATCGGGGCCAGCCCGAGCAGCGCCAGGCCGAGTCCGCGGGCGGTCCGCGGTGGGGCTACGACTGCACGAGCGTGCGCCATTCGCCGATCCACTTCTCGCGTCCGGCCTGGACCTGGTCCGCCGTCAGCGCCTGCGGCTTCTGCGGCAGCGGCGCGACCTGCGCCCAGCCCGTCGGCAGGTCGACGCCCTGGCGCGCCGGGTAGACGTACATGTTGGCCGCCACCGTCGCCTGGAACTGCTGCGAGAGCAGGAAGTCGACGACCTTGCGCGCGTTCTCGGCCTGCTTGCCGTTCGCCAGCACGCCGGCGTACTCGACCTGCCGGTAGCAGGTGTCGAGCAGCGCCTTGGTCCGCGGCTTGCCGTCGTCACCGACCTCCGCGGCCGGCGAAGAGGCGTACGAGACGACGATCGGCCGCGGCCCCTTGCCGGAGGAACCGGAGAAGTCCTTGGTGTAGGCCTCTTCCCAGCCGCTGACCACCTTGAGCCCGTTGGCCTTCAGCTTCGTCCAGTAGTCCTTCCAGCCGGCCTCGCCGTACTTCGCGACGGTGCCGAGGAGGAACGCCAGCCCGGGCGACGCCGTCGCCGGGTCCTCGGCGACCAGCAGGTCCTTGTACTTCGGGTCGGCGAGGTCTTCGTACGACGCCGGTGCCGGGATGCCCTTCGCCGTGAAGTAGTTCGTGTCGACGTTGACGCAGACATCACCGACGTCGACCGCGGAGAGCCGGTGCTCGGGGTCGACGGCGTAGCGCTGCGGCCCGCGGTCGGCCTCCGGGCTGGTGTAGGGCTCGAAGACGCCTTCCTTGAGCGCGCGCGACGCGAAGGTCGAGTCGACGCCGTACGCGACGTCGCCGATCGGGTTGGCCTTCGTCAGCACGAGCTTGTTGGTCAGCGAACCGGCGTCGCCCTGCTTGAGCACGGAGACCTTGATGCCCGACTGCTTCTGGAAGGCGTCGAGCACCTCCTGCGGCGCCAGGAAGGAGTCGTGCGTCACGAGGGTGACGGTGGGCGTCTGCTGCGGGCCACCGTCACCGTCCGACAGCGAGCACCCCGCGGCGACGGCGCTGACGACGGCGATGGCCGTCGCGGCGCGCACAGCCCTGCGTTTCATCTACCCCTCCTGCACTTCACCGGACGAGGAGGGAAAGCCCTCCCTTCGCCGGCATGATCCGGTCAGGTGCGAACGGTCGCGGGTGACCCCGCCTCTCAGCCCGGCCGAACCGGACTCCCGTGGCAACCGTGCAGCGTAGTCCAGGACGCAGGACGATGGAGCCATGACGGAAATCTTGAGCGACTCCGAGGCTGACGGACGACTGGGAACCGGCTGGACCCGGTCCGGCGCGGTGATCTCCCGCGAGGTGGAGCTGGCGAGCTTCCCCCAGGCGATCGAGGTGGTCGACCGGGTGGCGGTGCTCGCCGAGGCGGCCGATCACCACCCGGACATCGACATCCGCTGGCGCACGCTGACGTTCCGGCTCTCGACGCATTCGGCGGGCGGCTTGACGGCCAAGGACTTCTCCCTGGCGGCCGAGATCGACGCGGTGCTTTCTTCTTTGTGACTCTGGTTACGCTGAGTGCACTTTCCGGCCGGTTCGACGTCTCTCGGTAAACGACATTGCTAGGAGAGACGGTTATGACGCAGGCGATCGTGGTCGGCACGGCAGCATTCGCATCGATGGTGGCAGCGGCCGGAGGTGTGCTCTGGTTCACGGTCCGCTCCCGCCGTCACTCGGACGGCTGAGCGCTGGCGGTGAGTTCGGTCACAGCCGCTAACGAAGACCATGATCAGCGCGCTGAGCAGGGCGGAAGCATCGGATTTCGGCCCTAGGAAATGCCATGAACAGCACCTCCACCGCCACCGCCCTCACCCCCGCCCAGCGTGCCTGGATCAACACCCTCGCCCCCGCCGTGGTGCTGATCGCCATCGCGTTGATGGGCCTCCTCGGCTGAGCCGCCCCCCTCGACGAGCACCAGCCGCCGATCGAGCGCCGTCGCCCTGATCTCCAGTGCGGCGGCGTACTCATCGGAGGCGTACCAGCGTTCGGCGGTCGTCCGGTCCGGGAACTCGACGATGATCACTTTCCGATCGGAGTCCCCTTCGAGCGCGATAGGCGTCGCGCCTCTCGCGAGGTAGCGGCCTCGGTAGGCTTCGATCGAGGCCTGGGCGAGTTCGCGGTAGCGCTGGGCTTGGGTTTCGTCGAGGATCTCGACCTCGGAAATGACGTAGGCACTCATGGTTCCGAGCGTGGCAGAGCCACTCGCGCCGAGCGTGGTGCCGCTGCTACCCGGCTCAGACGTTGAAGCGGAACTCCACCACGTCGCCGTCGGCCATGGTGTAGTCCTTGCCTTCCATGCGGACCTTGCCCGCCGCGCGGGCCGCCGCCATCGAGCCTGCCGTCATCAGGTCGTCGTACGAGACGATCTCCGCCTTGATGAAGCCGCGCTCGAAGTCCGTGTGGATCACGCCCGCCGCCTGGGGGGCCGTCGCGCCCTGGGGGATCGTCCAGGCGCGGGACTCCTTCGGGCCCGCCGTCAGGTACGTCTGCAGGCCGAGCGTGTGGAAACCCGCGCGGGCCAGGGAGTACAGGCCCGGCTCCGGCTGGCCGACCGACTCGAGCAGCTCGCGCACCGACTCCTCGTCGTCCAGTTCCAGCAGCTCCTGCTCGACCTTCGCGTCGAGGAACACCGCGTCCGCGGGGGCGACCAGCTTGGTCAGCTCCTCGCGGCGGGCTTCGTCGGTGAGGACGCCTTCGTCGGCGTTGAAGACGTAGAGGAACGGCTTCGACGTCAGGAGGCTGTGCTCGCGAAGCAGTTCGAGGTCGACGTCCTTCTGCGCGGAGAAGAGCGTGCGGCCGCTGTCGAGGATCTCCTTCGCCTTCTGCGCGGCCTCGAGCGCAGGCTTCGCTTCCTTCTTGGTCCGCGCTTCCTTCTCCAGGCGCCAGACGGCCTTCTCGAGGGTCTGCAGGTCCGCCAGGATCAGCTCGGTGTTGATCGTCTCGATGTCGCTCAGCGGGTCGATCTTGCCGTCGACGTGGATCACGTCCGGGTCGTCGAACACGCGGATGACCTGGCAGATCGCGTTGGCCTCACGGATGTTCGCGAGGAACTTGTTACCCAGCCCGGCACCCTCGGAGGCGCCCTTCACGATGCCCGCGATGTCCACGAAGGACACCACCGCCGGGACGATCTTCTCCGACTTGTGCAGCTCGGCCAGCTTGTCCAGCCGCGGGTCCGGCAGCGGCACCACGCCGACGTTCGGCTCGATCGTCGCGAACGGGTAGTTCGCGGCGAGCACGTCGTTGCGGGTCAGCGCGTTGAACAGGGTGGACTTGCCGACGTTGGGCAGGCCGACGATACCGAGGGTGAGGCTCACGACCCCGCAGTCTACGTGGCTCGCCCGACCGCGGCCCACACCCCCAACGCAGCGTCGGATTTCCGCCAGCGGCGGCGCTGACCTGCTGGCATGCTCGGATCCATGGTCACCGAAACGCTCGCACTCTGGCGGGACGCCGAGCGCTGCTACCGCGTGGTCACCGCCCGCGACCCGCGCTTCGACGGCCAGTTCATCATGGCGGTGCGCACCACCGGCATCTACTGCCGGCCGTCCTGCCCGGCGTCGACACCGAAGGTGAAGAACGTCCGCTTCTTCCCGACGTCGGCGGCCGCGCAGGCCAACGGCTTCCGCGCCTGCCGCCGCTGCCTGCCCGACGCCGTGCCGGGTTCGCCGGACTGGAACCTGCGCGCCGACCTCGCCGCACGGGCGATGCGCCTGATCTCCGACGGGACCGTGGAGCGCGAAGGCGTCCCCGGCCTCGCGCGCCGGCTCGGCTACTCGGAACGCCAGCTCGGCCGCGTGCTGACCGCCGAGCTGGGCGCTGGCCCGCTCGCGCTGGCCCGGGCGCACCGCGCGCACTCGGCCCGGCTGCTCATCGAGATGTCGGGACTGCCGCTCACGGACGTCGCGTTCGCGGCGGGCTTCTCCAGCGTCCGGCAGTTCAACGAGACGATCCGCGAGGTGTTCGCGACGACGCCGTCGCAGCTTCGCGCCTTCGCCGCTTCGCGACGTGGACGTCAGGGCGACGTCGGGGGAACGCGCCTCAGCCTGCGGTTGCCGTTCAGGCCGCCTTTCGACGCTGTCGGGTTGCTTCGCTTCTTCGCCGCTCACGCTGTCCCGGGCGTCGAGGAGGTGACTACTGCCTCCTACGCGCGGACATTGCGGCTCGCGCACGGCACCGGCGTCGTCCGGCTGACGCCGCAACCGGACCACGTGCGCTGCGAGCTGCTGCTCGCCGACCTGCGCGACCTCGGCAGCGCCGTCAGCCGGGTGCGCCGGCTGCTCGACCTCGACGCCGACCCGGCGGCGGTCACCCGGGTCCTCGGCGCCGACCCGGCGCTGGCGCCGGTCGTGGCGGCCGTGCCGGGGATCCGGGTCCCGGGCACCGTCGACGGTGCCGAGCTGCTACTCCGGGCCCTGCTCGGCGACCGCGCCGCGGACGTCGCACCACTCGGCGAGGAGATCCCGGGCGACTGGGGCGTGACCAGGCTGTTCCCGTCCGCCGCTCGGATCGCGACCGCGCAGGTCCCCGAACACGTCACCGGCGTCGCGGCCGCCCTGGCCGAAGGGCGGCTGGACGTGCACGTCGGCCGCGACGCCGCCGAGCTGCGCGCCGAGCTGCTGGCATGGCCCGGAATCGACGCCGCCACCGCGGACTACGTCCTGATGCGCGTCCTCGGCGCCCCGGACGTCCTGCTGACCGACGAGACGGCGGTCCGCCAGGGCGCCGCGGCGCTGGGCATCACCCCGGAGTCGCTGCCGAAGCTGGCGCGGGCGTGGACTCCGTGGTGCTCCTACGCCGGGATGTACCTGCGGCGGGCCGGCTGACGCCGCGTCAGCCCTGCTCGCCGTGCCACAGCAGCGCCTGCGCGACGATCACCTGGGCACCGTCGAACGTCGCGGCCGGCGAGCCGTGCAGTTGGTAGCCGAGGTCGAGCGCCTCGCTGATCCGGTGGCAGAACTTCGCGTCGTCCGGGCCGGTGAGGATGCGGTAGCGGGGCAGGCCGTTCGGCGGCTGGTCGGTCATGACTTCATCTTGTCCGAAACCTCAACCGGCGCGCACCTCCACTGTGGAGCCCGTGCGGGACTTCCGGACCCGCAGCCGCGTGGGGATGCGCTGCCGCAGCTCCTCGACGTGGGACACCAGGCCGACCACCCGCCCGCCCGCGCGCAGCTCGTCGAGGATGTTCATCACGACGTCGAGGGTTTCGGCGTCCAGGGTGCCGAACCCCTCGTCGACGAACAGCGTGTCCAGCAGCGCGCCGCCGGTCTCCCCGGCGACGACGTCGGCCAGCCCCAGCGCGAGAGCCAGCGACGCGAGGAACGACTCGCCCCCGGACAGGGTCTTCGCCGGGCGGATGGTGCCCGAGTAGTCGTCCAGGACGTCGATGCCGAGGCCGCCGCGGGTGCCGCGCGCCCCGGCCGCGTCCGAGTGCACGAACGAGTACCGCCCCTGGCTCATCGTGCGCAGCCGGTGGGTGGCGGCGACCGCCACCTCTTCGAGCCGCGCCGCGAGCACGTACGAACGCAGCGACATCTTCCGGCTGTTCTGGCCCCGTCCGTTGACGACGTCCGCGAGCGCGCGTAGCTCGGCGTACGCCGCTTCGGCCGGGGCGAGGCCGGCGAGAGCCTTGCGCAGTAGGCCGGCCAGCCGCGTCAGCTCCTCGTGCTGAGCGGTCGCCACCCGCAGCGCCGCGTACGCCGAGTCCGCCCGCGCCCGCGCCAGCTGGGCCGCGTCGGCCGCGTGGCCGACGTCCGCGACGTCGTCCGGCGAGATCCCGAACAGGTCCGGCTCGGACAGCAGCGCCCGTGCCCCCGCCGCGGCAGCCTCGGCCTCGGCGATGCCCTGCTCCAGCTTCTCGATCTGCTCGTCCGGCAGCATCGCGGCCCGCGCCTTCTTCAGCGACGTGAACCCCTTCGCCTCGACCGCCGTCTCGACCAGCGCCCGCTGCTGCGCGACGCGCTCGCGGGCGCCCGCGACGGCTGTCCGGGCCTCGGCGACCCCTTCGAGAGCCTCGGCCAGCCCGACCAGGTGCTCCCGCCGGGCACCGACGTCCGCGAACTCGCCGCGCCCGGCGACGAGCCGGCGTTCGCGCTCGGCCAGCCGTTCTTCCAGAGCCCGGACGTCGGTCGTGGCCTCGGTCGCCGCCTGTTCGGCCCGGCGGCGGCGTTCGGTCCGCAGCTCGAGGTCGCGTTCCAGGAGGACGACCTGCTCGCCGAGCTTCGCCTTCCCGGCCGCCTGCTGGGTCAGCGAAGCGACCACCGCGCGGGCTTCGGCCAGCTCCGCGGTGATGGACTCGGCCGTGCGCTCGCCCAGCCGTTCCAGTAGGCCCGCCAGCCGCGCTTTCGCCTCCTCAAGTGCAACGACGACCCGCTGTCGAATCGCGTCGGCGGCCTGTTCGGCTTCCTCGGCGGCGCGTTCCTCGGCGGGGTCGACGAGTTCGACGTCCCGGTTCGCCGGCGCGGGGTGCTCGGCCGACCCGCAGACCGGGCACGGCGCGCCGGCCGGCAGCGCGGCGGCCAGCTCGGCCGCCATCCCGTCGAGCCGCCGCTCCCGCAGGTCGAGCCGGTGCTGCCGGGCCGCCTGGTGCGCGTCGACGACCTCGCGCAGTTTCGCCTCGCCTCGCTCGGCCTTCGCTCGCGCCTCGGGCAGGTCGGCCGCGTCGCGCGCGAAGGCCCTCAGCTCGTCCACCCCGGCGCGCACGCCGTCGAGCTTCGCCTCGGACTCGGCCGCCTTGACGGCATCCGCCCGCAGCTTGGCCAGCTGGCCGGGGATGGCGGCCAGCTCGGTGGTCAGCTCTTCGACCTGCTGCCCGGCCGTGACGGCGGCCAGCTTCCGGTCGTCCCGCCGCATGACGTCAAGCTGCTGCACCTCGGCCTCGGCGACGAGCTCCGCGACCGCGCCGGCTTCTTCCCGCGCGGTGGCCGCCCGCGCTTTGAGGTCGCCGGCCGCCCGGGTGCCGAACTCCCGCAGCCGCGCGCCGCGCGCCTTCTCCGCCAGCTCGGCTTCGGTCAGTTCCGCCGCGCGCCGGTCCAGCAGGTCGGCCTCCACCGCGACCCCGGCGGCCCGCCGCGCGGCCGCGACCTCCTGGGCCCACTCGGCGCGTTGCGGCGCCTGCTCGGTGATCTCGACGAGCCGCAGGTGCGCGGTGCGGACCCGGCGGATCTTCTCCGCGTCGGCCCGTTCCTCCTGCAGGTGGACATCGGCCCGGTGCGCGGCCGACCGCGTCCGCTCCTCCTCGGCCGTGACCTGCCCGGCGCGTTCGGCGGACGCCGCGAGCACGGCGCCGACCCACTCCGCCACGTCCGTCTCGGGCGGGTCCTGCTGCGCCTCCTGCGCGTACCTCGCCAGCAGTTCGCGCACTTTCCCTTGCTGCTGCTCCAGATCGCGGCCCCGCTCGGCCCGAAGGTCGGCGAACCAGCGTTCGACGTCGGCGAAGCGCTCGGTGCCGAACAGCTTTTCGAGGAGCTTCTCGCGCTCGGCGGTGTCCGACCGCAGGAACCGGGCGAACTCGCCCTGCGGCAGCAGCACCACCTGGAAGAACTGGGCCGCGGTCATCCCGAGCAGCCGCTCGACGGTGCGCGCGACCTCCTCGATCCGGATCAGGCCCTCCGGCGCCAGCCCGCCCGGCGCGGTGCCGACCCAGCTCAGCGACACCCGCGCCTGCTGGGTGGTCGTGCCCTCGCCGCGCCGCTTCGGCCGCTGGTACTCCGGGTTGCGCACGATCTTCAGCCGGTGGCCCTGCACGGTGAGCTCCAGCGCGACCTCGGTGACCTGGTCGCGCTCGGCCAGGTCGCAGCGCAGCCGCTTGGCCTCGTTGCGGGCACCGGGCACCACGCCGAACAGCGCGAACGCGATCGCGTCGAGCAGCGTGGTCTTGCCCGCGCCGGTTTCGCCGTGCAGGAGGAAGAGACCGTCGGCGCCGAGCACGTCGAAGTCGACCACCTCGCGTGCGCAGTACGGCCCGAAGGCTTCGACCTCCAGCCTGTGCAGCCTCATTTCGCGAGGGCCCTCCGGTCGGCCGCTTCCAGGGCCTTGAACAGGAGCTGCTCTTCGCTCCCGGTCGGCGGGGCGCCGCGGCAGTCGTCGAGGAAGCTGCGCGAGATCTCGATGTCCGACCGGCCGCGCACCGCGTCGGAGTACCGCAGCGGGGCGCCGCTGTACCCGCCCTCGGGTTCCCATTCCAGGTGCACCGCATGGGGAAACCGCCCGCGCAGCCGCCGCATCGCGTCCACCGGGCGGACCGGGTCGGTGACCGTGACCGACAGGAAGTGCTCGAGGAACACCTCGTGCGCCGGGTCCGCGAGCAGGTCTTCGAGCTGACCGCGGAGGGTGGCCAGCGCCCTCGGCACCGGCAGCTCGTGCCGGCGGACCTCGGCGAGCCCGCTCGCGTCCAGGTCGGCCAGCCAGACCGATTTGCGTTGCCGCGCCTCGGAAAACGAGTATGCCAGCGGGCTGCCGGAATACCGCAGATGCTCGGCGAGGGTCTGCGGGCCGTGGAGGTGGCCGAGCGCGACGTAGTCGACGCCGTCGAAGACCGAGCCGGGCACCTGCTCGACACCGCCGACCGCGATCGTGCGCTCGGACTCGGTGGGTTCGCCGCCGGTGACGAACGCGTGCGCGAGCACGACCGACCGGACGCCCGGACGGGTTTCGAGGTCCGCGCGGATCCGCCGCATGGCCTCGGTGAGCACGCCGGTGTGGCCGCGCGCGTCCGGCACGCCCAGCGCGTGCCGCGCCGGTTCCGGTTCCAGGTAAGGGATTCCGTAGACGGCGACCGGGCCGTGGGCGTCGTCCAGGAGCACCGGCTCGGCCAGCCCGGCGACGGTGGTGCGCAGGTGCAGCCCGCCCGCCGCGGCGAACTCCGCGAAGGCGCCGAGCCGCGGCGCGGAATCGTGGTTTCCCGGTGTGACGACCAGTTGCGCGCCGGCGGCGCGGATCCGCGCGACCGCGGCGGTGGCCACCCGCACGGCCTCGGCCGACGGCACCGCGCGGTCGTAGATGTCGCCCGCCACCAGGACGACGTCGATCGCCTCGCCGGCCACGAGGCCGGCGAGGTGCCCGAGCACCGCTTCCTGTTCCGCGAGCAGATCGGCGCCGTGGAACGTGCGGCCGATGTGCCAGTCGGAGGTGTGCAGGAATCTCACGAGGGCCAAGGTACGACCCACCCCCGACGAAACCGCGGAGACTCGCCGCTAGCTCACTCGAACGTGTGTACGAACACTAGCAGGTGCCCAGTTCGAAGGCGAGGTCCTCGAAGGCCGCCAGCTGGTCGTCCACGTCCAAGCCCGCGACGGTGAGGTCCCAGATCACCTCGGTGACGCCGAGATCCGCCGCCCGGCCCAGGTCCTTGACGATCGTCGGCTCGAGGAACGCCGTCCCCGGCGGCCCCGCGCACAGCACGATCCGGCCGTCGCCGCCCGCGGCGCGGTAGATCCGCAGCTGTTCTTCCGTGCTCTCCCAAGAGAGGAAGGCGATGATCAGGCCGTCGGCGATCCGCGCGGCGCGTTCGACGGCTTCGGGCGCGACGGCGCCGAGCAGGATCGGCAGGGGCCGCCCGGGCTTCGGCCCGACGAGCGCCCGCGCGACCGGGTAGCGCGGGCCGTCGTGCTCGACCGGGCCCGGCGCCCAGCAGGCGCGCAGGACCGCCAGGTACTCCTCGAAGCCGCGGCCCCGGCGCGACGGCGGCACCCCGCTGACCGCGAACTCCTCCGGCAGCCAGCCCTGGCCCAGCCCGGCGGTCACGCGGCCGCCGGAGAGCCGGTCGAGCGTCGCCAGCCGCCGGGCCAGCAGCACGGGCGGCTGGAACAGCGCGTCGACCACGCCGGTGACGAGGCTGACGTGGTCGGTCACGGCCGCGACCCAGGTCAGCGTCTCCAAGGCGTCGAAGGCCGCGTGCTCGGGCAGGCCGGCGTCGTTGCGCCAGCCGGGCGTCGCGGGCACCAGGAGCCGGTCGTGGGTGGCGACGCTGTGGAAGCCGAACCGCTGGCCGACGCCGACGAGTGGGAACGTCATGGCGTGCTCCGTTCTCTCTTCGGGGGACCCCCTGCCCGGTGGTCGGAGCACCGCGCCCGGATCGGACACGCCCCGCGAGAATTTCTTTTGTTCGCAGGTCAGCTACCCAGAGCGACGGTTCGGCTCCGGTTTTTGTCGGTGGGGTCCGCCATGATGTCTGCGCGGTCCGAACCAGGCGGCCCGGAGGGAGGAGGCGGAAGTGGCGACGGTGCTGACCACCGCGGCGATCGTGCTCGCGGTCCTGCTGCTGTTCGCCGTCGCGGTGCTGTGGCGGCTCTACAACGACGGGATGCGCCGGGCGGACGCGGCGGCCCGGCTGGTGGCGGCCGAGCGGGCGAAGTCGGATCAGCAGCAGCTGGCGCTGCGCCGCTACGAGGTCGCGTTCGCCTCGATCAGCGGCCGCGGCGAACTGGGCGAGCAGGTGCTGCTGGAGACGGCGCGAGCGCTCGGGCTGCGCGAGAACCTGCACTTCACCCTGCAGACGGACGTGGGGGGCGGCGGCTCGGCGAAACCGGACATGGTGCTGCGGGTGGGCGGCGACCGCACGGTGCCGGTGGACGCGAAGGCGAGCATGGCGATCTGGGCCGAGGCGGTGGAGACCGACGACCCGGACGAGCGGATGGACGCGCTGCGCGCGCACGTCCGGCAGGTCCGCTCCCGGGCGGCCGAGCTGGCGGGCAAGGGCTACCAGCGCTGGGCCGACGCGATCTACGGAACGATCATGTTCGTCCCGTCCGACGCCGCCGTGGTCGCGGCGCTGGACACCGACCCGGAGCTGCTGCGCTGGCTCATCGACCGGCGGGTGTTCCTGTGCGGGCCGACCGGGTTCGGGGTGCTGGCCTCGGCGGCGTTGTTCGCGGCGAGCGACCGGACGCTGGAGGCCGACGTCGAGCAGGTGCGAGCCGGGGCGGCGGCCGCGCACCGGGCGGCGGGCGGCGCGGTGGACGCGCTGAACCTGTCGAGCACGCACCTCCAGCGGTTCCTGTCGGCGCGACGGCGGGAGCTGGAGGCTCTGGAGACGTTCCGGGCGACCGTGGCACCGCTGACGGACGCGGCGGGCAGCCCGTCGGCGGTTCCGCAGGTGCGGAAGGGGGACGAACTGGCGGCCAGCTGAGCGGGTCGAGTCGAGTCGGCTAGGACTGGCGAGGCGTGGGCTGGTCGAGCGGCGAGGCCCGCTGCGGTGAGGTCGCGCCGGGCGCGAGTGCTCGCGGCAGCGTCCGGACAGCGGCGGTCGGTGCGTGCCGAACCGGCAGCCGGCCGGATCCCGCGCTCTTCTTCGCCGGAGGCGACCGGCCCGCCGGACCCCGCAGGACGACGCCGCGCAAGCCTCCCACCTGCGACAAACCGCGCATCCTCGCGATGGACAGGAGACGAACCGGCAGCGCTTCCAGAGGACTGGACCACACCACAGCAGCACCCGGCGGGGCCACTCGGGTCACGCCGCCGGGTGGCGGTACACCCACGTCGGCGGCGGTGCTGGCAAGATCTTCACAACCACGAGATACGGTGTTGTGCTGTGACCGCGATTCGCGATCGCCAGAGCGATCCAGATGCCGACGACGTCCCCGTGCCGTGGGACGAGCGTCCAGTCGTCGGTTCGAGGCGCGGGCTGCCGTGGTGGGCGGCGGTCCTGGTCGGCCTCGGCCTGGCGGTCGTGGGCGCCCTCGTCGGCAAGCCGAGCCAGGCCAGCATTCCCGTCATCTTCACGGTCTGTTACGTCGTGGGTGCCGTGTTCGCGGTGTGCGCGGTAAGGCGCCGTGGCCTCTTCGGACCGATGGTGATGCCGCCGCTCGTGCTGGCGATAACCGTGCCCAGCGTGATCCTGCTGACCTCGGGGTCGCAGGGCGACGACATGTTGTCCAAGGCGCTGAACATCGGCACCCCGCTGATCAACGCGTTCCCGATGATGGCGATCACCACCGGCGTGACGCTGCTGATCGGGTTCGTCCGGATCTTCCGCGAGCGCGACCCGGACGCCCCAAAAAAGGGCAAGGGCGGCAAGTCCGACAAGCGGCGCGCGGACGAAGACGACGAGAAGCCCCGTGCCGCGGCGACGTCGGCGGGTGGGCGGCCGCGGCCGCCGGGCTCGCGGACCGGTCAGACGCCGTTGCCGCAGGGTGCCCGCCGTGGCCGTGAAGGCGAGCCGCCTCGTCGACCGCGCCCGCCTGCGGAAGGCGACCGCCGTGCCCCCCGCGCGGGTGCGCCCGCCGAGCGCGACCCCGATACCCGTGGCACCCGCAAGCCGCCGCCGGCGAACCGGCGCCCCCGTCCGGAGGAAGGCGACCCCCGGCGCCGGGAGCCCCGCGGCGACGCGCCCCGCCGCCGCCCGCGCCCGCCGGCCGAAGACGGCCGTGACACACCGCCGCCCCGCCGCCCGCCGGGCGGGCGAGGAGCCCCACCGCGCCGGAACCGTCCCTGGGACGACGAAGAGCGCTGACGACCAGCGAAAGGCGGTCACCTTCTGCGGAGGGTGACCGCTTTTCGCATACGCGGGCCCGAAGTCGCCGTGCGGACGGACGGGGCGGCACCGAGCGCGGGCCCGGAGGCCGCATCCCGAAGGCACCGAGCGCGAGCCCGGAGGCACCATCCAGACGGGCGGCGGCGCCGAGCGCGGACCCGAAGGCACCATCCATGCGGGCGGCGGCACCCGACGTGCGCGAGCGGCGGTGAGTCCACCGCGCGACCAGCGGGTGGGGCGTCAAAGGCACCGGACTCCGCGATGCGAGGAACTACTCAACGCGGCCCACAACGACCGCAGCCGCGCAGGGCAGCCGGCGCCCACTCAACCCCGCAACTCAACCCCGCAACGCAGTTCGGCGGCGAGCCGCACCCGCGACCCGCCGCCGAACCGACCACCGAAACTCAGACCTTCCGCAGCTCCTTCGGCGGCGCGAAGGTGATCTTCTCGTTCGCCGTGGTGACCTCGTCGACGTCGCCGTAACCCCGCTCGGCCAGCCAAGCGAGCAGCTCCATCACCAGCTCGTCCGGCACCGACGCTCCCGAGGTGACCCCCACCGTCGTCACGCCGGAAAGCCACGCCTCGTCGACCTCGTGCGCGAAGTCGACCAGGTACGACGCCCGGGCGCCGGCCTTGAGGGCCACCTCGACCAGGCGCTTCGAGTTGGACGAGTTCGTCGACCCGACCACCAGGACCAGGTCGCACTCCGCCGCCATCGCCTTGACCGCGACCTGGCGATTGGTCGTCGCGTAGCAGATGTCGTCGCTCGGGGGGTCCGCCAAGCCCGGGAAGCGCTCGCGGAGCTGGTCGACGCGCTCCATCGTCTCGTCGACCGACAGCGTCGTCTGGGACAGCCAGATCACCTTCGACGGGTCGCGCACCTCGACCTTGTCGACGTCCTCCGCCTTGTCGACCAGCTGAACCTTGTCCGGCGCCTCGCCGGCCGTGCCCTCGACCTCTTCGTGGCCCTCGTGGCCGATCAGCAGGATGTCGTAGTCGTCCTTGGCGAACCGGTTGACCTCCTTGTGCACCTTCGTCACCAGGGGGCAGGTCGCGTCGATCGTGCGCAGGTTCCGGTCGGCCGCCTCCGCGTGCACCATCGGCGAGACGCCGTGGGCGGAGAACACCACCAGCGCGCCCTCGGGCACCTCGGACGTCTCGTCGACGAAGATCGCGCCACGCTCGCGCAGCGTGTCGACCACGTGCCGGTTGTGCACGATCTCCTTGCGGACGTACACCGGGGCGCCGTAGACCTCGAGGGCCTTCTCGACGGCGATCACCGCGCGGTCGACGCCGGCGCAGTAGCCACGGGGTTTGGCGAGCAGCACCCGCTTGCCGGAAGCGGTGCCGGTGATCGTCGGGGTACCCGCGGGCTCGATTCCGGGACTCGCTGAACTCATGGCACCCAGGGTACGGGCAGTCCCGAGAGGAACTCGAAGTCCCTTTCGGGTGAGCTTCGTCCCCCTATCGTGCTGTGCCCGGGGTCACGCAACGCGCCCGAACCCACTCGTTCGGTTGGGCAGGATGGCGGATATGCGGCAGGCTAGACGTATGAAGCCATTCCCGCTCCCCCTCCGGGTCGCCGCGGGCCTCGCCGTCAGCACCGCCGAGCGGGTTCGTGAGCTTCCCCGGCAGCTCGCCGGGCTCCCGGTGACCGTCGTCAGCCAGGTCCTGCAGGCCTCCATGCGGGTGCAGCAGCACGTCACCGAGCTGGCGATCAAAGGCGACAACGCCCTGTCGACCCTGCGCCCCGTCGAGGACGCGCCCAGCTGGGCGACCTTCGACGAGGACGTCGAGCCCCGCGTCCCGCCCACGCGGCCGAACCTCGCGCCGGTCGCCGACGTGCCGGAGCCGCGCTCGGAAATCAACGGTCACATTCCGTCAGCAGCCGAACTCGAAGCGGAGCTGGGCGATCCGTGGGCCGAAGAGGAACGCGCGCTCGCCGAGGACCACGCCGACGGCGAGAACGACAGTGACGCCGACGACAGCGAGAAGCCCGACGAGGCGCCCCGCACCCCCAAGCCCGGCACGCCCAAGGTCGACAAGAAGGTCAAGGCCGACACCCCCCGGACCAGCGCCGCCGGGTACGCCGGTCCCGCCGGGCTGACCGGCTACGACCAGCTCACCCTCCCGCAGCTGCGGGCCCGCCTGCGTCAGCTCTCGATCCCCCAGCTCGAGACCATCCTCGAGTACGAGCGCGCGAACGCCGACCGCTCGTCGTTCACCGGGATGTTGTCGCGCCGGATCGCCAACGCGCGCAAGGCCGAACAAGCCGGGGAAGACAGCACGGAAGGCCAGTGAGCACCGAGTCCGCCCCGGCCCCCACGAGCACCGCCGAAAACCCGTGGCCGGTCCGCACGGTCGCGCGCAAGATCGGCGACTGGATCCACCGGCTCGGCAGCGTCTGGGTCGAAGGCCAGGTCACGCAGGTCAACTCTCGGCCGAACACGCAGACCGCGTTCCTGACGCTGCGCGACCCGTCGGCGGACGTCTCGATGTCGGTGACCTGCCCGAACTGGCTGATCCGCGAGATGGAGCCGCCGCTGCGCGAGGGCGCCAGCGTGGTGGTGCACGCGAAGCCGTCGTTCTTCTTCGGCCGCGGCACGATCAGCCTGCGCGCCGACCAGATCCGCGCCGTCGGCATCGGTGAGCTGCTGGCCCGGATCGAACGCCTGAAGAAGCTGCTGACCGCCGAAGGCCTCTTCTCGGCGCAGCGCAAGCGGCCGATCCCCTTCCTGCCCCAGGGCGTCGGGCTGATCACCGGCCGCGCGTCGGCGGCCGAGCGGGACGTCCTGGTCAACGCCCAGACCCGGTGGCCGCACGTCCGGTTCAAGGTCATCAACACCGCCGTGCAGGGCTCGCAGGCCGTGCCGCAGGTCATGCGCGCGCTGCGCATCCTCGACGCCGACCCCGAGATCGACGTCATCGTCATCGCCCGCGGCGGCGGCAGCGTCGAAGACCTGCTGCCGTTCTCCGACGAGGCGCTCTGCCGCGCCGTCTCGGCCGCCGGCACGCCGGTGGTGAGCGCGATCGGGCACGAGCCCGACACCCCGCTGCTCGACTACGTCGCCGACCTGCGCTGCTCGACCCCGACCGACGCCAGCAAGCGGATCGTGCCGGACCACCGCGAGGAGACCGAACGGGTCCGCCAGATGCGCGACCGCGGGCGCCGCGCCCTCCACGGCTGGGTCGACACCCAGGCGCGTCTGCTGACGCAGCTGCGCAGCCGTCCGTCGCTGGCCGACCCGCTCGGCCCGGTCCAGCGGCGCCAGGACGACGTCGACGTCCACCGCGAACGCGCGCGCCGCGCCATGCTGACGCTGCTCGCCAAGGACCAGGCCGAGCTCGCGAGCTCACGGGCCCGGCTCACCGCGCTCGGCCCGGCCGCGACGCTGGCCCGTGGTTACGCGGTCGTGCAGTTCCTCGACGCCGAAGGCAACCTCCAGGTACTCCGCTCCGTCTCCGAAGTCGAGGCCGGTGCCCAGCTGCGCGTGCGGGTGGGCGATGGCGCGATCGGCGCGGTGGCGGAAGGAGAACTGGGGTGACGCTGAAGGCGGCGACGTTCCTCCCCCTCACCATGGACGCGGCCCGGCGCTCGGGCTCGTGGCCGCTGCTGGACCAGGCGATGCGCACCGACCGCGCGGCCGCCGAATGCTGGACGGCGCTGCTCGCGGGCTGCGGCGGCGCGGCCCGCCGCGAGCTGGGTCCGCAGCTGCGGAGGCTGTCCGAGGCGACGTCGACGCAGGTCGGCTCGCGCTGGTGGTTCGCCGAGGGTGCCGGGCACCGGAAGCGGGTGGCGGGCGCGCAGGAGAACCTCGAAGAGGCGATTGCGGAGGGTGACGGACAGGAGTTCGCGCTGGCGTTCGTCGGGTACGACCACGCGATGGCGAGCGCGGTAGTGTGCGCCAGCACCCCATCCCGGAAGGTCGGAGAACGCCCAGCGTGAGCGAAGCAGCCAGCGAGGAACTCGGCTACGAGCAGGCCCGCGACCGGCTCGTAGAGGTCGTCCGCGAGCTCGAAGCCGGTGGCCTGTCCCTCGAGCAGTCGCTCGCGCTGTGGGAGAAGGGCGAGAAGCTCGCGAAGGTCTGTGAGCGCCATCTCGAAGGCGCGCGCGAGCGCATCGAGGCTGCTCTGGCGTCTGTGGAGGACGAAACCGGCAACGGTCAGTGACGTTTGCCATGCCTTCGGCATCGGGAAACCGGACAGGGATCTGACAGACTGTTGACCCGCCAGTTCCACGATCCGGGAGGCTCAGATGTCCACCGCCGAAAGCCGTCGTGAAGCGCCCGACCGCAACCTCGCGATGGAACTGGTCCGGGTGACCGAGGCCGCCGCGATGGCGGCCGGCCGCTGGGTCGGCCGCGGCGACAAGATCGGCGGGGACGGCGCGGCCGTCGACGCGATGCGCCAGCTCGTGTCGACGGTGTCGATGCGCGGGGTCGTGGTGATCGGCGAGGGCGAGAAGGACGAAGCGCCCATGCTGTTCAACGGCGAAGAGGTCGGCAACGGCGACGGGCCCGACTGCGACGTCGCGGTCGACCCGGTCGACGGCACCACGCTGATGGCCAAGGGCATGCCGAACGCCCTCGCGGTGCTGGCGGTCGCCGAGCGCGGCGCGATGTTCGACCCGTCCGCGGTGTTCTACATGGAGAAGCTGGCCGTCGGGCCGGAGGCGGCGGGCAAGGTGGAGCTCGGCGCGCCGATCGCGGAGAACATCCGGCGCGTCGCCAAGGCGAAGAACAGCAGCGTCGGCGACGTCACCGTGTGCATCCTGGACCGCCCGCGGCACGAGCAGCTCATCAAGGAGGTCCGCGACGCCGGCGCGCGGATCCGGTTCATCTCCGACGGCGACGTCGCGGGCGCGATCGCCGCGGCCCGCCCGACCACCGGCGTCGACATGCTGGTCGGCATCGGCGGGACCCCGGAGGGCATCATCGCCGCCTGCGCGATGAAGTGCCTCGGCGGCGAGCTGCAGGGCCGGCTCTGGCCGAAGGACGACGCCGAGCGCGAGAAGGCCATCGCCGCCGGTCACGACCTCGACCGCGTACTCCTGAACGACGACCTCGTGCGCGGCGACAACGTCTTCTTCTGCGCCACCGGCGTCACCGACGGCGACCTGCTGCGCGGCGTCCACTACCGCGAGGGCGGCGCGACGACGCAGTCCATCGTGATGCGGTCCAAGTCCGGGACCGTCAGAATGATCGACGGCTACCACCGGCTCACCAAGCTGCGGGCGTACTCCTCGGTCAACTTCGACGGCCACCTGGACGCGCCCGACGACGACGTCGTTCCCCCGCTGCCGTAAGGAGTTCCGTGCCCAGGCGACTGCTGGCCCTGCTGGTCCTGATGTTCGCCTCGGTCCCCGCCACCGCGTCGGCCGACCCCGCCATCGTCGGGGGCGGCAACGCGGACCAGCCGTACCCGTTCGCGGTGTCGCTGCACTCTTCCACCGGCAAGCTCTTCTGCGCCGGCGCGCTGATCGCCCCGACCTGGGTCGTGACGGCCGCGCACTGCGCGTTCGACAAGACCCCGCCCGCGATCTCCGTGCGGGCAGGGACGGCTGATGTGGGTCAGGGCGGCGAAGTCGTCCAGGTCGCGGACATCGTCGTGAACCCGGCGTTCAACACGCAGAGCCCGGCGGGCGACATCGCGCTGCTGCGGCTGGCGACCCCCGCCAAAGCCGCGCCGATCGCGCTCGCGACGACCGCGGCGCCGGGCACGGCCACGCGGATCCTCGGCTGGGGCCAGACCTGCCCGAAGGTGAACTGCGGCCAGATCCCCACGACGCTGCAGCAGCTCGACACGCACATCGTCGAGGGCGCGAAGTGCACGTCGGTGTTCGACGGCACGGCCGAGCTGTGCACGGAGAACCCCGGCGGCAAGGCCGGCGCGTGCTTCGGCGACTCCGGCGGCCCCGAGGTCGTCCGCGACGGCGACCACTGGCTGCTCGTCGGCGTCACCAGCCGGCCGGGCAACAACGACCCGGTGTGCGCCTCGGCGCCGTCGATCTACACGTCCGTCGTCGCCTACGCGCCGTGGATCGCGGAAAAGACGAAGGCCTGACCTACTCGGCGTTGCTGGAGTGGCCCGGGAACAGGTGCGCGTCCGGGTCGAGGGCGACGGCGATGTTGTTGACGGCCGTCGCGGCCTCGCCGAAGCCGGTCGCGATCAGCTTGACCTTCCCCGGGTACGCGGCGACGTCACCGGCGGCGTAGACGCGTTCGCGCGCGGTCGCCATCGTCGAGTCGACCGCGATGGCGCGGTGGTCGATCTCCAGGCCCCAGCTCTCGATCGGCCCGAGGTCGGCGGTGAACCCGAGCGCCGCGACGACGGCGTGGGCCGGCAGCCGCTCGTCCCCGGCACCCTTGACCGAGAGGTCGACGGCTTCGAGCACGCCGTCGGGTGTTTCGACGAACCGCGTGACCTCGGCGTCGGTGATGATCCGGACACCGAGCTCACGAGCCTGCCGCACGATGGACTCGGCCGCGCGGAACTTGGCGCGGCGGTGCACGAGCGTCACGCTCTCCGCGATCGGGTGCAGCGCGAGCACCCAGTCGAACGCCGAGTCGCCGCCGCCGACGATCACGACGTGCTGCCCCGCATGCGCCTGGAACGACGGGACGAAGTGGACCATGCCGCGGCCGAGCCAGCCGTCGCCGGCGGGCAGCGGACGCGGCGTGAACTCACCGATGCCCGCGGTGACGAGGACGGCGCCGGCCCGGAGGGTCTCGCCGCCGTCGAGGGTCAGCTCGACCTTGTCGCCCACGGTCTCGAGCTTCTCGGCCTTGCGCCCCAGCAGGTACTTCGGCTTCCACGGCGCGGCCTGCTTCACCAGGCCGTCGACGAGGTCGCGGCCGCGGACCTCGGCGAACCCGCCGACGTCGTAGATCATCTTCTCGGGGTACATCGCTGTCACCTGGCCGCCGGGCTCGGGCAGCGAGTCGACGATGGCCATCGACAGCCCGCGAAACCCGGCGTAGTAGGCGGCGAAGAGGCCAGTCGGACCCGCGCCGATGATCACGAGGTCGTAGGAGTCCCCAGAAGCTTCAGTCATGCTCGCTCCAGCCAGTGGTGGATGGCGGTGATCGAGAACACAGCCGATCCTAGCGTCGCGGTCCGCCGAAGGTGGTCGACGCCACCACGCGGACACGCCGGAAGAGGTCCAGAATCGGTGTCATGGCTGACCAGGAATACCGGATCGAACACGACACGATGGGCGAGGTCCGCGTGCCGGCCGACGCGCTCTACCGGGCGCAGACCCAGCGGGCCGTCGAGAACTTCCCCATCTCCGGCCGGGGCCTGGAGCGTGCCCAGATCCGCGCGCTCGGCCTGCTCAAGGCCGCCGCCGCGCGCGTCAACCTCAAGCTGGGCGTCCTCGACGCCGACGTCGCGAACGCGATCGCCAAGGCCGCCGACGAGGTCGCCGAAGGTGCCTATGACGCGCACTTCCCGATCGACGTCTTCCAGACCGGCTCGGGGACGTCGTCGAACATGAACGCCAACGAGGTCATCGCGACCCTGGCGAGCAAAGCCCTCGGCCGGGACGTGCACCCGAACGACCACGTCAACGCGTCACAGTCGTCGAACGACACCTTCCCGACGACCATCCACGTCGCCGCGACCGAAGCCGTCCTCAAGGACGTCATCCCGGCGCTCGAGTACCTCGCCGGCGCCATCGAGACGCGTGCCGCGGAGTGGAAGGACGTCGTGAAGTCCGGCCGCACGCACCTGATGGACGCCGTGCCGATCACCCTCGGCCAGGAGGCCGGCGCGTGGGCGTCGCAGGTCCGGTTCGGCATCGAACGGCTGAAGTCGGGCCTGCCGCGCCTCGGCGAGCTGCCGATCGGCGGCACCGCCGTCGGGTCGGGCCTCAACGCGCCCGACGGCTTCGGCACCGCCGTCGCGACCGAGCTCGCCACCGTGACCGGCCTGCCGCTGACCGAGGCCCGCGACCACTTCGAGGCGCAGGCGACGCAGGACAGCGTCGTCGAGACGTCCGGGCACCTGCGCACCCTCGCCGTGTCCCTCAACAAGATCGCCAACGACCTGCGCTGGCTGGGCTCCGGCCCGCGCACCGGCCTGGCCGAACTCGCGTTGCCGGACCTGCAGCCGGGCTCGTCGATCATGCCGGGCAAGGTCAACCCGGTCATCCCGGAGGCGACGCTGCAGGTCGTCGCGCAAGTGATCGGCAACGACGCGGCCGTGGCCTTCGCCGGTGCCGCGGGCAACTTCCAGCTGAACGTCAACCTGCCGGTGATCGCGCGGAACGTCCTCGAGTCGGCGCGCCTGCTCGCCGCGGTGTCACGGCTGCTGGCGGACAAGGTCTTCGCGGGCATCACCGTGAACACCGAGCGCACCCGCACCTACGCCGAGGGTTCGCCGTCGATCGTGACGCCGCTGAACAAGTACATCGGCTACGAAGAGGCCGCCGCGGTGGCGAAGCAGGCGTTGAAGGAGCTGAAGACGATCCGCGAGGTCGTCATCGAACGCGGCCTGGTGAAGGACGGCAAGCTCACCGAAGAGCAGCTCGACGAAGCGCTCGACGTCCTCCGGATGGCCCGCGGCGGCAAGTGACCCGCTACCGCCGGCGCAGGCGGCTGTCCGCCAGCGCCGGCGGGGTGTAGTCCTTCTCGGCCGAGTTCAGGTCGGTGCCCGGCGGGACGATCTCGTCGATCCGGTCGAGCACCTCGTCGTCCAGCACCAGGTCGGCGCCGGCCAGCAGGTCGTCGAGCTGGGCGGGCGTGCGCGGGCCGATGATCGCCGACGTCACGCCCGGGTGCGCCCGGACGAACGCCGTCGCCAGGTGCGTGAGGGGCCGGCCCAGGTCGTCGGCGATCTTCTTCAGCTGCGCGATGGCCTCGAACTTGACGGCGTTCTCCGGCAGCGCCGGGTCGAACTTGTGCGCCTGCAACGTCCGGCGGCCTTCGGAAAGGTCCACATCGGACGGTTTCAGGTACTTGCCGGACAGCCAGCCGCTGGCCAGCGGGCTCCACGTCAGCACGCCCATGCCGTACTTCTGCGCGGTCGGCAGCACCGCGGCCTCGATCGCCCGGTTGAAGATCGAGTACGGCGGCTGCTCGGCGCGGAACCGCGCCAGGCCGCGCTTTTCCGCCACCCACTGGGCTTCCACGATCTGCTCGGCCGGGAAGTCCGACGACCCGATCGCGCGCACCTTCCCCGCCCGCACGAAGTCCGTCAGCACTGAGAGCGTCTCTTCGATGTCGGTCGTCGGGTCCGGCCGGTGGACCTGGTAGAGGTCGACGTAGTCGGTGTCGAGCCGCCGGAGGCTGTCGTCGAGCGCGCGGGTGAGCCAGCGCCGCGACAGCCCGCCCTGGTTGGGGTCCGCACCCATCGGGAAGAAGCCCTTGGTGGCCAGCACGACCTCGTCGCGGCGGCCCTTCAAGGCCTTCCCGACGATCTGCTCGTTTTCGCCGTCGCTGTACATGTCCGCGGTGTCCCAGAAGTTGACGCCCGCGTCGAGCGCGGTGTGCAGCATCCGGACGCCCGCTTCGTGATCGGGGTTGCCCCACTTGCCCAGCATCATCGCGCCGAACGCGTACTCGCTGACCGAAATCCCGGTACCGCCCAAAATTCGTCGTTGCATGCCCCTACCTTGCGAGCGGCGGCCGGATCGGACCAGGTCACGGTCAACCTGGGTCTGGCAGTACCAGGCGGGGAGCCGCGAAGCGGGGATACTGGAGGCATGAGTGACGCAGCCGAGCTGGGCGCCTTCCTGAAGGCGCGCCGCGCCGCACTGGACCCCGCCGACCTGGGCCTGCCACCCGGGATCACGCAGCGGCGGGTCAAGGGCCTGCGCCGCGAAGAGCTGGCGCAGCTGTCCGGCATCAGCGTCGACTACTACACGCGGCTGGAGCAGGGCCGCGCGAAGAACGTCTCGGACGCTGTTCTCGACGCACTGGCCCGCGCGCTGCGGCTCAACTCCGGCGAGGAGGCCTACCTGCGCAACCTCGCCGCGCCGAAGCGCCGTGGCGAGCGCGCGCCGCAGCAGGTCCGGCCCGAGCTGCAGCAGCTGCTCGACGCCATCCAGGCGCCGGCGTTCGTCTTCGGCCGGTACCTGGACGTGCTGGCGTGGAACGCGCTCGGCGGCGCGGTCGCGTTCGCCTTCGCCGACCTGGACGAACGCAACATGCCGAAGCTGATCTTCCTCGACGAGCGGGCGAAGCAGCTGCACCCGGAGTACGACGCGGTGTGCCGCGAGCTCGTCGCGAACCTGCGCGCGGAGAGCGGACGGCATCCGGGCGACCCGCGGTTCGCCCAGCTCATCGGCGAGCTGTCGCTGGCGAGCGAGCGGTTCCGGAAGCTGTGGGCCGAGCACGCGGTGCAGGAGAAGGCCCAGGGCTGGAAGGTGCTGCGCAACCCCGTCGTCGGTGAGCTGCGGCTGCGCTACGAGACGCTGCGCCTGCCCCAGGACCCCGACCAGGGCATGGTGGTCTACCACGCCGAGCCGGGGTCGGAGACCGAACGCGCGCTCGGCCTGCTGGCCAGCTGGATCGCGTCCGATGAACGACCGGTGAACACTCGGTCGTCGCAACCCCACGCCGGGTGAGCGCTGCTTAGGCTGCTTCACCTGGGGAGTCAGGGGTAGAGGAGCGGCACGGTGGGCGTCGGCGCGACGATGCAGTCCCTCGCCGAGATCCTCAGCTCGGACTCGGGCAGCCTCGTCCTCGGGCTCGCCGCGCTGGTTGCGATCGCCGCGCCGTTCATCGACCGCTACTTCATCCGGCGGCGCCGGCTGACTTTCCGGGTGCTCTACAACTCCAAGATCGGGCTGTCGCCGATCGACCTCCACGACGGTGAGAACGGCTCCGCGCAGGCGGATCCGGAGCTGGCGCGGACCGCCCGGCTGCTGAACCGGATGAGCGTCGTCGTGATCCGGATCCACAACACCGGCGGGTTCGACATCGCGCCGGGCGATTTCGAGATCCCGCTGTCGTTCACCTTCGGCAGCCGGATCGTCTGGGACGCGCGGGTTTCCGACGCCACCGACGACGGCTTGCGCCAGCACGTCCGGGACGGTCTCGAGTTCTTCACGCGGGAGACGCCGCAACGGCCGGTCGAAGGCGTGAAGCTGTCCCGGGTGCGCGCGCTGCTGCCGAAACGGCTGGCCGGGCTGGCCGCGGCCGAGCCCCCGCCGCCGGAGGCACCCGAGTGGCACGGCGTGCGGTTCGCGCGGCTTTCGTTGAAGCGCAAGGAGAAGTTCAAGCTCGTCGTCGTGCTGCGGGAGTCCGGCGGGCACGACGGCGAGATCAGCAAGGAGATCGACCACCACGCCCGGCTCGCGGCCGGGCGGATCAAGGACGACCGCAAGCAGCGCCGGTTCGGCTGGCCGGTCATCACGACGGCGGTCGGGGTGCTGCTGACCGGCGCCCTGCTGGCCACGCTGATCGTGTCGTGGTCGCGCCCGGGCGTCGACAGTGCGCTGTGCGCCAGCGGGAAGCTGTCGGTCGAGGGGTCGAGCGCGTTCGTGCCCATCATCGGCAGCATCGCCGCGGAGTACCACGGCCAGTGCGACGGCGCGGCCATCACGACCCGCGCGACCGGCAGCGTCACCGGCGTCCGCGCGCTCGCCCCGGTCGACGCGGCGGGCAAGGACGAGCTGGCCGTGCTCTCGGACGGCCGGTCCGGCGAAGCGGGCCCCGATCTGGAGGCCAAGGCGGTCGCGGTGGTCGTGTACAGCCTGGTCGTCAACCGCGCCGCCGGCGTCGACCGGCTGACGACTCAGCAGGTCAAGGACATCTTCAGCGGCCGCGTGCGGAACTGGGACCAGCTGCGGCCGGGCACGTCGGTGCCGATCGGGATCGTCGGGCGCGGGCAGGAGTCGGGCACGCGCAAGACGTTCGAGCAGAAGGTCCTCGGCGGCGCGGAGGACCGGCTGACGTCGGACTCGTGCCGCAAGCCCGAGCGTGACCCGGCCGCGGCGACCACGCGCTGCGAACGCGGCACGACCGCCGAGGTGCTCACCGAGGTCGGCGCGGTGCCGGGCGCGATCGGGTACGCCGACGTCCCGGCGGCCAAAACAGCGGCCGCCCGCGATCAGCAGGTGACGGTCGTGCAGCTCGACGGCCACTACCCCGACGTCACGACCGTCGACGCCGGGTACCGCTTCTGGACCGTCGAGTACCTCTACACCAAGGGCGTGCCGGCGAACGGGAGCGTGCTGAAGCGGTTCCTGGACTACCTGGCGAGCCCGACCGCGCGAGCCGAGCTGCAGGACGCCGGTTTTGTGCCGTGCGTGGCCAAGGACGGGCTGCTCGACCCCGTCTGCACCAGGGCGGACATCTGACCGACAAGAAATTGTCGGTGGTCCGGGTCATGATGTCCGAGTGTTGCTCAGCGAGATAGTCCGGGCGTCCGCCGACCTGGCGGCGACGAGGTCCAGGAAGGCGAAGATCGCCCTCCTGGCCACGCTGCTGCGCGCGGCCGAGGTCGCGGAGCTGCCCGTGGTGATCGCGTACCTGACCGGGCAGACGGCGCAGGACAGGCTGGGTGCGGGCTGGCGCACCCTGGCCGGGCTGGGCGCCGGGTCCGCTCCCGATCCGGTCGTGACGGTGCTCGAAGTGGATTCCGCGCTGACCGAGGCGGCCGGGGTGGCGGCGGGCACCGGGTCGTCGACCCGGCGGCAAGAGGTCCTGCGTGCGCTGTTCGAGCGGCTGACCGAGGGCGAACAGCAGTTCCTGTTCAGGCTCGTCACCGGCGAGCTGCGGCAGGGCGCGCTGGAAGGCGTGATGGTCGACGCGGTCGCGGCGGCGGCCGACGTCCCGGCCGTCGACGTGCGGCGCGCGTTCATGCTGTCCGGGAAGCTCGGCGTCACCGGCGTCGCGGCGCTGACCGGCGGGCAGGCGGCGCTGGCGGAGTTCCGGCTGACACTGGGCACGCCGATCCGGCCGATGCTGGCGTCGCCGGCGGAGTCGCTCGACGAGGCCGTGGCCGAGCACGCCGAGGCGATCGTCGAGTACAAGATGGACGGTGCGCGGATCCAGGTGCACCGGCAGGGCGACGAAGTGCACGTCTGGACGCGGACGCTGCGCGAGATCACCGGCAGCGTGCAGGAGCTGGTCGAGCTGGTGCGGGCGCTGCCGTGCGAGTCGGTGGTGCTGGACGGCGAGACCTTGGCGCTGACCGACGCCGGGCGGCCCCGGCCGTTCCAGGACACGATGAGCCGGTTCGGCAGCACCCGCGACGAGCAGGTGAAGGCGCTGCTGCTGCGGCCGTACTTCTTCGACTGCCTGCACCTCGACGGCGTCGACCTGCTGGACGCGCCGCTGTCCGAGCGCAACGCGGCGCTGCGCAAGGTCGCCGGGGCGCACGTGATCCCCGGCGAGGTGGGCGTTTCGCGCGCCGCCGAGGTGCTGGAGGCGGCGATGGAGGCCGGGCACGAAGGGGTGATGGTCAAGGATCTGGCGTCGCCGTACGCGGCCGGGCGGCGCGGGCGCGCGTGGCTCAAGGTCAAGCCGGTGCACACGATCGACCTGGTGGTGCTCGCGGCGGAATGGGGCCACGGCCGGCGCACGGGCACGCTGTCGAACCTGCACCTGGGCGCCCGCGACCCGGACGGCGGCCCGCCGATCATGGTGGGCAAGACGTTCAAGGGCATGACCGACGAGATCCTCGCCTGGCAGACCAGGACGTTCCAGGAGATCGAGACCCACCGCGACGACTGGACGGTGTACGTCCGCCCGGAGGTCGTGGTGGAGATCGAGCTGGACAGCGCCCAGGTTTCGACGCGCTACCCCGGCGGCCTCGCACTCCGCTTCGCCCGGGTGGTCCGCTACCGCCCGGACAAGGAAGCCGGGGACGCGGACACGATCGACACGGTCCGCGGCCTCCTCCACGGCGACCGCTCGGAGGAACCCTGACCCGACCCTCCAGGCACGCAAACCGACCCTCCAGACACGCAACCCGACCCTCCAGGCACGCGAGTCGACCCTCCAATCACGTGTGATGCCCCTTCAATCACGCGTGATGCTCGCCCAATCACAGGTGATGCCCCGAACCGCCCCCGAAAGGAGCCGACTACGAAAGTCTCGATCGCGACATCTCGCGCGTCGGCGGTGTTTTCCTCCTAAAAGGAAAGACGAAAGTCGATGTTGCCTTCTCCCCGTCGTGAGCAGAGTGGCTGATGGAGTTTCCTTCGGCCAGGGAGAAAGCATGAGATTGCGCGCTGTGTCCGGCTTGCTCGCGAGCACCACCTTGCTCGTGACCGCGTTCGCGGCGCCCGCCGGCGCCTCGCCCGTGCCGAGCACGCCGAACGCCGGGCACCAGCCGTCGAAGCACCACTTCTCGACGGCAGCGCAGTCCTTCGTCGGCGCCGACACCGTGCAGAAGCGCGTCGCCAAGCTGGAAGCGGCGATGGCGTCGCTGCCGAAGGAGAGCACCGCGTACAACGCGACGAAGCTGTGGAACGCCGGCATCACCGGCGCGGGCAGCACCGTCGCGACGCTGGTGTCCTTCGGCGACGACCAGGTCAAGCAGGTCCTCGACACGTACTCGAAGAACCACGGCCTGCCGCCGGCGAACGTCGAGGTCATCCAGCCGTCCGGGCCCGTCCCGGCCTGCACCGACCCCGGCGCCGACACCGCGACCTGCCAGGGCTGGGGCGGCGAGACCGACCTCGACGTCACGATGATGCACGCCATGGCGCCGAACGCGAAGATCATCGTCGCGGCCACCCCCGTCGCGGAGACGCAGGGCTTCACCGGCCTGCCCGAGATGATGCACGCGGTCGACTACATGACCGAGCACAAGCTCGCCGACGTCATCTCGATGAGCTTTGGCACCACCGAAGAGAACTTCCCGTCGTTCGACTCGATCAAGACGCTCGACCCGGCGCTCGACCGCGCGAGCAAGGCCGGGATCACGATGGTCGCCTCCTCCGGCGACGACGGCCCGACCGGCGGCTACCTCTACGGCCCGGGCAACTACCCGTACCGCGTCGCGAGCTGGCCGGCGTCCGACCCGCGCGTCACGACGCTCGGCGGCACCCAGCTGCACCTCGACGCGAACGGCGAGCGCACCAAGGCGGACGACGTCGTGAACGTCGCCGACAACGGCTTCTCCGAAGGCGCCGGGCTCTCCAAGACGTACGCGCGGCCGAACTGGCAGGACGGCGTCAAGAAGGTCACCGGTAGCAAGATGCGCTCGTTCCCGGACATCAGCATGGAAGGCGTCTTCGGGACGTCGCAGTCCGCGCCGCTGTTCGCCGGCGTGCTCGCGCTCGCGGTGCAGGCCAAGCACGGCAAGCTCGGCCAAATCAACCCGGCGCTGTACACGAAGCTCGGCCCGGCCGGCACGAAGGCGGGCATCGTCGACGTCACCGAAGGCGACAACAGCCAGGACGGCGTCACGGGGTTCACCGCGGCGAAGGGCTTCGACGTCGCCAGCGGCTGGGGCACGGTCGACGCGTCGGTCTTCGTCCCCGCACTGGTGAAGGCACTGCGCTGACCATTTCACCGGAATAGGTCACATTCGGTTTATTCGACGCGGAGATTCGCGCCGGTGTCAGCAATTTTCCCCACAGATCGCGAAGGCGTCCGTCGCCGACGGGACGAGCTACACCAAGGTGTACGCCGCGGAAATCAAGCAAAAGAACTTCATCGTTTTCCGCACCACCACCGTCAGCAATTTCGCGGTGGGTTTCCGGCCGGGGCAGACCGACCTCGTGATCGTGCCGCTCGAGGAAAAGAGCGGCACGGTCACGGCGGGCACTCCGCTGACGATCACGGACGCGAACCGGGCGTCGGTCAAGAAGCGTGATCTGCAAGGCCGGTTCGTGATCAAGACGACGGAGGGACAGAGCTTCAAGCTCGGCATCCTCCCCTCCGTGCCGAAGCTCCTCGCCGCCAGTTACCAGCTGCCGGTCGAGCAGAAGGCCGAGTACGAGGCGTTCACCACCCTCCGGGACGCCCTCACCACGGCCTGAAGACCGAGCGCCCCGGTGCTCCACACCGGGGCGCGTCCGGCTTCAGTAGCAGCGGTCGGACTTGATCGCGTACGTGTAGTTGTCGGACAGGTTGGACGTCACGTCGAAGCGGATCTTGTGGTGGACGGGCGGGTCGCCGAGCACGCCGTGCGACACGGTGTGCTCCTTGCCCGGCGCGATCGCGCCGCTCCACAGGCCCTTGTCGAAGACGTCTTCGACGATCTGGACGAGCAGGCCGCGGTAGTCGTGGTTGTGCACGGTGATGTCGATCTTCTGCCCGGCGCCCACCTCGACGACCTTCGTCGCCCCGCCCATCAGCGGCCCGCCGGCACAGACCTTCGTCGCGGCGGACGCGGACGGCGCCACCAGCAGCGTCGCGGCCAGCGCGACCATCGGAACGATCAGCTTGCGCATCAGCGGTTCCCACCTTCGTCTTGACCACAGTGGACGTTTCGGCGATGTCGATGCCGAACTTCATCGAGCCGCCGCAGTAGGCGTGCTTGCCGTTCTTGAAGTAGAGCGTCAGGTCACCCGCGCATTCGAAGACGCGGATGTCCCAGGTGCGCTCGCCCGGCCACAGGCAGATGGCGTCCTTGCCGGCCCGGCGCATCCAGCCGTGGTACCCGGACTCGCACGTGATGATCGGATCACTCGCGACGACCCCCGCCGCCGGAGTCGAGGCCGACGCCGCGCCGGCCGGCAGCAGGCTCGCGACGAGCGTTAGGGACCATCGGCGCGACAGGGGAAGGCCGCCATCGGCCACCCCGGAGCGAAAGCCAAACGAAGATCGTCTTCGCAGGTCAGCGCAATGGCCAGCGGGCCGCGAAAGCCAAATTCAGGCGGCGATCCGGACGGAGAAGAAGACCGCGCGGGCGTCCGGCAGCAGCAGGTGCCCTTCGGAGTCGGCCATCTTCCAGTAGACCTGGCAGTGCCCGGCGACCGGCGGCGCCTGCACGTCGACGGAGATCCGCACGTGGTCGCCGGGCGCGGTGTAGGGCACCGGCACGCGGTCGGGCGTGCGGCACTGGTCGGGACTGCCGAACGAGCCCGAGCGGACGATGTACCGCCCGATCCATCCGACCGATCCGGCGTTCCGCAGCTCCCACGTCTTCACGAACCGGCTCCCGGCGGAGACGGCGGCGCCGTCGGGAACGGTCACGTCGGCGACGAACTCGGACACATCGCCGGGGCCGGTCGCCGCGGGTTCGGCCGAGAAAGCGCCACCGAAGAGGAGGACAACCGCGACGACGAGCGCAACGGCGACGGCCGTGGCGAGCCCATAGGCCGCCCACCGGCGACGCGGGGGCGGAGGTTCGGGCTCGCGGGAGAGGGAAGATTCGCGCGCCGAGCGAGGCTGGGACGACTCCGGCCCGGCCTCCCGCGATCCAGGCTCAGGCGAGTGCGCTCGCCGGCGCCCTTCAGTCCCAGCTCCAGGGACGAGCGCCCAGCGGCGTCGCCCAGCGCCCTGCGACTCAGCCTCCGGCAAGACCGCTCGCCGACGCCGTTCAGCCCCAGCCCCCGGGACCAGCGCCCAGCGGCGTCGACCGGTCTCCCGCACCTCAGGCTCCGGCTCGCGCGCCTTCTCCCAGCACCCGCGCCACTCCAGCCGGGCCGACGTCTCGTCCTGGCCCAGCACCCCGACCGCCAGTACCCGCACGAACTCCCACGTCGTCTCCCAGCTCGGCAGGTGCCGGCCCCGGGCCGCCGCCGACAAGGCCGACTTCGAGGCCAGCGCACCGAACTCGTCGCGCATCCGGTCGTACGACGGGTCGCCCGCCGCGCGCTTCAGCTCCCACAGCCGGCGCGCGAACCCCGCGACCGGTCCGGTTTCCTCCGCGGGGCCGAGCGCGATCCGCCCGCGCCGCCCCGGCGTGCGTTCGACGTCCATCTCCGCCGAGAATAGGACGCGCACCGGGTGACCGGCTCGACTCGATCGAGTGGTCCACAGTGGAACTATCCTCCGGGGATGCGCAGCGAAAAGCTCACCCGCGCCTGGTTCGCGGTCACCGCCGTGGTCGCGCTGACCGGCCCCGTCTCCCAGGTGGTCGCCACCGCGAACGATCCCGGCGGCCGGGTCGCGAACCTGCTCTGCTTCTTCACCATCGACTCGAACCTGCTCGTCGCCGCGACCTCGGTCCTGGTCGCGCTCGGCCGCCACCGCGGCAAGTTCTTCGCCGTGCTCTGGCTCGACGCGCTGGTCGGCATCATCGTGACCGGCATCGTCTACCAGGTCGCCCTCGCCGGCTTGTACGAGCTGCACGGGCTTTCGCTGTTCTCGGACACCATGCTGCACCGGGTCACCCCGATCCTGTTCGTGCTCGGCTGGCTCGTCGCCGGCCCGCGCGGCGCCCTGACCTGGCGCACGGTCTGGTGGTCGCTGCTCTACCCCCTGGCCTGGCTCGCCTTCACGCTGCCGCGCGGCGCGATCACCGGCTTCTACCCGTACCCGTTCCTCGACGCCGCCGCGCTCGGCTACGGCCGCGTGACGATCAACTGCGTCGTCATCGGCGTTTTCTTCACCGTGCTGGCCATCGGCGCGCTCCTCCTCGACCGCCGACTGTCGAAGAAATCGTTGACAATCTCGGCGACAACACCGTAGCGTCCCGACCCGGCTACTTCCCTCCGTGCCGAGGAGATGTGCAATGCCGGGCCTCAAGCGCTGTCTCATCGCCATCGTTCTCCTCCTCACGGCCACGCCGGCCGTCGCCGACGCGCGTCCGGTGACCTCGGACGGGCTGAGGGATCTGCCGGCGATCCACCCCGTGATGACCTGCGGAGACGTCCCGCAGCTCGACCTGACCGGCGTCACCGACGCGAAGGTCACCATCCAGTCCGCGACCGTCGTGACCACCGGGACCCCGAAGCCCTACTGCGAAGTGAAGGGCACGGTCGCGCCCGCGAACACCGTCGTCGTGCGCCTGCCGATCGACGGCTGGACCCAGCGCTACGTCCAAACCGGCTGCGGCGGGCTGTGCGGCAGCGCCCGCATCGACTACGGCCAGGCCTCGACGTGCCCGCTCGTCGTCGACGGCTCGCTCGCCGGCGCCACGACCGACATGGGCCACCAGGGCCAGAACGACGGCTCGTGGGCGCTGGACAACCCTCAGGCGCAGATCGACTTCGCCTACCGCGGCGTGCACGTGACGTCCCAGGTCGCCAAGGCGCTCATCAGCCGGTTCTACGGCCGCGGCCCGGCGTACTCCTACTTCACCGGCTGCTCCGACGGCGGCCGCGAAGCCCTCATGGAGGCCCAGCGCTACCCGGACGACTTCGACGGCATCGCCGCCGGCGCGCCCGCCAACGACATGGCCGTGCAGAACACCTTCCACCACGCCTGGAACGTCGTCGCCAACCTCGACGCCGACGGCCACGCCACCCTGCTCGCCGGCAAGCTCCCGCTCGTCCACACCGCCGTGCTCAACGCCTGCGACGCGCTCGACGGCCTGCGGGACGGCCAGCTCGACGACCCCAGGCGGTGCCACTTCGACCCCGCCGCGCTGGTCTGCGCGACCGGCCAGGCCCCGGCGACCTGCCTCAGCCCGGCCGAGGCCACCGTCGTCCGCAAGCTGCACGACGGCGCCGTCGACGCGCAGGGCCGCCGCCTGGAGCCGGCGATCGCGCACGAATGGGGTTCGGAGCTCGAGTGGTCGCTGTTCGTCCCGGCGACGCCGACCGGGCCGTCCGCCAGCGCGAACTTCGCCCTGTCCTACCTGCGCTACCTCGCGTTCCCCGGCGCGCAGAACCCGGACTTCCGGTTGTCGGACCTGAAGTTCACCGTGGCGTCGTTCTGGAAGACCGTCCAGTCGTCGAGCTACCTGGCGGCGATGGACCCCGACCTGACGCGGTTCCAGCGCGGCGGCGGGAAGCTGCTGCTCTGGCACGGCTGGAACGACCAGCACATCTCGCCGCAGTCGACGCTCGCCTACTGGGACGCCCTGCGCGCCGCGACCCGCGTCGACAGCTTCGCCCGGCTGTACCTGTTCCCCGGCGTCGCGCACTGCGGCGGCGGCGACGGGCCGAACACCTTCGACGTCCTGACGCCGGTGATGGCCTGGGCCGAGAGCGGCAAGCAGCCCGGGAAGGTGGTCGCGTCGAACGCGACGCGCAGCCGTCCCGCCTACCCGTACCCGACGGTCGCCCGCTACGACGGCACCGGCAGCGTCGACGACGCGGCCAACTTCGTCCCGTTCACGCCGCGTACCGAGCCCGGGCCCGGCTACCACTGGGTCGGCGAGCGCCTCTACAGCAGCGACTACCAGACGTGGTGCCGGGTCGTCGGCGGCGAACTCGTCTGCCGGCCCGCGAAGACCTGGCTGACCGCGTTAGGGTCGGGCACATGACGGCGATCGTGCAGAACCTGGTGACGTCCGGCACCTTCCAGCTCGACGGGGGCAGCTGGGACGTCGACAACAACGTGTGGATCGTGGGCGACGACACGGAAGTGATCGTGATCGACGCGGCCCACGACGCGAAGGCGATCGAGAACGTCGTCGGCGAGCGGAAGCTGGCGGCGATCGTCTGCACCCACGCGCACAACGACCACGTCAACGCGGCCCCGGAGCTCGCCGAGGCCACCGGCGCGCCGATCCTGCTGCACCCGGACGACCGGGTGCTCTGGGACCAGACGCACCCGGACCGCGCGCCGGACGCCGAGCTGGCGGACGGCCGGACGATCACGATCGCGGGCACGGAGCTGCGCGTCATCCACACGCCGGGGCACGCACCGGGCGCGGTGTGCCTGTACGCGGAAGACCTGGGCGTGCTGTTCACCGGCGACACGCTGTTCCACGGCGGCCCGGGTGCGACCGGACGGTCCTATTCGGACTACCCGACGATCGTGAAGTCCATCCGCGAGAAGCTGTTCACGCTCCCGGACGCGACCAAGGTGCACACGGGCCACGGCGAGGGCACGACGCTTGGCGCCGAGAAGACCGCTTCGAGCGGCTGGGACGAGGCTTAGGACGTGTGCTTCCGGGCGACGAGGGCGAACTCCTCGATCGCCCGGTCCAGCGCGGTCACGGCCTTCCGCACGGCCGGCGGCAACCCGTCGGGCTCACCGCTCTCGTCCGGCTCGTGCCGCACGTGGTGCAGGTCCATGTCCTTCTGCCGCACGTTCTCGGCCGCGCCGACCAGCTCGTCCGGCCCGCTCATGACCAGGAGCCCGAGCAACGAGCGCATTTCCGCGCGCGCCGTGTAGTACTCGCCTTCGTACGCCGCCAGCGCGGCGGGTTCGCGGCGTTCCCCTTGGCGGTGGGTGACGTTGAGGCTGACCAGGTGCTGTCGCGCGCGTGCCGCGGCCTCGATGAACCGGCCGCAGCGGTCGGCACGGTCCTGCCGCAGCTTCGCGCGTCTCGCCGCATTGAGCTTCCACGGCTCGAGGAGGGCGCCCAAGGTGACGCCGATCAGCGATGCCACCGCGGCGATGACCGCGGCACCGACCGCGGTCAGCACGTCAGCCGCGGCGCGCTCGGAGACACCCGTACGCGCTGCTTCGCTTCTTCGGCCAGCGTGAGCGCCCACGCCTGCAACCCCGCCACGTCGATGCCGTGCGGCGGCTCGCTCCGGAACGACTCGATGTTCGCTGCGCCGCGCTCCAGCAACGACGCCGCGCCGACCGCGTTGCCGCGTAACGCGTGCGTCAGCCCCACCGCCAGCTGGGCGAGCCCGCGCCACAGCTCCCGATCACTCCCGTCAGCCGTCTTCCACGCGTCCTCGAAGACCTCGTGCGCGTGGAACGGTTTGCCGTCGTCGAGGAGGTGCTGGGCCTCCGCAAGCGTTTGCGCCGGCGTCCTCGCGATGCCTTCCGGCTGGCGCTCGATGCCGTCCGCGCCGTAGGGCAGGGGCCGGCCGAGGCCGTCGCGCGGTCGCGCGTTGCGGGCCCGGCCCTCGGTGTCGCGGTCGCGGCGGCTCATGCCCCGATCCTGCCACGGGCCCGGCCGCGTTCGCCGTCTCGCGCCGGGCCACGTAGCCTGGGGACTCGTGCGTTTCCTCGACGGCCACCGGCCCGCTCACGACCTGACCTACGACGACGTGTTCCTGCTGCCGAACCGTTCGGACGTGGAGTCCCGTTTCGACGTCGACCTCTCCACCGCGGACGGCACCGGCGCGACCATCCCGATCGTCGTCGCCAACATGACCGCGGTCGCCGGCCGCCGGATGGCCGAGACCGTCGCCCGCCGCGGAGGGCTGGTGGTGCTCCCGCAAGATGTGGACAGCACCGCCGTCTCCGAGATCGTCGGGTGGGTCAAGAGCCGTCACACCGTGTGGGACACGCCGCTGGTGCTGACCGGCGGCGATGCCGTGGCCGACGCCCTCAACCTGGTCCACAAACGCGCGCACGGCGCTGTCGTGGTCGTCGACGGCGAAGGCCGCCCGGTCGGCATCGTCGACGAAGCGGCCTGCGCGGGCGTCGACCGCTTCGCGCGTCTCGCCGACGTCGCGCAGCCCCCGACCGTCGCGGTCCCGCTGGCCACGCCGGCGCGCGAGGTCTTCGAACGCCTCCACAGCGCCGGCGCTCAGCTGGCACTCGGCCTGGACGCCGATGGCCGCCTCGCCGGCGTGCTGACCGCCGTCGGCGCGCTGCGCGCGGACATCTACACCCCGGCCGTCGACGGCGACGGCAAGCTGCGCGTCGCCGCCGCGGTCGGCGTCAACGGCGACGTCGCGGCGAAGGCCGAAGCCGTACTCGCCTCGGGCGTCGACGTGCTGGTCGTCGACACCGCGCACGGGCACCAGGAGAAGATGATCGCCGCGCTGAAGGCCGTCCGGTCGGTGTCGCCGCAGGTCCCGGTGGTCGCCGGGAACGTCGTCACCGCCGAGGGCACGCGCGACCTGATCCAGGCCGGCGCGGACGTCGTCAAGGTCGGCGTCGGGCCGGGCGCGATGTGCACGACCCGGATGATGACCGGCGTGGGCCGCCCGCAGTTCTCCGCGGTCGCCGACTGCGCGGCCGCGGCGCGCGAGCTGGGCAAGCACGTGTGGGCCGACGGCGGCGTCCGCCACCCGCGCGACGTCGCGCTGGCGCTGGCCGCGGGCGCATCCGCGGCGATGGTCGGCTCGTGGTTCGCCGGCACCTACGAATCCCCCGGCGACCTGCGGTTCGACGAGCAGGGCCGGCCCTACAAGGAGTCGTTCGGCATGGCGTCGAAGCGCGCTGTCGGCGCACGGACGCGCACGGACAACGTCTTCGACCGCGCGCGCAAGGCGCTGTTCGAGGAGGGCATCTCGGCGTCGCGGATGTCGCTCGACCCGGCCCGGCCGGGCGTCGAGGACCTGCTGGACTCGATCGGCTCCGGCGTCCGCTCGTCGTGCACGTACGCGGGCGCGCGCACCCTCGAAGAGTTCCACGAGCGCGCGCTGCTGGGCGTCCAGTCGGCGGCCGGCTTCGCGGAGGGCCGCCCCCTCCCCTCGGGCTGGTAAAGCCGTGAAGGCCTCCTTACCGGCCTTTAGAGCCGGTAAGGAGGCCTTCACGGACTTCAAGCTCAGCCGTGGTCCTCCAGCATCTCCGTCACCAGGGCGGCGATCGGCGAGCGCTCCGAGCGGGTCAGGGTCACGTGCGCGAAGAGCGGGTGGCCCTTCAGCTTCTCGATCACCGCCGAGACGCCGTCGTGCCGGCCGACGCGCAGGTTGTCGCGCTGGGCGACGTCGTGCGTGAGGACGACGCGGGACGCCGTGCCGAGCCGCGAGAGCACCGTGAGCAGGACGTTGCGTTCCAGTGACTGCGCCTCGTCGACGATGACGAACGTGTCGTGCAGCGAGCGGCCGCGGATGTGCGTCAGCGGGAGCACCTCGAGCATGCCGCGGTCGAAGACCTCGTCGAGGACGTCCTGGCTGACCAGCGCGCCGAGCGTGTCGAACACCGCCTGCGCCCACGGCTGCATCTTCTCGCTCTCGGACCCGGGCAGGTACCCGAGGTCCTGGCCGCCGACCGCGTAGACCGGCCGGAACACCACGACCTTGCGGTGCTGGCGGCGTTCCATCACGGCTTCCAGCCCGGCGCACAGCGCGAGCGCCGACTTGCCGGTACCGGCGCGGCCGCCGAGGGAGACGATGCCGACGTCGGAGTCGAGCAGCAGGTCGAGCGCGACGCGCTGCTCGGCGCTGCGGCCGTGCAGGCCGAACGCCTCGCGGTCGCCGCGGACCAGCCGGATGCGCTTGTCCGCGGTGATCCGCCCCAGCGCGCTGGAGCTGCCCGCGAGCAGCCGCAGCCCGGTGTGGCAGGGCAGCTCGGCGAGCTCGTCCATGCCGTACTCGACCGGGTCGACGGTGCCGCCGCCGAACAGCGTGTCCAGCACGTCCTGCTCGACGTCCACGTCCGCCATGCCCGTCCAGCCCGACGGGGTCACTTCCTGCGCGCGGTACTCGTCCGCCTCGAGACCGACGGCCCCGGCCTTGACCCGCAGCGGGATGTCCTTCGTCACCAGCGTGACCGACTCGTACTCCGCCGCCAGGTTCAGCGCACAGGCGAGGATCCGGTGGTCGTTGGAGTCGGTCCGGAACCCGATCGGGAGCACCGTCGGGTCCGAGTGGTTCAGCTCCACCTGCAGCGTGCCGCCGTGGTCCCCGATGGGGAGCGGCGCGTCGAGCCTGCCGTACTGCCGGCGCAGGTCGTCGAGCATGCGCAGGGACTCCCGGGCGAACCAGCCGAGCTCCGGGTGGTGGCGCTTCGCCTCCAGTTCACTGATGACGACCAGCGGAAGCACGACGGCGTGTTCGGCGAACCGGGTCACCGCCCACGGGTCCGAAAGGAGGACCGACGTGTCGAGCACGTACATGTGCTGCTGGGATTCGGGCGAGGTCGAGGCTTTCTCCGGGCCAGGAACGGCACCGGTCGAAGAACGGCCAGAGGCCTTACGGGGCAAACGCTGCGCAGTCACGACGGCATCTCCCTCGAGGGCGTGTGCACCTCACGCCCGCACTCGCTGGGCCGGGCACCTCCCTGGCTGGACCACTCCGCCTGACGAGCTGTCAGGCGACGCGGCCACGAGGGCCGGGTGCCGGCCCCCTCGTGCGTCTCGTGGGCGGCTGCGCCGCCCCCTCGATCACCGTCACGACCAGGGCCTCCCGCGAGGACCCGCACTGATCGCGTGCCCTCACCTCGGAAGGTACCTACGAATGCCGGATCGCGCAGGGAGCCAACCCGGTGATTCGCCAGATCGTCACCTCACTGTCGGTCGTCCGACATCGACAGCTGGTGACAGTCACTGTGGGTGACCCCTGTCCCGTTCGATGCACACTCGTCGGAATGATCTTGGGAAATTCGCTGACCCGTTGTATTCACAAGATCGATTGAACGGCTTCTACCACGGTTGGTTGCACCGCGCATTTTGCGCCAGCAATAGAGAACCGGTCCGAGTGAAAGCGCCTGCATCAGGCTCACACAATGGGCGTACAAGCCGTACGAGACGCCCTATAGGCGGGTAATTTTCTCACTGCGGGACACACCGCCGGTTCATCCGGCGCCCGGACCCCAACAGTTCTACCTAGGAGTGTGCCAAGTGCTGAAGAAGGCTGGTTTCGTCGCCGCCACCGCTGCGGGCCTCATGATGGTCGGCAGCACCGCGTTCGCCGCGACGGGCGACCACGGCGGCACCCCGGACCCGACGTTCGGCGACGCCTACGCCACGTTCATCGAGGGCGGCGGCGCCCTGGGCTACGGTGCGGCCTCCCTGGTCGCCGGCGCCTACACCGGCGTGCTGACCTCGCCGGCGCTGGTGCTGCACTCGCTGGAGCACCACCACCACTGAGTGTGGCGCGCGAAGGGCCCCGGAGCTCGCTCCGGGGCCCTTCGGCATGTCAGGAACCGAATCGGCGGTGCCGCCAGGCGTAGTCGCGAATGGCGCGCAAGAAGTCGACCCGGCGAAATGCCGGCCAGTACGCTTCGGTGAACCAGAATTCCGAATGCGCGGACTGCCAGAGCAGGAATCCGGAAAGCCGTTGTTCGCCGGAGGTGCGGATGATGAGGTCCGGATCCGGCTGCCCCGAGGTGTAGAGGTGCTCGGAGATGTGGTCGACGTCCAGGATCTTCGCGAGCTCGTGAATCGTCCGGCCTTCGTCGGCGTGCTGGAGCAGCAACTTGCGGACTGCATCGGCGATTTCCTGGCGCCCGCCGTAACCGACCGCGACGTTGACCTCCATCCCGGTCCGCCCCTCGGTGCGCGCGGCGGCTTCGCTGAGTCGCTTCGCGACGTCGGTGGGTAGCAGGTCGAGCGCGCCGACGATCCGCAGCTGCCAGGTCTTGCCGGGCGCGGAGAGCTCGTCGGTGACCCCGGTGATGATCTTCAGCAGGGGCGTGAGCTCGTCCGGGTCGCGGTTGAGGTTGTCGGTCGAGAGCAGCCACATGGTGACGACCTCGACCTCGGCCTCATGGCACCAGCTCAGGAAGTCCGCGATCTTCTTCGCCCCGGCGCGGTGGCCGTCCGAAACGTCCGCGAAGCCCGCTTCACGGGCCCAACGGCGGTTGCCGTCGAGCATGATGGCGATGTGCCGGGGATGCCGGCCTGCGGCCTGCTGGATGAGGCGCCGGCCGTAGGCGCTGTACACGACGTCGGACAAGAACGAGCGAACACTCACGTCCAGGAAGAGTACGCACCCGGTGTGAGGCGCGTGACTCGACCGCTGCCCGGGAACCTACGGTCCCGTAGCCTGGAACGGTGAGCGTGACGACGGAACCACCCGAGCCCGTTGTGGACCTCCGCCCGCGGCTGAGGGGCCACATCCACTTCTGGACATTCTTCGGCGCGGTCGCGGCAGCGGCGGCGCTGATCAGCCTGGCGGCGTCCACAGTGTCCGCGGTCGCGGCCCTGGCGACGTCGGTGTACGGCCTGACGGTGCTGGGGCTGTTCGGCGTGAGCGCGCTGTACCACCGCCGCTTCTGGAGCCCCCGCGCGTACAAGTGGATGAAGCGCGCGGACCACTCGATGATCTTCTTGTTCATCGCGGGCACGTACACCCCGTTCACCCTGCTGGCGATGTCCAAGCCGACGGGCTACGTGATCCTGTCGATCGTCTGGGGCGGCGCTATCGCCGGTGTGGCGCTGAAGATGCTGTGGCCGCACGCGCCGCGGTGGCTCGGAGTGCCGATCTACATCGCACTCGGGTGGGTCGCGGTGTTCGTGTTCCCCGAGCTCCTGTCGCACGCCGGTGTCGCGGCCTTGGTGCTGCTTTGCGTGGGTGGGCTGTTTTATACGCTGGGGGCGGCTTTTTACGGGTTCAAGTGGCCCAACCACTGGCCGGATACCTTTGGGTACCACGAGTTCTTCCACGCTTGCACCGTGCTTGCGGCTATTTCGCACTACATCGCGATCTGGCTGGCCATGTACGCCTAGCTGGGGTTTTGCTCGGTTTTCAAGCCCTCCATCCCGAAGCCCGATTGTGACTACGGCCGGGCTTCATATCGGGATGCAGGGTGGGGTGTGTTGTCGGCCGCCCCGTCGGCCTGCGGGCGCTGGGGACCTCCCCTGGAAGTCCCCAGCGAACCGCCACCTCAGCCGAACATGCCCGGCTGGTACTCGCCCGCCGGGTTGCGGGCGATGACGTTCAGGCGGTTCCACGTGTTGATCTCCGCCACCAGGCAGACCAGCGCCCCGATCTGCTCGTCGTCGTAGTGCTTGCGGACCTGGGCCCACGTCTCGTCCGTCACGCCGATGTGGGTGTCCGCCAGGCGGGTCCCCTCCTCCGTCAACGCCAATGCCGCGCGCTCCGCCTCCGTGAACACCACCGCTTCGCGCCACGCCGCCACCATCGCCAGGCGGACCGCCGTCTCGCCCGCCGCCGCCGCGTCCTTCGTGTGCATGTCGAGGCACATTCCGCAGCCGTTGATCTGGCTCGCACGGATCTTCACCAGCTCCTGCGTCGCCTTCGGGAGGGACGACTCCTCGATCGGGCGCGACGCCGCGATCAGGCGCTTGAAGAACTTGCTCGTGACCTCGTTCTCGAACATGTTGAAGCGCGCTTCCATGACCGTTTCCCTTCGTCGTTTACACAGCCATGACGACGTGCGCCGCGGCGTTGTGACAGCCCGGGACGTGGCGCCGGTCACAGCGAAATCAGCTACACACCTTCGCGCCATCCCCCACCCTGCTGCTCACGGCGAACACACCCTTCGCGACCTGCGGGAACTCGGCAGGCATCGCCAGCGGGCCGCGCTTCAAACCACCACTTTCCGGGGTCACCCACGCGTACACCACGACGGTTGCCGTGATCAACAGCACGGCCGACCGTGGCTCTCAACAGACCCAACGCGTGGAAGGAGCAGCACAGCGATGGCCAAGACCATGCAGCCCCAGGAGCTCATCGACAGTGCCGTGGTCGACCCGGCCGGCAACAAGCTCGGGAAGGTCGGCAATGTCTACCTCGCCGACGCGACGCACCAGCCGGAGTGGATCACCGTCAAGACCGGTCTGTTCGGCACCAAGGAGAGCTTCGTCCCGCTCTCCGGCGCGCACACCGACAAGGACGGCGTGCACGTCCGCGTCGACAAGGACGCCGTCTCCGACGCGCCGCGCATCGACGCCGACGGGCACCTCTCCCCCGAGGAAAGCGCCCAGCTCTACCAGCACTATGGCCTGCCGATGCCGCGGACCTCGCCGGACGGCCGGATGGACGGCCGCACGGGTGACCGGACGCAGGGCCGGGACCCGGCCATGGGCGGCACCGGCCGGGGCCGGGACGGGATGGCCGCCGGGCGCGGCAAGTCCGAAATGGACGCCAAGGGCCGCGGTCAGTCCGGAATGGACGCCGGGAACCGCGGGAAGTCCGACAAGGACAGCATGACGCGGTCCGAGGAACGGCTGAACGTCGGCACCGAGCAGGTCGAGACCGGCCACGTGCGGCTGCGCAAGTACGTCGTCACCGAGGAGCAGCAGGTCACCGTCCCGGTGCGGCACGAGGAAGTGCGCATCGAGCGGGAGCCGATCAAGGACGGTCAGGCCGGCGGCGCCGAGATCGGCGAGGCCGAGAAGGACATCGTCCTCCACGCCGAGAAGCCCGTGGTGAGCAAGGAAACGGTGCCGGTCGAGCGGGTGCGCCTGCGGACCGAGACGGTCACCGACGAGCAGACCGTCTCCGGCAAGGTCCGCAAGGAGCAGTTCGAGGTCACCGACGACAACGGCAAGCACCGCAAGTAAGAAGAGCTGCGGAGGGGGTGGCCGGTTCCCGACACCGGCCACCCCCTCCGTCATGCCCGCAGCATCGGCGCCGCCAGGAACTGCTCCGGGATGGCGAACGCGTCGACCAGCGCCCGCGCGTGGGGGCGCAGCTGGGCGCACAGGCCGTTCACCGCCGCGGTGACGGCCTTTCCGCGCGACGCCGTCAGGCGGCCGTGACCCAGGAACCAGGCCAGGTCCTCTTCGATCGCCGACAGCGCGTACAGATCGCAGACGCGGTCGAGCAGCGTGCGGGCGTCCGGGTCCTCGCAGCGCTCGATGGCCGCCGCGAACGCCTCCAGCACCAGGCGCTCCACGTGCACGCGGCCCGCGCGCAGCACGTGGTCCTGGGCCGAGTTGAACACCCCGAACGGGTCCGACGCCGCCTTGCGCAGGCGTTTCGCCACCCCCTCGACGACGTGCTCCTCGCGGTCTTCGAACAGCTTCAGCTGCCACTCGCGGCGGAAGAAGACGTCCGCGTCGGACCCCTCGGTCAGCGACTCGAGCGCCTTCCGCACCGACGTCCGCTCCAGGATCGTGTTGACCACCTGGTCGGTGAAGAACCGGGCCGTGGCCAGCGGCGAAAGGTCCTCGAAGTCGTGCTTGTAGCTGGTCAGCAGCCCCTTTGCGACCAGCTGCAGCAGCACCGTGTTGTCGCCTTCGAACGTCGTGAAGACGTCGGTGTCGGCCTTCAGGCCCGGCAAGATGTTCTCCGCCAGGTAGCCCGAGCCGCCGCACGCCTCGCGCGCCGCCTGGATCGTCGCCGTCGCGTGCCACGTCGTGAGCGCCTTCAACCCGGCCGCGCGCGACTCCAGCTCGCGCTGCTCCTCCTCGGGCGCCGACGAGTCGATGTCGTGCAGCTTCGACACCAACCCCTCCTGCGCGAAGGACAGCGCGTACGTCTTCGCCAGCGCCGGCAACAGCTTCCGCTGGTGCCCGAGGTAGTCGAGGATCACGACCTCGTCGCCGTCCGGCGTCATGAACTGGCGGCGCTGCTCGCCGTAGCGGATCGCCAGGGCCAGCGCGCGCTTCGTCGCGCTCCCCGCGCTTCCGCCGACGCTCACCCGGCCGCGGATCAGCGTGCCCAGCATCGTGAAGAACCGGCGGCTGTCGCTCTCGATCGGGCTCGAGTAAGAGCCGTCGGAGTCGACGTCGCCGAAGCGGTTCAGCAGGGCCTCGCGCGGGATCCGGACGTTGTCGAAGTTCAACCGTCCGTTGTCGACGCCGTTCAGGCCCGCTTTGGGGCCGCAGTCCTCGATGGACACTCCCGGCATCGGCGCGCCATCGGCGTCCCGGATCGGCACCATGAAGGCGTGCACACCACGGGATTCGCCGCCGGTGACGAGCTGGGCGAACACCACCGCCATCCGGCCGTCACGGGCCGCGTTGCCGATGTATTCCTTCTGCGCCATGGCGTCCGGCGTGTGGATGACGAACCCGCCGTCCACAAAGGTCGCCGTGGTGCGCAGGTGCTGGACGTCGGAGCCGTGGCCGTGCTCGGTCATCGCGAAGCAGCCGAGCAGGTCGAGGTCCATGATCGCGCGCAGGTGCGCCGCGTGGTGCCGCTCGGTGCCGAGCAGCTGGACGGCGCCGCCGAACAGTCCCCATTGGACACCGGCCTTGACCATCAGCGACAGGTCGCCGAAGCCGAGCATCTCGAAGGACGTCACCGAGCCGCCGACGTCGCCACCGCCGCCGTACGCGGGGTCGAAACCCAGGTCGGGCCGGTCGGTCTCGGCGAGCGCCCGCAGCTGGTCGAGCACCTGGGCGCGGTGTGCCTCGATGTCCAGGTCCACCGGGTCGCGGAACTCGGAGTCGCTCATCTGCGCGCGCACCCCGCGGCGCAGCTCGGCCCAGCGTCCGTCGAGGACGGTGGTCAGCGCGTCCGGCTCCACCTTCGACGGCACTTCGGGGATGTCCACGGCTACCTCCGGAAAAGGCCTGACGGCAGGCTCCCTACTCGTTGGTAGTAAGCCTGCCGCAGCCGCGCCGATCCCGCAGGTTCAGATCGGCTCGCCGTCGACCGTCACGTTCGTGAGCTGGGCGTTGTCCACGGATCCGGGCTTGCGCGATCGGCGAAACGGCTGTCATGATCGGTCCATGTCGATTCGAAAGGGCGTGCGCGCCCTCGCGCGTTGAGCGCCTCCCGGCGGCACGACCGCCGTGTCTTTCACCCGGACGGGAACCTCGAACCCTGGTCACGGGCCCTCGAAATCCGCGACTCCTGGCTGAGCCAGGCGCTGAGCACCGAGCCGGCTGACCGGCCGGCCGCGGAAGCGGCCATCACCCGCCTTTACGAGCTGGCCGGCGCCGCGCCGCCGACGTTTTCGTGGGTGGCTTCCCCGGCCGCCGCGGTCGCGCTGATGTCACCCACGCAAGCGCTTTCCCTGGGCGGGAAACTGCCGGTCGAAGCACGTGTGGCGACGCTGGTGACGTCCCTGCGCGAGCGGCTCGACCGGCGGATCGGCGCCTGGCGCGACCGGGCCCGGCCGGTGAACCGGCCACCGCCGGATCCGGCCGGGGTTTCCTTGCGGGCGTTGCTGAACAACGGGCTGGGGCCCGCACTGCGGCGGTCGATCCGGGACTACGTCAGCGGTGCCGTGCGCGGTGAGCTCACGACGGGCGCCGGGCTGCACTGGGGCGGCCAGCACGAAGCCCATTGGGTCGCGCTGTACGACCTCCACCGGCGGGCGGACGGCGTGCGGTTCGACCCCGCCGACGGTCTCGAACTGGATCTGTGGGCCGCGCTCGCGCGGTCGTGCGGCTGGTGGTGGCCGCGGGAAGGTGTCTGCGTCATCGCCGAACGGCCGCTCGTCGTGCGCACCGAACGAGGCGACGACCCGTACGGCCTGGTCCGGCTGCACCACGAGACCGGCCCCGCGATGGCGTTCCCCGACGGCTGGACCGTGCACGCGTGGCACGGGACGCGGGTGCCGTCCTGGGTGATCGACGCGCCGACGGCCGACCTGATCATGGCGGAGCGCAACGTCGAGGTGCGCCGGTGCGCGATCGAGCACCTCGGCTGGACGGCGTTCGTGGAAGAGGCGGGGCTCGAGCTCCTCGACCGCGCCGGCGATCCCGGCAACCCCGGGTGCGAACTCCGGCTCTACGACGGCTCGACGACCCGGCTGCTGCTGGTGGTCAACGGCTCCGTCGAGCGCGACGGCACGCGCCGGCAGTACGGGTTGCGCGTGCCCGCCGAAATCGACCATCCCCTCGACGCCGCCGGCTGGACATACGGGCTCACCGGAGCCCAGTACGCGCAGCTGCGGCGCCGGACCTGAACTCCTTGAGGTGATCCCATGTATTTGGCTGAACTGCTCGACCGGACCGGGCTCGACGTGCTCGCCCACCTCGACCGGCAGGTCGACGTCCCGGTGATCGACGGCCTCCAGGCCCAGGGCGACCTGATGGTGGTGCCGGTGGAGATGGCCACCGCCGTGCGCGCTCAGGGTGGCTGGCACGCCCTGCCCGCGGAAGGCGCCGAACTCGTCCGGGGCGGCGACGGCACCAACCCGCACACGCTGGTCGGCTCGTGCGAGCTGACGACGTGGGTGAGCGACCCCGAGGGGCTGGCGGTCGCGGCGATCGACAATGCGGCGCCGGTGTACCTGGTGCACCCGGAGCACGGAGCGACGGGCATCGCGCCGGGGAGGTGGCTCGTGCGGCGGCAGCGGGAGGCGAGTGGCTTCCGGAAGGCCGGGACGAGCTTTTACCAGGGTGGGCCGGTGTTGATCGCCGACTGAGGGGTCGTGGGGTGCCGCCGAGGGGGCGGCACCCCACGGCTCGGTCGGGCGGGTTCGCGACTCGGCGGTTGGGCTTGCGGCCCAGCAGCCGCTCGGGCTGCCGACCGCCCCGGCATCCCCGCGACCGCGCGGGCGGGTGGGCCTGCCCGTCGCCGCCCGGATGGCATGAACGACTCTTTCAGGGCGTCAGAGGCCATGAAAGAGTCGTTCATGACGTTCAGGCCAGGTCGGGGCCCTGGGAACGCAGGTCGTCGACCTTGGTCATCGCTTCGCGCAGCTCGCCCAGCCAGCTGTCCGCGTGCTCGCCCACCAGGCGCACCGCCCACGCCAGCGCGTCCGACCTCGACCGTGCCACGCCGGCGTCGACCAGGGTGTCGAGGATCAAGCGCTCCGGCTGGCGCAGCCGGGTCATCACCGGGGCCGAATGCGTCGTGAACAGCGCCTTCGTCCCACCGAGGCGCGCGCCCCACGCCACCTTGCGCTGGTAGCGGTGCTCGGCCTGGCGCGCGATCTCGATGCGCTCGTCGCGCGTCTCCTCGCGGTGGCGGCTGATCCGGCCCTCCTCCGCCGCCGCTCGGGCCGCGTCGTCGGCGTACTCCTCCGTGAGCGCCGGCAGCTCGCCCACCACGATGATCTCCTCGCGGTCAACCGTGATCTCCGGTGCGCCGGTGAACCACCCGTCGGGCAGACGCCCGCCGAACCAAGCCGCCGCGTCGCCCGCCGAGGGCACTTCGGCCTGCTGCCAGCCCCCGCTGCCCTTCCAGCCTCGTCCCATGACTCCACCTCCGCGATTACATGATTACAACGCTGCTGACGCTACGCCGAATACACCCGGAAGAGCACCGCGTTCACCCAGGGCGATCAGAGCTGGGCGGACAACGCCTCGGACGTCGTCACCGGCCGGTCGCAGACGTACCCGCGGCAGACGTAAGCCGCCGGCGACCCGTCCACCAGCGGACGCTCCGCCAGCAGCGGGACGCCCGGCGCGTCCGGCTCGCCGGCCAGCACGATGCCGCCGCCGTGCACGCCCCGCGCCGCGGCCAGGCGCAACGCCGGGTCCGCGCCGACCACCGCGACCTGCACCGGGCCGGCCTGCAGCGCCTCCGCGACCGACAGCCAGTGCCCGGCGAACCGCGGCACCCGCGCGGCCAGCACCCCGACGCGTCGCAGCGCCTGCTCGGCTGCTTCGCGGTACCGCGAAGAATCGGAATGCCCAGCCAGCGCGGACGCCGTCAGCAGCGCCCCGGCCAGCGCCGACGCCCCGGCGGGGCTCGCGTTGTCGCCGGGGTCGGCCGGACGCTGGACCAGCGTCTCGGCGTCGTCGGCGGTGTCGAAGTACGCGCCCGGGACCTCCGGGGACGCGAAGTGCGCCAACGCCAGGTCGAGCAGCCGCGTCGCCTCGGTGAGCCACTTCGCGGCACCGGTCGCCTGGTGCAGGGCCAGGAACCCGTCGGCGACGCAGGCGTAGTCCTCCAACACCCCGGCGGACTCCCCGACGACGCCGTCGCGCGAGCTGCGCCGCAACCGGCCGTCGACGACGTGCACCCGAAGCAGCAGATCGGCCGCGGAAGCCGCCCATTCGATCCACTGTGGACGATCCAGCGCGACGCCGGCCTCGGCCAGCGCCGTGATCGCCAGGCCGTTCCAGGACGCGATCACCTTGTCGTCCCGGCCCGGCTGCGGCCGCTTCGCGCGCGCCTCCAGCAACTTGACGCGAGTCGACTCCGGCAGGTCGCCGAACAGCCGCAACGTCGACGCGCCCTCCTCGAACGTCCCCTCCTCGGTGACACCGAACAGCGAAGCCGCGGAATCGTCACCGACGACCTCACGCAGCTGCGACGGCGTCCACACGTACGTCAAGCCTTCGACGCCGTCGGTGTCCGCGTCCAGCGAAGACGCGAAGCCACCCTCGGCTGTCCGCAGATATTCGAAAAGGAACTCGGCGGTCCCGGAAGCGACGCGCAACGCCGTCGCCGAGCCGGTACGACGCCACAGGTGCGCATAGAACCGCAGGAGCAACGCGTTGTCGTACAACATCTTCTCGAAGTGCGGCACCACCCACCCGGCGTCCACGGAGTAGCGCGCGAAGCCGCCCGCGAGCTGGTCGTACAGCCCGCCGCGGGCCATCGCCTCGGCCGTCTGGTCCACAAGCGACAGAGCGGCCTCGGACCCGGTGCGCTCGTGGTGGCGCAGCAGGAACTCCAGCACCATCGACGGCGGGAACTTCGGCGCGCGGCCGAACCCGCCGTTGACCGGGTCCGCCTCCTGCCGCAGTTTCTCGACCGCGCCGGCGAGCACGGCCTCGTCCACCACGGCCTCCTGCAGCGGGCCGGTCTGCTCGGCGAGGTGCGCGACGATCTGCTTGGCGCCGTCCAGCAGCTCGGCCGGCCGCTCCTGCCACGCCTCGGCGACGGCGGCGAGCAGCTGCCGGAACGACGGCATGCCCGGCCGCGGCGACGGCGGGTAGTAGGTGCCGCAGTGGAACGGCTCGCCGTCCGGGGTCAGGAAGCACGTCATCGGCCAGCCGCCCTGCCCGGTCATCGCCTGCGTGGCGGCCATGTACACGGCGTCGATGTCGGGCCGCTCCTCGCGGTCGACCTTGATGTTGACGAAGTTCGCGTTCATCACCGCCGCGGTCTCGGTGTCTTCGAACGACTCGTGCGCCATGACGTGACACCAGTGACACGCCGCGTAGCCCACGGAAAGCAGGATGGGCACGTTCCGCCGCTTCGCCTCGGCGAGCGCCTCCGCCCCCCACTGCCACCACTCGACCGGGTTGTCCGCGTGCTGGAGCAGGTACGGGCTGGTCGCATCGGCGAGACGGTTCATACCTCCCAGCGTAGGTCGGGGGTCACGAGCAGGTTCCCGCCGTACTCCCGGACCTGTGCTGCCCGGGAGTACGGCGTGCCGAGCCGGAGCTGCTCCCGGGGCCCGAAGGGTCATCGACTGTCCGCCCTTCCCGAAAACCGGACGCGCCGGACCTGGTTGTCGTTCACACTGGGCCCGTGCTGCTGACGATCACGACGACCCGGAACCCCGCTACCGACTTGGGTTTTCTCCTGCACAAGCACCCGGAGAAGGCGCAGTCGGTCACGTTGTCCGCGGGCACGGCACACGTCTTCTACCCGGAAGCGTCGGAAGATCGCTGCACCGTCGCGCTGTTCGTCGAAATCGACCCGATCGGGCTTGTGCGCGGTGGCGGGACTTCGTTGACGCAGTACGTCAACGACCGGCCCTACGCCGGCGGCTCGTACCTCGCGGTCGCGCTGCGGGCGGCGTTCACGACGGCGCTCGCGGGTCGCTGCGCCGCGCGTCCGGAGCTCGTCGACGAACTCTTCGAGCTGGAGATCCGCGTGCCGTCGCTGTCCGCGCGCGGCGGTGCCGAGGTGGTGCACAAGGTGTTCGAGCCGCTCGGCTGGCGCGTTTCGACCGCGCCGATCCCACTCGACCCGCAGTTTCCGCAGTGGGGCGAGAGCCGCTATGTCGACTTGACGCTCGCCGGCACGCACCGGGTCACCGACGCGCTGCGTCACCTCTACGTCCTGCTGCCCGCGCTCGACGGCGGCAAGCACTACTGGGTCGGGCAGGACGAGGCCGACAAGCTGCTGCGCGCCGGCGACGGCTGGCTCGCCGGGCACCCGGAGCGGACGCTCATCACGAACCGCTACCTCGAGCGGCGCCGCCCGGTCGTGCACTACGCGCTTTCGCGGCTGGCCGAGGCGGACGACGTCCCGGCGGAGGCCGAGGCGCTCGTCACCGAGCTGCCGGACAAGCCGGAGAGCCTCGCGTCGCAGCGCCACGGCAGCGTGCTCGCCGCGTTGCGGGCCGCGGGCGCGCGGCGCGTGCTCGACCTCGGCTGCGGGAACGGCGCCCTGCTGCGCGTCCTCGATAAGGACCGGTCGTTCACCGAGATCGTCGGCGTCGACGTCTCCGCGAGCGCGCTCGACGTCGCGGAGAAGCGGCTGAAGGACAACACCCGCGTCACGCTGCGGCAGTCCGCGCTCACCTACGCCGACCCGGCGCTGGCCGGGTACGACGCCGCCGTGCTCATGGAGGTCGTCGAGCACGTCGACGAGGAGCGCCTGCCGGCTCTTGAACACGCCGTGTTCGGGGTCGCGGCGCCGCGCACGGTGCTCGTCACGACGCCGAACGCGGAGTACAACCGGCTGTTCGAATTCCTGCCGATGGGGCATTTCCGCCACGCCGATCACCGGTTCGAATGGACACGGGCGCAGTTCCGCGCGTGGGCGGACGGCGTCGCGGCCCGAAATCGCTACGGCGTTCGTTACCTGCCGGTGGGACCGGAGGACCAGACTTCAGGACCGCCGACCCAGCTGGCGGTCTTCACGAGTGAGAAGGAGGTGGCCGCGTGAAGCTGACCGTTCCCGACATGTCGCTCGTCGTGCTCGTCGGCGCTTCCGGCTCCGGCAAGTCGACGTTCGCGCGCACGCACTTCGCGCCGACGCAGGTGCTCTCCAGCGACTTCTTCCGCGGGCTCGTCGCCGACGACGAGAACGACCAGTCCGCGTCCGCCGACGCCTTCGACGCGCTGCACTACGTCGCGGGCAAGCGGCTCGCGGCCGGGCGCATGACCGTCATCGACGCGACGAACGTGCAGCGCGCTTCGCGGGCGAGCCTGGTGAAGCTCGCGAAGGAGCACGACGTGCTGCCGACGGCGATCGTGCTCGACCTGCCGCTGGGCGTCTGCGTGGCGCGCAACGCTTCGCGCCCTGAGCGCGACTTCGGCGACCACGTCGTCCGGCGGCAGCGCGGCGAGCTGCAGCGGTCGCTGAAGTCGTTGGAGCGCGAGGGTTTCCGGCGGGTGCACGTGCTGCGGTCCGAGGCCGAGGTGGCCGAGGCCGAGATCGCCGTCGAGCCGCTGCGCAACGACAAGCGCGCGCTGACCGGGCCGTTCGACGTGATCGGCGACGTCCACGGCTGCGCGGGCGAGCTCGAGCAGCTGCTGACCGAGCTGGGGTACGTCGACGGCGTCCACCCGGACGGGCGGATCGCGGTGTTCGTCGGCGACCTCGTCGACCGCGGCCCGGACACCCCGGGCGTGCTGCGGCGCGTGATGGGAATGGCCGGGTCCGGCGACGCGCTGGTCGTGTGCGGCAACCACGAGCAGAAGCTGGTGCGCGCGCTGCACGGCCGGAAGGTCAACGGCGCGCACGGGCTCGCGGAGTCGCTGGCGCAGCTCGCCGCCGAGAGCGAAGAGTTCCGCCGGGCGGCGCACGAGTTCTGCGACGGCCTGATCGCGCACTACGTCCTCGACGGCGGCCACCTCGTCGTCGCGCACGCCGGGCTGCCCGAGCGGTACCACGGGCGCGCCTCCGGGCGGGTGCGGAGCATGGCGCTCTACGGCGACACGACCGGCGAGACCGACGAGTACGGCCTGCCGGTGCGGCTGCCGTGGGCGCGTGACTACCGCGGGTCCGCGATGGTCCTCTACGGGCACACGCCGACGCTGGAGCCGGAGTGGGTCAACAACACGATGTGCCTCGACACCGGGGTCGTCTTCGGCGGGAAGCTGACCGCGCTGCGCTACCCGGAGCGGGAAGTCGTCTCCGTGAAGGCGCACCGCGTCTGGTACGAGCCGACCAAGCCGCTCGACGCGTCGCGGCCGCTCGGCGGGCGCGAGCCGGCGGTGCTGGAGCTGGCCGACGTCACCGGGAAGCGGATCGTGCAGACGGCGCACCACGGCCGCGTCGGCGTCTCGGCGGAGCAGTCGGCGGCGGCGCTGGAGGTGATGAGCCGGTTCGCGGTCGACCCGCGGTGGCTGGCCTACCTGCCGCCGACCATGGCGCCTTGCTCGACGTCTTCGCGCGAGGGCTACCTGGAGCACCCGGAGGAGGCGTTCGCCGAGTACCGCGCGGCGGGCGTGGAGTCGGTGCTGTGCGAGGAGAAGCACATGGGCTCGCGGGCCGTGGTGCTGGTGTGCCAGGACGACGACGTCGCATACCGGCGCTTCGGGATCCGCGGCGGCGGAGCGGTTTACACGCGCACCGGACGGCCGTTCTTCTCGGCGGAGCAGAACCTCGAGCTGCTGGCCGACGTCCGGGCGGCGGCGGCCGAGCTGTTCGACGGGCTGAACAGCGGCTGGCTGCTGTTCGACGCCGAGCTGCTGCCGTGGAGCGCGAAGGCGGGTCCGCTGATCGCGGACCAGTACGCGTCGGTCGGCGCGGCGGCCCAGGCGGTGCTGCCGGCGGCGGTCTCGGCGCTGACGACGGCGTCCGCGCGCGGCATCGACGTCACGGACCTGCTGGAGCGTACGGCAACCCGAGAGTCCACAGTGGAGTCGTACCGGGCGGCGTACCGGCAGTACTGCTGGCCCACTTCGGGTCTGGAAGGGGTCAAGCTGGCGCCGTTCCAGCTGCTGGCGTCGGAAGGGGCGAGCTACCACGACCGGCCGCACGAGTGGCACCTGTCGATGCTCGGCCGGCTGGCCGGGCCACGGTTCCAGCGCACCCGGACCCTGGCGGTCGATCTCCTCGACGAGGAGTCGGTCGCCCGCGGCGTCGCGTGGTGGGAGGAGCTGACCGGCGCAGGCGGCGAAGGCATGGTCGTCAAGCCGTCGGCGAACCTGACCCGCGGCGCGCGCGGGCTGGTCCAGCCGGGCGTGAAGGTCCGCGGGCGCGAGTACCTGCGGATCATCTACGGACCGGACTACACGCTGCCGGCCAACCTCGAGCGGCTGCGCAAGCGGGGGTTGAACCGGAAGCGCACGCTGGCGCTGCGCGAGTACGCGCTGGGGCTGGAGGCCCTGGAGCGCGTCGCGCGGGGTGAGCCGCTGTGGCGGGTCCACGAGTGCGTGTTCGCGGTGCTCGCCCTGGAGTCCGACCCGGTGGACCCGCGGCTTTGAGCAGCTAGTCGGCCTTCGTCGCGGCCGAGGAGTCCGAAGAAGCGGGCTTCTCGGCCGTCTCGGCGCCGGCCTTCTTCTCCGGCTCGGCCTGCTCCGGCGATTCGGCCTGCTCCTCGGCGGGCGGGTCGTCGAAGCTGGCCGGGACGCGCTTCAGGTGCTTCGTCATCGAGCGGACCAGGAAGGCCACCGCGATGAGGAACAGGATCAGCACCAGGAAGCCGACCGGGGACGACTTGCCGAAGTCCTCCCCCTGCCCGCCGTTGTCGCCGTCACCCGGCTGCTGCGTCAGGACGAGGACCGACGCGGTCACCGGAAGCGCCACGCCGGCCGGCAGCGTCAGACTCATGTGTTCACCTTCTCCTCGATGCCGATGCCGGCGAACAGGTCGTCCTCCGGCAACGTGCTGTCGACCTGCGACTTGACCAGCTCGTACTCCTCGGTCGGCCAAGTCTGGCGCTGGATCTCCAACGGGACGAAGAACCAGCGGCTGTTCGGGTCGATCTGCGTCGCGTGCGCCTTCAGCGCCTCGTCCCGCGCCTCGAAGTATTCACCGCACTCGACGCGGGTCGTCACCCGCTCCATCACATCCGCGCGGTCGGGGTCCCACTTCTCCAGCCACTCGGTGTACGGCGACTCCATCCCGGCCTCTTTCAGCGCCGCGTCGAAGGCCACCATCCGGGCCTTCGAGAAGCCGTGCATGTAGTACAGCTTCAACGGCTGCCACGGCTCGCCCGCCTCGGGGAACCGGTCCGGGTCCGGCGCCGCGTCCCACGCCGCCATCGACACCTCGTGCGTGCGGATGTGGTCGGGGTGCGGGTAGCCGCCGTTCTCGTCGTACGTCGTGATGACGTGCGGGCGGAACTCCCGGATCACGCGCACCAGCGCCTCGGTCGACTCCTCGAGCGGCACGACCGCGAACGAGCCCTCGGGCACCGGCGGCAGCGGGTCGCCCTCCGGCAGGCCGGAGTCCACGAAGCCCAGCCAGCGCTGGCTCACCCCGAGGATCTTGGCCGCGCGGGCCATCTCCTCGCGGCGGACCTCGGTCATGTTCGCCAGCACCTCGGGCCGGTCCATGGCCGGGTTGAGGATGCTGCCCGCCTCGCCACCGGTGCACGTGACGACCAGCACCTCGTAACCTTCGGCGGCGTAGCGCGCCATCGTGGCGGCGCCCTTGCTCGACTCGTCGTCCGGATGTGCGTGCACGGCCATCATCCGCAGGCGCGGCTTGGCGGTCTTCGTCAGCTGGTCCACCATGCTGCGAACGACTCCTTCTCTACCCGTATTCCGCGACCCACGTGCGGGCCGCCCACCCAGCGGGCGGATACTCGAAGCCGTACCCGCCCCACCATTGTCCCCACGGGTACGACAAGAACGAGCAGGAGGCCCCGGGTTGGCAGGCGGACCGGCGGAAACGGCAGTGGCCGTGCTGCCCGAAGGCCGGTACGGCACCGGGCGCGCCCAGGCTCCCCGCCGCTGGCGGCGCTGGCTGTTCCTCGCCATCGCCCTGCTGGTCAGCGGCGTGATCGCGTGGGTCGCGTACGTCAACCTCGGGTCCGCGCCGATCGACGCCGAGCGCGTCGCGTTCAGCGGCAAACCGGGCAACGCGATGGAAATCACCATCAACGTGACGCGGGACGACAACAGCAGGCCGGGCGTGTGCATCGTGCGCGTCCGCGACAAGACCGGCGCCGAGAGCGGCCGCAAAGAGCTCCTGATCCCCGCCGGCGCGAAGTACAGCAGGATGACCACGACGATCAAGAGCATCGGGGCACCGGTGACGGCGGACGTGTACGGCTGCTCGTACGACATACCACGGTACCTGTCAACCCCATAGCGGCCAACGGGGTGAACCGCGCGCCCAACGCCCACGGCGTGCGGAAATAACGGGCGTTGACCTGTCGCGCCGTGATAGTCTGACCCTTCAGCACGGCCCGCGACGGGCCGTGTTTTTCCTTTATCTCAGCCACGCGGGCACCTACGCCCGTGTGGGCCGGCTTGAACACGCAAGCCTGGCAGGCCCGACGAGGAGATGGTGACCGTGAGCGACACCAAGGTGACCTGGCTGACCCAGGATGCCTACGACCGGCTCAAGCACGAGCTCGACGAAATGATCGAGAATCGTCCGGTCATCGCCGCGCGCATCAACGACAGCCGCGAAGAAGGCGACCTCAAGGAGAACGGCGGCTACCACGCCGCCCGTGAAGAACAGGGCCAGGCCGAGGCGCGCATCCGGCACCTGCAGGAGCTGCTGCGAGGGGCCAAGGTCGGCGAGGCGCCGGCCAACGACGGCACCGCCGGCCCCGGCAAGGTCCTCACCGTCCGGTACGAAGGCGACGACGAGGACGAGAAGTTCCTGCTCGCCACCCGAGAGGAAGGCGCCGAGGGCGGCCTCGACGTGTACTCCCCCGAGTCGCCGCTGGGCAAGGCCCTGCTCGGCGCCAAGGAAGGCGAGTCGCGCGAGTACGAGCTGCCCAACGGCAAGCTGCAGAAGGTCACGCTCGTCAAGGCCGTTCCGTACGCCGAAACGAAGTGACCGATCCGGCCAAAGCAGGCCGCCCTCCCCGCGGCACGCAACCGTTGCCACGAAGTCATGCGGCCGTGGCTGTGGTCGGATTGGTCACCCATCGGCACAGTAGACGCGGCTAGCGTGTCCTCCCAGGATCCACATTCTGGGAGGACAGCCTCGTGAGCACCGAACCCATCTGCCAGGCGTGCGGCATGCAGTACGCCACGGTCCGTGACGACTGCCCGGTCTGCGAGGACGAACGCCAGTACGTCCCGCAGTCCGGGCAGCGCTGGACGAACCTCGCGTCTCTGCGCGAGAGCGGCACGTACACGCCGCGGATCGAGGAACAGGGTCCCGGCATCGTCGGCGTCGGCTCGAACCCCGGCTTCGCGATCGGTGAACGCGCACTGCTGGTGCGGGCGCGCTCCGGCAACTTCCTGTGGGACTGCGCCGCGTACCTCGACGACGCCCTGGTCCAGCAGGTCCGCGACCTCGGCGGGATCACCGGCATCGCGATCAGCCACCCGCACTACTACACGACGATGGTCGAGTGGGCGCACGCGTTCGACGTGCCGATCTACCTGCACGAAGGCGACCAGCAGTGGATCGGCCGGCCCGACCCGGCGGTGAAGCTGTGGTCCGGCGCCACCCTGGACGTCGCGGACGACCTGCGCCTGATCAACCTCGGCGTGCACTTCACCGGCGGCACGGTCCTGCACTGGCCGGACGGCGAGGAGGGCCGCGGCGCCCTGCTGTCCGGCGACATCGTCCAGGTGATCCCCGACCGCACGCACGTGGGCTTCATGTACAGCTACCCGAACCTGGTCCCGGAGCGCCCGCACATCGTCCGGCGCGCGGCGGAACTGCTGGCGGGGTACCGGTTCGAGGCGATCTACGGAGCCTGGTGGGACGCGATCGTGCGGACCGACGGCTTCGAGGTGGTGCAGCGGTCGGCGAAGCGGTACCTGGCCCACGTGGCCGACGAAGCCTGAGCCCGCCCCGGACGTCATGAACGACTCTTTCATGTCGCCGGACGCGGTGAACGACCCTTTCATGACGTTTCCACCGGCCGGGCCCTCAGCCCCGCGCGGTCCGTTCCAGCAGGGGGCGGACCCGCGGCGGCACCGGGGTCGACAAAGCGATCGACGTCGACGTCCGCAGCACGTCAGGCACCCCCACCACCTCGTCGATCACCCGCTGCAGGTCGTCGTTCCCCCTCGCCACCATCCGCACGAACAGGTCGCCCACGCCGGTCGTCGCGTGGACTTCGCACACCTCGTCGATCGAGGACAGCGCCGCCGCCACCTCCGCCCGGCGGCCCTGGGCGATCTCCAGCACCGCGAACGCCGTCAGGCCGTAGCCCATCGCCGCCAGGTCGAGCTCCGGCGGGAAACCGCCGAGAATTCCCCGCTCGGTCAGGCGGTCCAGCCGCGCCTGGACCGTCCCGCGCGCGACCCCCAGCCGGCGCGCGCTCTCCAGCACCCCCAGCCGCGGGGAGTCCGTCAGCAGCAACAGGAGCCGTGCGTCCAATGCGTCGAGGTTCTCCGACATTGCTCTCTTCCCTGCACAAGTTGTCCACGATGACAGCCGATGTCCGGCAGTCGCTGAGCATATTGTTTAGCGAAATCTGAGTCCATTGCGCATCTTGCCTCACGAGGCGGATCCTTCGGAGTATGACCCAGACTGCCGAACCTCAGGGCGCTCTCGACGACGTCAGCTATGACCAGCTGCGTCAGCTCGTCGGGCTCGTCGACCACGACGCCTCGACCGACCCGTTCCCGGTCAAGGCCATGGACGCGGTGGTGTTCATCGCCGGCAACGCCACCCAGACCGCCTGGTACTACCAGATCGCGTTCGGGATGCAGCTCGTCGCCTACTCCGGCCCCGAGACCGGCAACTTCGACCGCAAGTCGTACGTGCTCAAGTCCGGCTCGGCCCGCTTCGTCATCACCGGGGGCGTGCAGCCCGACTCGGCATTGCTCGACCACCACCGCAAGCACGGCGACGGCGTCATCGACCTGGCGCTCGAGACCACCGACGTCGACAAGTGCATCGAGCACGCCCGCGCGCAGGGCGCGACCGTCCTCGAGGAGCCGCACGACGTCTCCGACGAGCACGGCACCGTGCGCGTCGCCGCGATCGCGACCTACGGCGAGACCCGCCACTCGCTGGTCGACCGGTCGCGCTACACCGGTGTCTACCTGCCCGGCTACGAGCCGCGCCAGAGCACGATCAAGCGGCCGGAAGGCGCGCCGAAGCGGCTGTTCCAGGCCGTCGACCACTGCGTCGGCAACGTCGAGCTCGGCAAGATGGACTACTGGGTCGACTGGTACCACCGCGTCATGGGCTTCGTGAACATGGCGGAGTTCGTCGGCGACGACATCGCGACCGAGTACTCGGCGCTGATGAGCAAGGTCGTCTCGAACGGCAACCACCGGGTGAAGTTCCCGCTGAACGAGCCCGCCGTGGCGAAGAAGAAGTCGCAGATCGACGAGTACCTCGAGTTCTACGGCGGCGCGGGCTGCCAGCACATCGCGCTGGCCACCAACGACATCATCGCCACGGTCACCGCGATGCGCGCCGCCGGCGTCGAGTTCCTGGACACCCCGGCGTCGTACTACGAGGACCCGGAGCTGCGCGCCCGGATCGGCAACGTCCGGGTGTCGATCGAGACGCTCAAGGAGCACAGCATCCTGGTCGACCGCGACGAGGACGGCTACCTGCTGCAGATCTTCACGAAGCCGATCGGCGACCGCCCGACCGTCTTCTACGAGCTGATCGAGCGCCACGGTTCGCTGGGCTTCGGCAAGGGCAACTTCAAGGCCCTGTTCGAGGCGATCGAGCGCGAGCAGGAGCGCCGCGGCAACCTGTAACACATCTCGGCGAAGGCCACCGTGGGAGACCTCCGGGTCCCCTATGGTGGCCTTTGGCGTGTTCTGGGAACCGCGGGTGGCTCGGATCCGTCAGTGGAGTGAAGCAGAGAGAAGGGGCCGGGATGCCGGACAGCATCGACGCCAGCGACGCGATGATCGACAACTGGACCAAGCGGCTCGAGGAGAACGCCGCCCGGTACCAGGCGCTGGCCGATCGCATGCAGGGCCAGTCGGTCACCGAGCGGTCGAAGGACGGTTCAGTGCAGGTGACCGTCGATTCGCGCGGCCTGCTGAAGAACCTCGTCATCGCCGAGACGGCGGCCGGCAAGCGGATGGCCGAGGTGTCGGCGCAGGTGATGCAGCTGGTGCAGCGCGCGCAGGCCCGGATCCCGGAGCTGCTGCAGCAGGCGATGACCGAGACCACCGGCACCGGCGACCAGGCCGCGGTGGAGATCGTGCGCGAGGCCCAGAGCACCTTCCCGGAACCGCCGCCCGAGCCCGAGCCCGCGTTCCCGGAGCCCGACCGCGTCCGCCGGTTCCTGCCGGAGGACAACGAAGAGCAGCAACAGCCGCCGCGCACTCCGCCGCCGCCCGCGCCTCCGCAGCAGCCGCCACCGCCGCGGCGCCGGCGTGCGGCCGACAACGACGATGACGACGACTTCGGCGGACCGATTCTTTCCTGAGGGGGAACCGATGACGGATGTGGAACTCAGCACCGACCTGACGGCGCACGCCCACCAGCTCGACGCCATCGGGGACGGGCTGCAGCAGGCCGTCGACGCGGCGAACCAGGTCAGCATGCCGACCGACGCGTACGGCATCCTTTGCCAGCCGTTCCGGATGCTGCTCGACCCGGTCGAGCAGTACGGGATCGACGCGCTCAAGGACGCCGTGCAGGCGATGACCGCCGTCTCCGGCAAGGTCCGCGAGGCCGCGGCGGCCTACCACAAGTACGAGGCCGGGGTGGCCGACGACCTGAACAAGTCCGCGGGCGGTGCGTGATGCCGGAGGGGAACCCGCTCGTCGCCGACGCCAAGACCGACCCGGACGGGCCGGGCGCGTTCACCGCGGGCAACGGTGACTACGGCTACGCCGGCGGCATCGGCATCGCCGAGTCGTCGATGGACGCGTTCAACGGGATCAAGGACGGCGACTGGGTTTCCGGCGGGCTGGGCGTGCTCAGCCTGGCCGGCGAGATCGCGGGTGCCGCGATCGACCCGTTCGGCTACCTGATGTCGTCGGTGGCGTCGTTCCTGATGGAGCACATCCAGCCGCTGAAGGACATGCTCGACTCCGTCGCGGGCAACCCGCCGGTGATCCAGTCCTACGCCGACACGTGGGGCAACGTCTCGAAGGCGCTGGGCGAGCGCAAGACCGACTTCGACAACGCGGTCAAGAACGGCACCACCGGCTGGACCGGTGAAGGCGCCGACGCCTACCGCAAGTTCGCCGCCGAGCACAGCGACGCGTTGTCCGGCGCGGCGACGGTGGCCGGCGCGATCAGCACGGTCACGATGATCATGGGCCAGGTCGTCTCGTTCGTGCGCGAGACCGTGCGCCAGCTGATCGCGGACCTGGTCGGCAAGCTGATCGCCTGGGTGATGGAGGAGGTCTTCTCCCTCGGCTTCGGCACCCCGGTCGTGGTGGCGCAGGCGTCGGCCGCGATCGCCAAGTGGGGCAAGAAGATCGGGGAGCTGCTCAAGAAGCTCACCGACACGATCCGCAAGGTCTCGCCGCTGCTGTCGAAGCTGGTCGACATCTTCGAGAAGATCGCCAAGGTCTTCGGCAAGGTGCTGGGCAAGGTCAGCGGGCTCGACGGGCTGAAGGTCAAGGAAGGCGGCTTCGTCCACAAGATCCCCAAGGGGGAAGGTGGCGGCGTCCACGCGCGCGCTCATGGCGGCGACGGGGAGGGTTCTTCCGGCGGGGACGGTTCCCCGGACGGCGACAGTTCGCACAGCGGCGAGACTTCGTCGACCGACTCGGGCGATCCCGGCCACGCGGACGGGGATTCGCCGAGCTCCGACCCGATGAACACCGACTCGTCGCCGGATGCGGCCTCCCGCCGGAGTTCGAGCGGGGACGGATCCGGTTCACCGGACGGCGACAGCTCCCCATCGCACGCGGGCGACGGGGACAGCTCGCCGGACAGCAGCCAGTCGACGGCGCGCTCGGGCGACGGTTCGCCTTCCCACGCCGGGGACTCGAGCCCGTCGCACGCGGGCGACAGCAGCCCTTCGCCGACGCGATCTCCTTCCCACGCAAGCGATTCGAGCCCGTCGCCCACCCGTGCGGGCGACAACACGCCTTCGCACGCCGGGGACAGCAGCCCTTCACCCACCCGCGGCGCCGACAGCACGCCTTCACATGCCGGAGACACCAGCCCGTCACCGACGCGCGGCGCTGACAGCACGCCCTCGCACGCAGGCGACAGCAGCCCCTCGCCAACGCGCGGCGCCGACAGCACGCCCTCCCACGCAGGCGACAGCAGCCCCTCGCCAACGCGCGGCGCCGACAGCACGCCCTCCCACGCAGGCGACACCAGCCCTTCACCCACTCGCGGCGCCGACAACGCGCCCTCGCATACAGGCGACAGCAGCCCGTCGCCGACCCGCGGCACCGACAACACGCCGTCCCACGCAGGCGACAGCTCTCCGTCGCGCGGCGGAGACAGCAGCCCGTCCCCCACGCACTCCGGTTCCTCGCCCGCCGCGCGGTCGGACGCGCCCGGCTCGTACGCCGGCACCGACTCCCCGAGCAGCGCCGCACCGCCACGGGCCGACGGCACCACCTCCGCCAGCGGCACCGCGCCGGCCACCCCGCGCACCGGCGAGCCGGGCACGGTCCCGTCGCCGCGCGGTGGGGACGGCGCCGCCGCCGGTGTCCCGCCGCAGGGTGGCGCGCCGATGGGCGGCGGTGGCGGGATGCCGCCCGGCGGCGCACCCGGCGGCGGCGGCCTCGGCGGTGGCTCCCCGCGCACCGGCAGTGGCCCCGGCTGGACCGGCACCCCGGGCAGCCCGGGCAGCCCGGGCGCGCACACCCCGCACGTCGACACGCCCGGCCGTCCGCGCACCGGCGGCGACCTGCCCTCGGGCCGGCCACGCACACCGGACGCGCCCGCGCCGGCGCCCCGCGGCTACGGCCCCGGCACGCACGCCCCCGACACCCGCCCCGGCGGCCACGCGCCGGGCACCCGGGCACCCGGCCCCGACGGCGGCACCCCCGGCCACGGCCCCCACGAGAACGCTCCCCACGACAACGGCCCCGGCCACCACGACCCGGACGGCGACGCCCCGCACCACGGCGACTCCGAGCCGCTGACCCCGGACGAGGTCAACGCGCGGCACTCGGAAAGCACGCCGGCGGGCAGCTCGTACCACGCCGGCGACCCCGACATGGGCGACCTGCCGCACCGCGTGCAGCCCGACCCGGACGGCCGCTACACCGTCGACGTGCACGTCACGCCGGACGGCCACGCCCGCATCGGCGACCGCCTGTACACGCCGGAGGAGTTCGCGGACGTCCTGCGCCGCAACGCCGACTACGACGGCCGCCCGGTCCGCCTGATCGGCTGCGACGCGAGCTCGAACGACTTCGCGCACCGGCTTTCGCGTGAGCTCGACACCGAGGTCATGGCCCCGACGAAGCCGGCGTGGACCGACTCGCACGGCCGCGTCTTCTCCTCCGACTACGAAATCGGCCCGGACGGCAAGATGCGCCCGCGCATCCCACCGGACGGCGAATGGAACACCCACCACCCCGACGGCACGACGCACGCGGCCGGCGACGACGGGTTCGCGCCGGACACCCGGCACCACGACCCGCACGACGTCGACGCCGACAGCGCGCGCCACCGCGGTGACGACGACAACCCCCGGCAGCGCGACGCCGCCGGGTCCGACGCGGACGCGGACAACCCGCGGCAGCGCCAATCCCCACCGCCCGGCACCGACCCGGACGTCCCCGCCGACCGCAATCCCCTTTCGCGGCAACAGGAACACGACCTCACCGACCCGCAGCGGCAGGCCGAGCACCGGGCGAACCCGCAGCAGGCCAGGGACTTCACGCCGACCGGCGGGGAGCACGTGCCGGTCGGGCCGGGCAGCACGCACGCGGACGCGCCCCGGCCACCGCACCCCGGCGAGCGGTTCCCGGGCGACCAGCGGCTGGATCCCCACCGCTCGTACCAGGTCGCCGACGCCGACGGGACGCCCCGCGGCACCTACCACACCGACGGCTCGGGCCGGGTCACGCACATCGACACGTCGCACCCGAACGTGCCGCCGCGGCTGGCCGACGGCGCCCCGAACCCGGCGTACCACCCGAACCCCGACGTCACCCACCCGCACCCGGACACCACCTACCGGGTGGACATCGACGGGCAGCACCAGACGTTCCACACCGACGCCGACGGCGTGCCGCACCCGTCGGTGCAGTTCCACCGCCCGGACTTCGAGGGCGACCCGGTCCGGATCGGCCCGAACGACCCGCACTCGCCCGGCGTGCGGCAGTCGTTCGCGCAGGGCGGGCCCTACGAGCCGCACACCCGGTACGAGGTCGTCGACAAGAAGGGCGTCCCGCGCGGCACGTTCTACACCGACGCCGACGGCCACGTCCGCTGGGCGGAGGTCGAGTCCGGCCGGATCGCGCGGACGAACCCGGACCTGCGGGGCATCGACAACCCGCGGCTCGTCCCGCCGGATGCGGAAGTCCACCTGCGGCAGCGGCTCGACCCGAACGCGGAGGTGCCGGAGGACGTCCCGAACCCGGAGCGGTTCCGCGGCGCGCAGCAGCACGACGTCCACGACCTGCCGAACAACCGGTCGTTCCTCGACTCGCAGCCGAAGAACCCGGACGGGTCCCCGAAGCTGGAGCCGAACTCCAAGTACGTCGTGCACGGCGAGTACAAGGTGGGGGAAGCCACCGTCGACCAGCCGCGGTCGGTGTACTGGACCGACGAGCACGGCCGGGTCGCGGTGGCCGAAACCTTCCGGCCGCACAACCCGGACATGAACAACCCCGGCCCGAACATGGTCTACGACGTCGACAACGGCCGGTTCACCTACGAGACCGGCGCCGACGTCAACGGCAGGCCCGACACGGTGCACGGCCGCTCGGACACCCCGAAGCTGGCCGACGACGAGGAGTTCCTGCGTCGCGACGGCACCGCGCAGGGCGTGTCGGGGCAGCAGGGCCCGGGCGGGGTCTACGACGGCGGGCACATCGCGGGCAACCAGTTCCGCGGGCCGGGCGAGCTGCTGAACATGATGTCCCAGTGGCGGCCGCAGAACCAGGGCTGGCCGACCCAGGCCGGACCCGACCACTGGTACGCGTTCGAGACCGACCTGGCCAACCACCTCAAGGCGGGCGGCAAGATCGACAGCATCGACGTGTTCCCCCTGCGGAACGCCGGAGATCATGTGCCGCACACGATCCAAGTACGGTGGGTCGAAGTGGGCCCGGACGGCGGACCGATCGTCCACATGCGCAGTTTCCCCAACACGCCGGCCGCTCCGGGGGCGTCCTGATGCGCCCGGCCGCGGCACCAGAAAGGACCCGCGCTCATGCCTCGTGACGCCTCGCAGTGGCGGGAGCAGTCGCACGAAGTGGGCAACGCCCTCGTCGACGTCGTGCCCCCGGGATGGCGGCGGATCGACCTGGTGAGCCGCCTCAACGTCGACGTCGAGGACTTCGTCCTGACGGTGCTGATGGAGGACGGCAGCCGGCCCGCGATCGCCGTGCCGGACCGGGTCGCGCCCGCGCTCCGCCGCATGCGGGACGCGTTCCACCAGCCGGACGACGGCACCTGGTTCTCGATGCGGTACCTGCTCGACGCGCCGGGGCGCATCCAGACGCTGTACAACCTCGACTGGGACCCGCGCTGGTCGCCCGCCATCGACCCGGCGGGCTGGGTGCGCGACCTCGACGCCTACCCGCGGGAGCCGCAGAACATCCGGCCGTGGCTGCGTGAGCGGCTCGCCGAGGCCGGCCGGCCCGTGCCCGAGGACGTGCCGGTCGAGGTCTCGGACCCGCCGCTCGACCCCGAGGGCCAGAACTGGTACTGGCAGCAGATCGGGAACATCGTCGCGATGTCCGTGCCGCCGGACTGGTCGCAGGTAATGCTGACCTACCGCGCGATCGGCGACCACGTCGAGCTGCCGGTGATGGTCCGCCGCGTCACCGACGGCGGGTTGTACCCCTGGGAGCCGCCGGCCGAGGTCGGCGAGCTCCTCGCCGCGTTGCGCGCCGGGATGTACCGCGAAGGTCGCGGGACGTGGTTCCAGGTCGTCGCGCACATCGCGCTCAACTCGAGCGCCGAGTACACCTACACGTGGGACGACGAACCCGCCTGGGACCAGCCGCGCCCGGCCGGCGAGTTCCCGCGTGAGCTCGCGCGGTTCCCCCGGACCGGGGAGTCGCTGCCGGAGTGGCTGGCCGAGGCGGTCGGCACCGCGGGCGCGGCGACGCTCGCCGGCTCGGCGGACCCCGAGGCCGCGGCCAAGGACGCCCTGCGCGCGGCCGAAGACGCCGCCGCCGAGCTCGAGATCGCCCCGGCCCGCTACCGCATCGGCGAGGTCGCCGACGGCGCCTGGTGCCTGGTGCCCGAAGGCGACGGCTGGGCGGTGTTCTGGGCCCAGGGCGACGACCGGCGTGAGCTCGTCACCTTCCCGACGGCGGTGGCGGCCGTCCGCTACTTCACCGGGCACCTGTACCTGAACCGCGCCGCCTTCCGCGACGAGCTCCCGCCGGACGCCAAGCGCGCCACGGCGGAGTGGCCGATCCAGCCGGTCGGCGGCGATGTCGGGCTGCAGATGTACGGCGGAAAGCGGCTGGTGACGCTGCCGCCGGGCACCGAGATGGACCGCTACGGCGAACCGGCGGGCAACACGCTGTACGCGGCGCGGACCGAGTGGGAGAACCGGTCGGAACCCGCGGAGATCCGGGACTGGGCGTTCCACGTCTACCGGCTGCGGCGGCCGGTGCGGGCGCTGACCGGCACCGTCATCGCCTGGTACGACCAGCCCGGCGGCGGGACCGCCTACGTGCTCGAACGGTCCGTGGCCGATCTGCTGGCCGACGGCGCCATCGAGGAGCTCCCGCAGGCGACCACCCGGCCGCCCGGCCCGGACCAGGGCCGATGAGCACGCCGCCAGGACCGCTGGGGCCGGACCAGCAGCAGCAGCTCGTGGCGCAGATCGGCCAGCGACTGGCGTCGATGGCGCCGCCGGGCACGTGGCGGCAGGTCCGGACCGAGTACCGGGCGGTCGGCAGGCACATCGAGGCCGAGGTGGTCGTCACCGGGCACGACGGCGCGCCCCGCGTGCTGCAGCCACCGCCCGAACTGCTCCAGCTGCTGGGCACGCTCCGCGCGGGCATGTACCGGCCGGGCCTCGGGACCTGGTTGAGCGCGGTGGTGCTCGTCGACGCCGTCCAGGGCGTCAGCGCGGACTTCGTCGCCGACCGGGAGCCGCAGTGGCGGCGCACCCCGCCGCCGATCGGCTTCCAGGACGAGCTACGGGCCTTCCCTCGGGCCGACCAGCACGTCCCGCCGTGGCTGCGTGAGCGGGCCGGGCAGCCCCCGCCGGTCGCCGAAGGAGAGGTCCGCACGCCGCGGATCCACGACGGCCTCGACGCCTCGGGCCGCCCGGTCGTCCGGCGGCCGCAGCTCGTCCCGGCCGAGGCCGAGCGGGTGCTGGCGTACCTCGACGCGGCGCCGGTCATCCTGGCCTCGCGCAGCAACGGCCCCGACGCGTTCGCGCCGGACCGCACCGACGCGGTGCCGATGAACTTCCGCACCGACGGCGCCTGGGCCTGGCCCGGCGCGGTGGCGTACTACCTGCGTGAGCACGGGGTGCCGCCGGACCCGGACCTGGTCGCCCACATCCGGGCCCGCCGCTTCACCGCGCCGTCGGAGGTCCCCGAACCGGCGAAGGACCTCGCGCTCGCGGCGATCACCGGAGAACGGCTGTGACATCCGGGGCTTCGCCCCGGGCCGGGGGCTCCGCCACCCGGAACCCCCGAAAGCCGAGTCAGACGACCGTGTAACCCGCGTCCGTCAACGCGATCTCGAGGTCCTTGCAGTGCTCGGGACCGCGGGTCTCGAGCGCCAGGACGACGTCGGCCTCACCGAGGTCGAGGCTGCCGGAAATCCGGGAGTGCTCGACGTCGAGCACGTTCGCGCCCATCTCGCTCACCCGGGACAGCACGCCCACCAGCGACCCCGGGCGGTCCGGGACCCGCAGGTGGAGGCGCAGGTAGCGGCCGCCCGCCGTCATGCCGTGCTGGATGATCTGCAGGAGCAGCACCGGGTCGACGTTGCCGCCCGAGAGGATCGCCACCACCGGCGGCTCGAAGATGCCGGGGTGCTGCAGGAGCGCCGCGACCGTCGCCGCGCCGGCCGGCTCCACCACCAGCTTGCGGCGTTCCAGGCAGAGCAGCACCGCGCGGGAGAGGGACTCCTCGGAGACCGTCACGACGTCGTCCACCAGCGACGCGACGTGCGCGAAGCTGACCAGGCCCGGCTCGCCGACCGCGATCCCGTCGGCCATCGTCGAGGTCGAGCTCAGCCGGACCGGCGCGCCCTTGGCCAGCGACGGCGGGTACGCCGCCGCGTCCTCGGCCTGGACGCCGACGACGCGGACGTCCGGGCGCACCGCCTTCACCGCCGACGCGACCCCGCCGACCAGCCCGCCGCCACCGGTGGCGACCAGGATCGTCTTCACGCCCGGCACCTGCTCGAGGATCTCGAGGCCGACGGTGCCCTGGCCGGCGATGACGTCCGCGTGGTCGAAGGGGTGGATGAACACCGCCCCGGTCCGCTCGCCGAACTCGATCGCCGCGGCGAGGGTCTCCTCCAGCAGCGCGCCGTGGAGGTGGACGTCGGCGCCGTAACCGCGCGTCGCGGCCAGCTTCGGCAGCGGCGCCCGCAGCGGCATGAAGACGGTGGACTTGGCGCCCAGCAGCGACGACGCGAGCGCGACGCCCTGCGCGTGGTTGCCGGCACTGGCCGCGACGACGCCGCGTTCGCGTTCGGCGACGCTGAGGCCGTGGATGCGGGTGTAGGCGCCGCGGATCTTGAACGACCCCGTGCGCTGCAGGTTTTCGCACTTCAGGTGCACCGGACCGCCGTGGAGCTTGCGCAGGTCGCGCGCGTGCTCCATCGGCGTCACCCGGGTGACTCCGCGTAGGAGTTCCCGGGCGGCCTGGATCCGCTCGATGGTCACGAGTTCCATGGCCGGAGATGATGCCACTCAGGAACTCCACAGGTTGCGAGGACCGGGAGCCGGGTACCCTGGGCGTGTCAACACGCGGTAAACAGGGAGCAACACATGGCACGGGGGAACGACGCTCACCGGGCTCGCGCCACCCGGTCCGCCGGGCTGGTCCCGCTCGTGATCGGGCTGGCCTCGGCCGCGGCGCTGACCGGAGCCGCGTACTTCACGGTCGACAACGCCTCGTGCGGTTCCCCGGCCCAGTACATCCGCCACGACAGCCACGTGGAGCTGGTCGGCGGCTGCGTGGACGGCGCGAACCTGCCGGCGACGGGCACCCCGAAGTCGGGTGGCGTCGTGCACGGCAACTACAACCCCTGATCTTCGCACTACGAAAACGGCGCCGGATCAGCTCCGGCGCCGTTTTCGTAGTCCAGTGGAGTCAGCCCAGGGCGGTCAGCAGGTCCGCGACCAGGTCGCGGCCGTCCTCGATGCCGACCGACAGGCGCAGCAGGTCCGACGGGACCTGGAGCGTCGAGCCCGCCGTGCTGGCGTGGGTCATCTTGCCCGGGTGTTCGATCAGCGACTCGATGCCGCCGAGGGACTCGGCCAGGATGAACAGCTTCGTGCGGGACGCCACGTCCAGCGCCGCCTGCTCGCCGTCCGCGTGGCTGAAGGAAACCATCCCGCCGAAGCGGCGCATCTGCTTCGCCGCCGTCTCGTGGCCGGGGTGCTCCGGCAGGCCCGGGTAGTAGACCTTCGCGACCTTGGGGTGCTTGACCAGCGCCTGCACGACCAGCTCGGCGTTGTCGCTGTGCCGCTCCATGCGCAGGGCCAGCGTCTTGATGCCGCGCAGCGTCAGCCACGCGTCGAACGGGCCGGGCACCGCGCCCGCGGCGTTGCGCATGTAGAACAGCTGCTCGCGCAGCTCGTCCTCGTTCGTGATCACCGCGCCGCCGACGACGTCGGAGTGGCCGCCGAGGTACTTCGTCGTCGAGTGCAGCACGATGTCCGCGCCCAGCGAGAGCGGGTTCTGCAGGTAGGGCGTCGCGAAGGTGTTGTCGACCACCAGGCGGGCGCCGGCGTCGTGCGCGACACCGGCCAGCGCGGCGATGTCGGCGATGCCGAGCATCGGGTTGGTCGGCGACTCGCACCAGATCAGCTTGGTCTCGGGCCGGATCGCGGCGCGCACCTCGTCGAGGTTCGCGAGGTCGGCGACGGTGTGCTCGACGCCCCACAGGCTGAGCACCTTGTCGATCAGGCGGAACGTGCCGCCGTACGCGTCGTTGCCGAGCACGAGGTGGTCACCGGGGCGGAGAGTACTGCGCAGCACCACGTCGGACGCCGCCATGCCGGACGCGTAGGCCAGCGCGTGCCGGCCGCCTTCCAGCGAGGCCAGCGCCTCTTCCAGCGCCGAGCGGGTCGGGTTCGCGGTGCGCGAGTACTCGTAGTCGCCCTCGCGGGTCCCGCCGACGCCGTCCTGCGCGTAGGTGGAGGTCTGGTAGATCGGCACGATCACCGCGCCGGTGCGGGGGTCGGGCTTCTGACCGGCGTGGATCGCGCGAGTCTCGAATCCCAGTACGGAGTAGTCGTCCACCATGGGGTAAGCGTACGGCGAGGCCCCGGCATTCCCGTCAGGTGGGACGGATCTCAATACCGCACCACCGGGCCGTGGGCGCGGACACCGCGAGCAGCAGCGTGCCGGCCGCCGGCGGCGCCACCAGGGCCAGCGCGGTCAGCCCGCCCATCGCCAGGTCACCGGGACCGCCGAAGGTGAGACCGGCGGCCGCGAGGGCCGCCGACGTCAGCGTCGCGAGCAGCGCTGCCGAGCTTCCGGCGATGCAGCCGATCCGGCCGGCCGGCTGCCGGCGCAGCAGCAGGACGCCGCCCGGCAGCAGCGTCGAAGCGAGGACGGCGTCGACGGCGGCGTGGAGGACCACGCGACCGGCGTCGGCCGGGAACCGGACGAGCGCGACGACGTCCAGGACGAGCCCGGTCAGGTAGAGCAGCCCGCCGAGCAGGGCGAGCACCGCGGCGGCGAGCGCCGTCCGGCCTTCGGTTCGGGTCACGGCTGCCGAGGATACGGTCGGTTACCGCCGGTGACCGGCGTGGGTCACCAGCTCCGCGACGAAGACGGGTAGGCCTCCTGGCCCGTCCACATCGGCAGCGTCGGCGTGCGGTAGCGCAGGTAGCGGAAGGTCGGCGGCAGGAACGCCAGGATCAGCACCAGCACCGCCAAGCCCGCGAGGCCCACCCGGTCCACCATCGCGAACCCGCCGTGGGTGAACATCGCGTCCGCGAACCGGGCCAGCGGGACGCCCACTGACAGCGGCTCCGTCAGCAGCGCGCCGATGGCCAGCAGGGCACCCAGGCCGAGCAGGATCGCGCCCGCCGTCGCGCGGAACAGCGTCGCCAGCGCGCCCAGCAGGAGCACGAGCCCGGCACCGAGGTAGGCGGCGAGGTCCACGAGCACCCAGCCCGGCAGGGCACCGAGGCTGAATTCGGCGGGCATGTCGAGGAAGATCCGGACCGGCACATATCCCGCGGCGACCGCAGCCGTGAGTCCGAGCAGGCTGGCGAGGATCGCCGTTACTCCGGAAGGCCGAGTCGATGAATACGAATGCGAATGTGAATGTGGCACCGGGTATCCACGTGGACCGGTCACAACTCCCCCATCGACAGAGCACAGGACTACGACGTTCACCCTAGTCCCGAAAGGGGGAAGTGACTCCGAAAGAGAACAGAATTCGGCCGGACGGCGGAACCCAAGATCATTTTCCTGCGGTAGCGGCAGAAATGCTGTCACGCGATCCGGATGACCCGCGTTATCCGGTAATTGTCCTTTTCGGACAATTGCGTATTCGCCCGTGAATGCAGCGTGCCCCGGAGCCGAATGGCTCCGGGGCACGGAAGGTGTACTAGTTCACCACTGCTGTTGCTGCGGCGGCTGACCGGGCTGGCCGTACCCGCCGCTCGGCGGGCCCTGCTGACCCGGGGGCTGGCCCCAGCCCTGCGGCGGCTGGCCCGGCTGCTGCGGGTAGCCCTGCGGCGGCTGACCCGGCTGGCCGTAGCCACCCGGCTGCGGCGGCTGCCCCGGCTGCGGGAAGCCCCCGCTCGACGGCTGCGGGAACCCGCCACTGGACGGGTTGGGCCCGCCCGGCTGGCCGTAGCCCGGAGGCGGGCCGTAACCCTGCGGCGGCTGACCCGGCTGGCCGTAGCCACCCGGCTGCTGACCGAACCCGCCCGGCTGACCGGGCTGACCCGGCTGGCCGAAGCCGCCCGGCTGCTGCGGGCCGCCGAAACCACCCTGCGGAGGTCCGCCGAAGCCCTGCGGCCCACCCGGCGCGGCACCGCCGCCACCGAGGCCGACGAACTGCTGCGTCGCCGGGATGAGCCCGAGCACGCCCACGATGAGGATGAGCACGCCGAGGATCAGCGGCGGGAGCCCGAGGCCGAAGGTGTCCTTCTCGGACGCCGACGCCTGTGCGAGCGTCTCGGCGTTCGGCGTCATCCCGATCTTGAGCAGGAGCGCGAAGACCGTGAGCAGCGCACCACCCGCGACGATCGCGATCGGGACGAACTTCTTGAGGCCGCCCAGCTTGCCCGCGAGCGCCAGCCCGACGCCGCCGGCGAGCGAGATCAGCGCGCCCAGCAGGATCATGACCACGTAGAACCAGACCAGGCCCGGGCCGATGATCCCGGCCTGGTCGAGCACCTTGTCGATCGCCGCCTGGTCCGGGGCGAGGTCGAAGATCTTCGAATAGTCGCTCGCGTCGCCCATGTAGTTGAACGCGATGATCAGGGCGACCAGGCCCAGCAGCGCGACGACGCCGCCGGCGATGTAGCCGAACAGGCCGTTGCCCCCGGCCGACGGGCCGCCGAACTGCGGCGGCTGACCACCGAAGCCGGGCTGCGGGGGGCCGCCGAACCCGGGACCGCCGAAGCCCTGCGGCGGCTGACCGGGCTGCCCCGGCTGACCGAAGCCACCCGGCTGCTGCCCGAACCCGCCCGGCTGACCGGGCTGCCCCGGCTGGCCGAAACCACCCGGCTGCTGGCCGTAGCCGCCCTGCTGGCCGAACGCCGCGGCCGGGTTGTCGGCCGCGCTCGGCGGCGGGGTGTACGGGATCGCCGGCGGCTGGGAGCCCGGCGGGACCAGCTGCGTGGAGTCCGCGACCGGGGCGTCGCCGCCGCCGGCCGGGTTCACCATCTGCGTCGCGTTCGCGTCGACCGGCGGCATCGCCTGGGTCGCGCCCGCCCCGCCGTCACCCGGGTGGAACGGCTGGACGACCTGCGTCGGTTCGGGCGTCTCCCCGAACGGGGAACCGCCCTGTGGCTGGGCGGGTTGCACGACCTGGGTCGGTTCCGGGCTGCCGAACGGGTTGTCCTGCTGCGGCTGGGGGCCACTCGGCGGGCCCTGAGGTGGCTGGCCGCCACCCCACGGCTGGTTCGGTGGCTGCGGTGCACTCATGTGGGTCTTGAACCCCCTTGACGAGGACGCGAAAGTGTTCTATTTGCGCTCACGCTATCGGATCACCCGGCAAGGCGCTCGTAACGCCCCGGCCCGGTGCTCCGATCTACTCTTTTCACAGCTCCCGCTCAGCGACCGGCCAGGAAGCCCAGGAGGTCGTGCCGGGTGACGACCCCGGCCGGCTTGCCGTCGACCAGCACGAGGGCACCGTCGGCGCCCTCGAGCGCCGTCATCGCGGCACCCACCTGCTCGCTGCCGCCGATCGTCGGCAGCGGCGGCGACATGTGCCGTTCGAGCCGGTCGGCCAGCTGCGCCTTGCCGGTGAACAGCGCGTCCAGCAGGTCGCGCTCGTTGACCGCGCCGACGACCTCGGCCGCCATCACCGGCGGCTCCGCGCTGACCACGGGCATCTGGCTGACGTCGAACTCGGCCAGGATCGCGATCGCCTCGGCGACCGTCTCGTTCGGGTGCGAGTGCACGAGGGACGGCAGCGAGCCGCTCTTCTTCGTGAGCACGTCGGCGACCGTCGCGCCCGAGGAGTCGGGCGGCAGGAAGCCGTAGGAGGACATCCAGGTGTCGTTGAACACCTTCGTCAGGTAGCCGCGGCCGCCGTCGGGCAGCAGCACGACCACGACGTCGTCCTCGGTGAGCCGCTCGGCGAGCTTCAGCGCGGCGGCGACGGCCATCCCGCAGGAGCCGCCGACCAGCAGGCCCTCCTCGAGCGCGAGCCGCCGGGTGACCTGGAACGAGTCGGCGTCGGAGACCGGGATGATCTCGTCGGCGATGTTCCGGTCGTAGGTGTCCGGCCAGAAGTCCTCGCCGACGCCCTCGACCAGGTACGGGCGCCCGCTGCCGCCGGAGTAGACCGAGCCCTCCGGGTCGGCGCCGACCACCTGCACGGCGCCGTCGCTGACCTCCTTGAGGTACTTGCCGGTGCCGGAGATGGTGCCGCCGGTGCCGACGCCCGCGACGAAGTGGGTGATCTTCCCGTCCGTCTGCTTCCACAGCTCGGGGCCGGTCGAGAGGTAGTGGCTCTCGGGGTTCTGCGCGTTGGCGTACTGGTTGGGCTTCCAAGCGCCCTCGATCTCGCGGACCAGGCGGTCGGAGACGTTGTAGTAGGAGTCCGGGTGCTCGGGCGCGACCGCGGTCGGGCACACCACGACGCGGGCGCCGTACGCCTTCAGCACGTTGCGCTTGTCCTCGCTGACCTTGTCCGGGCAGACGAACACGCACTGGTAGCCCTTGCGCTGCGCGACCATGGCCAGCCCGACGCCGGTGTTGCCGGACGTCGGCTCCACGATCGTGCCGCCGGGGCGCAGCTCGCCCGAGCGTTCGGCCGCCTCGATCATGCGCAACGCGATCCGGTCCTTGACCGAGCCACCCGGGTTCAGGTACTCGACCTTGGCCAGCACGAGCGGCTTGAGCCCCTTGGTCAACGAGTTCAGCTTGACCAGCGGGGTGTTGCCCACGAGGTCTGCGATGTGCTCTGCGTACTCCACGAGCGCCAGCCTAAACGGCCGACCGGTGGCGTTGTCCAATCGTGGCCGGGCCGGCTCCCGGGGGGCCTCCTGGTGCGCGTCGGTGATCACGGGCCGCGAGCGCGAGGTCGGGCCGCCCGGCGGAGACCGCTGGCAGCCACCAAGCTGCTCGTCTACACCGGTACCGGCCCGAGGGCCGCTGCACGCTGAGCCGTCATCCCGTCCCGGAGGTTCCACCCGGCGCCGACCTGGGTGCGGCACCCCATCCGAAGAGTCAGGGACGCCCAGTAGGCGACCCGTCCGATTGTCATCGCCAGTTCACCTCCCACGTCAGGAATGGCGACCTTTCCTTTGTCGGACGATCCTATCCGCCCGGCGGTTGCCGCGAAACATCCTTCTGAGCCAATTGTGACCAGTCCGACTTCCCGGCGGCCGGGGATTCTTCCCAGCCCGTCGGCCAGGTCCGGGGAGACCCCGGCTTCGCCTGCGCTCCGGCGAGCCGGGCGGCGGATTTCGTCCCGAAATCGGCCGGACCTGCGAAAACGGCGCCGTTGAAGGAGTCGCGCTCGCCACCGAAAACGGTTCCCCGGAAATCGACGCGGCCCTCGAACTTCGCCTTGTTGAAGTCGGCTTTGGTACGGAATTCGGTGCCGCGAAACGATGCGAGTTCGCGAAACGTGGTGCCGTAGCAGGTGATCGACCGGATCGAACAGTGCGTGAGGGTAAGCCCGACGAGCTTCGCCCCGGAGAAGTCGAGGTCGACGTCCGGCCAGAAGCCGTCGTTCGGTTGTTCCGCGGCTCCCGGGCGCAGGTGCAGCAGCAGGATGCGCTGAGCGGTCTTGCGGACCTGCAGCTCTTCTTCGTCGTCGCCGAAGGGCATCCGCAGGTAGGCGCAGAGGACGTTGACGATCGTCTGCCGGTGCTCCCGGTAACCGCCGGCGAGCCGCTCGAGGGAGTAGAGACCGGCGAGCCGGACCGGCGCCTTGTCACTGCCGAGCTGGTCGGCGGCCTTGCCGTAGATCTCGGTGATCCGGCGTTCGGTGGCATCGTGGTCCTTCTGCACGAGGTCCAGCTCGGCCGACCGCTGCCGCCGGGCGGCGAGCAGCAGGGCGGCGGCGCCCCCGGTCCCGACCACGATGTTGGCGGCGGTCTTCAGGGCCTCCAGCCGGGCGGAGTCCTCCGGGCGGCCACCGCCCAGGAGCGTCAGCAGCAAGGCGGACGCGACGCCGGCGACGACCAGGAGCCCGGCTCCCCACAACAGGATCGTCCTCGTCCGCAGCACCCGCGTCTCGGTCCCCACCCGGGTGATCCTGCCAGCCCGCGGGGCGGGCCACCTCGGGAACGGCGCGATCCCGAGGTGGCCCGCACCCGGTTCAGCGGTGGTTCGAACGGTCCCAGGCGTCTTCCGCCGCCATCCCGGCGACGCCCTTGCCGATGAGCGCACCGACCGGGGAACAGACCTCGAGGAGCGGTCCGCAGACTGTCCCCGCGCCCGCGCCCGCCAGCCCGCCGCCGAACTCGTACGAGGCGATGAAGCCCTGCTTGTGCACCGCTTTCCCGACCGGCATGCCGTTCGCGACATCGACGGCGCCGTTGACGACGTAGCCGAGCGGCCCCATGAACCGGTTGCCCGCCTTGAGGTACTTGTTTCCGCCGTACCAGACGAGGAAGCCTCGCGGGGTCGGCTTGCCCTTCGCCACCGCCACCTTGGCCGGTTCCCGGACGGCGGGGTTGCCGCTACGCGTCCGGTTCTTCGTGTCGCGCCCCTGCTTCTCGCGGAGGGCCTCGGCGCTTTCGGCAGCCGCCTTGGCGGCGTCGGCGGCCTTGCCGATGTCCTCGAAGACGTCCGCCGCGACCTCGTAGGGCTTCTTGGTTTCGGCCGCTTTGTGGTCGCAGGCCCGGATCGTGCCGCCGCACTTCTCGAGCGCCTGCTTCTGCTTCTTGGTCTTGGCCTGTGCGTCCTTGTGCTCACAGGCCCGGACGGTGCCACCGCAGTTCTGGTACGCCTGCTTCTGCTTCTTCGCCTTGGCTTGATCGGCGTGGTGGTCACAGGCCCGCACCCCACCACACGCCTGGTACGCCTGCTTCTGCTTCCTGGTCTGCGGGTGGGTGGTCTTCGGTTTGGCGGCCTTGTGGTCGCACGCGCTCACAGTGCCACCGCAGTTCTTGACCGCCTGCTGCTGCGCCTTCTTGTTGGTCTGCGCCTTCTTGTTCGTCTGTGCGTCCTTGTGGTCGCACTGCCTCGCGTTGTCGCAGTTCTTGCCCGTCTTCGTTGCGCTGTCCGCCTTATTCGGCGGCTTGACCGTGGCGTGGGCCGGCGTCGCCTCGGCGAACGCCGGCAGGGCGGCCGCCAGCCCACCGAACGCCAGCGTGGTCGCCACCGCGACAGCCGGGAGCCGGACAGCCATGCGTCCCACCCGGGACGACCCTCTGTCGAGCGCACTGAGCCTCAATGTCGTTTCCTCCTCGTCTGGCCCGCGTGGTGCGGGCGGTGAACCGGGACGAGCTGTCCTGCCCGGCGCTTGATGCGGGCGCCCCTCCGCGAATCCGCGAAGGGGCGCCCGACCCCCAGTGGCCCCGCCGGCTTCAGCGACGGTTGTTCATCGCTCGCCGGCCGGCAGAATCACGACCTCCGCGTCGCTGATCACCTGTTCACCGACTTCGTCGCCTCCGGCATGACGCGAACCGCGGTCATCCGGCTCAGGCTCGCGCTCCGGCTTGCCGCGCTTCGCGGACTCGACGGACTTCGCAGCGTGATCCACGCGAAGCTCGGCCGACGGCACCGGAGTGGCCATGACAACTGGCTCGGACGGCTCGGCTGGTTCGACGGGCTCCGGCGCACCGAGTACGACCGGCTCGGCCGGCGCCGATGCGGGCTCCGGGTAGGCCACCGGCTCGGGCTCCCGGGCATCCGGCCGCCACCGCAGCTCGACCGGGTCCGATTCGGGCGCAGCCTCGGCCTGAGCCGATTCGGGCGCTGGCTCGTCCAGGGTCCGGAGGAGCGCAACGGGCACGTCCGCCGCCTCGACGGGCGCCGGACGCACCACCGACGGCAGGTCGAGGGGCGCCGGCTCGATGGCGATCTCGACGCGCGGCAGCACGTCCGGCACCACGTCGATCGGCCACGGTCCGGCACCCGGACGGGCCGCCTTCGCGGCGGGCGCCGTCCGCGGGACGGCGGCCACGACCGGCGCGGCGGGCGGCGGCTCGACGGGCGCCGGCGGCTCGACCGGGACCGGTGGTTCCGCGGGCAGCTCCGGATCCGCCACGTCCGGCTCCGCGGCGTCGGCTTCCTCCGGGAACGAATCGGGCCGGTAGCCCTCCTCGTCGAGGTAACCTCGTGATCATCCGGCGGACTTCGTCGGACAGCTGACCGGCGGCCTGCTGGGTCGTCGCGGCCGGGTTCGGCTGATCGTCACTCCCGGCGACCAGCGTGGCGGTCAGCGCACCCAGCGTGGCGCTCGCGGCGAACCCCGCCCACACCCACGGGCCGGGTCGGCGGCGACTGCGGACCGGGCGGAACCGGCGTTTCGGCATCGGTGATGTCCCTCCTCGTTTGCTCGGCTTCGTCGCCGAACAAACCTGTCCGCGCCCAGCTCGGACAAGGTTTCCGGACGGTTCCGGACGCTCCCGGACGGCGCTACACTCCGCCGGAAGTCACTCACCTGGGGGAGGGGGTCACGTGCCCGGCGACTGGCCCGACCCGGCCGAGGCCACCGATCCCGCCGCATTCGTCGCCGCCATGCGGCGGCTGCGCGTCGTCACGGACCTGAGCTACCGCACGCTCGAACGCCGCGCGGCCCGGGCGGGCGCGTCCCTGCCCAGCTCGACGATCAGCGGCGCGCTGAGCCGGGACACCCTGCCCAGGGCCGACCTGCTCGCGGCGTTCGTCCGGGCCTGCGGCGGCGACGAGCCTTCGGTGGAGCGCTGGTCCGCCGCCCGCGCGGCGCTCGCCGCGCGGGAAGAACGAGCCGAACCGGAACCGCCGCCACCCGCCGAGCCGCGCGCCAAGCGCCGTCCGGTGGTGCCGGTGGCCGCCGCGGCCGCCGTCGTCGTCGCGCTCGTGATCGGGGGCCTGATCGTGTTCGACCGCGGCGGGGACGACCCCGCGGCCGCGCCCGGGTCCACCCCGGTGGTCACCCCGCCGGCCCCGGCGCCGGTGTCCGCGACGATCCGGTCTTCGTCGCCGGTGCCCGCCGGGCAGCTGCGGGTGCGGCTCGCCCACACCGGGTTCTGCCTCGGCGAGGGCCCGGAGCGGTTCGTGCGGCAGGCGCGGGACGTCGTGGGGCAGCAACCCTGCGACAAGGCGTTCCCGCCGATCACCGCGGAACCGTCCGAAGGTGCGTACCGGCTCGTCCTGCGCCACCCCGACAAGGGCGACGGATGTGTCACCGTCGACGACGGCGGCACGACCATCGAGGTGCTCCTGGCCGGTGACGACTGCGCCGACGGCCGGCCCGACCAGCTCTTCACCTTCGAGCCGGTCGCCACCGGCTACCGGATGCGGTCGGTCGCCGGGGCGAAGTGGTGCATCGGCGTGTTCCAGGGCAGCACCGAGCCCGGGGTGCAGCTCATCCAGGACCCCTGCGACGGCGGCGGGCACCAGGTGTTCCTGATCGACGCCGCACCGGCTCCCGGCACCGAGCGCTAGCCGGCCGGTCTCCGGGGAACCTCACACCGCCTTCGACTTTCTCCTGGGCGGTGTACGCGGCAGTATGTGAGCAACCGCTTAGCTCGCGATACGAGGATGTGTCACGTCATGCCTGAAGCCGTCATCGTCTCCACCGCTCGCTCGCCGATCGGCCGCGCCGGGAAGGGCTCGCTGGTCAGCATGCGGCCCGACGACCTGACCGTGCAGATGATCCAGGCGGCACTGGCCAAGGTGCCGCAGCTCGACCCCGCCGACATCGACGACCTGATGCTGGGCTGCGGCCTGCCGGGCGGCGAGTCCGGGTTCAACATGGGCCGCGCGGTCGCCGTCGAGCTCGGTTACGACCACCTGCCCGGCTGCACCATCACGCGCTACTGCTCGTCCAGCCTGCAGACCACCCGGATGGCCATGCACGCGATCAAGGCCGGCGAGGGCGACGTCTTCATCTCGGCCGGCGTCGAGACCGTCTCGCGGTTCGCCAAGGGCAGCTCGGACTCCTGGCCGGACACGCACAACCCGCTGTTCGCCGACGCCGAGAAGCGGACCGCGGCGACCGCCGAGTCCGGCACCGACACCTGGACCGACCCGCGTTCCTCGGGGGATGTCCCCGACGTCTACATCGCGATGGGCCAGACCGCGGAGAACCTGGCGCGGCAGAAGGGCGTCACGCGCGAGGACATGGACGAGTTCGGCGTCCGCTCGCAGAACCTGGCCGAGAAGGCCATCGCGGACGGCTTCTGGGCCAAGGACATCACCCCGGTGACCCTCCCGGACGGCACGGTCGTCTCGAAGGACGACGGCCCCCGGGCGGGCGTGACCATCGAGGGCGTCTCCGGGCTCAAGCCGGTCTTCCGCCCGGACGGCCGGGTCACGGCGGGCAACTGCTGCGCGCTCAACGACGGCGCGGCGGCGGTCGTCGTCATGTCGGACGTGAAGGCGCGGGAGCTGGGCCTGACGCCGCTGGCACGGATCGTCTCGACGGGCGTGACGGGGCTTTCGCCGGAGATCATGGGCTACGGGCCGGTGGAGGCGTCCAAGCAGGCGCTGTCCCGCGCGGGGCTCTCGATCGGCGACATCGACCTGGTCGAGATCAACGAGGCGTTCGCGGCACAGGTGATTCCGTCGTACCGCGACCTGGGCATCGACCTGGACCGCCTGAACGTCAACGGCGGCGCGATCGCGGTGGGCCACCCGTTCGGCATGACGGGAGCGCGGATCACGTCGACGCTGATCAACTCGCTGCAGCACCACGACAAGCAGTTCGGCCTGGAGACGATGTGCGTGGGCGGCGGCCAGGGCATGGCGATGATCCTGGAGCGCCTTTCCTGACCCCGGCCCCTGCGCCCCAATGCGGCCTTGGTTGCGTTGAACGCACCCAAGGCGGCCTTCGGTGCGTTCAACGCACCGAAGGCCACATTGGGGCGCTTCGGGCTAGTGGACCATCACCGGTGGGGTGATCTCGTCGCCGTCCGCTGAAGCCGCCGGGACTGCCGGGCGGGACTTCGGCAGGAACAACGCCGGGATCACGCACAGCACCACCAGGACCAGCGACCACACGAACGTCGTCGAGAAGGCGTCCGCCGCCAAGCCCGTCGCGGCGGCGTGCGACGCCGGGTTCAGGATCGCCGCCGTCGCCGCCAGCTGGCCCTGGGCCGTCGGGACGCCGAACTTGCCCGCCAGCAGGGCCGCCAGGATCGTCGCCATCACCGCCGAGCCGATCGCGCCCGCGGTCTGCTGGACGATGTTCGTCGCCGTCGACGCGCGGGCCATGTCCTTCGGCTGGAGCGTCTGCAGGGCCGACGTCGTGATCGGCATCATCGTGCAGCCCATGCCGAGGCCCATCACGAACAGCGCCGACAGCAGCGTCCAGTACGACGTCGTCGCCGTGACCTGCGTCAGCACCGCCATCGCGCCCACCAGCAGCACCATGCCCGGCAGCACGATCTTGCGCGCGCCCACCTTGTCGGCCAGCCTGCCGGTGATCGGCATCATGATCATCGCGCCGAAGCCCTGCGGGGCCAGCAGCAGCCCGGCGTGCAGCGTGGATTCGCCGCGCACCAGCAGGAAGTACGTCGGCAGCAGCATCATCCCGCCGAGGAACGCGACGAAGAACAGCGACATCGTCACCATCGCCACCGTGAACGACCGGTTCTTGAACAACCGCAGGTCGACCAGCGGATTGGACACGCGAAGCGCGCGCACCACGAAAGCGACCAGGAGCACCACCCCGGCCAGCACCGGCAGCCACACCTCGACGGCGCCGAACCCGCCCGCGGACGGGATCTTCGAGACGCCGAAGATCAGCGCCGCCAGCCCCGGCGACACCATCAGCATGCCCACGAAGTCGAAGCGTGAAGCCGCTTCCGGCTCGTCCTTCGGCAGCAGCCGCCACGACAGCAGCAGCGTGATGATGCCGATCGGCACGTTGATGAAGAAGATCCAGCGCCAGCTCACCGCGTCGACCAGCCAGCCGCCGAGGATCGGGCCGCCGATCGGGCCGAGCAGCATCGGCACGCCCAGCACCGCCATCACGCGCCCGATCCGCTGCGGGCCGGCCGCGCGGGTCAGGATCGTCATGCCGCACGGCATCAGCATGCCGCCGCCGAAGCCCTGCAGGACGCGGAAGATGATCAGCGTTTCGATGTTCCAGGCCGCGCCCGCGAGCATCGAGCCGGCCAGGAACAGCACGATCGCGACCATGTAGAGCCGCTTGGTGCCGAACCGGTCGGACGCCCAGCCGGTGACCGGGATCACAGTGGCCAGCGCCAGCAGGTAGCCCGTGGCGACCCACTGGATGACGTCGAACGACGTCGAGAACTCGATGGTCAGCTTCTGCAGCGCGACGTTGACGACCGTGGTGTCCAGGATCGCCATGATGGCGCCGAGGACGACCACGGAGGCCACCTTCAGGACACCGGCGTCGAGCGCGTCACCGTTCGGCGCCGCACCGGTTCTTTGCGTAGTCATAAGGAAGAAGTCCCCCAGTTCGTGGATTCGTCCGCGAGAGTACCGGGGGACCCCGACAAAACGCTCCTCAGCAGATGCTGTCCGTCGGCACCGGGTTCGAGAGCCCGAACAGCGGCCGCAGCTTCAGCCCGATCCACGTGCCGCCGAGCGCGAACACGCCCCACAGCCAGCCGTGCAGGCTGCCGGTCGAGATGCCGCCGAGGTACGCGCCGATGTTGCAGCCGCCCGCCATCCGCGCACCGACGCCCATCATGATCCCGCCGAGGATCGCCGCGACCGCCGTGCGCCACGGGATCGAGCTGTGGATCTTCCACGCGCCCGCGGCCGCGGCGGCCACCGCCGCGCCGATCATGATCCCGATGTCGGTGAGGCTGTTCTTGTCCTTCCAGATCGGGTTGGCCAGCGACGTCGCGTTCGACTTCTGCTGCCAGAACTCCCACGACTCCGGGTGCAGCCCGAACACCTGCAGGATCTTGGCTCCCCACAACGAGAACGCGCTCGTGACGCCCCAGATCCCGCCGGAGACCAGGAACACCGCGCCGGCCAGCACGCCCAGCACGACCGCGCCGGCGAGGATCGGCCACGAGCCGCGGAAGATCCGCGCGAGCCCGTGCGCGGTCGGCACGACGTCCACCGGCGGCGGCGTGCGGCGGCGCTGCACCGCGCGGGTGACCAGGACGATCCCGGCGAGCACGGCGATCGTGATCGCCCACGAACCGAACCAGCCGACGTGGTCGGCCAGCAGCACGCCCTTCAGCTCGGGCCAGCCGCTCAGCGCCGGGTACGCCCAGGTGTAGAGCACGGAACCGGTGATGAACCCGCCCAGGGTCAGGACGATCGTCGACTGACCAGACCCGACCGCGAACAGCGTGCCGGACGCGCACGCGCCGCCGAGCTGCATGCCGATCGCGAAGAGCGTCGCGCCGACGAAGAGGGCGAGCCCGAGCGGGCTGGCCGTCGGCGCCGGCTTGCTGCCGAAGAGCCCGGCGCCGGTGCCCGCGATCAGCGCGATCAGCGTCGCGGCGGTGCCGAGCAGGAGCGTGTGGGCGCGCAGGCCCTGGCCGTTGCCGACGGCGATCAGCTGCCGCCACGCCGACGTGAAGCCGAACCGCGAGTGGAACAGCGCGAGCCCAAGGCCCAGGCCGAGCAGCAGCAGGACGCCGAACTTGGCGCCCTGGCTCGCCCACACATACCAGGTCAGGCCGACCGCAAGGACGCCCGCGACGGCCAGCGGGACCACGCGGACGGGCTCCTCCGGCCGCGGGGCGGGCGCGGCGCAGGAGGTGGGGAAGTCGAGGAACTTCTGTTCACCGGCAGGGGATTCGGTCGTCGCCACCAGTACTCCAGGCTCGGGCGGGAAGGACGACCCACGTTAGGTCCGATGATCGCTCAGGCGCAGCTCGTCGCACAGTGTGGGACGAACGGCGGTGGGACGAACGGAGCAATCCGGATGCCCCTGAACGCGCCGAAGGCCTCCTCGCGAAACTCGCGAGAAGGCCTTCGAAGAGCTGACGGCTATTCGTTCGTCTTGACGCACATCGTCGTCGCCGGCTCCGGGTAGATCGCGACGCGGGTGGCGTCCGTGCCCTCGCACACGCTCTCGCTCGCCTGGCCCGCGACGACCTTCACGAGCTCGGCGTCCTTCGTCGGGTCGGTGCACGGGACCTTGATGTAGCCCTGCGTCTTCGAGGTGAAGTTCGTCAGGCAGTCGCCCTGCTTCGCGTTGATCATCAGGCACAGCTTGTACGAGCTGCGGCCGCTCACCGAGTAGGTGTCGTAGCCGGCGTCGGAACCGCCGGGGCACTGGTCGCTCGCGCTCTCCAGCTTCTTGGCGATCTTGACGTTGGCCTTCGGGTCGTTGCAGTCGGCCTTCGCCGGGTCCTCGCCGCCCTGGGTGAACTCGGTGATCGTCAGGCAGTCACCGGCGTTGGAGCTGGCAGGCGAATTCGAGAACGCGACGATCCCGGCGACCACGACGCCGATGACCACGATGAGGCCGATGCCCAGCAGGATGAACCGGGCAGCCTTCGACTTCTTCGGCGCCGCCGGCGGCGGCGGGAAGCCGGGCTGGCCGGGCGGCGGCGGGTACTGGCCCGGCGGCGGGCCGAACTGACCGGGCTGGCCCTGCGGCGGAGTGCCCGGCTGGCCGTACTGGCCCGGCTGGCCGTACTGCTGCTGGCCGCCCGGAGGCGGCCCGTAGGGATCGGGCTGACCCACCGGCTGCTGGCCCCCGGGGGCCGGAGGGGGAACGCTCACTGTGAACCTCACACATGTGAAATTGAAGACTGACCGGGTCATCCAACACGCAGGGTGAGCACGGCCCGCAGCGGGGTCCCTATATGCACGAATTACCCACAGAAAAGGCGCCCCGTTGGTTACGGAGCGCCTTCACTGCGAAACGGTGAGCCAGGTCAATCTCGAAGGTAGGACAGCAGCCGCAGGATCTCCAGGTACAGCCAGACGAGGGTCGTCATCAGGCCGAACGCGGTGTACCAGGCCCACTTCGACGGCATGCCCTCGCGGATCATCCGGTCGGCCTGGTCGAAGTCGAGCAGGAAGCTGAAGGCCGCGATACCGATGCACAGGATGCTGAAGGCGATGGCGAGCGGGCTGCCGTCGCGCAGCGGGTTGAACCCGAAGGCGAACGAGCTGATCAGGTTGAACAGCATCAGGATCGCGACGCCGACGACGGCCCCGATGATCCACTTGGTCAGCTTCGGCGTCACCTTGACCGCGCCGGTCTTGTAGACCACCAGCATGCCGACGAAGACACCGACGGTGCCGATGATCGCCTGCAGCGCGATGCCCGGGTAGATCACCTCGAACACGCCGCTCAGCGCGCCGAGGAAGACACCTTCGGCGGCCGAGTAGACCAGCGTCAGCGGGCCGCTCGGCTTCTGGCGGAAGATGATCACCAGCGAGATGACGAGCCCGACGATCAGGCCGCCGATCATCGCGCCGATCAGGGCACCGGAGAGCCGGCCGGTCTCGGCCAGCTGGTTCTGGGCCCAGATCGCGGTCACGATCCCGACGAGCAGCGCGACGCCGAGGCTCATGCCGGTCTTGATGACGACGTCGTCGACGGTCATCGGCCGGTCGTCATCGCCGGAGGTGACCTGCCCGGGGCCGTATCCGGGCACGCCGCCCTGGGTCTGGTTGAAGCCCGCCGGGGGGCCGTACTGCCCGTGAGTCTGGGTTCCGCCGCGGGGCAGGTTGCGGAACGCCGGGTTGCTACTGGAACGCACCTGATCCTCCTGGATCTGCTGCTTCGTGGATCGACGCTGCATCGGGTTCAACGACCGCCGGGTACGTGCGGTTCCCGTCGAGTAAAGACGACTTTACTCGACGGCAAGCCCGTGGCCACGGCAGACACGGTATGCGACCGGGATCACGACCGTTCGGCGACCGCCACCCGAAGAGCGGTAGACAGTCCGGCCCCCTCGGCGCGACGCTCACTTGGCGTGCCCGGTCGTTCACCGAACGCGCGTCGGGGAGTTGATCAATCGTGTGACCTGCGGAGACGCATCGTCGTGTCCGCACGTCCGACGAAGGAGCCTACACACCATGAGGTGGTCAACACGCCCGCGCGCGGGTCGCCGCGCGCTCACCGGCCTGGTCGCCGCGGCCCTGCTCGGCGCGCTTTCCACGATCGTCGCCCCCGTGGCCGCCGCCGCGACCCAGGAAGGCGTCGGCCACGTGGTCGAGCCGGGCCAGGCGGGCACCGGCAGCCGGAACTGGCTGGGGTCCTACGTCGTCGGCGGGCAGCAGGTCTTCTGCGTGAGCTTCCAGCTGAAGGCGCCGGACACCGACGAGGTCTACGAACCCGGCGACGAACTGCTCACGAAGTGGGGCACCAAGCTCCCGGCCGACCAGGCCGCGAACATCTCCTACCTGCTGCTGCGCTACGGCGACACGAAGAAGCCGGATGAGGCCGCGGCGCTCGCGCACCTGCTGCACTCCTGGACCTCGGCGCCGCGCACGCCCGCCGACCTCGACGCGTCGCTGCCGGCCGCGAAGATCGCCTACGACGCGCCGTTCCACCTGGCGGGCCTGCCGGCGGGTGCCCGGGCCGCCGTGGACAAGCTGAAGACGGAGGCCGAGACCAACCGCGGCCCGTGGACGGCGTCGGTGACCACACCGGACGGCGACCAGCACCTCGGCGAGCCCGCCGAGTGGACGGTCACCGTGCAGAACGCCAAGGGCAAAGGCGTCTCCGACGTCCCGGTGAAGCTGACGGCGACCGCCGCGACCCTCGGCGACGATAAGGCCGCGGAAACCGCGGGGAACGCGAGCCCGCAGGCCGCCGCGAAGGACGTCACGCTGAAGACGGACGCGGACGGCACCGTGCGGGTGAAGCTGACCCCGACCGGCGACCAGCCCAAGCTCGTGGCGTCGCTGTCCGCGCCGGCCGACCGGCCGTACGTGCGGGCGCCGGTCGACACCGCGAAGCAGCGCGTCGTCTCCACCGGCGGCGAGAAGGAGCTGACGGCGCAGGGCGTCGTCGCGCTCACCAAGCCGGGTCAGGTGAAGGTGACGAAGACCGACGCGAACACGGGCAAGGGCGTCGGCGGCGCGGTCCTGCGGATCACCGGCAAGGACAAGACGTCGCCCGCGCTCGGCCAGGACGGCAAGCCGCTCACCGGCGCCGACGGGAAGCCCGCGGTGGTCACCACCGACGGCGCGACCGGCGGCGTGACGGTCGAGAACCTCCGCGCGCCGCAGGAGATCTGCGTCGTGGAGGCCGGGCCGCCGCCGGGCTACACGAACGCGTACGACCCGAAGAACCCGCCGTCGGCGTGCGGCACGGTGAAGCCGGGCGAGACGCTCACGCTGTCCGTGGTCAACAAGCCGAACGAGGTGCCGCGCGCGATCCCGGCCGGCGACGCGCCGGTGGCGCAGGCGCGGGGCGCGGTCGAAACGAGCTACTCGGCGCCGGGCCTGGCCGGGCTCGGCCTGCTGGTGCTGCTGGGCGCCGGGCTGGTCGGCTTCGCCGCGCGGCGGGCTTCGCGCAGGTAGCCCGGATGGCAGGAAACGACTGGCAGGACGACAGCTGGTTCGTCGACGAATGGCAGCGCGGCGACCGGCGAACCGACGACTGGCCACCCGCCACGGACTGGCAGACCGCCGACCCCTGGCGGCGTGGCGGCCGCCGGAACCGAACCGCGTCGAAGGCCGGCCGGTACCGGCTGATCGCCGGTTTCGCACTCGGCGCGGCGACGGTGCTCGCGGTGCAGTTCGGCGGCACCGTGGTCACCTCGCCGCCCGTCGCCGTCGTGGCCGGTACCGCGCTGCCCGCCGCGGGCGCCGCCGCCCCGGCCGCCGGCTCGCGCACCCCGGCGCCACCGCCGCCGGCGACCACGGCACCCGTCGCTCCGGCCGCGCAGACGCCGTCCTCGGCCGCACCTCCGCCCGCCCCGCCGCCTCAGCGACCGGGCACCGTCCGGCTGCCCGCCGGCGGCACGGCCGCGCTCGTGCGCAAGGACCTCGGCCCCGGCGGCGAGCTGCCGATCCCCGCCGACCTCGGCCAGGCGACCTGGTGGGGCGCCGGGCTCGACGCCGCCGGCGGGGCGAGCGTCTTCGCCGGGCACGTGAACTGGCGGGGCGCCACCGGGCCGTTCGCCGAGCTCTGGAGCGCGAAGATCGGCGCCGTCGTGACCATTGTGGACAGTGCGGGCCAGACCTGGCGCTACCGGATCTCCCAGCTGGTCACGGTGCACAAGGACGATCTGCCCGCGCGGGCCGACGACCTGTTCGGCCAGTCCGGCCCGCACCGCGTCGTGCTGGTGACGTGCGGGGGCCGCTGGGTCGGCGGCTCGGACGGCTACGAGGAGAACCGCGTCGTCATCGCCGACCCCGCCTAAGTTACTCGTGGGTAACATCACGTCGCCGCGAGGTGGTCACTGACGGCCGGATGCAGCAGAATGCCCAGGGTCAGGGATGCGGGCGAGAGGTGTGGAGACGATGGCGACGTTCTTGGTGACCGGGGCGACCGGACTGATCGGGCGCCAGTTCACCCGGCTGCTGCTCTCCCGCCCCGACGACGACCGCGTCGCGCTGGTGGTCCGCGCGTCGAGCAAGGCGAAGCTCGCCGCGCTGGTCGACCAGTGGCCGCACTCCGACCGCGTCACGCTGGTCACCGGCGACCTCGGCGAGCCGCTGCTCGGCGTGTCCGAAGCGGACCGCGAAGAGCTGCGCGGGCACGTCGACCACGTCGTGCACCTGGCCGCCCTCTACGACCTCACCGCCGACGACGAAGCCAGCATCAAGGCCAATGTGGACGGCACGCGCGCCGTCGTCGGCCTTGCCGCCGACCTGCGCGCCGGCTGCCTGCACCACGTGTCTTCCGTCGCCGTCGCGGGTGACCACGAAGGCGTCTTCACCGAGGAGATGTTCGACGCCGGGCAGCGGCTGGTCACGCCGTACCACCGAACGAAGTTCGAGGCCGAGAAGATCGTCCGCGAGCAGGACGAGGTGCCGTGGCGGGTGTACCGGCCGGCCGTCGTCGTCGGGCACTCCGAGACCGGCGAGATGGACAAGGTCGACGGCCCGTACTACCTCTTCCCCGCGATCAGCAGGCTCGCCGGGCTGCCGGACGTGCTGCCGATCGTCGGCCCCGACCTCGGCGACACCAACATCGTGCCGGTCGACTACGTCGCCAAGGCGCTGCTGGAGCTGGTGGTCAAGCCCGGGCTCGACGGGCACGCCTTCCACCTGGTCAACCCCGAGCCGCAGCCGGTCGTCTCGGTGTACAACGCCTTCGCGAAGGCCGCGGGCGCGCCGACGATCACCGCGCAGTTCGGCGAAGGCCTCTCCAAGCGGATCGTCGGGCTGGTCAAGCTGACCGAGCACATCCCCGGCGTCACCATCGCCCGCGACGCCGTGCTGGAGCGGTTCGGCATCCCGCCGGTGCTGCTGGACACGATGGCGTTCCCGTCGGTGTTCTCCTCGGCCGAGACGCGCAAGGCGCTGGCCGGCAACGTGGAAGCGCCGCGGCTGGAGGACTACGCGCCGACGCTCTGGCGCTACTGGCGCGAGCACCTCGACCCGTTCCGCGCGCGCAAGCACGGCCCGCGCGGCGAGCTGGACGGCCGCCGCGTGATCATCACCGGGGCGTCGTCGGGCATCGGCCGCGCGACGGCGCTGAAGGTCGCGGCGGCCGGCGGTGTCCCGCTGCTCGTCGCGCGCCGCCAGCACGAGCTCGAAGAGGTCCGCGACGAGATCGTCGCCGCCGGCGGCACGGCGTCGGTGTACCCGGCCGACCTCACCGACGAGGACTCGGTGCACAAGGCCGTCGACGCGATGCTGGCCGAGCACGGCCGGATCGACATGCTGGTCAACAACGCCGGCCGGTCGATCCGCCGGTCGATCAAGCTGTCCTACGACCGGATGCACGACTACGAGCGCGCGATGGCGATCAACTACTTCGGCGCGGTCCGGCTGATCCTCGCGGTGCTGCCGCACATGTCGGAGCGGAAGTTCGGGCACATCGTGAACGTGTCCTCGATCGGCGTCCAGGGAATCGCGCCGCGCTTCTCGGCGTACGCGGCGTCGAAGGCGGCGCTGGACTACTTCTCGCGGATCGCGGCGACCGAGACGCACGGCGACGGGATCACGTTCACCACCATTCACATGCCGCTCGTGCGCACGCCGATGATCCGCCCGACGAAGATCTACGACGCGTTCCCGACGAAGTCGCCGGAGCAGGCCGCGGACATGGTGCTGAAGGCGCTCCTCGAGCGGCCGAAGCACATCGGCACCCCGGCCGGGCAGGCGATCGGGCTGGCCTACACGCTCACGCCGGGCCTCACCGACGCCGTCGCGTACCAGGGTTTCCGGATCTTCCCGGATTCGACCGCGGCGGGCGGTTCGGGCGAACTGAAGATCGGGCGTGGTGAGAAACACCTCTCACGTGCGGCGATGGCGCTGGCCCGGCTTTCGCGCGGGTTCCACTGGTGACTCTGCGTTTTCCGGGTGCCGCCATTCCGGCGACGCGCCGCCAGGGTCGCGACACGTGTTGGTGATTTGTTAAGCCGACCGGCGTAAGCGGACGGTGCCCGGGTACGGTCGGGCGCATGGTTCCTGAGCGCGACCCCGCCGCAACCGCCCTCAACGGCCTCCTTCCCCTTCGTCGTGAATACACGCAGGCCTGGCACGGCTTCGACCGCAACGAAGTCCGGCAATACCTCGACCACGTCGAGGCCCAGCTGCGCCGCGTGATGAGCGAACGCGACGCCGCGGCCTCGCAGGCCGTCGCCGCGACCCGCGAGGCCGAGTCGATCCGGTCGCAGATGGCTTCGCTGGAAGCGCGCATCGAGGAGCTGAAGAAACCGCCGGAGCGGCTCGAGGACCTCGACGAGCGGATGCAGCGGACGGTCACGCTCGCGCAGGCCCGCGCGGACGAGATCATCAAGCGCGCCGAGGCCGCCGCGGAGAAGACGTGGGCGGGTTCGACCGAGGCGTCGACGAAGCTGCGCGAGCGGTACACGAAGCTCGTCGCGGAACTGGACAAGCAGGCCGACCTGCTGCACTCGGAGCACGAGAACGCGCTTTCCGAGACGCGCGCCGAGGTGCAGCGGCTGACCGTCGAAGCGGGCCAGCGGCGCGAGCTGCTGGACAACGAGGCCGAGCGGAAGCGGCGGAAGCTCGAGCGCGAGTTCGAGTCGTCCCTGGCGGCCCAGAAGGCGGCGCTGGAGAAGCACGTCGCCGACCAGCGCACGGCGAGCAAGAACCAGGCCGAGCGCCGGCTCGCGGAGGCGACGGCGGAGGCCAAGCGGCGGCTCGACGAAGCCACGGCGGAGGCCCGGCGCCGTCTCGACGAGGCGACGACCCAGGCCGCCCAGCGCACGACGGCGGCGAACCGCAAGGTCGAGCGGCTGGCGGAGATCCGCGAGCAGGCCCGCAAGAGCCTGGCGGCGGCGGAGGACATCCTCAACCGCAGCGAGACGCAGCTGGCGACGCTGCCGGAGGAAGCGGTGATCCCTCAGGCGTCCAAGCTGGTGGGCGGCGACTCGCCCGAGTCCGCGACGACGCCGTCGGCCCCGGTCGTCCCGGTGGTCCAGCCGTCGATCCCGGCTTCGGCGAAGCCCGCGGTGAAGGCCGCCGGGCCCGCGCCCAAGCCGGTGGCGAAGCCGGGGAACGCGCCCGCGAAGCCGAACGGCCCGGCGACCAAGCCGGCCAACGGGAACGGCAACGGCAACGGCGCGAAGCCGCTGTCGCCGGCGGCGAGCAAGCCGGGTTCCTGAGCACTCCGCTGAAGGCCGTCCCGAGTGATCGGGGCGGCCTTCAGCGCGTTCCGGGGCTGAGCAGCCCCCGTTTTCCACGCCACCGGCGGGCACCGACAGTTCCGGAGCCTCCGCGCGAGTTGTCCACAGCGGGCAGCGACGCCATGAACGACTCGTTCACCGCGTCCGACGACACGAACGACCCGTTCATGCCATCCGGCCAGCCCCGCTGCCGCCCCGGGCACCCCCAGAGCGCCCCAATGTGGCCTTCGGTGCGTTCAACGCACCGAAGGCCGCCTTGGGTGCGTTCAACGCAACCAATGTGGCCTTGGGGCGCTTAGGGTCAGCCTCGGGCCGTGCGGGGCCAGGGGTTCGCCGACTCCAGCTGGGCCGCCAGGCCCAGCAGCAGCGACTCCCCTCCCGGCCGCGCGATCAGCTGCACCGACGTCGGCAGGCCCGATCTGACCGACCGGCCCACCGGGACCGTGATCGCCGGGTAGCCCGCCAGGTTCCACTGGCCCGTGAAGCCCGCCAGGCGCGTCGACGGCAGGACGTTCGTCAGCCACCGGCGCTCGTGCCAGCGGCCCGCCTTCACCGGCCAGTGCGACAGCGTCGGCGTCATCAAGACGTCGTGGGACTCGAAGAACTCCGAGGCCCGCGAGACCCACCGGTCACGCGTACGCGACCGGATCAGGCCCGCCCGCTGGATGAACCGGCCCACTCGCACGTGCGTGCGCGTCCGGCGCTGGAACCGCCCGAAGTCGAAATCGCGGGCCTGCTCGGCCGGGCCCGCGCACCAGCGGGCCGTCATGCCCAGGACCATCGTCGCCGGGTAGCGCGGGGCCGCCGGGGAAATCGGGTGACCGGCCGACGCCAGCAGCCCCGCCGCCTGCGAAACCGCCGCGACCAGCTCGCGGGGCACCGGGGTGTGCAGCAGCGGCACCGTCGTCGACATCCCGATGCGCGAAACCGGCGGCGGCGAAACAACGCCCAAAGCAGGATCCGAAGCCAGCACTGACACCAGCAGCGCCGCGTCGGCCACCGTCGTGGCCAGCGGGCCGTGCACCGACATGCCGAACCAGCCGCCTTCGGCGAGCACGTCCGCGCCCGGCTTCAGGCCGACCAGCCCGCACATCGCCGCCGGCAGCCGGACCGAGCCCATGCCATCGGTGCCGTGCGCCAAGGGAACCAGTCCGGCCGCGACCGCCGCCGCGCTGCCGCCGGACGAACCGCCCGACGCGTACGTCGGGTCCCAGGGGTTGCGGGCGATGCCGTCCGGGGTGTCGCTCATCGGCCAGACGCACAGCTCCGGCACCCGCGTCAGCCCCACGAGCACCGCGCCGGCCGCCCGCAGCCGCGCCGCGATCACGCCGTCTTCCCCGGCGAGCGAGGACGGCCCCGCCTGCGAACCGTGCGACGCGTACTCGCCCGCGATCTCCGTGACGTCCTTTACCGCGACGGGCACTCCGGCCAGCGGCAGCGACGCGAGGTCGGCCCGCGCACCCACCGCGGCGGCCTCCGCGAGCGCCTCCTCGGCCCGCACCCGGCGGAACGCGCCGACGACGCCGTCCGCCGCGGCGATCCGGTCGAGGGCTTCCTTCGTCACCTGTACCGGATCGAGGTCCCCGGCCCGGACGGAAGCCGCGATCTCCACTGCGGTCGACACCATGATCGCGACCCTAGCCCACGAAAAGGTGACAGTGGCAAAGAAAACGTCTCAGATCGCGCCGGCCCGCAGCGCGTAAGCGACGGCGTGGGCGCGGTTGTTGAGGCCGCAGCGGGTCATCAGGCCGTAGAGGACGTTCTTCACCGTCCGCTCCGAGTAGCACAGCTTCGCGGCGATCTCCTCGGTCCCGAACCCCTCGGCGACCAGCCGCAGCACGTCGCACTCACGGGCGGCGAGCCCGGACAGCGTCAGCCCGTTCGGCTCCAGGACGTCCTTGCGCATCCGCTGGACCTGCGAAAGCAGCGCCCCCTGCAGCCGCGGCGGCAGGTTCGCCGTGCCGTCGCCCGCCGCGAGCACCGCCGTCACCAGCTCGGCGCCGCCCGTCTCGCGGCGCGGCAAGATCGCCACGACGCCGCTCTCCAGCACCGACATCAGGTCGCTCTCGCGGAAGTGCTCGACCACCAGCACGACGTGCGACGCCTTCGCCGCGCGGACCTCGCCCAGCACCGCCTCGGTGACGTGCTCTTCCATCACCAGCAGCACGTCGGGCAGGAGGTCGGTGACCTGGACGTCGGGATGGGACTCCAGGAGGCTCACCGCGCCGGCGTGCGTGATCGGGTCCGAGGCGAGGACGGTCACTTCGACGGGCTTCATGGCAGCAGTGTGGACGGCCGGTCTTCACGCCTTCCCTATTCCGTCTTCACGCGCGTGAAGAAGTCACCGGACGCCGCGGGCCAGCTCGCCGAACGCCTCCCGCGCCCGCTCCAGGCACGCCGGCATCCGCTCGGCCGCCCGTCCCCACTCGCGCTTCGCGCGCAGGTACTCCTCCCGCGCCTCGCCGGTCCAGCCGGCCAGCTCCGGCTCCACAGTGGACTCCAGCTCGGCGAGCAGGCCGTCCAGCTCGCCGGTGATCGCCCCCATCCGGTCCAGCACCAGGTCGGCGAAACCGAAGTCGAGCTCGCCGCGCGTCATGACCGCCGCTGCCGTGGCACGCCGCCGCCGGTCAGCTCGAGGAGCCGGGCCAGCCGCGAGAGGATCACGTCGAACTCCTGCTCCCAGTCGTTCATCGCCTGGCCGAACCGCACCGACGCCTCGCCCCGCCAGGACGCCTGGACCATCGCCATCTCGCTGTTGACGTCGCGAAGGTGCGCGCCCGCCGCCTCGATGGCATACGTGAAGCGGACGGCGGCCTGTTTCATGTCCTCCGTCGGCTCGGATGTGGCCATTTCGGGCTCCTTCGAGGTCTCGGCGACCCGAGCGTCGCGCACCCCGCGGGCCGGCGGAACCCCGCCCGTCCGCCGTTGCCCGAATGTCCGCCATCCTTGCCTGCCGGTTCACGGCGGCCGCGTATGCTCACGTCAGGCATCCGGCGCGTGACGGTTCGTCAGCGCACGAAGGGAGACCGATGTCGGCTGCGGACGGCTCCGCGCCGAGACTCCAGCTGCTGGGCCCGGTCAAAGCGTGGCAGGGCGACACGGAGCTCGACCTCGGCTCCGCGCACCGGCGGACGGTCCTCGCCGTACTGGCGATGAACCCCGACCGCACGGTTTCGCGCGAGGAGCTGATCGACGCCGTCTGGGGCGAGGCGCCGCCGCAGAGCGCCCAAGGCTCCATCTACACCTACGTCTCCGGCCTGCGGCGCGCGCTCGAGCCCGGGCGTGCCAAGGGCGAGGGCCCGCAGCTGCTCGCGTCGATCGGGTCCGGCTACTCGCTCCGCCTGGACGCCGGCGCGATCGACGTCCACCGGTTCGAAACCCTGCGGGAACTGGCCCAGCGCAAGCAGTCGGCCGGCGACCCGCGCGCCGCGCGCGAAGTCCTCGACGAAGCCCTCGACCTCTGGCACGGCGTCCCGCTGTCGGGGCTGCCCGGGCCGTTCGCCGCCGCCCAGCGCGTGCGGCTGGCCGAGGTGCGGCTGGCGACGATCGAGCGTCGCGCCGAAATCGTCCTCGAATCGGGCGGGCACGCCGAACTCATCGCCGAGCTGACCGCGCTGACCCGCGAGCACCCCTTCCGCGAGACGCTGCGCGGCCTGCTCATGCGCGCGCTGGTCCGCTCCGACCGGCGGACCGAGGCGATCGCGGTCTACGCCGACGTCCGCGACCGGCTCGTCGAGGCCTCGGGCACCGAGCCGGGCCCCGCGCTGCGGCGGCTGCACGACGAGCTGCGGGAGAAGCCGGCGCCGAAACCGCCGCCGCCCGTGCACGTGCCACGGTCGCCCGTCACGTCGATGCCGGAGCGCGCGGATGTCTTCGTCGGCCGGGAGGCCGAGCTGGCCCGGCTGCGCGAAGCCGTCGCCGACCTCGGTGCGGGCACCGGGCGTTCGCTGTGGCTCGAAGGCGAACCGGGCAGCGGCCGGACGGCGCTGCTGGCCGAGCTGCTCGCCATGGCCCAGGACTTCAAACCGGCTTTCGCCGCGGCGGACGCGCTGGACCAGCGGTTCGCCCTGCGGCCGCTGCTGGACGCGCTGGGCGTGCACCCGCGGGCCACTGACGAGCGCCGCGCGCACCTGGCCGGACGGCTCGCCGAGCCGTCCGGCGAAGACCCGGTCGACGGCCTGCTCGGGCTGGTCCGCGAGCTGTGCGCGGAGGCGCCGCTGGTGCTCGCGGTCGACGACCTGCACTGGGCCGACGACACCACGTTGCGCGTCTGGCGGTACCTGAGCCGGGAGACGCGGGAGCTGCCGCTCCTGCTGGTCGGCGCGTGCCGGCCGGTGCCGCGACCGGCCGCGCTCGACGACCTGCGGGCCGAACTCGACAACGATGTCACCACCGTGGTCGCGCTGCCGCCGCTGGCCGAAGCCGAGACGCACGAGCTGGCCACCGAGCTGGTGGGCGCGCCACCCGGGCCGGGGCTGCGGGCGCTGGTGTCCGACGGGTCCGGAAACCCGCGCTACGTCAGGGATATCGTCGAAACGCTGCTGGCGCAGTCGATGATCGTGCTCGACGGCGTCCACGCGCACCTGGACGGCAACTCGTTCCGGACCATCCCGGCCCCGCTGGGGTCGCGGATCACGCTGTACCTGAGCTTCCTCTCCAGCGGCACCCGCGACACGCTGCGCTGGGCCGCGCTGCTGGGCCGCGAGTTCTCGCTGTCGGACATCGCCGTCGCCACCGAACGGCCGCCGACGGCGTTGGTCGGCGCGGTCGACGAGGCGATCACGTCCGGGGTGCTCGTCGAGTCGGGTGACCGGCTGGCGTTCCGGCATTCGTTGCTGCGCCGCGTGCTCTACGAAAAGACGCCCGCGGCGATGCGGGTGGCGCTGCACCGGCAGCTGGCCGAGGCGTTCGCCGCCGCGCGCGCCCCCGCCGACCGCGTCGCCGAGCAGCTCGCCGCCGCGCCCGCGCAGGTCGACCCGTGGGTGACGACGTGGCTGCTGGACAACATCGGCGCGGTCGCCACCGAGACCCCGCGGGTCGCCGTCGACCTGCTGCGCCACGCCGTCACGCAGGGGACGCTGCCGCCGGACGCGCGGGAGACGCTGACCGCGACGCTCGCGCGGCTGCTGTTCTGGCTCGGCCGCGAACCCGAGGCGGAGGCGCGCTCGGTCGTCGCGCGGACGTCCGACAGCAGGCGCGCGGCCGAGATGCGCTGGATCCTGGCCTACGTCTACTACCGGCGCGGCGACTTCGCCGAGGCGACGGCCGAGCTGAAGCGGACGCTCGACGACGCCGACGTCCCGGAGATGTGGCGCGGGCGGCACGAGTCGCTGCTGGCCACGCTGGAGCGGCTCGGCGACGAGACGGCCCTCGCGCCGGCCGGGCTGCACCCGCTGGACGACGCGGCGCTGTCCGTGCCGACCCTCGACAGCCTCGACGAGGCCACCGAACCCCTCGAAGCCGCCCGGCGGATCGCCGCGACGCGCGCGGTGCCGGGCGAGATGCACCTGGCCGGCGCGGTGCACTACTACTGGCTGGGCCGGTGGCCCAAAGCGCTGGCCGAGCTGGACGCGGTGATCCGCGACGGCGCGGAAACGGCGTCGTACGTCCTGCGCAGCCCCGGGTCGGCGTTGCTGGTGCACGGCGTGGGCGCGCTGATCGCCGGGCACCGCGGCGACCCGGCCCTGGCCGCGACGCACCTCGACGCGGCGGGCCGGCAGCAGTGGCCGCCGGGGCTCGAGCCCGACGGCGGCGACTTCCTGCTCGCGGCGCGCGCCCTGCTGGCCGAGCAGGACGGCCGGCCCGAGGCGGCGCTGACGGCGTTGCTGCCGCTGCTGGAGGAGAACTACCCGCCGGCGGCCCGCCACCAGTGGCTGCCCGACCTGGTGCGGCTCAGCTTGTGGCTCGGTGAGCCCGGCCTCGCCCGCCGGGCGGCGCGCCTGCTGACCCCGGAGGGCGACGTCCCACCGGCCCACGCGGCGGCGGCCGCCCACTGCCGCGGGCTCGTCACCGGGGATCCGGAACCGGTGCTGACGGCGGTGTCCCACTACCGGGCGGCGGGCCGGTTGCTGAAGCGGGCCAAGGCGACCGAGGACGCGGCGATCCTGCTGGCGGAGTCGGGCCGGCTCGACGACGCGCGGACGGCGTTCCGGGTGGCCCTGACGGCGTACACGGGGATGGGCGCGGTGTGGGACGTGCGGCGCGCGGAGGCCCGGGTACAGCCGTTCGGGATCCGGCGCGCGGGCTCGGTACGGTCCCGGGCGGTCGCCGGCGAGTGAGGGCCGCTGTCCCGGCTCGGCTCGGCCGCCCCTCCCGCGGGACCACCTGCCCGCCCGCCGACGTCATGAACGACTCGTTCAGGGCCTCCGACGCGGTGAACGACCCTTTCATGACGTCCGGCGCCGGGACATACCGGTCGGATGATCGATACCGGTCGGCGCGCCGGCCCCTACCGAAGTCGGGTCGGTCCGGCCGCGGCGCAACCGATCGGGGCTTGCCACGTCGGTAAGCTCGCCGGAGTAGTCGGCACCGAAAGATGTCCGCCGGGGTCCTGGGGGCCCGCCCCCGGCGGGTTCGTCCCCCGAGGGAACGGGCAGCGACATGCGAGGGGAAGCGGACACCGGTCTGCGAGTGGGCGTGCTGGGCCCCCTGCGGGCCTGGCGCGGGGCGGCCGAAATCGGCCTCGGCCCCGCCCGTCAGCGCGCGATCTTCGCCGTGCTCGCGGTCAACGCCGGCCGCGCGGTCCCCCGGGCCGAGCTGATCGCCGGCGTCTGGGGCGACTCCGCGCCCGCGAGCGTCGAGGGCAGCGTCCACACCTACGTCTCGGGCCTGCGGCGGGCGCTCGAACCCGACCGGTCGCGCTGGTCGGCCGCCAGCGTCCTCGTGTCGGACCCCGCCGGGTACTCACTGCTGCTCGACGAGGACGCGCTCGACGCCGCCGTCTTCGACCGGCACCGCGAACGCGCGCAACAGCACCTCGACCGCGGCGATCCCCGGGCGGCCGTCACCGAGCTCGACGCCGCCCTCGCGCTCTGGCAGGGGGAAGCGCTCTCCGGCGTCCCCGGCGGGTTCGCCGAGCGGCACCGCGAATACCTCGCCGAGCTGCGGCTGAACACCCTCGACCGGCGCGCCCAGGCGTTGCTGGCCCTCGGCGGGCACCTCGACCTCGCGCCGGAGCTGGCGGTGCTGGCCGGCGAGCACCCGCTGCGGGAGTCGCTGCGCGAGTCGCTCATGCTCGCCCTCTACCGCAGTGGCCGGCACGCCGACGCCCTCGACGTCTTCCGCGACGCCCGCGCCACCCTGATCAGCGAGCTCGGCGTCGAGCCCGGCCCCGCGCTGCAGCGCCTCCACCAGCAGATCCTCGCCCAGGACCCGGGTCTCGACGCGCCCGCGGCCCCGGTCGAGGTCACCGGGCACCGGCTCTTCGGCCGGGAAGCCGAGACGACCCGGCTCGCCGAGCTCGTCGCCGACGTCCGGGCCGGGCGCGGCCGGGCCGTGTGGATCGAGGGCGAAGCCGGGATCGGCAAGTCCGAGCTGCTCACCAGCACCCTGCCGGACGGCCCGGGGTTCCAGCGGCTCTGGGCCGCGGCCGACGAGCTGAGCACCCGGTTCCCGCTGCAGGTGATGCTGGAGTGCCTGGCGATCGACGCGCATTCGGCCGACCCGCGGCGCGCGAAAGTGGCCAAGGAGCTCGCCGGCGAGGGCCCGGTGCGACGCGGTCTGGGGCCGGCCGACCCGGTGCTCGGCGCCGTCGACCGCCTCCTGGCCCTGGTCGACGAGCTGTGCGCGCGCTCGCCGCAGGTGCTGGTGGTCGACGACCTGCAGTGGGCCGACGAGGCGTCCGTGCTGGTCTGGCACCGCCTCTGCGCGGCGACCCGGCAGCTGCCGCTGTTGCTGGTGGCCGCGACCCGGCCGGCGCCGGACCGCGCCGAGCTCGCCCAGCTGCGCCGCGGCGTCCAGGCTCGCGACGGTGTCGTGCTCGACCTCGGGCCGTTGACCGGCGAAGACGTCGGACGGCTGATCGAGGACCAGATCGGGGCCGTACCCGGGCCCGGGTTGCGCGAGCTGGCCGCTCGTGGCGCCGGGAACCCGTTGTACGTCAAGGAAATGGTCGACGTCCTGCTGCGCGCCGGCGCGGTCGAGGTGAGCGGCGGCGAGGCCGACGTCGACGACCCGGCGGAGTTCGAAGCGCCGCGCTCGCTGGTCGCCGCGGTCGACCGGCGGCTCGACTTCCTGCCCGCCCGGACGCAGGAGGTGCTGCGCTGGGGCGCGTTGCTGGGCATGGAGTTCGCCGTCGGGGACATCGCCGCGGTGCTCGGCACCCGGCCGTCGGACCTGCTGGAGCCGCTGGAAGAGGCCGTCGCCGCGAACGTCCTCATCGACACCGGGACGCAGCTCGCGTTCCGGCATCCCCTGCTGCGCCAGGCGCTCTACGACCGGCTGCTGGCCGGGACGCGGGCGGCGCTGCACCGGCAGGCCGCGGAAGCGCTCGCGGGGATCGGCGCGCCGGTCAAGCGCGTCGCCGAGCAGCTGGTCGCCGCACCGGCCACTGTGGACGAATGGGTGCTGGACTGGCTCGCCGCGCACCACGCGGCCGTGTCCAACCGGGCGCCGCTGATCGCCGTCGAGCTGCTGGAACGGGCGCTGGCCGCGGGCGCCGGCCCGCGGCGCGAAGTGCTGCTCGTGGCCCTGGTCAAGGTGCTCTTCCGGCTGGAACGCAACCCGGAGTCCCTGGCACAGCAAGCTCTCGACGTGACCACCGACCCGGACGCCGCGGAGGAGATGCGGCACGTCCTCGCGGCGCTGCGGCACCGCCGGGGCGACACCGAGGGCGCGGTCGCGATCCTCGCCGCGTCGGCCGACGACCCGGCCGTGCCGGAGCTCTGGCGGGTCAAGCACCGGCAGCTGCTGGCGAACTTCCGCCGCGGCGATCTGTCCGATTTGGACACGGCGGAGAAGGCCGCGTACGAAACCAAGTCGTTCGCCGGCGGTGACCGGTACCTGACGGCGCACGCGCTGCAGTCGTTGTGGCTGGTCGATTCCGTGCGCCGCGAGCACGACTCCGCGCTCACGCACATCGACGCGGCGATCGAGGCCGCCGGCGACGAGCACGAGCTGGCCGACCTGCACCTCGACCTGCTCGACAACCGCGTGTTCACGCTCCAGAACCTCGACCGGCTCGCCGAGGCGGACGCGGCGTTGCGCGCGGCCGGCGACGTCGCGGTGCGGCACTCGATGCCGGTGGGGCTGCAGGTGTCCGTCGCGGTGCACCGGTACTGGGAAGGCCGCTGGGACGAGGCGCTGGTCGAGCTGGACACGGTCACCGAGGACGGCCCGGCGATCACGTTCTACGGCCTGCGCGAGCCCGGCCCGGCGGCGCTGCTGCTGCACGGCGTCGCGGCGCTGATCGCGGGCCGCCGCGACGACCGCGCGCAGGCGGCGGCCCACCTCGACGCGGCGGAGGAGTACGCCCCGGCGACCGGCGCCGAGCGGGAGAGCTTCGACTTCCTGCTGGTCGCGGACGCCCTCGCGGCCGAGCAGCGTGGCGACCGGGCCCGCGCGATGGCCGTGCTCGAGCCGATCCTGAACCCGACGTACGCGCAGATGATGCTGCGCCACCAGTGGCTCCCGGCGTTCGTGCGGCTGGCGATGGAGCAGGACGACGTCGTCCGCGCCCGCCGGGCGTTGGAGGTCTGTGAGGAAGAGGCGGCGAAGGAGCGACGTCCGGCGCGGGCGCACGCGGCGGTGTCGTGGTGCCGGGGCCTGATCGAGGACGACCCGGCACCGGTGCTCGCGACGGCGGAGCACTTCCGCGCGGTCGGCCGCCGGCCGGAACTGGCGGCCGTCCTCGAAGACGCGGCGGTCCTGCTGGCCAGCGGAGGCCACCTGGACGCGGCGCACGCGGCGTTCGAGGAGGCGGCGGAGCTGTACACGGCACTGGGGGCGCGCTGGGACCTGCGCCGGGCGGAGACGCGCTTGCGCCGGCTGGGAGTTCGCCGCGGGGCGTTGTTCTCGCCGGTCCGGCCGGGCCACGGCTGGGAGTCGTTGACGCCGATCGAGGCCCGGATCGCGAGCCTGGTCGCGGAGGGCCGCTCGAACCCGGACATCGCGGCGGAGCTGTCCCTGCCGCGGCGGACGGTCCAGGCCCACGTGACGCGGTTGCTGGGCAAGCTGGAAACCCCGTCACGCTCGGGAGTCGCCGACGCCTTCCGCCGCCGCCCCTGACGCCGTGTCGACCCTCCAATCACGCGAGTCGACCCTTCAATCACGCGTGTCGACCCTTCAATCACGCGTGTCGACCTTCCAGCCACGCAAGCCCGGCGTCCGGCCGCGGTGCTCACGTGACGGAAGGGTCGGCACGCGTGATCAGGAGGTCGACACGCGTGATCCGGGGGTCGACACGGCTACTCGGTCAGTGCGTTGGCCTTGACGATCCGGCCCAGGAAGCGGCCCGAGTCCTTGACCGTCCGGACCTGCGTGTCGAAGTCGACGTGCACCAGGCCGAAGCGTTGTGAGTACCCCATCGCCCACTCGAAGTTGTCCAGCAGCGACCACGCGAAGTACCCACGCACGTCAGCGCCGAGGCGGATCGCGTCGTGCACCGCGCGGACGTGCTCCAGGAAGTAGTTCACCCGGGCCGCGTCGTGCACCCGGCCGGACGTCACCTTGTCCACAAAGGACGCGCCGTTCTCTGCCACCACCAGCGGCAGCCCGCCCGACCGCGCGGAGATCCACCCCAGCAGGTCGGTCAAAACAGCAGGCGCCTGCTCCCAGCCGAACGCCGTCAGCGGCGGCGGAGCCGGCAGCACGTCCAGCCCCCGCAACCCCGGCAGCGGGCAGTTGCCGTGGACCAGCGGATCCGCGGACGGCGTCACCCGCGCCGGCGCGTAGTAGTTGACGCCCAGCCAGTCGATCGCCGCCGCGATGGTGTCCGTGTCGCCGTCGCGAATCGACGCCGCGAACCGGCCTCCGTGATGAGCCACATCGGAAAGCACGTCCGCCGGGTAGCCGCGACCCAGCACCGGGTCCAGGAAGAACCGGTTGTGGATCCCGTCGAACTTCCGGGCCGCCTCGACGTGCGCCGGCGAGGTGCCGTCCGCCAGCGCCGGGGCGAAGTTCAGCGCCAGCGAGAACTCGTGCCCCGGCCGCGCCTGCCCGGTCAGCGCTCGCGTCGCCAGCCCGTGCCCCAGCAGCAGGTGGTGCGCCGCGACCAGCGCTGTGTCGTAGTCCTGGACGCCCGGCGCATGCACCCCGCTTCCGTACCCCAGGAACGCCGCGCAGAACGGCTCGTTGACCGTCGTCCACTGGTTGACGCGGTCACCCAGCGCATCGTGGACCACCGCGGCGTACTCGGCGAACCGGTACGCCGTGTCGCGCGCGGGCCAGCCGCCCGCGTCTTCCAGGGCCTGCGGCAGGTCCCAGTGGTACAGCGTCAGCACCGGCACGACGTCGCGGCGCAGCAGCTCGTCCACCAGCCGGTCGTAGAAGGCGAGCCCGGCGGACGACGGGGTGCGGCCGTCCGGCATCACCCGCGGCCACGCCACCGAAAACCGGTACGCGCCCAGCCCCAGATCCGCCAGCAGCCCGATGTCCTCGGGGTACCGGTGGTAGTGGTCGCAGGCGTCCTCGCCGGACGCGCCGCCGAGGACGGCACCCTGGCGAGCCGCGAAAGTGTCCCAGATGGACGGTCCGCGGCCGCCCTCGGCGATCCCACCCTCGACTTGGTAGGACGCGGTGGCCGCACCCCACAGGAAACCCACCGGGAAGGTCATACTGGCGCCCCTTTCAGGATCCCCCGGACGATGTGGCGCCCCAGCAGCAGGAACAGCGCGATCACGGGCAGCACGCCCACGGTCGCGCCGGTCAGCATGAGCGCGTAGTCGGTGTAGTAGCCGCTGGCCAGCTGGGACAGGGCGACCTGCACGGTCGGCGTTTCGTTCGGGTCGAGTACCACCAGCGGCCAGAAGTAGTCGTTCCACGCGGCCATGAACGTCAGCATCGCGAGCACCGCGGCCGCCGGGCGCAACGCGGGCACCGCCACGTGCCAGTAGGTGCGCAGGACCGAGCAGCCGTCGACGGTCGCCGCGTCGACGAGCTCGGCGCTGATCGCGTTCTCGCACGCCTGGCGCATCCAGAACACGCTGAACGCGCTGAGCAGCCCCGGCACGATCACCGCTTCGAGCCGCCCGTACCAGCCGAGTTCGCCGACCACCAGGTAGAGCGGGATGACGCCGAGCTGCGCCGGCACCATCGCCGACCCGACGACCAGCAGGAACAGCGTGTTGCGGCCGCGGAACCGCAGCCGCGCGAACGCGAACCCGGCCAGGCTGGCCAGCACGACGTTGGACACCATGACCGTGCCCGCGACGATCAGCGAGTTGCCCAGCGCCAGCCAGAAGTCGACGGTGTCGAAGACGCGCCGCACGTTCTCGACGAGGTGCCCACCCGGCAGCAGCAGCGGTGACGTCTCGCCGATCGCCGCGTTGTCGCGCGTGGACACGACGAACGACCAGTACAGCGGGAAGATCGACGCGCCGAGCACCCCGATCAGCACCGCGTAGACCCAGCCGCCGGGGCGCCTCACGCCGACCTCACGAACCGGCGCACCAGCCGGTAGTTGAGCAGCGCGAACAGCGCGCAGATCACGAACATCACCCACGTCAGCGCGGCCGCGTAACCGGCGTCGAAATGCGTGAAGCCCTTCTCGTACAGGTACATCACGAGCGTCTGGAACTGGCGGTCGTTGCCGCCGGTCCCGCCCGACCCGCCGGCGTCGAACAGCTGCGGCTCGGCGAACAGCTGCAGCCCGTTGACCGTGCCGGCGATCGCGGTGAAGGCCAGCGCGGGCCGGATGCCGGGCACGGTGATCGACCAGAACGTCCGCCAGCGCGAGGCGCCGTCCAGCGCGGCGGCCTCGTAGAGATCACCGGGGACGGCCTGCATCGCGGCCAGGTAGATCAGCGCGTTGTAGCCGGTCCAGCGCCAGAGGACCATCGACGCCACCGCGAGGTGCGACGTCCAGCTCGTCGCCTGCCAGTTGACCGGCGCGACGCCGAACCAGCCGAGGACTTCGTTGACGACGCCGTAGTCGCGGCTGAACAGCTGCCCGAACACCAGCCCGATCGCGACAACGGACACGACGTTCGGCAGCAGGATCCCGGTGCGCCACCAGGTCGCGCCCCGCAGCGGCCGGTCGAGCAGCGCCGCGATGCCCAGCGCCAGCAGGAACTCCGGGACCGCGGCGAGCACGAAGATGCCGACCGTGTTGAGGAGCGCGTTGTAGAAGTTCGGGTCCGCGAGCAGCTCGCCGTAGTTCGCCAGGCCGAGGTAGCCCTGGTCGCCCTCCAGCAGGTTCCAGTCGTGCAGCGACACCCACGCCGTGTAGAGCAGCGGGAAGGCGCCGAAGACGACGAACAGCCCGAAAAAGGGCGCGACGAACAGCAGCGGCGTGGCCTTGCGGTCGAAACGGGCGAGCCGGTGCTGCACGCGGGGCTACTTCAGGGCGGCTTGCGCCTGCTGGACGGCTTCCGTCCAGGCCTGGTCGACACCGTCGGTCTTGTCCTCGATCCGCCCGAGGGCACGGCCGAACTCGGGCCGGACGTCGGCGTCGCGCAGGCCGCGGTAGTTGGGCCGCAACTGGTCGGCCGACGCGGCGAAGATCCGCCCGATCGGCGCGTCCCCGAAGTACGGGTCGGTGTGCGCGACGACCTGCGGGTCCGCGTAGACCGAAGGTTCGCTGGGCAGGATGCCGTCGGAGAGGAAGAGCTTCTTCTGCTGCTCCGGCGCGGTCAGCCAGCGCGCGAGCTCGTACGCCTCCTTCGGGTGCGCGCTCTGCTTCGGCACGGTCAGGAACGAGCCGCCCTGGTTGCCGCTCTTGCCGGGCACGGTCGTGACGTCCCACTTGCCCTTGCCCGAGTCGCCGCCGGCTTCCTTGATCTGGCTGAGCATCCACGCCGGGCAGGCGACGGTCGCGAAGGAGCCTTGCTTGATCGCGACGTTCCAGGCCTGCGTGAACGTCGTCGCCGCCGCGGTCTGCCCCTTCGCCGCGATGCCACCGGAGAGGTAGAAGGCACCGTGGACGCTGGGGTTGCGATCGCCGATGAACGAGTCGTCCTCGGCCGAGAAGTAGTTCTCGGGCGACTGGTTGAGCATCGCCGTGTAGACGGTCCCGGCGGAGTCGGCGAACTTCACGTCCGGCGTCTTCTCGGTGAACCGCTCGGCGGTGGCGGCGTAGGCGTCCCAGTCCGGCATCAGCTTCGCGACCTCGTCGCGGTCGGTCGGCAGCCCCGCGGCCTGGAACAGGTCCCGCCGGTAGCAGAGCGCGAGGCTGCCCATGTCGGTGCCGAGGCCGAGCACGAACGCGCCGTCCGTGCCCTGCGCCCACTTCCAGGGCGCCCACTGCTTTTCGAGGTCCCGCGCGCCGTAGCCGGCCAGGTCGACGAACTTGTCCTTCGCCTTCCGGTACTGCGGGATGTACTGCTCTTCGATCGCGACGACGTCGGCGGCACCGTGGCCGGTGGCGAGCTGCGTCGCGAGGCCCTTGTGGTGGGTGTCGAAGTCGGCGACGCGGTTCTGCACCGTGATCTCCGGGTGCAGCTTCTGGTACTCGGCGATCAGCGGCGCGTAGCCGAATTCGCCGAAGGTGGCGATGGTGAGCTTCGTCGGGCCGCCGGAGTCAACGGGGCTGCAGGCGGCGAGCGGGATCAACGCGGCGACCGCGACGGCGGTCCGGCGGACGATCGTGCGCAACGGGCTTCCTCAGATCACACCGGCCCGCACGGCGTAGGCGACCGCGTGCGGCCGGTTGCGCAGGTTGAGCCGGTTGGTCATGGCGTAGATGACGTTCTTCACGGTCCGCTCCGAGTAACAGAGCTTGCCCGCGATCTCGGCAGTGTCCCAGCCTTCGGCCATCAGGCGAAGCACATCCACCTCGCGCGGCGTGAGCGCCGCCGCGGTGCCCTCGTGGGCCAGCGCCTCGACCTGGTCGCGCAGCGACGTCGCCCGCCCCCGCGCGGCGGCCAGCACGCTGTCGGTCAGCCGGTCGAGCGCGGTCCGCGGCAGCACCGCGGAGACGTGGCAGTCGGCGAGCAGGCTCAGGTGCCCGGGGTCGACGTGCCCGGCGACCAGCACGATCGCGGCGGGCGACTCGGCGGAGGCGGTCCGCAGCGCGGTGATCACCTCGCGGTCGACCTGCCCGACGGCGAACACGAGCACGGCCGCCTCGCCGCGGCGGGCGCGCGGCACGACCAGCAGCTCCGGCCGCGACTTCAGGTGGTTGATCAGCCCGGTGAGCGCGATCGGGTCAGACGCCCACGCTGCCACTCGCACCTGGTCCATCGAGGCCCCTCCCCACTGTCCGTGTTCTGGTGGTGCCAGTCTGCTGAGGTCGCCTTCACGATTTCTCTAACCGTCGTGCAGGCCTTCTTCACATCGTGAAGCGGGCCGTCGACTACCGTCGTGGGGCACACCGACGAGTGAAGGGACCGATGAACCACCGACGTCCGGCCGCCTTGGGGGTGGCGCTCTGCATCGCTGTCGTGAGTTCGCTGGTCACGGGCTGTCAATCGGACACTGTGTCCGGGCTGGCGATCCCGCGGTCGCCGGCTCCTCCCGCACCTTCATCCCGTACGGCGGCCGCCCCGGCTTCTTCTCCGCCTCCGACGTCGAGCCTGACGCGGCCCGGCGACTGCGCGTCGCTGGTCAACGGCCTCGACGTCCGCAGCCAGGTCGCGCAGCTGGTCGTCGTGGGGGTGTCCGGCGACAACCCGGGCGCCGCGGTGTCCCTGGTGCGGGACAACCAGGTCGGCGGCATCTTCATCGGCGGTAACGCAACAGCGTTGTTGAAAGATCGTTCGCTGGACGCCGTCCAGGCCGCGGCCAAGCTGCCGGTGGCGGTGTCGGTCGACGAAGAGGGCGGCCGCGTCCAGCGCATCGACGATCTCGACGGCGAGGTTCCCTCGGCCCGCGAGATGGCCGCGACGAAGTCCCCCGCCCAGGTCCGCGCGCTGGCCGCCGACCGCGGCCGCCAGCTGCGCGCCCGCGGCGTGACGGTCGACTTCGCGCCGGACACCGACGTCACGGACGCCCCGGACGACGACGTCATCGGCGACCGGTCCTTCAGCCCCGACCCGAACCGCGTGAAGACGTACGCCGCGGCGTTCGCGGCGGGCCTGCGCGACGGCGGTGTCCAGCCGGTGCTGAAACACTTCCCGGGCCACGGCCACGGCTCGGGCGACTCGCACAAGGGCACGGTCGTGACGCCGCCACTCGCGCAGCTGCGGACGCTGGACCTGGTGCCCTACCGGAACCTCGCGGACTACGGCCCGGTCGCGGTGATGGTCGGCCACCTCGACGTGCCCGACCTGACCGGCGGCGTTCCCGCGTCGATCTCGCCGGCCGCGTACCAGCTGCTGCGGACCGAATTCGGGTTCACCGGCCTGGTCCTGACCGACGACCTCGGCGCGATGAAGGCGATCACGGCGCAGTACTCGCTGCCGGACGCCGTGCTGAAGGCGCTGCAGGCCGGGGCGGACGAGGCGTTGTGGTCGTCCGGCGGCCGCGTGGACACGGTGCTGAACCGGCTGGTGCAGGCCGTGCAGTCAGGGGAGCTGCCGAAGACGCGGGTGCAGGAGTCGGTGACGCGGGTGCTGCGCGCGAAGGGCGTCTGCGGCTGAGCCTGCCTAGACTTCGTCGCGCACCAGCACCTACCTGAGGAGCGGAATGGCAAACCTGGGCGGCACTTTCAGCCTCGGCGGGGAAGTCCCCGTGACCCGGATGGGGTACGGGGCCATGCAGCTGGCCGGCCCCGGTGTCTGGGGACCGCCGCGGGACCACGACACCGCGGTCGCCGTGCTGCGCGAAGCCGTCGAAAGCGGCGTCACCCACATCGACACCAGCGACTACTACGGGCCGCACACCGTGAACGCGGTGCTCGAGGAAGCCCTCCACCCGTACCCGGAGTCGCTGACGATCGTGACGAAGGTCGGCGCGCGCCGGACGCCCGACAAGGCCTGGCCGCCCGCGTTGTCCGCCGGCGAGCTGACCCAGGCCGTGCACGACAACCTGCGGAACCTCGGCGTCGACGCGCTCGACGTCGTCAACCTGCGGCTGAGCAACGACGCCGGCGACTACCCCGTGCCGATGTCGCTCGCCGAACCCTTCGGCGTGCTCGCCGAGCTGCGGCAGCAGGGCCTGATCAAGCACCTCGGCGTCAGCCATGTCACCGCGGAGCAGCTCGACGAGGCCAAGGCGATCGCGCCCGTCGTCTGCGTGCAGAACCAGTACAACCTGGCGCACCGCGAAAACGACGACCTCGTCGACCAGTGCGCCGCCGAGGGCATCGCCTTCGTGCCGTACTTCCCGCTCGGCGGCTTCAGCCCGTTGCAGTCGGGCAGCCTCGACGACTGCGCCGCCCGGGTCGGCGCGACGCCGATGCAGGTCGCGCTCGCGTGGCTGCTGCAGCGGTCGCCGTCGATGCTGCTCATCCCCGGCACGTCGTCGCTCGATCACCTGCGCGAGAACCTCGCCGCGGCTTCGCTCGAACTGCCGGCCGACGTCCTGGCCGACCTCGACCGGATCGGGGCCGCCTGATGGCGAACTGGGGCGATCTGGTCGCTTACATCAGGCAGGAATACCGGGTCGTGCGCGACGACCCCGACGAGATCCGCATCCGGCTGATCTTCGGCGACGACCCCGACACGGAGCAGCGGGCCCAGATCATGGTGATCGCGCGCGAGGTCCTCGACCAGCGCGAGGACTGGGTCCAGATCGCGACGCCGTTCGCCCGCCACGAGGAGGTCGACCTCCTCGAGGTGCTGACCGAGGTCGGCGACTCGACCGTGGTGGGCGGGCTCGCGGTGATGGGCGACCACCTCGTGCTGCGCCACTCGCTGCCGCTGATCAACCTCGACATCAACGAGTTCATCGACCCCCTCGAGCTCGTGGCGGGCGCGGCCGAGCTGCTGGAGCAGCAGTTCACCGGGCGCGACGACTACTGAGCGGGATGACCGCGACGGCGGCGGCCACGGTCAGCCCGGCGGCGACGCCGAACGCCGTGGTCGCCGTCCCGGTGCTCAGGTAGAGCCCGCCGAGGAGAGCGACGCCCAGGGTGCCGCCGAGCTGCTGCACGGCGTTGAGCAGCCCGGCGGCCGAGCCCGTCTCGTGGGGCCGGACGCGGTGCAGGGCGGCGGTGAAGAACGGGACCGTGAACATCCCCATCCCGAGGCCGCACAACGCCAGCGCCGGGGTCACCCCGCCGGCGACGCCGAGGATCCCGGCCAGCAGCAGGGCCAGTCCGGCGAACATCACGCGCGCGCCGAACTTGGGCACCAGCCAGGACCCGGCGAACCACGATGACACCGCCAGCCCGGCCGAGAGCGGCAGCAGCGTCAGGCTCGCGGTGCGGACGTCGACGCCCTCGCCGAGCTGCAGCCGCATCGGGACGAGGAGCATCAGCCCGGTCATCACCGCGAAGTACAGCAGCGACCCGGCGAGCGCGGCCGGGAACCCGCGGTGGGCGAACAGGCTCGGCTCGACCAGCGGCGCGGCCGTGCGGCGCTGCTGGAACCCGAACACGACGAGCAGCGCGGCACCGGCCGCGAGCAGCGGCCAGGACGTTCCCGCCGGGCTGATCAGCGGGTAGACGAGCAGTCCGGCGCCGGCGACGACGAGCACGGTGCCCACGAGGTCGAGCTTCGGGCGCGTGGCCGCTTTGTCTTCGCGCAGGAACCGCGCGGCAAGCAGGACCACGAGGCCGAGCGGGACGTTCACCAGGAACACCGCCCGCCACGACAGGGCCTGCGTCAGCAGACCGCCGAGCAGCGGCCCGGTCACCGCGGACAGGCCCATCACCGGGCCGATGCTGCCGAGCGCCTTCGCGAGCTCGTCGCCGTCGAAGAGCGCACGGATGAGGCCGATCGTCTGCGGGATGATCAGCGCCGACGCCGCGCCCTGGACCGCACGAGCCCCGATCAGCAGGCCGGCGTCCGGCGCGGCCGCGCAGACCAGCGACGCGAGCACGAAGGCCGTGACGCCGATCTTGAACACCCTCGCCCGGCCGAGGATGTCACCGAGCCGGCCGCCGGTGATCAGGAAGGCCGCGAACGGCAGGGTGTAGGCCGCGCTGAACCACGGGATGTCGGCGGCCGGGCCGGGCAGGCCGGCGTGGATCACCGGGCCCGCGACCTGGACGATCGTCGCGTCCAGCAGGTTCATCGCTTCGGCGGTGAGCAGCACGGCGAGTGCGGCCCAGCGGTGGCGGTAACGGGTCGTGGTCGGCAAGAGGTGCCCCCTTTCGGTCGGCACCGACCTTGACTCGGGACTGGCTCCGAGTTCCACCTATCACGATTGCTTGGTGGATTTCTTCCACGATCCGAGCTTTGATGAGGGATATGACCGCCTTGGACGACGTCGATCGCGCGCTGATCCACGCGTTGCACCTCGACGGCCGGGCGCCGTTCACGAAGATCGGGGATGTCCTCGGCGTCTCGACGCAGACGGTGGCGCGGCGCTATCGCCGGCTACGCGCCGAAGCGTCGCTTCGCGTCGTCGGCCTGCCGGATCCGCAACGCGCGGGCCAGGCCGAGTGGATGGTCCGGCTGACCGCGACGCCGTACACCGCACAGGACCTCGCGTACGCGCTGGCGCGGCGCGCCGACACCGCGTGGATCAAGCTCATGTCCGGCGGCACGGAGATCTGCGTGAACGTCTACACGCCGGCCGCGAGCGACCATTCGCTGCTGCTGCGGGACATCCCGCGCACCACGAGCGTCACGGCGGTGTCGGCGCACCAGCTGTTGCACCGCTACTTCGGCGGCCCGACGGCGTGGCTGGGCCGGGCCCAGTTCCTCGACGCCGCGCAAGTCGCCGCGTTGACGCCGGTTTTCTCCGGCGACGGCAAGCCGCTGACCGGCGACGACGCCGCGCTGATGGCCGCCTTGCAGCGCGACGGCCGGGCGAGCCTGGCCGAGCTGGCGGCGGCCACCGGCTGGTCCGCGGCGACCGTCGCGCGCCGGCTGGCCGACCTCCAGGCCGGCGGCACGGTGTTCTTCGACCTGGAGGTCGACACGACCCCGCTGGGCGCGACGACGCACGCGCTGCTCTGGATGTCGGTCGCCCCGGCCCACCTCGACGACGTGGCCCGGCAGCTGGCCACCCACCCGGAGCTGGCGCTCGTCGCGGCGACGACCGGGCCGGCCAACCTGGTCGCGCACGCGCTCTGCCCGGACGCGGCGGCGCTGCACCACTACCTGACCCACCGGCTGGGGGCGCTCGACGCCATCCGCGCCCTGGAGACGGCGCCGGTCCTCCGGACGATCAAAGCGGCCGCCTCCCGCTGATCCGGACCTGCGCGGCCGGCGAGAGCTGCAGGATCCGCTGCAGCCGGGCCCGGCCCAGCCGGTGGAGCATCTCCCCGAGCTCCTCCGGCGCGATGCTGTTCTCGAGGTCGAGCCGCGTCACCTTGACGACGCGGTCGATCTCCGCGGCGGGGAGCCGCCCCACGAACTCCCCCGCCAGCCAAACCCCGACTTCTTCGACGACGTCGTGCGCCCGCCGGCTCCGTACGGTCATCGCTTCCGCTCCTCGCTTCGGATCGCCTTCGCCCAGGTCGGAGCCGGAAAATCCGGGTCCGACGCAGGTCGGACGAGCCCACCTGCGACCCATGACGCCGAATCGGGGAAATTCGTGCCAGAAAAGCTTTGCGTGTCCGGACCGGTGAGTACCGTGACGGTCCCGGTTCACTCACATGGGCTGTTCGCCGCCCCAAGTTGTCGGCCGATCGGGTGGAAAACGGCAGAACAGTGCCGGTGGCGCGTCCGCGTCAGGACTCTGGAGACGTCCGGTAGTGCGGGCGTTCCCGTGCGGGACGCGGAAACGGAGACGCGATCCATGGCCCGGTACGACCGGACCGACCTCGGGGCGTACAGCCTGGGGTTGCTCGACGCCGCCGAGGCGGCACGGGTGGAGCGGCACCTCGCCGCGTGTTCGGACTGCCGCCAGGAGGCCCGGGAGTTCGAGTCCGTCCGCTCGATGCTCGACCACCTCGGCCGCGCCAAGTCCACTTAGGACGGTTCGCGGAAACTGTCGGTGCCCGCCGGTAGCGTGCGCGCCGTGACCGACTTCCTGACCACGACCCGCCACACCTACTCGATCGTCGCCGAGACCTACGCCCGGTTCTCGCACCCCATCGCCGAGGACGTCCAGGACCGCGCGCTGCTCACGGCGTTCGCCGACCTCGTCCGCGGGGAGGGCCCGGTCGCCGACCTCGGCTGCGGCACCGGCCGCGTGACGGCGTACCTGGCCTCGGCGGGGCTCGACGTCACGGGCATCGACCTGACGCCGGAGATGCTCGCCGTCGCCCGCCGCGACCACCCGGAGCTGCGGTTTTCCGAGGGGTCGCTGCTCGGGCTGGACCTGCCGGACGGCGGTCTCGCGGGCGCGGTGGCGTGGTACTCGATCATCCACACGCCGCCGGCCCGGCTGCCGGAGGTGTGCGCGGAACTGTTCCGGGTGCTGCGCCCGGGCGGCCACCTGCAGCTGGCGTTCCAGGTCGGCGACGAGCGGCAGCACCTGACCGACTGGCACGGCCACGACGGGCTCTCGCTGGACGCCTACCGGCTGCCGGTGGAGCGGGTGGGCGAGCTGGTGACCGGCGCCGGGTTCGAAGTTCTGGCACAGGTGCTGCGCGACCCCGCGGCTCCGGTGCCCCACGGGCGGGTGCTGGCGCGGAAGCCGGCCGGAGAGTCGACGGCCGGCTGACCCGGGCGCCGAACGTTCGCGCGGGCGCGGCGGCCGGGGCCGGGGTTTCGGCGGCCCGGGCGCCGGCCGCCTCACGCGACCTGAATCCCGCGACCCCGCAACCGAACCCGCTCCCCGGCGGTTCACCGCGGGAGTCGTTCGCGCACACCCCTTGCCCGCTTCCCCCGCTTCCTTGACTGGACTAGACCAATCTGCTCTAGTGACCGGTGTCACCCTCGTTCCGGCCGGTCGAGCACCCCCTCCGACACCGGACGCCCCCGCGTCCGGACTCTGTCGTGGCCGAAGGAGTGAGCCAGTCTTGAGAAGACGTCTTGTCGCGGTCCTGTCAGCATTCGCCGCCGCCGCCGCACTCGTGCTCGGCGTGCCCGCCGCCACCGGTCAGGCCCCGCAGGCCGCGGCCGCCGCCTGCAGCGGGCCCAACTGGGTCGCGGGCCAGTGGTACGACGTGGGCGCGGTCGTCAAGTACACCAATGGCAGCTACTACCGCGCCAAGAACGCCAACCCGGGCTACGACCCCATCATCAGCACCTGGTACTGGGAGCCCTACAGCTGTGACGGCGGAGGCGGCGGGACCACCTGCAACGCCCCCAACTGGGTCGCCGGCCAGTGGTACGACGTCGGCGCGGTCGTCAAGTACACCAACGGCAGCTACTACCGCGCCAAGAACGCCAACCCGGGCTACGACCCCATCATCAGCACCTGGTACTGGGAGCCCTACGACTGCGGCGGCGGCACGAACCCCGGCAACCCGGGCTCGTTCGTCGTCAGCGAAGGCCAGTTCAACCAGATCTTCCCGGGCCGCAACAGCTTCTACACCTACAGCGGCCTGACCGCGGCCCTGTCGGCCTACCCCGGCTTCGCCAACACCGGCAGCGACACGGTCAAGAAGCAGGAAGCCGCGGCGTTCCTCGCGAACGTCAACCACGAAACCGGCGGGCTCGTCTACATCGTCGAACAGAACACGGCCAACTACCCGCACTACTGCGACTACGGCCAGCCCTACGGCTGCCCCGCCGGCCAAGCCGCGTACTACGGCCGCGGCCCGATCCAGCTCAGCTGGAACTTCAACTACAAGGCCGCGGGTGACGCCCTCGGCATCGACCTGCTCGGCAACCCCTGGCAGGTCGAGCAGAACGCGGCCGTCGCCTGGAAGACCGGCCTCTGGTACTGGAACACCCAGAGCGGCCCCGGCACGATGACCCCGCACAACGCGATCGTCAACGGCCGCGGCTTCGGCGAGACCATCCGCAGCATCAACGGCTCGATCGAGTGCAACGGCGGCAACCCGGCGCAAGTCCAGAGCCGCGTCGACAAGTACCGCCAGATCACGTCCATCCTCGGCGTCGACCCCGGCGCCAACCTCTACTGCTGATCTGACGCGAGCGGCTCACCCGTCCACCGGGTGAGCCGCTCGCCGAGCAGGCGGCTCACCGCCACGTGGTGGTCGTTCAGGTAGAAGTGCCCGCCCGGGAACGACTTCAGCTCGAAGCCGCCGGACGTGTGCGCCGCCCACCGGCGCGCCGCCGCCTCGGTGACCTTCGGGTCGCGGTCGCCGACCAGCGCGAAGATCGGGCAGCCGACGTCGGGGCCCGGCTGGTAGCGGTAGGTCTCCGCGGCCTTGTAGTCGTTGCGCAGCAGCGGGAGCACCATGCGGACGAGCTGGGGGTGCGCCAGCACCCGCGCGTCGGTGCCGCCCAGCCGTCGGACGTCGGCGAGCAGCTCGTCGTCCCCTCGCTCGTGGACCCGCACCGCGCGGGGCGCCGACGGTGCGCGGCGCGCGGACACGAACAAGCCGAGCAGCCCGGCTCCGAGCCGCCGCGCGACCTCGAAGGCCAGGCTGGCGCCCATGCTGTGCCCGAAGAACGCCACCGGCCCGCCGACCTCGGCGGCGAGCACGTCCGCCAGTCGGTCGGCCAGCACGGACAGGTCGTCCACCAGCGGTTCGGCGTACCGGTCCTGCCGGCCGGGGTACTGCACGGCCAGCACGTCGACCGCGGGGGCCAGCGCGGCCGAGAGCGGGTGGAAGTAGCTCGCCGCCCCGCCGGCGTGCGGGAAGCACACGAGCCGCGGCGCGCCGGGCGTCGCCGGGTGGAAGCGCCGGAGCCACACAGCGGAATCGGTCATGCCCGCGAATCTCCCAGGCCGGCGCCGGCCGGGTCGACGCCTATCGTGCGGAAACCGGGCGGGCCCGGCGCCCGGACCCGCCCGTCCCCTCCCTCCTCAGGGCGTCACCCGGCCCGCCACAGCGCGGGGACGGCCGGGGGCTCCCAGCCCGGCTGCGCGGTGTGCCCCTGCAGGCAGATGTAGCCCTGGCCGCCGTAGGTGACCCGCGCACCCGCCGCGTAACCGGTGCCCGCCGCCCAGGTGGTGCCCCCGGGCGGCGTGGTGGTCGGCGGGGTGGTGGTCGGCCGGGTGGAGGTCGGCGGGGTCGACGTCGGGCTCTGCGGGACGTTCAGCACGAAGTCGAACGCGGCTTCCTTCGCGGAGCCGTTGTCCCGCACGGTCATCAGCAGCCGCGCGTCGAAGATCGTGTCGGTGTTGTTCCGCGGCTCGTTCGGGAAGTAGAGCTGCGTGGTCAGGATCGGCCGGCCGGGCGCCTGGACCTTGACGTGGATGTGGCGGGTGCGGCCGGGGTAGAGGCCGGGCACGATCGTCGAGAGCCGGAACGCGCCCTGGGCGTCGGTGTACTGGTGGCCGCGGAAGGTGTAGCCGGTGTTGTCGTACGCACCGTTGACGTCCGCCTGCCAGAAGTCCAGCAGCGCGCGGTTCACCGGCAGGCAGGCGAGCCCGAAGACGTAGCCGGTCACCGTCAGGCGCGTGCCCTGGGTGCCGGGGGTGACCAGGTCGGTCCGCTCCGGCGAGTTCGGCTTGAAGTAGGGGCCTTCGGTCTGGGCCGGCGTCGGATCGTCGTCGTCGTCGTGGCACGCCGGCGTCAGCTCCGGGACCTGGCCGACGGCGACGGTCGTGCGGGCGAGCGCCGGCCCGCCGATCAGGGCGACCGGCGCGGCGACACCCGCGGCCAGCGCGGCGCGCAGCACCGTCTTGCGGCTGAGCTTGCTGTCTTCGTCCATGCCTGCTCCTCGTGGGGCGTCGGGAATCCCCTCGAACGTAGGCAGCGCACCAGGTGGGCGACGATGGACTGGCCCGGTCAGTCGTGGTGCTTCTCCTCGCCGCGGCGGAAGTCGCCGGGGCTCAGCCCGGTTTCGCGGCGGAAGAACCGGCAGAAGTAGGCCGGGTCGGCGAACCCGACGCGGGTCGCGACCTGGCGCACGGTGAGGTCCGTCCGGAGCAGGAACCGCTGGGCCTCCCGGGTCCGCGCCTCGCGCAGCAGCTGCGCGGCGGTGCGGCCGGTCGCGGCCTTCACGGCCTCGGTGAGGTGCCCCGGCGTGACGCCGATGCGCTCGGCGTGCGCGGACACCGACCACAGCCCGAGGTCCGGGCGGCCGGCGAGCCGGGCGAACTCCGCCGCCACGGCCCCGGCGGGCGCGGGCGGCGGTGTCCCCAGCAGCCGTCCGGCGCGCACGACCAGGACGTGCACGAGTGCCCGCAGCACGGACTCTTCGCCGTGGCGGTGCTCCTCTTCGAGGTCGGCGATCAGCCGCGTGACGGCCGCGTCGGCGTGCGCGTCCAGCTCCAGCCACGGCTGCTCGCTCAGCCGCCGCAGCAGCTCGCGGTCGGCCGGGTGGTCGAGGAGGAACTCGTCGGTGAACACGACGACGTGGCCGGTCAGGCCGCGCACGCCGGCCCACTGGTGCACCTGGCCCGCCGCGATGACCCCGAGGTGCGGTGGCCGCAGCGGCCGGCGCGTCAGGTCGACGACGTGCGCGCCGGTGCCGCCGGTGACGTGGACGAGCTCGTGGAAGGTGTGCCGGTGCGGGAACTCCGCGCGCGAGAGCGGCCCGACCTCGTCGAACGTGCCGACGGCGAACGGCGGCGCGTGCGGGGCCGGCACCTCCAGCCGGTGCATCGGCAGCTCCCCCGCCCGCGGTGGCGGGCAGGGCGTCCCGGGCGGAACGGTCGTACCGCGCATGGCCTCGTCCCTTCGCCGTCCGGGCGAAAAGTCTAGACCAATCGATGGGCGGTTCGCCGTATTTGCCCCGATGATCGCAATCCGAAGGTCGGTCCTCCGGTGCACGGAAACGGGGCCGGTCCACTGTGGACCGGCCCCGTTCCCGAGTACTGCTTACTGCTTACGCGCGGCTGCGACGCCGGTTCACCAGCAGCATCAGCGCACCGCCGCCGAGCAGCAGCCCGCCGACGGTGAACGGAACCGCGGCGTCGACGCCGGTGTTGGCCAGCTCGCCGCCCCCGCCGGTCGAGCCGGCCGGGGTGCTCGGCGCGGTGGTCGGGGCACCGGCCTCGGTCCAGCTGGCGGCCGCGTTCGCGGTCACCTCGGTCTTCTCCGAGTCGGCGACGATCAGCGACTGCGCCGGCTTCTTCGCGTAGTTCTCGGCGACGAACAGGCGGCCGGTGTCCAGCTCGCCGGTGGCCTTGAGGGTGAAGGCGCCCTTGCCCGGCTTGGTGCCCGCGGGGATGTCGACGAACAGCTTGCTGCCGTCCTTGACGTCCGAGCCCTTCAGCTCCTTGCCGTCGGCGTCGGTGATCTTGACGCCCTCGGGCAGCTGGCTGGTCAGCGAGGTGATGTCCCCGCTGGTGGCGACGCTGTACGGGCCGACCTTGGAGCCGGCGGCGCCCTCGGTCTTGTCCGCGGCGATGTTCAGCGTCGGCTTCGGCTGCTCGCCGATGCCCTTGTTCTGGTCACCGGTGAAGTACGCGTACAGCGCGGCGACGTCGGCGTTGGCGTCGGCGGAGTTCTCCTCGGCCAGCGGCTTGGTGGCGTCCAGGTTCACGCCGTCGCTGAAGTGCCACACGGCGGCCTGCGTCGCGGCGATGGCCTCGCGCTCGGAGACGCCGTCGTGGACCTCGACACCGGCCTTCTTGAGCGCCTTGCCCAGCGCGTCGAGCCCGGTGCCCGGGTAGCCGTTGTGCAGCACCCAGTTGATCTTGGTGTTGTTCTTCTCGAACGGCGAGTTCGCGGCCGGGTACTTGCTCCACGGACGCTCGACCATGTCGACGTCGGTGCGCAGGCCGACGGTGATCTGCACGCAGTAGAGCTTCAGCGTGCTGCCGTTGGACAGCTTCATCTCGAACAGCTCGGCGATGTAGTCGCCGCCCCGCCCGAGGTTGAGCCGGTAGCCGACGGTCGCCTTGGCGTTGCCGTGCTCGTCCGCGACGACCTTGCCGCGGGCGGCACCGTCGTCGGCGAGAGCGGCCGGCGAACCGATCATGACGGCGGCGGCCGCGGCGAGAGCCGCGATCCCGCCACGCACGAGAGTGGACCTGACCTGCATAAATCTCCTATCCGAGCCCGAACCGCGACGGCAGGGCCGCGCGCCCCGATCGGCGGCCACTGATTCGGGTGAGCGATCACCCAGTCAAGCGAGACCGGAGCCTACACGGACCTCACAAGCGCTACGCGCGGTGTCCCCATTAACTCGAATGGATTCAGGAAACCGCATAAATCGGTCACCTGGAAAGGTGCAAGTTGCGATTTATCCGGCTCGGTCAGGCGTCCACTCGGCCGACCACCGGCCGCAACCCGGCGGCCATCTTCCCGATGACGGCGGCGTACTCCGCCTTCAGCCGCGGCTTGTCCACATCGGACGCCTCGGCCAGCGCCATCCCGGCCGTGCCGAGCATGCCGAACACCAGCCGTGTGGTGGTCTCCAGCGACCGGTCTTCGATGTCGCCGCCGTCCACCAGGGCCTTGATGAGCTGCTCGACGAGCCCGTACGCATATTGCTCTTCGGCCGCCTGCCAGCGCAGCCAGCCGAGGGCCAGCGGCGCCTCCCGCCAGACGAGCTTGCCGTACACCGGGTCGCAGCAGCGGTCGAGGAAGACGTCGAGGGCCGCGAACGCCGCCGGCCAGGGCGCCGTCGCCCGCGCCGCCGCGCTCGCGGACAGCGCCATCGCGTCGGTCTCGAGCTGCTCGAAGACCGCCTCGAACAACGCCGTCTTGCTGGCGAAGTGGTGGTAGATCGCGCCGCGCGTGGCCTGGATGTCGCCGGCGATGTCCTCCAGCGCCGTCCCGGCGAAGCCGTGCTCGGCGAACCGGCGGGTGGCCGCCGCCAGCAGGGCGGCCCGGGTGGCCTCGGAGTACTGCTCCCGCCGGCTCTTGACAGTCGACATGCGCAAAGCATAGGACATACACTGCGTATGTCACCGACACAGTGCATCTGGGGGTTGCGATGACCGACGTCAACGAGCTGCTGTTCAACCCGTTCGCACCCGGCTTCTCCGAGAACCCGTACGAGCAGTACAAGATGCTGCGCGACGAAGACCCGGTGCAGGAGCACCCGCTGGGGTTCTGGTTCGTCTCGCGCTACGAAGACGTCTCGGCGCTGCTGCGGGCCGGGCTGTCGGTGGACGTCGCGAACTTGGCGGAGTCGCCGTTCGAGTACTTCGCCGCGGACGAGGACGCGGGCGCGCTCAACCGGTCGATGCTCGACCGCGACCCACCCGACCACACGCGGCTGCGGTCCCTGGTGACGAAGGTGTTCACCCGCCGCGCGATCGCGGCGCTGGAGCCGAAGATCGTGGGTCTCGTGGACTCGGCGCTGGACCGCATGGCCGAGAAGGGCGACTCGGACCTGGTCGAGGAGCTGGCGTTCCCGCTCCCGTTCGCGGTGATCTCCGAGATGCTGGGGATGCCCCCGACGGACCATTCCCGCATCCGCGAGCTGAGCGGAACCCTGGTGCGTTCGCTGGAGATAGTCGCCGACGAGGAAACGGCCCGCGCGATCATGGCGGCGGACAGGGAGCTGACGTCGATCACGCGCGAGGTGATCGCCTGGAAGCGCGCCAACCCGGCGGACGACCTCCTGACGGCCTTGATCGCGGCCGAGCACGACGGCCACGTCCTGGACGGCGACGAGCTGGTGGCCCAGGTGGTGCTGCTGTACGTGGCGGGCCACGAGACCACGGTCAACCTGATCGCGAACGGCGTGAACGCGTTGCTGCGGAACCCTTCGCAGCTTGCGTTGCTGCGAGACCAGCCAGACCTGGCACCGAACGCGGTGGAGGAGTTCTTGCGCTACGACTCCCCGGTCCAGCAGACCCGCCGGGTGACGACGTCCCCGCACACGGTGGCGGGCAAGGAGATCCCGGCGGGAACGTTCGTGCTGGCGTGCCTGGGTTCGGCGAACCGCGACGAGAGGTTCTTCGGCCCGGACGCGTCCTCGCTGCGCTTGGACCGTCCGGAGGCGCGCCACCAGGTGTCGTTCGGAGCGGGTCCGCACCATTGTCTCGGGGCGGCGTTGGCCCGGCTGGAGGGTCAGGTGGCGATGAGCAGGCTGGTGCAGCGGTTCCCTGAGCTGGGCTTCGCCGGGGAGTTGGAGTGGAACGGCCGAATCAACCTGCGCGGCCCCTCGAAGTTCCCGGTGACGGTGCACGCGACGGCGTGACCGCGTCCCGTTCAGGCCGTCGAGTTCCTCAACTCCTCGCGTACCCGCGCTTCGCCGACGTCCGAGCCGCTCAGACGGCTGTGAAGACCGTCTGAGCGACGCCATTCCAGCTCGGCCTGGGCCAAGCGACCTGCCGCGGCGTGGACGTTGCCCGAGCCGGTCGCGGCACGGGCGGCTTCGTAGTCGCTGCCACACCGGCGGGCACGCGAGCCGGCTTCCGCATAGCGCTGCGCGGCTTCGACGTCACGGCCGTGCCGGTAGTGGGCCCAGGCGAGGGCGTTGACGGCCATGGCCGCGTCGAGGTCGAGGCCGAGCTCTTCGAAGAGCTCGATGGCGGTCTCGGCGTGAGCCGCCGCGTCGGAGCACCTGCCGAGTGCTGTTTCCACGAGCGCGATTCCGCGCAAGGTGATGGCTTCGTTCCGCTGCGCTCGGTGCTGCCGGTAGAAAGCCAGTGCGGCGGTGAGCTCGTTGAGTGCGGTGTGGTGGTGCCCGCGGTAGTGGCTCACCCAGGCCAGATGAGCCCGCGTGGTGGCCAGGCCGTGCTCGTCGCCGAGGTCGCCGAAGAGGTCCAGCGCGAACCGGAAGTGCGTCGCCGCCTGCTCCCGGTCACCACGGTCGAGCAGCGCGACCCCGAGGTTGTTGTGGGTGACGGCTTCGGCCCACGCGTTGCCGCTCGCCTTGGCCGCGGCGATCGCCACGTGGTGCGTGCCGACCCACGAGTCCCATCGCTTGTCGAGGAAGTAGAAGGTCCGCAGGAGGAAGGCGAGCTGCCAGCAGCGGTCGTGGAGGCCGTGGTCCGCGGCCACGCCGACCAGCGCGTCGAGGGTGTCGGCTTCGCCGGCGACCCACCGCAGGGCGGCGTCCTGGCCGGTGAACCCGAATTCCGCCGGTACCGCGTCCAGTCCCGTGATCGGCGGCCGGTAACGCTGCGGGGCGAGGAGCTCGTCGACCGCGAGGAGCCTGGCCACGACCAGGTCGAGCAGGCGACCCAGCGATGCCTGCTCGGCCGGGTCCGACGGCGCGGTGTCGCGGACGATCGCCTTGAGCAGGTCGTGGATGCGGTACCGCCCGCGCGCACCGGCCTCGACCAAGTTCGCTTCCACCAGGTCGCACAGTGCTCGTTCCGCCGCACCGGAGTCGGTTCCGGCCAACGCGGCGACGACCGCGAGGTCGAAGTCGGCGCCGGGGTACCGGGCCAGCGCCCCGAACAGGTCCTGGTGCTCTGCCGGCAACCGCCGGTGAGCCAGGTGGAACGCGGCGGCGACGCTCCTTTCGCCGGCTTCGAGTCCGACGAGCCGCGCGGACTCGTCGGCCAGACCGCTGTCGAGCTCGGCGAGGCTCCGCACCGGATCACCTCGGAGCCGGGCGGCGGCGATGCGGAGTGCCAGTGGCAACCGCCCGCAGTGGTCCACGATCCGCCCGATGGCGGCGGGCGCTTGGTCGGGGTGTGGGATTCCAAAAGTCGCTCACCGGCGCTGACCAGCGGACTTACGCGGCCCGTTCGTACTCGTTGATCAGGCCTCCGAGAAGCCGCTGTGGCTTGATCCGCTGAGAGTTGAGGTCTGCCACGGGGTGGGTCGGCCGTGGTGGGCGAAGCTCGCGGGAACGGTGCGGCCGTCGACCGTTGTAGTGCCGGACGTACTCGGCGAGCACAGCCTGCAGATGCCGCTGACTCAGGATCAACACACGATCGGTGAGCTCGGTTCTAGCCGTGAGTACAAACCGCTCGGCGTAGCAGTTCGCCCGTGGACAACGCGCGGGAATCCTCACCGTCTCGATGCCGACGTCAGCCAGGACGGCATCGAACGACGCCGCGAACTGGCCAGCCCGATCGCGGACGAGAAATCTGAACTCGTCGACTCGATCACCGAGATCCATCACGAGGTTGCGGATCTGCTGGGTGGTCCACCCGCTGTCCGGGTGGGTGGTCGTGCCGAGGACGTGGGCGTAGCGGCTGCCGACCTCCAGCACGAAGAACACGTAGATCCGCTTGAGTGTGAACGCGCAGTCGACGTGGATGAAGTCGCACGCCAGCATCGTCGAGGCCTGCGTGCGCAGGAACTGCCGCCAGGACGTGTCGGTGTGCCGGGCCGGCGCGGGAGGTATGCGCGCCCGCTTCAGGATCCGCCGGATCGTCGAGGCACCGACCCGGTGTCCAAGCTTGAGCAGCTCACCCTGAATCCTCTTGTACCCCCAGTGGTGGTTCTCGATGGCCATCCGTTCGATCAACTCGGTGAGTGCCGCATCGACAGGCGGACGGCCGGCTCGGTGTGGATAGGTCCACTTCGCGGCGACCAGGCGCCGGTGCCAGCGCAGGACCGTGGCCGGGGTGACCAACCGGTGCAGCCGCAGCCCTGTGGGCAGCAGGCGGACCAACGCCGCGAACACCGCCCGATCGGCCCAGTCCAGGCGAGGTTTCGGGTTGCCTCTGCGCAGCACGGCCACCTCGTGGCGAAGCACCAGCAACTCGACGTCTTTGGACGCCGACGAGCGCCCGAGCAACACCAGCAGACCACCAGCCGGAGGAACATCAGGTAGAGCAGACGCGGCCTCACGGCTGCCGATCATGCCCTGTCCGTCACGTGTCTGTTTCCGCAGGTCGGGCGCGTGAACCGATTTCTGGAACCCCACAGGCACCAACCGCAACGACAACCGATCAACCACAGCCAAGATCATCGCTCACAAGCAACCGATCACCACGTAAGACACGCTCTAAGGCGGCCAACTCCTTCGATCGCCGCGTCGCCTGCGGCCCAGCCAGCCCGGGGCAGTGCTGAACCCGAACGCCTTGGCCTCGCCGAGGTGGCGAGGTCAAGGCACGTCGGCTGGCCAAATTCGAGATGTGTAGCTACGTCGAGAACCGTGGCGACGGCGCGATGATCACCGCTCAGCAAAGCGACGCGCGCGGCTGAAAGCAGTACCTGAGCCCGCTAACGTGCTAGAAGAATCACGGTTTGGACCGGCCGTACGTCGGGATCTTCGCTCACTAAGCGAAGCGCCGTGACCGTCGGGTGGTGGCCCCGACCTTTCGAGACTTTCGGCGTGCATGACACCGATCTGACGAGCCGGGCGATGCACACGAGCGGCACGGTGGGCGGCGACGACGACAAGATCGTGGCGGTCCTGCCCCTGGCAGCTGACCACGCTGTCGTGCAGGATTCGGCGGCCCGGATCCCGAACCTGACGGGGAAATCTTCTGCGAATCCGGCCTCTGTGGCAAAGCGGGGCGACGACTGCCACGGCGGTCGCCGTCCCGCGGCTATGTCGATATACACGGACGGTCAACAAGAGTCCGTAGCCATGAGCGACATGATCTTAAACTATCCGGGAATCATTCATCCAAAAGATCGCTGGATCGCTCCACCGTCTCGATGCGAATACTTTCCAGAACACCCTCGAAGAAACCCGGCGTCTCGTCATCTCCGACGAGCAGGACCCTGTCTAACAGAACATTGGACCGCTCGCACGACGTCTCCGCAACAAGGCAGCAGCCATGACAAGCTGCACGGTTCAAGCTGTTGAAACCTTGTCCGCGGCTCTCTCGACAGAGCGGGTCGGCCGAACACCACGCAGCTTCTTCAATGGCCGCAATCAGGGTACGAGCCAGCCTCGGAGCCTCTCCCTCGCGAACGAGGCCACCAAGGGTTCCCTCGGAATCACCGGCAGCAGTATATATGAGAAATCCCGCCTCCGAACGCGGAGCAGTCTCAGCGTAGATGCGTTCTCGCAATGAAGCAGAAGAATAACCACAAGAGAAAGCGAGCCTTCGCATCACAATGTGAGCCAAGGTGTGAAGCAGTACAGATCGAGGAGTCGCTTCGAAAAGTCTAGCTCCCATGATACTACGACGTCGCCGCGACTCGAGTACCGTCACCCGGGACCGAACTTCGTCGCGTTGCTCCCACCGACTCAGAAGGTCCTGATTCAGCGAAAGAAATATCCCTTCCCCGAAAGACTCGACAGCCGGCAGCCACCGACCACGTCCCCGTCGTCCCAGGTGCACGTCGACGAGATCCGCATCCTGCGAGTAGCGACGGAACCCGTGCAGCACCCGTATTTCACGCAACCTGTGCGCAAGCACCACAGCGTCGACAGACTCACCCAACCGTTCGATTACCGGAGAGTTGTCGATACCAGCACGAACGAACTCCGTGGCACTGATCACAAATTCCGGCGTACCTACAGGTTCGTCGTCCGATCCGGCAGCCTCAAGAAAGGCGTCCCACTCATCGCTGAGTAGACCACGTCGCGTCTCCCGCAAACCCTCGTCGGGATCGCCGTCCAATGCTTGCCGAACTTGACTCTCATCGATCTCGAGATTCTGCGCGATCAGTTGGATCAAGGCCGACGCCAAGGGCCCATGTGGGGCGCTGCGAACATCTTCGAAATTGCGGTGCTGACGCACTTCCGCAGCAATATCCCGCATACCTTCAGCTGGCTCGGGAATATCCAAAGCGGTAGTCGTGTCAGGCAACGTGACGTTGGTCGCGCCTCGTTGCAGTACCTCCAGCGGTTGATCACACGATGGCATGTTGCGTTGCCACGGCTGTCCTCCCGAGCAGGCTACCCCGATCCTCCCCAGCGCTCCTCGGGCTGGAAGCTCCCCCAAATCACGGAACGCGCCGCACGTGCGGCAACGCACGACAAGGCCGGACAGGCCTTCATTTCCCCTCACTGCCATGTCGAAGATGAGCACATGCTTTTGACAACGACGTTGAGCCTCCGACTCATATGCCGAGTGCGCCCATTTGTCCCAGGGTACGTCTCTGACATGCCCCTTGGTGGCGCAGACCGCGATGAATCGCATCGGGACCAGCTTGCTCTTGCACTGATCGCACAGGGGCGGATCACCGGTCTCCTGCTGGATCCGATAATGGTGCATCCTGCGACAACCCTGGCAGAACAGCCAGCGAGGGAACCGCTGGTAGGGAATTCCGGGACTGTGGATCGACGGTCTCGCCGGCACACTCGGCGGCGTACGCAACTCCTGTACTCCGAGACGCTCTTCGAGCCGCTTAGATTTCACCTGCACAGTGCGGTCGTATTGCCATTCGCTGATGTCGACGCCCATGAGAGACTCTCCCATCACATCGACGATGGCACCCACGCCGAAGGGCGAAACGGTCTGACTCAGCCGAACGGTCCTCATCGACGCCCCTCACCGAGAGCCAGAATCCGTACCTGCCGGTCGACCGACCGCATCGAGTGCGCGACCGGCCACCCCTCACCCCGCGCACCGAAATCCTTCAGCAAGGTCGCATGTTCCTTGGATTGGTAGTACAACCGCTCTCCCCGCTCGGTGACGGCCGCCGCACGATCGTGCCACTCCTGGGCAATGTGTTGCAGTTCGCGCCTACTTGGTTCAGCTTCGTCCTCATCGGCCCGGCGAGCCGCCTCGGCCAGCCGTTCGAATGCCATCCGAACGACCGGGTCGTCAATGGAGAAGTCGCCTGCCTGTTCGTTGCGCCGGAGCCCGACCCCATGCCGGATGAGCATGACGAAGGCGGCGCGCAGAGATCGCTCTCGGGAAGCCAACGACCAAGGCGTAACGCTCGTGGGCTCCACATAGCGGTAGAGGGATTCGTGGTAGGCCCGGAACGACTCATAATGAGACCGATCCCGCGGTTTGGTGGCACGGAGCAGAGTGACGACCAAGCCGGGGACCGCGGTGGAACGACCAACCCGACTGGTGGCCTGGATGTACTCGGACGTGGTCTTCGGCTGTCCGTTCATCAGCATCACCCCCAGTCTCCCGATGTCGATGCCGACCGACAGCATGTTGGTCGTCGCCAGGACATCCACGAAGTCTCGCTGTTCTGTACTCTGTTCCAGGCGGGTGATGATCTCGGGCAGGTCATCAGCGTGGACGTTGCTCGTGAGCTCCACGACTCCGTCGCCTCGCAAACTACGGGCAGCGGTCGCTTCTGTGCTGCGTGCCTGCAGCATGGTATCGACATCGTCTCGAATTTGCGTTACCGTCCGCCCGAGTTCACGGAGACTGTTGTGGTAGATGACCAACGTCCAGTACGCATCCAATGCCTTGCCGGACAATCCCAACACCGTGGGCGCTTGGAGAATCGCCACACTGCTCAAGATTGTTGCTGAGGCCTGCGTGAATGCCTGCGGCATCAGACCGACGTAGAGCCTCCCCGCGCCATTCCTGTCAGTACGGGCGAAGTAGCTGCTATCCGCGTCCAATCCACTGGGCGGGAAGAGTTCGACCGAGCCGCCGTACAGACTGCGCACCTGGTGGTCCGCCGCTCGAATCGTGGCGGTGGACGCGACAATCTTGGGAGTTTTTCCATCCCAGGACAGCAAGGCGTGAACAGCGGCCTCGTAAAGTGCGACTGTGGTTCCCAACGGCCCGGACAGAAGATGCAGTTCGTCCTGGATCACGAGGCTGGGTGCGTCAAAGGGTACGGCACCTCTTCCGAACACCGTACCCGCGTCCTTCACCCAGGGCAGCCGAGCAAGCTTGTCCACGGTCGCCAAAAGGAGCGTCGGCGGATCCGCGAAGATCTGATCGTCGACCACGCTTATCGGGAGAATGTCATGGAAAAAACATTCTGGATGCGGACAGAAAAGTTCGAAATGATTCTTGGTGGCCCTGACCCCGTATGCCGGATTGGGCCCGCCGTCGACAGGACTCGGCCGTCGACTCTTGGGCAGGATCAGCGTTCCACACCATGGACAGTTCTGTAACTGGAATGGATTTTTTGGCTTCTGCGCAAGGAACACCTCCTTGACCGCAGAAAACGCTTCGCCATAGTCGTTCGGCGTGGTGTCGCCGCCCACCCACAATCCAATACTGAAAGACGGTAGACTCTGCAACTCGGGGCGCTTGCCTCTGAGCTGCTCCAGAGCGCAGATCAGCGTCGCCGCGCGCTGGAACTGTTGACTGGTCAAAAGCCGGAGTGTGTAGCGGGTGAGCACCGCCGTGCCACCTCCGCGCATACCATCCACAAGCCGCCTGCGGATCATTTCGAAAGCAGCAAGTCCGAGGTAAGCTTCTGTTTTCCCACCTCCGGTAGGGAACCAGATTAGATCGACGACACCCCGGTCAGCGTGCGAACCGTCGGCGGTCGAAGCAAGACTCAGTAGTTGGAACCCGAGCTGGAAGTGGTACCAAGTAGGGTCGTCGACAGTCGAGTCTCGGGCCATCAGGGGCGCACCGAGCTCGCCGGGATGAGTCCTCACGTGTTGCGATTGGAGCGCCTGTTCGCACATCGCCGCATTGGCGAGACGGAAGGCCAGAAGACATTTGGCATCCTCGCGCAAGAGGTCGATCCCTGAGTACATCCGCTTGACTGCCCGCCGCATCCTGCTAAGGATACGGTCAGCGGCAGGCATGTGGATCTGCTCCAGGGATTCGGATTCCCGCTCACGATCTACAACCCAAGACTCGTACCTGCTGACGAATTCTTTCAGGTGAAAGACAAGAGTCTCTGTTTCGATCGACTCGTCTGCCAGATAGGACATGCGGAGCACTTTGCCCACGTCGGAAGGTCGGGCGACGCCTGGGACGATCTTGGTCGGCAACATCTCTGTGCGCACTGTGCGGACTTCGCCGTCAGAGCCTGCAAGCCAGTCGACGGAGCATCCATGACCGATCCCGTAGATACGTCGCCGCCGATACATCAGCCGCAGTTCTTGGTCCTCCGGATCGTCAGACAGGTCGGTGCTGCTCGGGTAAGGTAAAATTCGACCGTCCTGCACGTGACAGACGAAACCGACCTGGAATAGACACTGATCGGTAGGAGGCGGCGATTCGGCCTCGTCGTGCTCAGCCAGGTTTTCCAGCGCGACCGTGACCAGCCAGGCCGCCTTGGTTCGACGCCAGACGCACACCAACCTGGCCCGGTCGTCGAAAAGGTCGACTGTGTTGTCGTCGAGGCTACCTTCCGCGCTGAGGACGACCTCATCGCTCCACGGTCGGCGCGACCATCGATCGCGCCGAGTCGTCGGGTCCTTCTCAGGCAGTTTCTCGTAGGTGCCGGCAGTTACCTCGCAGCGCAGCTCGGGGCCGTTATGCAGGAAGGAGACGGCTGCCGAGGCCGGATGCCAACTGTTGGCCATCTCGATTGGTTCGTCGAGTTCCTCGTCGTGGGAGTCCTCTCCGAGAGAGTCGCCATACAATTGCTCGGCCGCAGGCCCCTTGGGGTAGAGCGTACCGACGAGGTAGGTGTGTTCAGGTTTGGTGCGGAGGATCTCTTCATCGCCTGAAGCAGGGCCCAGGTATTGGTCGCGCAAGTAGCCGAGCAGATCCTCGCGAACGCCGACCGGATCGCGGTCTGTCATGGCTTCGTCCTTTCGCCACCTTGTTCGATCTGCCGCCAAGCTGTTTCGCTGACGGCCAGCCACAGGCTGATTCTCGGCCGCGTCATCGCGACATACAGCCGTGCCGCTCGGACTGGGTCGGCAATACCGTCGACGTCGACAATACAGACATGGGCTACCTCGAGCCCCTTAATCTGAGGCGTGGTGACGAGACGGGCAACTCCTGACCGTCCCTTTCCCGGATCGACCACGTTCTTGAGCCGTCCTGCCCGGAACGCCTTCGTTCGTAGCGCGGAGCTCTCTTCCGTGCGATCCCGAAGGGTCACTACGGCGACATCGGCCAAGTCCACGTCCTGTTGCCGGAGCTCGGTCAGCTGCGCATCGAGCAAACCAGCCTCTTCGTCATCGTCACGATAGCGCTTGTAGTCGACGGCGGGTCCCGCTCCCGCTCTGGCCACTCCGACGTCGGCTCCGGTGATCAGTTGGGTCTGCAGCACGATCGGCGATGTATTCCGGCAGTTGTAAGGCAAGCTGATTGATACGGCACCGGCCGCAAGTTCGTCGAAGGTCTGCTTGTCGAACGAGCCATCGACGTTGGCCTGGTTGTTGGGGTCGCAGAAGACCCGCCAGCTGCCAGCCGTCCATCCGCCTTGAACCAGGACATCGAGCCGCAACACCGCATCCACGTCCATGAGGTCCTGAGCCTCATCAACTACGAGGACGTCTCCCGGTGCCGTTCCGCGCAATTCCGACAAAGCCCCACATACAACGCCGGTACCTACGACGCTGTCGCGCAACACGCCGGCCAAATGCGGGGACCGACACGTGAGCACGACGTTCCGGCCGGAAGCTGCAGCACGCCGAGCAGTCTCCACTGCAAGCAGAGTCTTGCCGGACCCAGCGCCTCCGGTGCACACAATCCGATCGTTGCTCTCGGCACCCAGGAGCAAGTCGTACTGTCGTTCGGCCAGCCGAACGTACTCCCGCTCCAGTCCGGCGGCCCGAGCAGCCAAATTCGGCACCCGGTCGAAGTCCGGACGCAACACCGACAGAAGCTCTGAGCGAGCACCGCCTCGTACCGGGTGCCCGAGACGCTCATGTGCGAAGTTACGAGCGCGTCGCAGAGCCTGTTCGACACCACGGACACTCATGGTGCGTGGTCCACCGTGTTGTTGCGGCGCCCATTCCATGTCCGGGTCGAGTTCCTGGTCCGGAGTCAATACGAGGAAGCCGAAGGCCACATCGAGGTGCGGCAGTCTGTTCAGAAGACGGCGTTCCAGCGCGAACATAGCGGAGGACGCCTGCTCGAAAGGACCTTCGCGCTTCTCGTGCGTCTTGCCGTAGCGATCAGTGAAGGTCCACAAACCCTCTCGGCGGCTGACGCGGCCGCCCTTCACCTCGACGACCAGTACGGTGTCATCCCAGACGATCACGAAATCCATTTCGGACATTCGCTTGTACTCGTGTTCCGGCAATCTCAGCGAGTACAAACAGGCGGTCAGTACGCCGAGATTGGCCTGCGCCAGGAGTTGGGCCACTCGCAGTTCCGCAACGCTGTTCACCCGTCCGAAGCCTTCCGGAGCCGGGATCATCTTCATGCTTCTCGTCCCCCTTGCCGTTGCCATAGATAGTCGAAATCCCTGAACGCCAGGCGCTCACCGAACTGGCCGAAGGTGTCCGCAACGTTCACCACGAGACACTCGGCCTTACCGCCGTTCGAGGGACCGCGCAGTCCACGCCCGACCATCTGTATGTAAGCGTTCGGACTGAAGGTAGGACGGGCAATATACAGCGCTCTTACGGCGGGCACGTCGAAACCCTGGGTCAAGACGTTACAGTTGGTGAGCACCCGGATTTCACCACGGCGGAATCGCTCAATGCTTCGCCGTCGCTCATGGATGCGAGTGGAGCCGCTAATCGAAGCCGCCGGGATCTTTCGCACTCGCAGGAGCGCTGCCAGGACCTGGGCCGACAAGACCGAGGCAGCGAACACCAGGACCGGCCAATCCGACGGCAGACTTGCGATGTGTTCGACCAGCCGCAGGGTCCTCTCCTCGTCACGACCGAGTCGCTCCAGAACATTCGACGGCAGCAGACGCGTGCGTTGAGCGGCCTCGGCCTCCTCCGGGTCGAGGACCACTGCACCACCGTCAAGGACACGGTGCTCGACGCGTGAGAGGACTTTCAACTCTTGGAGGTTGCCGTAAGGGTCCTCTCCTAGGACGTCGAGCATCGTGTCACCGAACCGTCTCGCCAGCCGCCGGGTCATCTCCTCGCTATTGCCCTTGAACGGCGTGGCGGTCAGCCCGATCAGAGGTCTGGCCGTATGACCGACGTCCAGCCCGAGCCAAGCCAGAAGTTTAGTGTAGTCTTTACCGGTCGCCTCGTGCGCTTCGTCGATAACGACTGCAGTGGGGTCTGCCAACCAAGCGTAGTCGGGGTCGCCTCGGCTCGCGGCAAGTTTCGCGTCGGTGGCCACGACAACCATGAGTTCGTTCTCTCCCCGGGCTATTTCGTTGCGGCCCCATAAACGGCAGATCCGCATCGCGCGGCCATCGCCGAAATCACGCCAGATCGTGCTCCACGTCTGGACGGCCTGCTCGCAGAGCTCCTCGCTTTGGGCGACCCAGAGCAAGTGGCCTGCAAGCCCATCTTCGATGAAAGCTGCCGCCAATGCCTGCACCGTCACTCGTGTTTTTCCTGCTCCCGTAGGCAGAAAAAGCAGCCCTCTGCCCCGGCTGGCGACGAGGCTCCGAATCTTGTCGACCAACTCCTGCTGATACGGATGGAGATCACCCAGCCGGGGCGGACCGAGCACCGTCAGGTCGGGCTCGAGGTGCGAGCCGCGCTCCCCGGCGTACTCGGATGGGAAGCCGAGGCTACGGACGAAGCCCACGGCAGGCGGACTTCCTGCCCAGCGATCGGGTACCGGGAAGCCCATGGCCTCGAGATCGTGGCGTAATTCGTGCAGCACGTCATAGCCGTGCACGTCCAACAGCAGACGTGCGATCTGCGTCGGTCCTCTGTCGTTTTCGAGTTTGCGGACGGTGTCCAGTAAACCAGTAGGGAGTCTGGCCTCCATCTTCTCCGCATCGAGCAGGTGCAGCAGCTTACGAGCGTGGTCACGTTCACTTCGACACAGCGCGATGGACCTCTGCACCGCTTCGCTTTGCGAATCCTCAAGGATCCGCGCAATCAAGCTCGTGGTGAGGTCGATGTGGAACTCGGCGGCGAGTCGCTCGATCAGCTCTTCGTCGTCGATGTCTGCGCGGTGGTAGACGACCTTGCCGTCACGTAGCACATCTACCGGCTCCCGGTCCGATCCGTCCGGTCCGGTGATCTGCCTGAAGAGATCACCACACTCGACCAGTTCCACATCGTCAAGTGCCCCGTGCGCCAGCGGTCGAAGGCCTCGATAGCGGTCGAGGACGACAACGGGCTCGGCCGGATTTTCCGAGAACACCTCCACTTTCAATCGTGCGGATGCAAAAGTACAGCCCCACTTGTCGACCAGCAGCGTGGCGAGTGCGTCGTCAGAAACGGCGATGTACGCAGAACGCCGTTTGGAAAGGACCCGATGCTCGTCCTCGGTCCTCGCGACCAGAAGATCTCCTCGAGGTACCCGGCAGCCCGAAGCCCCACTGATAGCAGGCAAGTACTCCGGCGCGTCCTTGCCAGGCAGCGTTCTGGCCGCCTCCGCCACGAGGAAACCCAGAGACCACGCATTCCCATCTGCCGGAACTCGATCGAGGAACTCGCGCCAGACTTCGGCGCTTATGTCCACCAGGGCAGCAGGTAGCGACAGCTTGTCAGCAGCCTCCCACTCGACAACGGGCAAGTGCGGCGCATATGCCGCGAGTGCTCGAGCCACACTGCTCGCCGCCGGGCGTGGTCCCCAGGACGTGGCGAGCAGTCCGTATTCTCCCGCCGCCCATACCGAGGGCGCAAGAAACTCCATTGGCGGGTACGATCTTCGATTGACGCGTCCGAACTTCCACTTCACGGGAACATCAAGCTGGAGAAGTGCGTGAGTCCAACCCGTGCATGCATCGACGTCGCCGAAATCACGAAACTTTCTGAGAATGTGCAGAGGCCCAACCGGACTACTTTCAGTGAAATTCAGTTCTTTTTCGGGCGGCCGTCCACGCACCGGTAACGTCGAAGAGTACTTCGCGCGAACACGCCGCAGGTATTCCAGATTGGTCGAGTCGTGCGCCAAGGCACGACTGATCACCGGTTGCGCGGCGATGCCAATCCTTTGCAACAAGGCAAGGCTCAGATCGTGATGAAAGTATTCATCTAAAACCATGGCGGAATTTTGAGGTCGAACTGTACCGGCGATGACGACCTCGTCCGAGAAGTGCCACCACCCGTCCCGGCATTTGACTTTAAGCCTGCGCCCCTCCGCCAGATAGTTTTCCAGGTGTTTCTCGGCAGTTGATTCTTGTACATGAGAGACAAGTCTCCAAAACTCACTCCACTCGACGCCGCTCCACTTCCTGATAGCCGCACTGGTGAGCTTGGCCAGCTCATGGCCGGGATCGACGTCGTCGAAGTCGAACCCACGGAGAATAGGTTCGATATCCGGAAGAGCCAAAAGAGATTGCCGCACAAGGCTGATCTGAGCCTGGCCAGTCAGGATGTCACCACGAAGAAATACGTTCCCCGTCGCATTGAGCGCCCACAAGCGCCCATTTTCGTCCGGCAGGATCTTCGCAGACAGGAACCGGTTTCGGGTATCGAGATCCTTCGTAGATGCGACCACTCGGACAGCGAATGCGCATTGCTCATCGCTCGCAGCACTGACGATGCGTTCGAGCCAGACCGGGGCGTCCAGTTCGACGGTGGCCGCGCGCGCGTCGTCGGCACGGATCAGAGTCCGCAGTTTAGCTTGTCGAATGGATCCTCGAAAGCACTGGATGTGGGGGACCGATGGCAGGCCACCCGGTGCCGAGTACCAGACAGCAAGCATATCCGGGTCAAGTCGAATCCGTTCTTGGTGTGGAAACCATAGTTCGTCGACCCGGCGAAGGACTCCTTGACGATCTGGAATACAGGGTCCTGCGGCGACCAACTGGGGAACAAGTTCGGTCAGGAATCGATCGGCGAAATTAGGTGCCTCGCGGCCGCGCGCCGGCAAGTAGTCGAAGTGCCGTGCAGGGTCAGTCGAGCTGCTGAGCTGCGGCAGGCCGTCGGCCACGAGAGCTGCGATCGTCTCCAGTATCTCGCGATTGAAGCTGCCTTGGAGCAGGCTGGTGCGGTCGTCGTTGATCTGCCACGGTGCATTCACGATGCCGCGCAGTGACGTGGTCTCTCCGAGGGGATAGTACGCCCAGAACCGGCCCAATACAGTGCGGTCCGAGTTCAGCGGCGCCGCCCAAGTCACCGTGACCGTCTCGCGTCGGATTGCATCGCCGACCTCCTGCAGCGCCTCGGGCGACGAACTGTGCGATCGTTGCCACACGCGCCAATCCGCCGATTCGCCCCCCTGAGTCTGCAACCGGCGAACTCCGGCGGCAAGAACTGTGCACCGGTGTTCCCGGTCGACGGATTTGCCGTCCGGTCGTCCTCTCACGATCCGCAGCGTGGACACTTTCGGCGTAAAGAGGAGGAACTCGAGAGGGAAATTCTCAAGATCGCTCTCGATTCGGTCAATGTGTGCCGATAACGGTAAACGGACGACGGTAGTGGCCCAGGTGATCAGTTCAGCCAACACCGCATCGCGGCGAGCCTCCTCCATCACGTCAAGATGAGCGGGCATACGCAAGATCGGAAATCGCGTGGCAGCCGGGTCGATATAACGCAGTTCTGCGGCCGCCCGAGCCGCGTTGAAGCCAAAGCTGACCGATCTACTGAAGACTGCCGGATTATCGGTAATACCCAGAACCGACTTGAAGCCGAGACCGAACCGGCCGATAGCATCGTCACGCTTGCCACTAAGGAACGCATGACAGACGGCCTCAAGGCCCTGCCTACTGAACGATCGCCCCTCGTTCGCACAATATAATAAACCGTCGACGAGGCGTAGCTCGATTCGCCCTGGTCGGTCCTTGTATTGCGCATCTGCAGCATTCTGGACCAGTTCGATAATTTGACGTCGTGAATAACCGCCAGTCCTGTAGCTGTCCTCCTGGTTCGCATGCTCACCCAGGTAAAGCCTATCGGCTTCGTATGCCTTGAGGGTATTGACGCGGTGTTCCTCGATCCAGCGGACAAGTTCAGGGTCCTCATGGTGCCACGCACTATCCTCGGTCACGGGCACCTCCAGCCACCGCCGACCGCAACGATTGGCCTCTCACGCTACGCGACGGCCTCCGAGCCCAGCTACAGCCATCTCGGAACCACAAGCGCGCAAGATTCGAGAAGGTTCCACCGAGAGCCCGTGATGCAGGCGCCATCGCGCTCAAGCCCCAGTTCGAAACGCGATTCGGCCACCGACTCCGCTCGCGCCAGCCATCGCGACGACGATCGAAGCAGCCCGCTGCACTATCCGACTGCATACAGGCGAAGGAAAAGTTCGGAACTGCAGGCACGTGAGACATCGCGTGAGAGACTACCCCCGTGCATTCGGACAAGGAACTACGCGCCGCCATCGTCGACGCGCGAGACGCCCTGTTGGCCGCCGCAGACCAGCTGGCCAATATCGGTACCGCCGAAAGAGTGACGGAAGACGACTGGCAAGACGTGAGCGCCGCCGTTGGACTCAGCATGGCTTTGCACCGTGAGCGCATGGCAAGAGTCGGCGTCCTCCTCGGGCTGGGCGGCGCTCGGAAACGTTTGTTGCGGTACCTACTACGGCACGTCGGACAGGTGGTTTCCGGGCCGGAGTTGTCCGGAGTCGCTGGGATCGCCGAATGGCCGCGACGAGTCCGCGAGCTGCGGGTCGAGGAAGGATGGCCCATCGAGAGCGGGATTCAGCGCCCCACGCTGCGTACCGACGAGTACGTACTCCTCCGGGCAGAGCGCGACGCCAAGTTGGCGGACAGGTGGCGGCTTGCCTCGGACATCCGGAAGAGCGGCGGCACTGCGAGCGACCGCATCCTGGCATTGCTGAAGGCCGTGAGTCCTGACGCTCTCGACCACGAGGATCTCTACTACGTAGCCAAAACCAGTAACTGGACGTCCTTGATCGATGACTTGAGAACCAGCGGTTGGGACATTCGCTCGGCCGATCAAGATCCCCGACTTGCGGCCGGGAGCTATCGTTTGATCTCATGATTCGCCCGCGGCATGCTTGTTGACGAATCGCTATCAATGCCACCCGTCCATCAACTCACAGTTGCTCACGCGCGGGTGCCCTGCGCACCCGGCACTCATCCTCGGAGGTTCGCCCGAGTGAATATTCCCGCGATCCCACGCTAGGTGACAGCGGGATTCCGGTTGTCGTTTTGCCGACTTTTGCCCGGTCCAGACGGCGGTGTCTGGGTCTTTGGCTGAGTCATCGGCCAGAGCGGCGGCCTTGAGCGACCAGCTGCTGCCGAGCCTCCTCACGGCCCGTGAGTCGGGCGTCGGCGCGGCCGAACCGCCGACATCCACCCGCTCAAGCCCCGTACTCATCAGTGCTCTCCCCCCGTCCACGAGAGGTCGGCCACTCGCTCCCGGTGCATCTCGCCGACTAGATCAGTTATCGCCGACTGGGAAAGATCCATTACGCACTGCAAGCAACAGAACTCGCGGGTAATACCCCTCGTTCCCACCTCGACGGACGTGAACGACATGTCTGACCAGCCACGCAGCCCATCGGCGGCCGGCCTCGGCCGAAGAGACACGATTCGGTCACGACTTGCGGTCGACTGCCGAGCGGCGTGCTGACTGCGACGGCGCTCGGCAGGTTCGGGCAAGGCGCGATGACGACAGGCATCGCCAATCCCGAGAAGGTCGGAAGAGGGGGCTTCCGCGTTGTCGCTCCCGGCCACTGCAGTCGCAGACCACCATGATGACGAAGCCCTCAGCGGGGACATGACGATCGGCCGGCCGATCGCATGCGTGAAGTTCTGTACGGCAGCCTTGTCAGGCCGCTCGGCAAAGCCGGCACGTGACCGGCTCTCGAGTACGCGGAGAATCTCCACGCAGATACGGCTTCAGGTGATGCGCGATGGCCTCAGCCAGCATCGGGGGAACCGCGTTGCCGATCTGCTTGGCAACCTGCAGCTTTGTGCCACACCACTGGAAGTCGTCGGGGAAGCTCTGCAGCCGAGCCGCCTCCCAGTGAGTGATCGGTCGGTCGACACTGTGACCGTTGTCGTCCTGTTCCCATTGGGGGTGTAGGTACTGGCCTTTTTCCGGTTTGAAGAACTCCGTGCGGATCGTCAACGACGGCATGTCCCATTGCATCCGCCCCATGACGTCGGTGGTGCCGGCCTTCTTCTCCCGCCAGCACCGCGACAGCAGATGATCGGGCAGGTTGAAACGACCACCACCCGGCGGAATGTACCGGTAGCGTTCCAGAGACCGCTCGACCGGCTTACGACCCACGTGGAGATCGGAGCTCTTGAAGACGCCTGGCACGTTCTCGTCGAAGAATTTGACCCGCGACGCTGGCAGCTCTGTCGTGACGGGCTTTTCGGGTAGACCGGATAAAACGTCACGAGTGGTGTGCCATTCGGGCAGGTCGCCCAGGGTATCTGGGCGGGCGTGCGTCGGTGTGGGCAGTGGAATCTTCCCGATCCTCGACGCGATGACGATGGTTCTTTTGCGCCGCTGCGGGACGCCAAAATCCGCGGCGAGCAGGAAACCGGAGGACAACTCGTAGTCCTCCAAAAGGCCACCTGGCGCGGCTTCGGCTTGCAGCAACGCAAACTCACTGGACGAAAAGAACCGATCGACGTTCTCGATCACGAACACCCTCGGCTTCGCGTGCCGAACGAAGCGGATGTACTCCTTCCAGAGCTTGTTCCGCGGATCGTCCACGTTGCGCGAGCCGAGGTTGGAGAACCCTTGGCAGGGTGGCCCCCCGATGATCAGATCGGCCCTGGGAATCTGGTCGTCCGGGATCGTCGCGATGTCCGCGTAGCGGGTGTGAGACTCTCCGAAGTTGGCCGCATAGGTAGCGGCGGCATGTAGGTCGAACTCGACCGACATCGACGGCTTGAAGTCCTTCGCGGCTATAAAACCCGAGGTCATGCCGCCGCAACCGGCGAACAAGTCGATCATCGTGAACGGTTTCGTACCCACACTGTGCAGGTTAGTCGAATCCACCGACAGTCTGGGACATTGACCCGGATCCGGCTGTCTGCAGGTTGCCGCGACACCGACGCGTACTCGCCCGCACCTGCAGCAACCGAACGAGCCTGACGCGAGGCAGCGTCAACTGCCTGTCTGCGCCGTGTAGCCGATGAACCGCACCGGGCCCCGGTGCTCAGGGGCGACCTGGTCGAGGACGGCGAGGTCGAACACCGCCGTGGCGTCGAGATCGGTGATGGTGGAGGTGTAGTCGTGGTGGGGCTGCGTGGCCATGTACCACTCACCGGCCGGTAGTCGCGGTTTTCACCGGCCGTGCCGACGTTCACCCGGTCGGAATGCACCTCTCCGATGACGTACCTGAGCAACGACTCGACCTCGACTTGGACGCCATCCGGAACCCGATCCGCTGCAACTGGACTGGTCCCAGCGTCGCTGATGCGAGCCGTATCCAGGCGGGCTCGGCGCCAGCCTCGATCCGCATATTCGCGTAGGCGTCGCTCATCATCTCGCACGCGGCCTCGACGCCGGTGACTTCGACGACCTGCTCGTGTTCGCGGTGGGGCGATTCGGTGTCCGGCTCGGGCGCGGTGTCGGCGGGGACGGCCACGGCGTCCGGAAAGAGTCGAAGCGGGGCACGGTGGCGCAGGATCGGCGGCGTCCAAAGTCCGGCGCATGGCCGTGGCATCGGGCGCAGGCAGCAGGACGCAGTAGTACCCACGGATGGATCCAGTGCGCGGGAACGTGATCAGATGCGCGCCAGCCAGCCTGGCCGGGACCACGGCGATCTCGCGCAAGTCCAGTGATACGCGGGATGCGGGTAGCGCGTCGGCGGTGATCCGCAGCAGCGCGCCGATGACATCGTCTCCGGTCGCGTAGGACGTCGCGGCAGGCAGGGCCTGCACCAGGCCTCGGTCCGACCGCAGCGCGGTGATCGTGTCCCGTGGCAGGCTGTCACCTCCGCTCCGGCAAGCCGAGTTCACGACGTGAACGCTGCGGTGACCGATCCTCCCGCCACCCGGAGATGTCCACTTGGGGCGCAGTCGGTGGAGAGATTGTAGCGGGGTGGACGATTTGCCCTGGATCTTGCGAAACCCCAGATCGGAGGTACCTCGGTCACGGTAGAACCCCTCACGGGCACCGTGGTCGAGCTCACCGAAGCAGCTGATCACCGACCGGAGGTCCGCGCCAGACGAGAGGCCGTGTGGGGGGGGTCACTACTCGGGCGACAACTTCGGCTCCGAGAGCTCGAGGCGGCGCGCCGACCTGGAAAGCAGTTTCTCGACCCGGCTGATGCGCCGCTCGGACACCTCCAGGAGCCGGCGGACCCGTCTGGTCATCTCGGTCGCGTACGCCGCCTCGTCGCACCGGGTCTCGTTATCGCCTCGCGGACCGGGCAAGCCCACTCCCTTCGCCACGGCGGAAAGCCCTCAGTGGTACTCCGAACATGGACGCGGGGTCGCCGCCGGATGGGCGTCCGATGGACGAACGGTTTACGAGCCGCTCGGCACGGACCTCGCCAAACCGGTCGTGGTGCTCGTCGAAGACGAAGCGGACCTCGTCGCGATGGCCGGGGCCTACCTGCGCCGCGACGGCTTCCAGGTCGTGACGGCGAGCGACACGCGTCGGCCGCCGCGGCGCTGCGCGAGCACCACGCCGACCTGATGGTGCTCGATCTGGGGCTGTCCGACGGCAACGGGCTGGACCTGTTGCGTGGGTCCGCGCCGGCCGGTACCTGCCGGTGATCATCCTAACCGCCTGGAGCAGCGAGCGGGTCGTCGGCCGGAGCTGGGCGCCGACGACTATGTGGTCAAACCGTTCCCCCTCCCGGAGCTGGCCGCTCGGATCCGGGCGGTGCTACGCCGCAGCCGGCGTCCCCCAGGCCGACCCGATGCTCCGGTACGGCACGCTGGCGATCGATACCGGCTCCCACAAAGGTCACCGCCGACGGTCGGCCGCTCGCCCTCACCCCCTGGAGTACGCGCTGCTGGCCTTCCTCGCCGCCGAGCCACACCGGTCTTCACGACCGCGCAGCTGCTGTCCGCGGTGTGGGGGTGGGGGTGGGCGAGCGCCACGACCCGTCGGTCGTCGAGCACGTCTACCGGCTGCGTCGCAAGCTCACCGACGCCGGGGTGGACCGGCCCCGTATCGTCACCGTGCGCGGCGCCGGCTATCGGCTGGACCCGTGACCCGGGTCCGCGGGGGTCGACTACCGCCTGCTGTTCGAGCAGCTGCCGTCGCCCTACCTGCTGATGACGGCCGATTTCGCGATCGTCAGCCTACGCGCGGGGCCACCATGATCGACCCGGCCGAGGTCGCCGGGAAACCGATGTTCGAGGTGTTCCCGGACAACCTCGACGCCCCGGACGCCGACGGCGTCGGCAACCTGCGGACGGGCGTGGAACGGGCCGGGCGGACGCGATGGCTCTGCAGCGCTACGACATCCGCCAGCCGACGGTCGGTTCGTCGTGCGGTACTGGAGCCCGATCAACAGCCCGGTCCTCGACGACGCCGGGCGGGTGACCCTCATCGTGCTCCGCGTGCAGGACGTCACCGAGCTGGTCACCCTGCGGGAGCAGGACCGGGAACGCGCCGCGGCGCAGGTGGAGCAGATGGAGGCGGACTTGTTCTCCCGCGCTCGCGAACTGCAGGAAGCCAACCGGCAGCTGCGCGACGCGAACGCGGGCCTGGCCGTCGCCACCGAGGAGCTGCGGGCCCAGCAGCACAGCAGCAACCTTCGCTGCGGTGACCGACGCTCGTCACGCCCGTGATGTTTCTGGTAACCACCGAGGAACCCGTGCTTGTCCGGCCAGGTCGGCGCCAGGGTGCCGCGGTCGGTGCCGTAGGGGTCTGCCAGTGCTTGCTCGTCGTCAGGTCTGCCGCGTTCGCCTGTCGCAACTGTCGTACCGGTCGATCGCTCGTGGCCAAACTGTGACAGTGCGTTTCACTCGCTGTGCGTCCGCGCTGTCGACGGTCTGCAGACTTCGCAGCAAATGCTGGACCTACTCGACCCAGCCGATGAGCAGCAGCGGTCCAACCGCATCAAACCCAGCCTTACCCTATTGGCCTGTACGAATAGGGTCGGCAACATTCAGAGCAAGCGTCGCGATGCTGGCAGCGAGGAGGAGCCGCCGAGCCGACCGCAGCACCGCTTCCGGAGCGCCGTGCATCGCCAGATGCCTGGTGCCCACGAGCAGGCCGAGCTCGGTCCGGTCCAGCGCCGGGAAGCTCAGCCCGACATGCTCATCATCGTGGTGACGAACCTGCTCACGCTGGACGAGGACCCCATCACCGCCTCCCGCGCTTCGACGAGAGGTCGTACGTCGCCTCGATGACCAGGGTGCCAGTCAGATCAGGCTGTTCGGGACATGATGGTCTGCGTGGTGCCCCCGACGGGGTTCGAACCCGCACTTTGTCGATTTTAAGTCGACTGCCTCTGCCGATTGGGCTACGGGGGCACCGCACACTCTAGGTGATGGCCGCTAGTGCAACGTCCACGACTGGTTCGCCGCGCCCGTGCACGTCCAGATCTGCAGGGGTGTTCCGTCCGCCGAGCTCGGACCCGTTGCGTCCAGGCACTTGCCCGACGCCGGGTTCAGCAGCTGGCCGCTCGATGCCGTCCACTGCTGGGCGCCCGTTCCGTTGCAGTCGTACAGCTGGACCTTCGACCCGTTCGCCGTGCCTGCCGCGTTCACGTCCAAGCACTTGCCCAGCGCCCGCAACGTGCCCGATGTGGACGTCCACTGCTGCGCGTTCGTCCCGTTGCACGTGTACAGGTCGACCACAGTTCCGTTCGTGGCGGAAGCGCCCGCCACGTCCACACACTTGCCGCCGTAGCCCGTGATCGTGCCGCCCGAAGTAGGCGGCGGGGTCGTCGTGCCGCCGCCCGTGATTGCGTTGAAGATCCGGGAGTACGCGTAGCCCGTTGCGCGGTCGTAGTCCTGGAGCTCCCAGAACGACAGCTCCGCGACTCCGTTGGACGCTGCGAACGTCTCCAGCTGCTGGGCGTCCGACTGGCTGAACTGCGCGCCGTCGTCGTTGCGGCCGGCGATCGGGGTCAGGCCCATCATCGCGTACGCCGCCGAGGTCGAGATTCCGTACAGGCTCGCCAACTGGGATGCCGAGGCGCGGGCCGCCGAGAGGGCGTCGCCCAGGACCGGCTGGCCGTCGTAGAAGTCCATCACCATCAGGTTGACCACGCTGACCTTGACGCCCTTGTTCTTCGCGTCGCGCAGGAGGTCGAGCTCGTTGCCCGGAATGCCCGTCGGGTCGACCGCCAGCGTGTAGTCGACCTGGACCGCGGAGTTCTGCTGCTGCAGCGCGGCCAGCGCCGAGTTGCGGCGCTGGTTCGACGCCGTGTCGTTCAGGACGCCACCCTCGATGTCGAAGTCCAGGCGCGGGGTGCCGTACGTGTTGACGACGTTGGCGTACGCCGACGTCAGGCTCGCGGTGTTCGTGCAGGTCTGGGCCAGCTCGCCGCCCTCCGCACCGCCGAACGACGGGATGACGTTGCCGCCTGCCGCCTGCAGGGCGCTGATCTGCGACTTGAACGAGCCGACGCCGGTGCCGTTCGCCTCCCACACCGGCGTGCAGCCGGACTGCGGGGTCAGGAACGCCAGCGTGAAGAACTTCGTGCCGGTGGCGTTCATGTCGGCGGCCATCTGGCCGGCGTCGCCGTCGCTGATCTGCAGGTACGGCGCCGCGTAGTGGGCCGGGAAGGCGGGAGTGGCCGCCTCGGCGGTGGACGGTGCCAGAGCGAGTGCGGCGACGATGGGCAACGCGGCCACGAGTGCCGCTCTGGTACGGGAAAAGCGGGAAAAGGACATGAAGAGCTCCAAGGGGGACCGTGGGGAGAGGAGCCGGAGCGGACTTATTCCGCGTTGTGAAGAAAGGGTTTACCCGCTCACCGGCCCAGTTGTCCAGACCATGTCGCTCACCGGCACACAGCCGGATTTTCCCTGCCAAAACGGCGAAAAACACCAAAAAGGCCTCCCGCACGAGTGCGGGAGGCCTTCGGGGAAGCGGAAAGTCAGGACTTCGAGACGCGCGCGAACTCGTCCTTCGGGTTGTTGATCTGCCCCAGCGAGATGACCTCACGCCGGAACAGCCCACCGAGGATCCAGTCGAAGAGGATGCGGATCTTGCGGTTCCACGTCGGCATCGCCTTGAGGTGGTACGCGCGGTGGAAGAGCCACGCCGGGAAGCCCTTGATCTTCAGGTTCAGCGCGTCGGCCACGCCCTTGTGCAGGCCGAGGCTCGCCACCGCGCCGAGGTTCTTGTGGAAGTAGTCCTTCGGCTTGCCGCCGCGGATCACCTTGATGATGTTCTTCGCCAGCAGCGTCGCCTGGCGCACCGCGTGCTGCGCGTTCGGCGGGCACGTGGCCGTCGGGTCTTCTTCGGTGCGCGAGAGGTCCGGGATCGCCGCGTTGTCGCCCGCGGTCCACACGTCCGGGTGGCCGACGACCTGCATGGCGGCCGTCGCCTCGAGGCGGCCGCGCTTGTCGAGCGGCAGGTCCGAGTTGGCCAGCACCGGGTTGGCCTTCACGCCGGCCGTCCAGATGAGCGTGTCGGTGTCGAACTCCGTGCCGTCCGAGAGCACGACGTGACCGTTCTCGAACGACTTCGCCGCCGTCGACAGGTACACCTCGATGCCGCGCTTCTCCAGCTGCTCGACCGTGTACACGCCGAGCGTCTCGCGGACCTCGGGCAGGATCCGCCCGGCGGCCTCGACGAGCACCCAGCGGACGTCGGCCGGCTGGATGTTCGGGTAGTAGTTCTCCACCGCGAACCGGGTCATGTCCTCGAGCTCGGCCAGCGCCTCGATGCCGGCGAACCCGCCGCCGACGACGGTGAACGTCAGCAGGCGCTTGCGCAGCTCGGGGTCCAGCGTGCTGGCGGCCTCGTCGAGCTTGGTCATGATGTGGTTGCGGAGGTAGATCGCCTCGCCGATGGTCTTGAAGGCGATGCCCTGCTCGACCAGGCCCGGGATCGGCAGGATCCGGGCCACCGCGCCGAGCGCGACGACCAGGATGTCGTAGCCCAGCTGCTCGATGTGGCCGTCGGCCGCCTCGACCGTGACGGACTTCTTCTCGTTCTCGATCTTGGTGACGCGCGCGGTCAGCACGTGGCAGCGCTTGAGCACGCGGCGCAGCGGCACGACGACGTGGCGGGGCTCGATCGCGCCGGCCGCGGCCTCCGGGAGGAACGGCGCGTAGGTCATGTGGGGCTGCGGGTCAACGACGGTCACGGAGGCCTCGTTGGCCCGGAGCATCTTCTGGAGGCCGTACGCCGTGTAGAGCCCGACGTACCCACCACCGAGGACGAGGATCCGAGTCGGTTCCGACTTCGACTTCGCAGCAGCCATGTCCTCATGGTGACACCTTCCCGGGCGCCTCGCTCGGGGACCCCATCTCGCTGTGACCAGCGTCGCTGCGGTTTCCGTAACGATTCAGTTCGGCCCCGTCACCGAGGCCGCGGCCTGGAACACGTCGGCCACCATGGCGTGGGTCACGAGCCGGGTCTGGACATTCCGCGGCGACACGTGATAACAGCCGAAAAGGCGCAGGTCGTCCAATTCCACCACCGATCCGTGCGCGAACGCGGGACGCGGCCGCGGCACCGGCCAGCCGGCCGCGGCGAGCACGGGCAGTAACGCCTGCCACCCGAACGCGCCGAGCACGACGATCGCCCGCAGTGTCGGACGTAACAACGTCAGCTCCTCCGCCAGCCACGGACGGCACGTGTCGCGCTCCGCCGGCGTCGGCTTGTTGTCCGGCGGCGCGCAGCGCACCGGCGAGACGAGCCGCGTGCGGTAAAGCTCCAGGCCGTCGCCCAGCCGCTCGGACGTCGGCTGCGACGCGAGCCCGACCTCGTGCAGCACCCGGAAGAGGAAGTCGCCCGACGGGTCGCCGGTGAACATCCGGCCGGTGCGGTTCGCGCCGTGTGCCGAGGGCGCAAGCCCGACCACCGCGATCGACGCGTCCGGCGGCCCGAAGCCCGGCACCGGCCGCGCCCAGTACTCCTCGCCGCGGAAGGCCGCTTTGGTGCCCACGACACCTTCGCGCCAGGTCACCAGCCGCGGGCAGGCGCGGCACCCGGCGACCGCCGCGTCGAGCTGGGAAAGGGACCTCATCGCAGCGCCGCCCGGGAGAGCCGGTCGGCCTGCCGCGTCGTCTCGGGCAGCCGGTAGCGCGGGCTCAGCGCGAGCGTCAGCCGGCAGGCGTGGGCCAGGTCGATCCGGTGCCCCGCCGAGACGTACACCGGCTTGACGCCGTCCTGGGTCCGCAGCACCGCGCCGACTTCCTCCCCGGCGTCGACCAGCGGCTCCGACGACCCGCGAGCCGACGCTGGAGGAGCGTGCGAGCCGACGAACCGCGTCTTGCCGACGCCGAACGCGGGCAGGCCGGTCAGCACGCCGAGGTGGCACGCGAGGCCGAAGCGCCTCGGGTGGGCGAGGCCGTGGCCGTCACAGACCAGGACGTCCGGCTCGCGGTCCAGCCGCTCGAGCGCGGCCAGCAGCGGCGGCAGCTCGCGGAAGGCGAACAGGCCCGGCTCGTACGGGAAGACGGCCTTCGCGCGGTGGGTCCGCTCCTCCACGACCGTCAGCCCGGCGGTCTCCAGCGTGACGACCGCCGCGGCGATGTCGCCGTCGTCGTCGTAAGCGACGTCGAGACCGGTCACCGTCGGCGGCAGCTCCGGGAGGTCGCCGGTGAGCTCGACCCGGCCGCGCAGCCGTTCCTGCACGGCGAGCGCGTCTTCGGCCGTCGTCGGCCAGTCCCCGGTGTGCACCGCGTCACCCTGTCACAACTAGGTTGGGTCCATGGCGGACACGACCCCCGAAGAGGCTCCCGAGAAGAAGGCTCCGGAAACGACCGAGATCCCGGCCGAGCCCACCGATGACATCGTCACCACGCAGCACACGATCACCGTGAAGCGGAAGAAGCTTTCGTACACGGCGAAGGCGGGGCGGATCGTCCTCCGCAAGGAGATCGTGAAGGACGGCAAGTCCGAGGGCCTCAAGGCGAAGGCCGAGGTGTTCATCACCTCCTACACCCTCGACGACGCCGACCCGGGCTCGCGGCCGGTGACGTTCGCCTTCAACGGCGGCCCCGGCTCGTCGAGCATCTGGCTCCACATGGGCCTGCTGGGCCCGCGCCGCGTGCTCTCGGGCGACGTCGACGACCTCGTGCCGCCGCCCTACGGGCTGACCGACAACCCCGAGACGCTGCTGGCGCACAGCGACCTCGTGTTCATCGACCCGGTGTCGACCGGCTACTCGCGCGCGTCCGAAGGCGGCGAGACCAAGGACTTCCACGGCTTCCAGGGCGACATCGAGTCGGTCGGCGAGATCATCCGGCTGTGGGTTTCGCGGCACCAGCGCTGGCTCTCGCCGAAGTTCCTGGCCGGCGAGTCGTACGGCACGCTGCGCGCCGCCGGGCTGGCCGCGCACCTGCAGGAGCGCCACGGGCTCTACCTCAACGGCCTGCTGCTGATCTCGTCGGTGCTCGACCTCGGCACGCTGCGGTTCACCGAGGGCAACGACCTGCCGTACGCGCTGTACGTACCGACGTACGCGGCGATCGCGCACTACCACGGCCTGCACGGCGAACGCCCGCTCGACGACGTCCTCGCCGACGCCGAGGACTTCGCGGCGAAGGACCTGCCGTGGGCGCTCTCGCGCGGCGCGCGGCTGTCCACCCAGGACCGGGCCGACGCGGTCGCCACGCTGGCGTCGCTGACCGGGCTCACCGAGTCCTATGTGGACCGGGTGAACCTGCGGATCGAGCACGTGCGGTTCTTCACCGAGCTGCTGCGCGACCGCGGCCTGACGGTCGGCCGCATGGACGGCCGGTTCACGACGTGGGAGCCGGACGGCGGCCGCGAGCACATGAGCGACGACCCGTCGATCTCCCGCATCATCGGCGCGTACGCGGCGTCGTTCAACCACTACGTGCGGGCCGAGCTGGGCTACGAGAACGACCTGCCGTACGAGCTCATCCACGAGGACACGTTCAAGGCGTGGTCCTATTCGGACTTCGAGGGCCGCTCGGTGTCGGTGGCCGACTCGGTGAGCGCGGCGATGCGCGCGAACCCGCACCTGCAGGTCCACGTGGCGTTCGGCCACTACGACGGCGCGACGGCCTACTTCGCGGCCGAGCACGTGCTGGCCCACCTGCAGATCCCGGAAGAGCTGCGCGACAACATCGACACGGCGTACTACCCGGCGGGGCACATGATGTACGTCCACGAGCCGAGCCGGGTCCAGCAGGCGAAGGACCTCGCGAAGTTCGTCAAGAAGGCCTCGAACCGCTGACGTCCGGTGGGGCCGGCGTGCGTGCCGGCCCCACGACGTCAGTCGGTCAGGCCTTCTTCCAGCGAGCGGTGCAGTTCGTCGGCGCGCTCCCGGGTGTCCGCCCACGCCGGGCTGACGTGCACGATCTCCTTGCCCTCGGCCAGGGAGACGCCGGTCAGTGCGCGGACCGCCCGGATGCTGTCCACCGGGGAAAACCCGCGGCGCCGGAGCACGGCCAGCACCTCGTCCAGCCCGGCCCCGGCCGCGAGGGACGCCCGGGCCTCCGCGAGGAACCGTTCGTACCCCGTCGCGTCGATCACGCTCCCGCCTCCGTCACTTCGTCAGGTCGATGACTATGTCGACCGGGTGGCCGACGGGCCCGGTCCGCCGGACCCCGGTGATCCTGAGCTCGGTGAAGCCCTGGGCCTTCGCGGCCGGCTGGATGACCGTCCGCAGCTCCCGCAGGACCGCCCCGGAGTCCAGCGCGCCCCGCTCGAGCCCGTCCGTGCCGTAGACGGCCACGTCGGACAGCGTAAGCGTCGTGCCCTCGGTGCTGATGCCGGAGAGCATTTCGACGTCGCCCTGCGCGGTGGACATCCGGTGGTAGAACTCGTCGCCCGCCCGGAAGTCGTTGATGTCGCAGAGCTCACCCGTGTTGTGGACCAGCACCGGCGTGGCGCCCGCGAGCACGTAGTACGTGTGCAGGGTGTCGACGGTCAGGTTGTAGGTCCGGACGTTCCCCCCGTGCGGCCGGTTGGCGAGCACGGTGACGTGCTGCCCGCCGGTGGTGTCGAGCTCGTCGCCCGGGCGGACCTGGGCGGCGTCGGTCCACCGCCGCGTCGTGGCGTCCCAGAACGGGTGGTGGGCGGTGCTCTTGATCGTCTCCGGGCCACTAGGCGTGGCCACGGTGACGTCGGTGAACTCGGTGTCGTCGTCGGTCACGACCACCGCGTCGACGGCGTGCTGCTGCGTGACCGGGCTTTCGGGCGCGGCGTTGGCGATCCGGTCGCCGGCCACGACATCCGCGATCGGCTTGGCCGAACCGTCGGCCATCAGGACCGGGGTGTCACCGGTGAAGCTGTTGCGCCCGCACGGCCCCATCCGCGCCAGCCGCTCGGCGTCCTCCGCCAGGCCCGCGTCCTCGCCGAGCAGCCGTTCGCTCGTCGAGGCCTCGTTGACCGCGGCCGCGAGCTTGCTCGCCTCGGCCGCCACCGAGAGCGCTTCGGCGCCTTCTTCGGCGATCCCGATGAGCTCTTCGAGGCCTTCGAGCGCCGCGCCCTCCCCGGGCGGGCCGATCATCGTGTGGGCCGCCATCGCCGCGGCCGGGTCGGGCAGCGGGTTGAAGTTCGGGTCCCACATGTTGTTCGGGTCCAGGCACCGGTTGATCAGGTCGTCGTCGCCCTCGTTGAGCCGGCGGCAGACGTCCTGCATCTTCCCGAAGATGCGTTCACGGTCGGCGTCCGTGCCCGTGACCAGCAGGATGCAGTCCGGCGTGCTGAGCATGATCGAGCCGCTCTGCGGCCGGTTCTGACAGGCCGTGGTGCGGTCGTCGATGACCTTCTGCTTCTCCGTGTTGGCCTTCGTCACCACGGTTTGCCACGCCTGACGAGCGGCTTCCGCCGCGTCGCCGGCGTCCTTGCCCGCCTGGACGGCGGCGTCGAACGCGATCCGCGCGGACGAACTCGCCTGCTGCGCGTAGCCGGCGGCGAGCTGGGCGGAGTGCTCCGCGGACAACGCCGACCGGCCGGCCCGATCGGCCGAGGCGACCGCCGAGGCGGCGGCCTGCGCGGCGGTCGCCGCGGAGTGCTGGGCCTGCTGGGCCGAGTTCGCGGCCTGAGCCGCCGCGGCCTGAGCCTGGTTGGCGTACCCGGCCGCCTGGCTGGCCGCGGTGGCGGCCTGATTCGCGTAGTCGGCGGCCTCCTGCGCCGCGTTCCGGGCCCGCGCGGCCGCCGCCTGCGCGTCGTCGGCGTCGTGCGTGGCGTCGGCCGCGGCCTTGGCCGCTTGCGCCAGCAGGCTGTCGATCGCCGCGTAGTGCGCGGCGGTGTTCTGGTCCCGGCGGGCCGCGGTGAACTGCCCGACCGAGAGGAACTGCTGCAGCAGCTGGGCCGGGCCGTCGAGCGCGGCCTGCGCCGTGGCCGCGAGCTCCCGCGAACCCGAGCTCGTCGCCGCGGCCAGGATCTGGTTGGCCCGGACACGGTCGTCGCTGGCCGCCGCCGTGTACTGCTCGGCTTCGAGGAACTGCCGCAGCGGGGTGTCGCCGCCGGCGTCGAGGGCGCGCTGCCCGTCGGTCACCACGGTGGTCCGCCCAGCGGCGCGGGCGGTGGCCATCACCTGGTCCACCTGGATGCGGTCGTCCTGCTCGCGCCCGGGGTAGTCCCGGCCGCGGAGGAAGGCGAGGACCTCGGCGTCGGACCCGGCGAGGGCCGCGGTACCGGCCGTCTTGAACGCGCTCGTCCCGGTCGTGACCAGGTCGTCCAGGATCGTCCGGTCGTCCTGGCCGGCGGCTACGGCCAGGCCGTGGCGGACGAACTCGAGGGCCTGGTCGTCCGGCTGGCCGAGGGCCCCGATCGCGGCGGCCTGCGTCCACGGGCCGGCCCCCTCGCCAAGCTTCATGGCGACCTTGCGGGCGTCGGCGACGGCGGTGCCGCGGTCGGTGCCCGGGGCGGCCGCCTCGGCGATCATCCGGTTCGTTTCGGCGTCCCAGGTGCTTGCCTGGTCCGCGTCCCACCGCGGCTTCGCGGGGATCGAGGCCGCGACCCCGACGGCTTCGCGGGCGGCGTCGTCGGCCTGCTGGCCGGCCAGCGCGATCCGGTCGGCGTCGGCTTGCCGGGCTGCGGTGGCGATCTGCGTCGCCTGGTTGGTGGCGTTGACCGCCGCTGTCGCCGCGGCCGACGCGGCGTTCGCGTGCTCGGTCGCCTTCTGAGCGGCGTCCGCGGCCTCGCCGGCGTGCGCGGCCGCGTCTTCGGCGGCGTTGGCCGCGTTGGTCGCGTCCGTACCGGCGGCCCGGGCGGCCACCGCCGCGATACCGGCCTGGTCGGCCGCCTGGTTCGCCCAGGACCGGCTGGCGTTCGCCGCGGCGACGGCGCGCGCCGCCTCGGCCCGCGCTCGCGCCGCGGCGGCCCTGGCCGCGCTCGCGTCGGCTCCGGCGGCCGCGGCGTTGTCGGCCGCCTCGGTCGCGGCGTTCGCGGCCGCGACAGACCGGCTGGCCGCGTCTCCGGCGGCGCTGCCGGCGATCCCGGCCTGCTGCGACGCGGTTCGCGCCCAGTCGGCGGCGTTCGCCGCGGTCGACGCGGCGTTGGCCGCGTCGCGAGCCACCTGGGCCGCGAACTTCGCGTCCGCGGCCTTCTTCTTGTCCCCGACCGCCAGCGCGGCGGCGTCGTAGGCGTTGGACGCGGCCCGCCCGGCGGCCGCCGCGGCCGCGGCGGCCCGGGAAGCCGCCGCGGCGGCGGTGTTCGCGGCGGCGGACGCCGCATTGGCGGCCCCGATGGCCTGCCGCGCGGTGGCGGCCGCCTGCTGCGCGGCGAACGCCGCCCGGCCGGCCGCGTCGGTCGCCTGCTCCGAATGTCCCTGGGCGGCGGCCGCGGCGTCCTTGGCCGCCTGGGCCGCGGCCTGCGCCGCCGCCGCTTCCGCGACCGCGCGATCCGAAGCCTCCTTCGCCGCCTGGGTTTCGGTGGCGGCCTGCGAAGCGGCGTTCGAGGCGGTGGCGGCGAGCTGCGTGATGTCGGCCGTCTCGGCGTCACGGGCCTGCGCGACGGGAAGGTCGATACCGAGGAACCGGGTGTAGGCGTCCACGCTGCCGTCGTCGAGCGCCTGCTGGGCGACCGCCTGTACCTCGGGTCCGCCGGCGGACATGGCCTGGTTGACGCGCAGCCGCTGGTCCATCTCGAACGCCGAGCGCCAGCCGGCCGCCAGGAACTGCGCCAGCGCGTCGGTGCTGCCGTCGTCCAGCGCCCGCTGGGCCGCGGCCTTGACCTGCGAACCCCCGGCCGCGAGCACCTGGTTGACGCGCACCCGCAGGTCGACGCCGTAGGCCGCCTCCCAGCCGGTGTCCAGGAAGTCGGTCAGCGCGGTGTCGGTGCCCGCGTCCAGGGCCCGCTGCCCCGCGCTCCGCGTCGCCGAGTCCCCGGCGGCCATGATCTGGTTGACGTGGACGTCGTGGTCGATCCCGCTGTCCCGCGCCAGCTGCGTGGTGAGGAACCGGGCGACGTCGGCGTCGGTGCCGGCCAGCGCCACGGCCGCGTCGGCCCGGCTCACCGGCCCGCCGAACTTCCAGATGAACGCGACCTTCGCCCGGTCCGTCGGCGGGACCGACGGTGCCGAAGCGGGCGGGGCGTCGTCGGCGACGGCGGCCGGCACGGCGACCGCTCCGGCCGTCACGGCGACGACCGCCGTCGTGATCAAGGCAGCACGAAATCGTCTCAGCGCGGTGCGCACGGTGAATGTCCCCCTCGAACGGAATCCGGGTCCCCGACCGTTTTTCCTCAGGTCGAAGATTTCCCGATCGAAGCCTCGGCTGTCAACGACCGGATGGCGCAACGATCACGCTCTCACCAGGCAAAACACCGATTCCGGAAGCATTCGGCGAAATCAGGCCAAACCGCTTTCCGGGGGCGAGAGGTCCACAGTGGACTGGTCCGGGAGCGGGACGCCGTAGTGGCCGGGCGGCAGGGGCCGGCGGCCCCGGACGTAGGCGATCAGCTCCGCAACGACGACCAAACCGGCGTACGCGACCAGCAGCGGCCCGTACCCCGGCGGCAGCCGGTGGGTGACGACGTCCAGGATCGGCGGAACCGCCGCGAAGGACGGCGACGCCCCGTGGAGGTTCTCCGCCAGCAGCCGGCGGTACACCGCGAACGAGGACTCGTCCTCGGCGAGCACCGGGGCGCGCACGAAGCTGATCAGGATCCCGCCGCCGCAGAGCAGGCTCACCCCGAGCAGGGTCAGCCAGCCGGCGGCGTAGGCCGGTGCCGCGGAAAGCATCGAGAGCGCGAGAGCCGCGCCGCCGCCGTAGGCCAGCACGCCGGCCGCGATGAACCAGCCGCTGAGCGGTTTCGTCACCGCGCCGGGCCACGGGCGCGTGTGCTTCGCCAGCTGCCGTTGCCGGGACCGGACGCCCCGCCAGATCGTCAGCTGGACGACGAAGCAGCCGAAGTACGCGGGCGTGCTCACGGCCGCCCCGAAGAGCCGCACGTGACCGACCGCGCCGACGAGCGCGAGCACGCCGAACAGCAGGAACCACGGCACGCTGCGGATCGTGACGGCGTTGCGGGTGACCAGCAGCGCGTCGATGTACGGCGTCGGCGTCGCCACGCGTCGACCGCGGCTCGCCAGCCAGCGCAGCCCCATCCGCTGCTCGGCCGTGGTGCTCATGCCGCCTCCTCGTAGCAGGCGTCCGCGGGCAACGCGGGCACCCGGCGCCGCTGGGCGAACCACACGACGACGTGCGTGGCCACCGCGAGCACCACGTAGCCGGTCAGCCACGGCCAGGCCGGCGCGTCCCGGAACACGAGGTCGGCGACCACCGGCACCGCGAAGAGCGACGGCATGGCGAGCTGGACGTCTTCCAGCCGCGTCACGGCGTCGACGGCCAGCGAACCTTCGTCCTCGGCGAGCACAGGCCGCCGGACCACGCCGGTCAGGATCACCGCGTCCACGACGGCGCCCAGCGCGAGCAGGCCGAGCCAGAACAGCGCCCAGACCGAGCCCGTCGCCGCCAGCGCGATCCCGAGCGCGGCTCCCCCGCCGAAGGTGATCAGCAACGTCGTCAGGTACCAGCCGTTCACGACCTCCCGCCACGGCGGCCGCGGCCGGTCCAGGCGCCGGTCCCCCAGCTGCACGGCCGCCCGCCGGTCGCCGGCACGGAGGTGGAGCCATGCCGTGAGCAGCACCGAGGCGGCGATCAAGGACCACCACCCGCCGTCCGGCAGGTCGCTGCTCCGGTCCACTCCGGGCAGGAGCCGCAGGAACTGGTAGCCGGCGATGCCGATGAAGATCACCGCGTTCACGAGGAAGACTGCGGTGAAGGCCTCGGGCGCCCGCTTCCCGCCGCGGACGCTGAGCCGCGCGGTCAGCGACGTGGCCGGCTCGGCCACCCGGACACCGCGGCCGCCGAGCCATTTGACCGCGGCCCGCTCTTCCGCCGACAACACGATCATCCGGTCACCTCCGACACGCGGGACCCTCCCCCGACCTACACGCCCGAAGCGCCGAAAGGGTTTACCGGCCGTAGAAACCCGCCGGCAGTTTCCGGCGCCGCGCCACCAGCCAGCCGATCAGGTGCGCACCACCCGCGAGCGCCAAGTACGCCGACGCCGACCACCCCAGCAGGCCCGGGGAGAGCCAGTCGACCGCGGCCAGGGGCATCGCCACCATGGCGAACAACGCCGGCGGCGCGTAGCGGTAGGCGTCCTGCCCCCGGAGCAGGCCGTCAACGGCGTACGACGTCGGGTCCTCGGCGATGACCGGGGCGCGCAGGATGCGGCCGAGGACGGCTGCGGTGGCTCCGGCCCCGACGGCCAGCGCGAACGTCTGCGCGAAGGCGTCGAAGGACGGCGCGACGACGATCGTGGTCGCGCACAACGCCGCTCCCCCGCCGAACGTGATCGTCGTGGCGGCCAGGTACCACCAGCCCACCTGCCGCGCCGCTTCCCGCAGTGCGGGCGGGGCGCCGGTGCCCGCCAGGCGCTCGGCGACGTCTTCGCGGCGGTGGACCTCGCGCCAGCGGACCACCTGCAGGACGGCGGCGACGACGAAGACCGCCCCCAGCCGGCCGGGCACCTGCCGGAACGCGGAGCTCGCCGCGGTCGCCGCGCCGAAGGCGACCACGAACCACGGCAACGTCCGGGTGGCCCACTCCCGGGAACCGATGCGCAGGGCCAGCAGACGGGTCGGGAGCCAGACCGACACCCCGCGGCGGCCCAGCCACATCCGCGCGGCGCCCACCTCCGCGACCGTCGGCTCGCCCGGCAACCGCGGATCCACCGGCAACGCCGGTTCGTGCACGTCCACCCGAAACCTCCCCCTCGTCCCGTCGTACACGCGGAAAGCCCGGGGGAGGTTGGCTCCTCCGCCGAAGTTACTTGTGCCGCCCGAAGTACCGCTCGGGCAGCGAAAGCGCTTCCAGCACACCGATCGCGCCGACCTGCGCGATCCGCTCCTGGCCCACCAGCGCCCCGTGCCGGTCCTCGGCGATCTCCCACCGGATCTCCGGCTCGCCGGGCTGCTCGCGGTCGGCCCTCTTCTCGGCGATCCGCTCCGGCGGCAGGTGGACGCTCAGGTCGTGGATCCGCTCGTGCAGCCGGTCGAGGTGCGGCGAAGGCGGGCTCTTCTCGAACCTCATCGACAAGAACCGCTTGAGCATCCACAGTTCCTGGCTCTCCGACAGCACTTCGCGGACGACCCTGGCCCGCATCGGCCAGTCGGACCGCGTGAGGAACTCGTCGTTGGCCTCGCCGTCCCGGTACTCCACAGCACCATGGCGAGGTCGTCGGCCATCATCGGCGCGTGGATGCCGTTCAGCGCGTGCGGCGCGGTCTTGCGGAGCCCATCCGGGGCCATCCGTCCCCCGACAATCGGAAAACGGCCCACCCCCGGCTGGCGGAGGTGGGCCGTTTCCGGAAAACCTACTTCAGGTACTGCGATCCGCGGGTCACCGCGGCGTAGGCGTCGACCGCGCCGTTGCCGTAGAAGCCGTTGAACGACGGGCCACCTTCGCAGGTGGCCGTGAACTCCGGCCCGCGGCCTTCGTCCACGTAGTCCACCGTCCGCGGCACCGGGCAGGCGATGTCCGACGCCGTGCCCTCGAGCACGCGCTGGACCTTGTCCGGGTCCAGGCCGAAGCCGGCACCCGACTTCTTGCCGTACTGCGAAACGATCAGCGCCGAGACGCCGGTCGCGTGCGGCGACGCCATCGACGTGCCCTGCAGCCACTGGTAGTAGCCGACCCGGCCGTCGGCCGCCGTCGCCTTCTGGACGCCCAGGTCGACACCCGCCGGCGTCACGTTGCCCGCCGCGTCGATGGTGCCTTCGGCCACACCCACGTTCTTCGGGTACGTCGAGAGGATCTCGTTCTCGACCGTGCGGAACCACGGCGTGCCGAAACCGTCGCGGAAGTAGCCGCCCGGCGCGGAAACCGAGATCTGCTCGGTGCCGTAGTTCGAGTAGTCCGCCTTCGCCTGCGACGGGCCGAAAGCCCCGACGCCGATCGTGTGGTTGCCCTCGACCGGCAGGTTCAGGCAGGAGTTGTTGTCGACCTGACGCGGGTGCGTCGTGTTGGCCGGGTAGTCCGGGCTGGTCGTGTCGGGCTGCGGCGCACCGAGGTCGGTGTGCTGGTTGCCCAGCGCGACCACCATCGTGACGCCCTTGCGGTGCGCGTAGTTCAGCGCGCGCTGGGTCGCCTCGATGATCGTGCGCTGCTCGGCCTGTTCCGCGGCCGAGTCGGCCGGGTTCGCGGCACAGTTGTACAGCCACGGGTCCGTGTAGAAGCTCATGTTGACCACGTCGATGCCCGCGTCGCCGGCGTAGGTCAGCGCGTCGACCGTCGGCTGCAGGAAGAAGTAGCCCGAGTCCTGGCCGGCGCGGATGTTCACCAGCGTCACGTTCGGCGCGACACCGGAGACGCCGAAGCCGTTGGCCGCGGCGGCGATGGTGCCGGCGACGTGCGTGCCGTGCCCGCCGTCGTCGTGGTTGGCCGGGTCGACGCAGCCGCGGAACTCGCACGGGCCGTCGACCTCGACGCCGTTGACGTCGAACGGGATGTCCTTGACGAAGTTGCGCGAGTCGGCCGCGTCGAAGTTCGGCGCGATGTCCGGGTGGGTGCCGTCGACGCCGGTGTCGATGACGCCGACCTTGACCTGCTTGCTGCCCGGCTGCTTGGTGCGGGAAAGGTCCGAACGGACGGACTTGAGGCCCCAGAGCTGGTCGTCCAGCGGGTCCAGTCCGGCGGCCTTCTTCGCGGCGGCGTTCCCCTTGGCCGTGCCGCGGCCTTCCTTTTCGACGGTGTTGTTCTTGGCCTTCTTGCCGTCCTTCGGCACCGAGCCGATGACCTGGGCCTTGGCCGCGCCGAACACGGCCCGGTTCGTCGAGACGCGCTCGCCGAACCCGGTGGCCGGGGCGCTGGCCTTGATGAGACCGACGGCGGTGTTCGTCTCCAGCACCGTGCCACCCGCGGCGCGGATCGCCTGCTGGGCGGTGCCGATGCTCTGGGTGTCCTTGGCGAGCACGGTGAATTCGGTGGCCGGGCCGGACAGCGCGGGCTGCGCCGACGCGACCGGGACCGCGACGGCCGAGATCGCCCCGAACAGCGGGACGGCCATGGCCGCGGCGAGAAGCCTGGGTCTCTTCACGATTCTCCTCCTCGGGAAAGCGGTTCCTGCACCGTATAGATCGGACATTGTGGTTACAACGGCCAAACGTACGTTACGGAACAACCGACTTCTGCTCCGCGAAGTGACAAGCTGACAAGTGGCCGTCCGTCCGCGGCACCAGCTCCGGCACCTCCGAAGCGCAGATGTCCTGCGCCTTCCAGCACCGGGTGCGGAACCGGCAGCCGGACGGGGGATCCAGGGGACTCGGGACGTCGCCTTCGAGCCGGATGATCTGCCGCTGCCCGCGCACGGCCGGGTCCGCCACCGGCACCGCGGACAGCAGCGCCTGGGTGTACGGGTGGGACGGTCGCTCGTAGATCTCCTCGTCGGTGCCGATCTCCACGATCTTGCCGAGGTACATCACCGCGACCCGGTTGGACAGGTGGCGCACCACGGAAAGGTCGTGCGCGATGAACACGTAGGACAGTCCGAACTCGCCCTGCAGGTCGCCGAGGAGGTTCATCACCTGCGCCTGGATCGAGACGTCCAACGCGGACACCGGCTCGTCGCAGATGATCACCTTGGGCCGCAGCGCGAGCGCCCGCGCGATGCCGATGCGCTGGCGCTGCCCGCCGGAGAACTGGTGCGGGTAGCGGTTGAGGTGCTCGGGGTTGAGCCCGACCACCTCCAGCAGCTCCTGCACCTTCTTCGCCCGCGAGCCCTTCGGCGCGACGTCGGAGTGGATCTCGAACGGCTCGCCGACGATGTCGCCGACGGTCATCCGCGGGTTCAGCGAGGTGTACGGGTCCTGCAGCACGATCTGGATCTCGCGCCGCAGTTTCCGCAGTTCGGTGCCGCGCATGGAAAAGATGTCGCGGCCCTCGAACTTCGCGCTGCCGCCGGTCGGCTCCTCCAGCCGCATCAGCACCTGGGCGAGGGTCGACTTGCCGCAGCCGGACTCGCCGACCACGCCGAGCGTCTCGCCGGGCATCAGGTCGAACGAGACGCCGTCGACCGCCTTGACCTGGCCGATCGTGCGCTTGAACAGGATGCCGGTGCGGACCGGGAAGTACTTCTTCAGGTCACTGACCGAGAGAATGGGTTCAGGCACGGGAGTTCACCACCTCTTCGGCGAAGTGGCACGCGCTGGTCCGGCCGAAGCCGATCCCGAGCGGTGGCGGGACGTCCACGCTGCACTTGGCTTCGGCCCGCTTGCACCGGGGGTGGAACGCGCAGCCCGGCGGGATGTCGAGCAGGCTCGGCGGCAGGCCCTTGATGGTTTCCAGCGTCTGTCCTTTGAGGTCGAGCCGGGGCAGGGAGTCCATCAGCGCGGCGGTGTAGGGGTGGCCCGGCGCGCGGAACAGCTCGACGACGTCGGCCTGTTCGACGATCCGGCCCGCGTACATCACCGCGATCCGGTCGGCGACTTCGGCCACCACCGCCAGGTCGTGGGTGATGAGCACGAGCCCCATCTTCCGTTCCGCCTGGATTTCCGCCAGCAGGTCCATGATCTGGGCCTGCACGGTGACGTCGAGGGCGGTGGTCGGCTCGTCGGCGATGAGCAGGTCCGGGTCCAGCGCGAGGGACATCGCGATCATCGCGCGCTGGCGCATGCCGCCGGAGAACTGGTGCGGGTAGTCCTTGATCCGCCGGGCCGCGGCCGGGATGCGCACGATGTCGAGCAGCTCGATCGCGCGTTTGCGGGCGTCCTTCTTGGACATCCCGAGCCGCACGGTGAGCTGCTCTTCGATCTGGAAGCCGACGGTGAACACCGGGTTCAGCGCGGACAGCGCGTCCTGGAAGATCATCGCGATCTCGCTGCCGCGCACCTCGCGACGCCGGTCCTCGGACGCCGTCAGCAGGTCTTCGCCGCGCCAGCGCACGGCGCCGCCGGTGATCACCCCGGGCGGCATGTCGAGGATGCCCATCACGGTCTGCGCCGTGACGCTCTTGCCGGAGCCGGACTCGCCGAGCACTGCCAGGGTCTCCCCGGCGTGCACCGAATAGCCGACGCCGTTGAGCACGTTGGCGACGCCGTCGGAGGTGCGGAACTCGACGTGCAGATCCTCTACTTCGAGCAGGAGTTCGTTGTCGGACAAGGGGATCTACCTCGACTTCGGATCGAGCGCGTCGCGGATGCCGTCACCCAGCATCACGAAGGCCAGCACGGTCAGGGTGACGAAGGCACCGGGGAACAGCAGCATGTGCGGGTCACTGCGGAAGTAGTCCCGCGAGTCGCTGATCATCACGCCCCACGAGATCACCGGCGCGCGCACGCCGATGCCGAGGTAGGCCAGCGTCGCCTCGGCGCCGATGAACGCGCCGAGCGCGATGGTGGCGTACACGAGCACCGGCGCGATCGTGTTGGGCAGCAGGTGCCGGAAGATGATCCGCGGCGTGCTCGCGCCGAGGCCGCGCGCGGCCTTGACGTAGTCGAGCTGCTTGGCCACCAGCGTCGCCGAGCGCATGATCCGCATCGCCACCGGCCAGCTCAGCACCGCGATGGAGCAGACGACCTGGACGATGATCGTGACCGCGCCGGGGCTGGTGCCGGGCGCGTTGAACGTCGTCAGGATGACGATCGCGCCGAGCACGAACGGCAGGCCGGCGAAGATGTCGCCGAAGCGCGACAGCAGGCTGTCGATGAACCGCCCGTAGTAGCCGGCGATGATGCCCACCAGCGAGCCGAACAGGACGGTCAGCAGCGTCGAGAACACCCCGACCAGCAAGGACGCGCGCGTCCCGTAGATCGTGCGGGCGTACACGTCGGCACCCTGGTTGTCGTAGCCGAACCAGGCCTCCGCGGACGGGCCTTCGTTGGCGTGCCCCAGGTCGCTGAAGCCCGCGTCGCGCGAGCTGAACAGGCCGGGCGCGACGGCGATCAGGACGATCAGCAGGATGATCACGGCGGAGGCGACGACCGCGGGCTTGCGCCGCAGCTGGCGCCACGCGTCACTCCAGAGGCTGCGGGGTTTCTGCGGGCTGGTCGCGGAGTCGTCGACGCGGGACAGCTCGGCCGCGTCGGCCCCGCCGCCACCCACCAGGTTCGGGTCAGTCATAGCGGATCCTCGGGTCGAGAACGGCGTAGAGCAGGTCGACGATCAGGCTCATCAGCAGGTACACCAGCACCAGCAGGACGACCACGCCGACGACGGTCGCGCTCTCCCGGTTCTGGATGCCGCGGAAGATGAGCCCGCCCAGGCCGTTGATGTTGAACACGCCCTCGGTGACGATCGCGCCGCCCATCAGTGCGCCCAGGTCGGTACCGAGGAAGGTGAGCACCGGGATCACCGAGTTGCGGAGCAGGTGGACGCCGACGACGCGGCTGTTCGGCTGGCCTTTCGCGATCGCCGTGCGCACGTAGTCGGCGCGGCGGTTTTCGGCGATGCTCGTTCTCGCCAGCCGCGCCACGTAGGCCATCGACAGGCTGCCGAGCGCGATGCCGGGCACGATGAGCTCGCCGACGCTGGGGTTGTCGGACACGCTCGCCTCGATCAGGCCGAGGCCGTTGCTGCCCAGCGCGAGCTGCAGCACGATCGCGGTGACGAACACCGGCAGCGAGATCAGGAACGTGGTCGAGACCAGCACGAGGTTGTCGAGGAAACCCTTGCCGCGCAGGCCGGTCAGCACGCCGGCGGTGAGCCCGATGAGGGCCTCGATGACCACCGCGATCACGGCCAGGCGCAGCGTGATCGGGTACGACGTGGCGATCAGCTCGCCGACCGAGGTGCCGTTGAAGGTCTCGCCCCAGTCGCCGGTGAACAGGCTCCCGAGGTACTTGAAGTACTGCACGAAGAGGTTGTCGTCCAGGTGGAACTTCTCGGTCATCTGGGCGATGTAGGCCGGCGGGCAGGCGGTCTGGCCGCACTTGCCGGAGAACGGGTCGCCGGGCACGGCCCAGACCAGGACGTAGATGAGGAAGGTGGTGCCGAAGAACACCGGGATCAGCTGGAGCAGCCGCCGGAGGACATAGCGGATCATGACGGGTTCCTAGTGCGCGCCGGGCGTCGTGGGCGGGAAGGTGCTCCCGCCCACGACGCCGTGGTGGTGGTAACGGCAGATCAGCGCGTCACTACTTCTTCAGGACCTCGATGGACGGGAAGTCCGGCATGCGGCGGAAGTCCAGCGCCGCGGACTTCAGGTTCTTCGACTTCGCCGCGACGCCCTTCTCGTCCCACGTCGGGATCGACGGCAGGTCCTTCGCGATCAGGTCCTCGGCCTGCTGGTACAGCTTGACCGCGGCGTCCTTGTCGGCGGTGGCGTCCGCCTGGGCGAGGAGCGCGTCGACCTTCGGGTTCGAGTACGTCGAGTCGTTCGAGGAGCCGCCGGTCTTGTAGATCGGGTTGAGGAAGTCCTCGATGGACGGGTAGTCCGCCGACCAGTCCGACCGGCCCATGCCGGTGAGCTTGTGCCCGGTGACGATGCTGCGCCACTGGCCGAAGTCGGTGGCCGGCACGAAGTCGCACTCGACGCCGAGGGTGTTCTTGATGCTGTTGCACGCCGCGACCAGCGGTTCCTTGCGGCCACCGTCCGCGTTGGACGCGATGGTCAGCTTGCCCTTGTAGCCGGACTTCGCGAAGGCCTCCTTGGCCGCCGCCGGGTCGAACTTGCAGAACTCGCAGACGCCCGGCCGGGCACCGGGGATGCCCTGCGAGATGTAGCCGTCGGCCGGCACGTACGTGTCGTTCATGACGGTCTTGGTGATCTGCGCCCGGTCGATCGACATCGAGATGGCCTTGCGCAGCTCGAGGTTGTCGTAGCCCGGCACGTAGTACGGCAGGGCGATGGTGCTGATCCCGAGCAGGTGGCCGGTGACCAGGCGGTCGCCGAGGTCGGCCTTGTACTTGCCGCCCGCGACGGCCGACGGCGGCAGCGCCTCCATGAAGTCGAGCCGCCCGCTCAGCAGGTCCTGGTAGGCCGTCTCCTGGCTGGAGTAGATCTTGATGTCGAGGTCCTTGAAGTGGACCTTGTCGTCACCCTTGTAGTCGTCGTTGCGGGTGAGCTTGATGTCCTGGTTCGGCGTCCGCGAGACGAACTTCATCGGGCCGTTGCCGACCGGGTGCTGCTCGAAGCCCTTGGGGTCCTTGAAGAACACGTCGGGCAGCGGCGCGAACGCCTGGTAGCCGACCTTGATGTCGAACACCGAGAACGGCGTGTCGAGGGTGACCTGGAACTCGTAGTCGCCCTTCTGCACCAGGCCGGACATCTTGTCCGTGGTCGGCTTGGCGTTCTCGTCCGCGGGGTGGACGTCCTTGTACCCCTGGATGTTCGAGTAGAAGTCGGTGTTGAGCTGCCCGTTCGGGGCGTAGGCGCCGTAGTTCCAGGCGTCGATGAAGTTGTGCGCCTTCACCTCGGTGCCGTCGTGGAACTTCCAGCCCTGCTTGATCTTGATGTCGTAGACCTTGGAGTCGGTCGTCGTGATCGAGTCGGCCATCAGGTTGAACGGCTTGGCGTCCGCACCCTTGAAGCCGACCAGCGTCGCGAACATGACCTGAATGGCCTTGGTGCCGCCGAGGTCGTTGATGTTCGTCGGGACCAGCGCGTTCTGCGGCTCGGTGCCGTAGACGCTGACGGCGCCGTCAGGGTTCGTCTCGCCGGCACCCGTGGAGCTGCCCGAACCGCCGCCGCATGCGGCCAGCACGAGCGCCAGCGAGGTCATCACCACCGTGGGTCCCCAGAACCTGCGCGAACGACGCATGATCCCCTCCATCTCCGTCTGTCCGAAAGGTGAGACGCACGCTATCGGGGGCGGTGAAGGCGATCACAGGACTGCGGTGTTGCAAATCAGTGACGACCGTCAGGACCACCTGGTTGGAGCACAACCAAGGTAGGAATTCGGGTACTCCGGACGGCCTAGCGCGGACGCGTGGTCATCACCCGCTCACCGAGGGTTGGCGATGGATTCCCGTTGCGGCACAAGCCCTTTCGGATGTCCGAAAGGGCCGGTGGAGAGCTTGTCAAGGGCCCGCGGTGGCCAGAACCGGACGCGCGCGATCGGGCGCACCGCCGGGACCGGGGTGCGGTGCCCGTCCAAGATGGATCAGGCGAGCGACAGGGCGATCCCGTCCAGGATGTCGTGCTCGCTGACCACCAGCTCGGTCGGGCCGCCGCGGGCCGCGAGCTGCTCGGCGAGGGTCTGGACCACCACGGCGCCGCCGGCGATCACGTCGACGCGGCCCGGGTGGATCACCGGGTTCGCCGCGCGGGTGGCGTGGCTCTCGGCCAGCAGCTTCGTCGCGAGCCGGTCGATGTCGGCCGGACCGAGCTTCGACAGGTGGACGCGGTCGCTGTCGTACTCCGGCAGCCCGAGCGCGATCGCCGAAAGCGTGGTCACCGTCCCGGCGACGCCCATCCACGTGCGAGCGCGGGCGACGTCGACGACGTCGAACGCGTCGGTGAGGACCTTGCCGGCCAGGTCGCGGGCGGCGGCGATCTCTTCGGCGGTCGGCGGGTCGCTCTTCAGCGCGCGCTCGGTGATCCGGACGCAGCCGATGTCGACCGACTTCGCCGCGATCACCTCGGCCTTGCGGCCGTCCCACGTGCCCAGGACGAGCTCGGTCGAGCCGCCGCCGACGTCGGCCACGACGAACGGGCCGTCGTCCGGGTCCTGCTCGCCGACCGCGCCGGTGAAGCTGAGCCGGGCCTCCTCGTCGCCGGTGATCACCTCGGCCTCGACGCCGAGGGTCTCGCGCGTCATGCGGAAGAAGTCGTCGCGGTTCTTCGCGTCGCGGGTGGCGGAGGTGGCGACCATGCGCACCTTCTCGACGCCCTTGCGCCGGGCGGCGACCGTGTAGTCGGCGAGCGCGGCTTTGGTCCGCTCCAGCGCCTCGGGGGCCAGCTCGCCGGTGGCGTCGACGCCCTGGCCGAGCCGGACGATCCGCATCTCGCGGTGCAGGTCGCGCAGGTCGACCGTGCCGTCGTGACGCGGCGTCAGCTCGGCGACGAGCAGGCGGATGGAGTTGGTCCCACAGTCGATCGCGGCAACACGAGGCATGCGATCACCCTAACCGGCGGATCGGCGGCACCGGCTCGCCTCCCGGCGGAGGGTCGCGAATGACTCATTCGGGGGTGAGCCGCGCCCCCACGAGGTAATAGGGGGCGCCCCCGGGCGCGAGCTCACCGGGGGGGGGGC